>CAZFST010000013.1:0-103874 GCA_964522015.1 uncultured Fusibacter sp. | reverse complement strand
CAGCCTAGTCATATCAAGTTATTGCTTGGTTTATTGGTGTGCGAAAGTTGAGTAAATATCTTAATGGCCCCACTAAAACTAACATTTGAAATATTGGTTCCTTTCATAATTCAGCACCTCTATTGTTATTAGTTAAAGGTAATCGTGCCACCAAACCCTAAGTATCACACAGTAACTTGCCCTACATGTGATTAGTAATGGAAATAATCACACCGATCCTATAGGCTATTTGATAACTAATAAAGCCCACAAAACAAAGAAAGAATAGAATCGTTTCTAGCGGTTTAAGTTTCACCCCTAATATTCGGTATAATAATTGTTGAAAGGCCTTAAATTGTGGCTCTAAACTCAGCTTTTCCAGAGTGGTTTTTAACATGAGCGCCTCCTAATTTGATTCATTTCAATAATAGGTAAACTCCCTATCTCTTTGAAGTGTATTTAAGTTCGTTTTTCACATTGATTCTGCACTTGTGAAATCTCTAGAGCACCACTACATTTTAACATTTTATGCATCTATAATCAATAAATAGATATTTTATTTAAATGTAACAAACGTGATTTTCACATGCCACAATGTTTTTCACATGTATCATAAGGTCTGTGATTTTCTTGATTTACCAATCAAACATTCGCTATTAGTCTTCCGTCTTTTAGTAGCAAGTCCTGGGTGAAGTCTTGCAATCGCATTTGCTAATTGTTAGTATAAACATATCTACGCTTTTGGGAAGGCCATTTGCGTACTATGTCATGATTTGCTACATAACATGTCAAAATTCATAGAAAATTCATAGAAAAATAAAAAAAATACAGCCTTTTTAGATAAGACTGTATCCTTTGATTAAATAGGTATTAACTGTGTTTAATGTATATCGGTGCATTTTATAGCGACATCCAGAATGAATTTGTTCTCCTGATAAGTAAGGTTAAGCTGTCCGCTGTATTTATTAACAGCTTCCCTAATGTTAATTAGTCCAAAGCCATGCCAGGACTGGTCCAATTTTGTCGTTTGTATATTTTTGTTGGTGACAATCTTCACTGGTATTGAATCATTCTCTATTTTGTAAAGCCAATATCCTTTTGTAAGACTTGTTTTAATAGAGATAACCCGACTTCTTTCAATAGGTAGCTTACGCACTGCTTCAATGGCATTATCTAAAGAATTGGAGACGATTGTGCATAAGTCCACAATCTCAATAAAATGTGTATTGTCAAGGGCACCCTTAAAAACAATCTCGATATCAAACTCTTGAGCGATTTGTATTTTTTCATTAAGAATGGCATCCACTATATTGTTACCTGTTTCTATGGCATTGGCAATGGTTCTTATACGCCCCTCGATTTCTCGTATATATGATTTTGCTTGGGTGATGTCTGCCTTTTCAAGTAAGTAATCTAAACTGATCATATGATTTAACATATCATGTTTGATCTTTCTTGTTTCAATCAAACTTCTTTCCAATTGGTTATAATGGTTTAACTGGCTGCTAATCTGATTTTCTAGAAGATGGTTGTTACCACTCAATAATTGCTGTTTCAAATTTAGTTGAATTGATAATAACATTAAAACAACTAGTATAAATCCCATTAATAATGAAAACAGCAGAAATGATGTGGTTACCGTTGCATACACACCCCCAATACTGTAAAAATATTCATTGATGAAATAAACAAAAACAATACCTAAACAGCTGATGGCGATTGACATATAGAGTGTAACATTTTTAAGACTACTGATACTCACCTTTGAAGGCACCTTTTGTTTTTTTGAAAGTCCATGATAAAATAGGATAGCAAAAAGTTGAAATGCCGATATTTTAATCTGATCCAATTTATACATGAAACCTACTGGAAAAACATATGCCATATTGTTTCCAATAGCAGTTGTTAGCTTGAGCACAATCTCAAACACAAGTGAGCCAAGAATAATGATAAGTAGTGTAACAACCTTATGCTTGATTTTTTCTTCAAACATGCCAAAAATAATGATCAAAGTAAGTATCAGATAAATGATACTAGACTCAAATCCTAGCATCAAATACCATATTATCGAAAATAAAAATGAGGTAATCAGCATAATAATCTTAGTTTCTTTTTTAAACTTCTTTATGGTTAAAAATACATTGGAAACATAAGTGATAAAGAAAACACCCACTACAAGTAAGAATATATACAACAGAAAATCGAATATAACCATTTGGGTACCCCTCTTATAGGCCTAGACTTTTGATAAATGCTTTTTTAAATGCATTTCCTCTTAATCTGCTTAGAGGGATGGTTTGACCGCTGACAAGGGTGATATCTTTATTCGTATGGGTTTTTACATGTTCTAGATTGACAATAAAACTATTATGGGGCTTAAAGAACATATCGGAATTTAATCTCTCTTCAAGTTCGCTCAGTGTTTCGTTTGACAAAAATGACTCTTTTAAGGTGTGAATCTCAATTTTTCTGTCCTTTGTTTCAATAAATAAGATATTTTTTGTGGCTATTTTCACAACTCGCTTTTGAGTCATCTCAAATGTGATTGTGTCTTCTTCTGATTCAATGCATGCATTTCTAGCAGCATCTAACACTTCAAATAACTTGGTTTGATCCAGGGGTTTTAAGACATATCTAAATGCATTCACCTCAAAAGCTTTAAACACCATTTCTTGGCTTGATGTTACAAAAATAATCTTGCAATCCCGATTGTCTTCTCTTAGAACCTTAGCAACGTCCATGCCATCTAATCCGGGCATATTCATATCCAAAAAAACGATATCGTATTGATTCCAATTTTTAATCATGGTATGCCCATTTAGGTAAGAATCAATATAGAAATGGATTCCATTCTGATTAGCATAGCTTTCTAAGAGTTCTTGCATGCTTTGCAGCATGATTTTTTCGTCATCACATACGGCTATTTTTAGCATATAGACACCTCATCACTATTCTTAACATCATAATAATTAAAACATCTAACTTTCCTATTATAACCTTTTCAACTTGGTATTGCACACCATTTCACAAGTTTTCCCACCTATCTATACATATAGTTTTATTCATACGGGATAATTATACAGATTGTTATTATAAAGAGTCTTCGAGCAAGAATTCAGGCAAATATTTGTGAATAATCCCTTCTCTACTCATATCAAAACGGTCCATAGAGAGCACGTACTTTGGGTAATTATCATTAATTTCCAGTAATGATCCAAACTCTCTTTCTATTGTTTCATCCGACGCTAGCAGATATGAAACCTGCAAGTATATTCTCTGACCTGCCTTTTCACAAATAAAATCTACTTCCAATTTTCCAACACGTCCCACATAAATACCATAGCCACGACGAAGCATTTCCATATAAACGATGTTTTCTAGTATCCGCTGAATGTCTCTTTGATTATTTCCATAGACAGCTTGCCTAATGCCATGATCAGCAATGTAATATTTCTCATTGACCTGTAAAATCTGCTTACCGACCAAGTCCATTCTTGGCACTCTGTGGAATAAAAACGCTTCTTCACAACCCTTTAACTGATTTAGAATCGTTTCTGGAGCTACTTTCCTGCCTTCACTTTTAAAATATTTTGATATAGAATTTGCCGAAAACGATTCTCCGACATGTGCAATTACATACATTAAAATACGTTCAAGTAAATCCACATCCCTAAACTGGTTACGCTTCATGACATCTTTAATCAGTACAGAACTGTAGACATCTTTCAAGTACTGGGCAATTGCCGTTGGTTCATTAATAAAATGATGAATAAAAGGAAATCCGCCAACTTGCAAATATTGGCTAAACACAACATCAATGGATGGAGGTTGGCCATTGTCAACCTTATATAACACAATGAATTCTTGAAATGAAAAAGGCAACACATGTATCTCGACGTATCGTCCTGCCAGAAACGTTGCCAATTCACCAGAGAGCAACTTAGCATTTGATCCAGTAATGTATATGTCAAATTGATTTTTCGTTAAAAGAGAGTTGATACATTTTTCCCAGTCAGAAACTTCCTGAATTTCATCAAAGAACAAATACTTTAACTCAGGATTTTTCTCAAGATGTTCCATTACGAATTCGTGAAGCTTGCTTGCCTGATTCAAATGTGCATATGTCATGTCTTCGAAATTCAGAGTTAAAATCTGCTTATCTTTGCACCCTAAGCCTTTTAACTCATCTTGAATCAGCTGCAACATAACAGATTTGCCGCTCCTACGTATACCTGTTAGTACTTTAATAATGTTTTTGTCCATAAAAGGACGTACTTTATTCATATATTGTTCTCGTTTAATCACAGAATCACCTCCGATTAATTCAACTATACCTTTTATAATCATATAATTCAATAGTTGTTGCAGTTATAACTGCAACAACTACCTCATACTCATATAGTATCAGTTATACTTTACTCTATTCATCTTTCTAGTCAATTCTATTTATAAGCAGTTCTTTGTGGTTTAAGTGAGTTGAGTTAGTTGAGTTAGTTGAAGAGCCTTGATGATTTGGTGTTTTTCGTGTGACCAAATCATCAAGGACGTTGGCACGTCCAATGCAAAATGGGGAGCTAAAAATTGGGATCATATGAATATGGCCCAATTTTCACTCCCCATTTTGCGCTCAACTTAGCTGTTCGCAGTGTCCCACTCTATTTCTCGTAAACGGAAGTAATAAAAAAGAGACTCCAGGCATTTTGCCTGCAGTCTCCTTTTTTATTACTCCCACTCAATTGTTGACGGTGGTTTACTGGTGATATCATACACGATTCTATTAACGTTCTCTACTTCAGAAACGATTCTTGAAGAGATTTTGTCTAGCACTTCGTATGGTAGTCTTGCCCAGTCAGATGTCATACCGTCCGTGGAGGTTACAGCTCGCACCGCTACGGTGTGTGAGTAGGTGCGCTCGTCACCCATAACGCCCACTGACTTGATGTTGGGTAGGCATGTGAAGTACTGCCACACATCTTTCTCAAGTCCTGCTTTTAAGATTTCTTCTCTTAAGATGGCGTCGGATTCGCGGACGATGTGAAGGGCTTCGTCTGTGATTTCACCTAGGATACGAATGGCAAGGCCTGGACCTGGGAAAGGCTGGCGCCAAACCATGTGGTAGGGGATGCCAAGGGCTTCGCCTAGGGCGCGAACTTCGTCTTTAAAGAGTTGTCTAAGTGGTTCAATCAGGCTGAATTTGATGTCATCTGGCAGGCCGCCTACGTTGTGGTGAGATTTAATAACATGGGCTGTGTCCGTGCCTGATTCGATCACGTCTGGGTAAACTGTACCTTGTACAAGGAACTCAACCCCTTCTAGCTTGTTGGCTTCTTCTTCAAATACCCGGATAAAGTTTTCGCCGATTGATTTACGCTTTGTTTCTGGGTCAGATACCCCTTTGAGGCTTCCAAGGAAACGCTCATGGGCATTGACGCGGATCAAGTTCATCTTGAATTCTTTGCCGTAGACCGCTTCAACTTGGTCTCCCTCGTTTTTTCTGAGGAGGCCGTGGTCTACAAAGATACAAGTGAGTTGGTCCCCCACGGCTCTGTGTACCAGCATGGCTGCAACTGATGAGTCTACCCCACCTGAAAGGGCACAAAGGACTTTTTTGTTGCCCACTTTTTCACGGATTTCTTGGATAAATGTTTCTGCCAAGTTGCCCATATCCCAGTCGCCAACGCACTGGCAGATATCGTAAAGGAAGTTTTTGATCATGGTACGGCCGAATGGTGTGTGCTCAACTTCTGCGTGGAACTGTACGGCGTACAGTTTTTTAGCCACGTTTTGCATGGCTGCCACTGGGCAAGCATCGGTTGTTGCAGTGACTTCAAAGCCTGTTGGTGGCTCTGCGATAAAGTCGTTGTGGGACATCCAACAGGTTGAGCCTGTTTCAATGTCTTTAAACAAGTTGTCGCTAGAAGCGATATTCAAGTTGATTCTGCCGTATTCTCTTTCGTTTGCACGTTCTACCCGGCCGCCTAAAGATTGGGCCATAAGCTGGGCACCATAGCAAACACCTAATACAGGCACACCTAGGTCAAAGATTGCTGGATCAATGGTTGGTGTGTTTTCTTCGTAAACTGAGTTTGGGCCACCTGTAAAGATGATACCCTTTGGGTTCATTGCTTTGATGTCTTCAATTGACCGTTTGTATGAAACAACTTCACAATAGACTTTGTTCTCTCTCACTCGGCGTGCAATTAATTGGTTGTATTGACCGCCAAAATCGACGACAACAATCATTTCTCTCTGCGACATATTCGGTTAGCCTCCCAGCTTAATCAGAAATACTGTAGTTTGGCGATTCTTTGGTAATGGTTATATCATGGGGATGGGATTCTCTAAGCCCTGCACCCGTAATGCGTACAAATTTACCGTTCTTTTTAAGGTCTGCCACTGTTGGTGTGCCGCAGTAACCCATGCCCGCTCGGAGGCCTCCAATTAGCTGATAGATGCTATCTGCCAAAGTGCCTCTAAATGGGACCCGACCTTCTACACCCTCTGGTACAAACTTCTTAGTGTCGTTTTGGAAGTAACGGTCTTTAGAACCCGCTTCCATGGCGGCTTCAGAGCCCATGCCTCGGTAAGTTTTAAAAGATCTACCTTTAAAGATCACCAATTCCCCTGGGCTTTCTTCTGTGCCGGCAAAGAGTGATCCGATCATTATGACGCTTGCCCCTGCTGCGATTGCCTTTGGCAGGTCTCCTGAGAATTTGACGCCACCGTCTGCAATCACTGGAACGCCGTACTTGTCTGCCTCTTTTGCACACTCGTAAACAGCGGTTAGCTGCGGCATGCCGATACCTGCAACAATCCTTGTGGTACAAATTGAACCAGGTCCAATGCCGACCTTGACACAATCCGCTCCAGCTTCTATTAAGTCCCTAGTGGCTTCTGCCGTTGCAACATTACCTGCAATTAACTGAAGGTCTGGGTATTTAGTTTTAATGGTTTTGACGGCGATCATAATATTTTTCGAGTGACCATGGGCTGAGTCTAAAACAACGCAGTCAACTCCAGCTTTAACCAGTGCGTCCACACGTTCTTCCATATCTTTACCAATACCAACTGCGGCACCAGCAAGTAGGCGACCACCTGCATCTGTGGCACGATTTGGGTAGATAATGACTTTTTCAATATCTTTTATGGTAATCAGGCCTTTAAGAATACCGTTCTCATCTATTAAAGGAAGCTTTTCAACTTTGTGTTTTCTGAGAATGGCTGCTGCATCATGCATGGAAATCCCAGCTTTAGCTGTAAGCAGATTCTCTTTTGTCATGACTTCGCCGATGGACTTGTCTTTATTGGTTTCAAAGCGAATGTCTCTATTGGTGATGATACCCACCAGTTTCTTGTTTTCGTCAGTAACGGGAACCCCTGAGATTCTGTAACGGGCCATAAGTTCTAGGGCGTCTGATACCCGGTGCTCTGCTGAGAGAAAGAAAGGATCAACAATGACGCCGTGTTCGCAGCGTTTGACTTTATCCACTTCCAGGGCTTGCTCATCAATTGACATATTCTTGTGGATGATGCCGATGCCCCCTTCTCTTGCAATGGCGATGGCAAGCTTAGCTTCTGTCACAGTGTCCATGCCCGCGCTCATCAGTGGAATACGCAGTTTGATCTTCTTTGTCAACTGGGTGGATAAGTCGACTTCATTTGGCAGGACGTCTGATTTTTGTGGCACCAGTAGAACGTCATCGTAAGTTAAACCTTCAAAAACAATCTTATCCTGCATAATCGTCTCCTCTTTCTCTTTTTGGCACGTTGGCAAGTTTTTTCACATTTGGCACATTTGGCAAATTAAAATCAATTCGGGTCAAAAAAACAAAAAACACGGTAAGTGAAATTACCGTGCGCCTTGGGGGCTACGTTTAATTCCACTCATAGTGGCGCGATTTACGGTTGCGCCGTAGAAACATGTGGGCCTTATCCCCTCAAATATACGAGTGATGCATCTGTTATGAATCTGTCCGCTCTATACGGACTGATATGTTATCATTTAAATTAACAGATACCCAACCAAAAGTCAAGGGTCATTGCGACATCTTAATACCTTTTCTTAGGCAAGCGTTTGCAGCTTTAATGGTGAGCCTTTAACTGTTCAGCTAGCGGGACATCAAAATGCTCCACTTGGTCCATAAAATCCCTTACAATTTTGCTGAGGAGCTGCATGAGAACCAAACTGGAATTGGGATTTCGTTGATAGGCCAAAACCATTTCGTCCAGTCGGACAATGATGGTTTCATGGGCCTTGACGTGGGATTCGTACCCCTTGGCCCCAGAACTCAGGTGCAGGGCCTCCTCGTCTGTAAAGTGCTCAACTACATAGGTGGTAAGCCCCTTCAGGGCCGTTTGAATGTGATCGTGATTCAGTGAGTCCACACCTTGGATCAAGAGATTCAATAAATCAATCAAGTGACGGTGCTGGGTATCGATTGTGGCGTCCCCGGTATAAATTAGCGGTAGGTGTTCGAGCAACATGGCAACCTCCTTCGTTTCGCTTCACGAAATTCTTTGGTAAAAGCATTCCTTAAACCGTATGAATCTATTATACTATAGATTAGGGAGCGTGATAATATGGGACTGACGAGACACATTCAAGATTTATTGAAGCAAAATTTGTGGCGTTACATACTGGGTATTATTGTTTTAATCGGGATTGACGCCATCGGATTGGTACCGCCGTGGTTTGTGGGTGTGATTGTGGATGATTTGGTTGCCAAGTCACTGACTTTTTCTAGTCTCATCTGGATGATGGTGATTATTGTGATCTTGGAAGCTATTGCACTGGTGTGCCGCTTCTTATGGCGCCTATGGATTACCGGCGCGTCCAGAGAAATCGAAACCGGCATACGGCAACGGATGTTTGGCCATTTGGAGAAACTTTCTCTCAATTACTACATTAATAATAAAACAGGGGATTTGATGGCCCGTGCCACCAACGACCTAAACGCTGTGCGAATGGCCCTTGGTATGGGTGTCATTATGGTCACTGACGCCATTTTTATGACCATTACCACCGTTGGTATTATGATTTGGAAAATCGATGTGCGCCTGACGGTGTTTGCATTGTTGCCCTTGCCACTTTTGGCCCTGGTGATTGCCTTTATGGGTCCCATGATCCAAAACCGTCATAAAGAAGTCAACGAAAGTTTTTCAACCCTTAGCGAGCGGGCTAGGGAAGCTTTTTCTGGCATTCGGATTGTGAAGTCTTTTGTAAGAGAAGCCGCCATTGTGGATGTCTTCAATCAAGACAATCAGAAGATGCTGAAGGCCAACTTGAAAATGGTATCCCTGTGGGGAATTATGTTCCCTTTAATCGGTTTTCTTGCCTCTACAAGTGTTGTGATTGCACTGTTTTTTGGTGGTCAAGAGGTGCTCAGTGGCGCTTTAACAATGGGCCAATTTGTAACCTTTATCACCTATCTCGGAAGTCTCACTTGGCCCTTTATGGCCATTGGTTGGGTGATTAACGTGCTTCAAAGAGGAATTGCCTCCATGAAGCGCATCAACGAAGTCTTGGATGCCAAGCCCGATATCAATGACGACGAATCCGACGAGGGCATCACGAGACTCTACGGTGATATCGTGGTGACAGACTTAAGCTTTACTTACCCAAATGACGCTCTGCCAACCCTTAAACATGTGAGCTTCACCGTTAAAAAGGGACAAACACTGGCGATTCTTGGCCGAACAGGTTCTGGTAAAACGACCCTTGTGAGCCTATTGCTAAGACTCTACAACCCACCCCGTGGTACCATCTTTATTGATGGCCACGATATCAGAAGAATTCCTCTAGAACTCTTAAGAGAGCACATTGGTTATGTGCCCCAAAACAATTTTCTGTTTTCTAAGTCCATCAGAGATAACATTGCGATTTCCAGTGAGGGTACCAAGCTTAAAAAGATTGGGTATTACGCCAAAATCGCCAATATCGCCACTGAAATTGAAGCATTGCCTCAGGGTTACGACACCCTTTTAGGGGAACGGGGGGTCAATCTCTCCGGTGGTCAAAAGCAGCGTGTTTCCATTGCCCGGGCTCTTATTAAAAATCCGGATATGACGATTTTTGACGATGCCCTTTCAGCAGTGGACACAAAAACCGAAGACGCCATCCTTACCCATCTAAAATCGGAACTAAAAGACCGGACCACTTTAATCGTAGCCCACCGAATCTCTTCAATTGCCCACGCCGATCACATTATCGTTTTACAAGATGGATTTTTAAGTCAAAGTGGCACGCATCAAGAGCTCGTCACTCAAGATGGTTTCTATCGCGACCTGTTCGAGAAGCAACAACTCGAAGAGCGTATCGCGTCCTACACGAGTTAGGAGTTCACAATGGATAACAATCAAAGTTTTATAGAAAAAGACATCGAAAAATCATTTGATCTCAAGTTGTTTTTGCGGCTTATGCGTTATGCAAAACCCTACTGGGCCTTGTTGATTTCCTGCATTGCGCTACTTTTGGTGGTCACCCTGGTAGACGTTGCCAATCCACTCCTCATCAAAATTGCCATTGATGATATTATCAATCCAAAGGAAAGCTTAATTGGTATCTACAACGATTACAGCGATATCACCACCTTTACTCAAAATGGCAAAAACTACTCGGCCCTGGCCCACAGGTACCATAAGCCCGATCAGCTAGTGCGGTTGATTTACAAAGATGGCAAGCCTTACTTTACAGACCCCGCCATCAAAGTGACTGATGCTAATAAACTGACAACTGTTCCAAAGTCTTTAGAAACAGCCATTTTAAATCAGCGCAGTCTTCACCTAACCCAGTTGACAATTCTCTTCTTTGGGCTTTTGGTGATTGGATTTCTCTTCAACTACGGTCAAGTGTACCTCTTGAACTGGACATCCCAAAAAATCATCTTTAAAATGCGGGAAGACCTCTTTCGCCATATTCTCTATCTTGACCTCCACTACTACGAGAAAAACCCAGTGGGCAGGCTGGTCACCCGAATTACCAACGACCTAGATAATATCAACGAAATGTACACCAGCGTTCTATTAACAGTCTTAAAAGACGTCTTGATGCTCATCAGTATTGTGGTGATTATGTTTGCCATCGATCCCCGCCTAACGCTGATTTCCCTGGCAACCTTCCCCTTGGTGGTTGTCGCCACATGGCTTTTTAGAATTAAAATCCGCACGGTTCAGCGAAAAATCAAACTCCAAGTAGCCATTATCAATTCAAAACTGTCCGAGTATATTTCTGGCATGAATATCATACAAATCTTTGGGGTTGAAAAGGCCTACTACGACGATTTCAAACGGAGCAACGACGACTACAAGGATACCCTTTTAGACGAAATTAAAATCTTTGGTGTCTTTAGGCCTGCCATGTCCTTTATCTACTCAACAGGTCTTGTTCTGCTCCTGTTTTATGGAAGCTTGCAGGTAATGGGCTACGCCCTAGAACTAGGTGTATTTATTGCCTTTACACGTTATATTAAACAGTTCTATCAGCCCATATTCGACTTCTCCGAAAAGTTCAACATTATGCAATCGGCCATGGCCAGTGCGGAGCGTCTATTTGTGATTCAAGAGACTGCGTCAGCTATTTCAGAGCCTGAAAACCCTAAACGGATTAAAAAAATACGGGGTGACATCGAATTTAAGAATGTCAGCTTTGGTTACAGCGACGACGAGTACGTTTTAAAGAACGTCTCCTTTAAAATTCAACAGGGCGAAACCGTTGCCATTGTTGGACACACCGGTTCTGGTAAAACCACCATCACAAGCCTTATCAATCGCTTCTACGATATCCAAAAGGGCGATATTTTGATAGACGGCATTTCCATTAAAGAGATTGAAACCAGCAAACTCCGTAGCCACATCGGCATGGTACTACAAGACGTGTATCTCTTTTCCTCAAGCCTTGCTGAGAACATCAGGCTCTTCAATCCGCATATCAACGACCAGCGCATTAAAGAGGCGGCTCGAATTGTCAATGCGGATCAGTTTATTGCACGGATGCCTGGGGGTTACGATTATATTTTAAAAGAACGGGGCAACGAGTTTTCAACTGGCCAAAGGCAATTGCTATCCTTTGCCAGAGCCATGGCCTACAATCCAGAAATCATGATTTTGGATGAAGCCACCGCCAATATTGATACCGAAACCGAACTCTTGATTCAAGATGCGATTTTGAAGCTGGCTAGCAAACGGACCACCATCATTATCGCCCACCGCCTCTCCACCATCAAGCACGCCAATAAGATTATTGTTCTCAATAAGGGTGAAGTCAAAGAGGTGGGCACCCACGACGAATTAATTAACCGAGGTGGGTTATATTACAATCTTTACAAGTTACAGTACCAAAATAACGAGACTATCTTAGAGGTGGATTAGAAACAGGTTATAATGCGCCGAACCCCCTTTTCTTCTGGCCAAATAGGCTTATAATTAAGAAAAAGCCCCTTGAGGAGGAATACAAGATGAAAGATAAGCGCATACTCGGCATCATTTTAGTAACGATTGGTTTACTGGTTTTACTCAATAAATCATTCCTGATAGTAGTAGGGTGGCGCCTCTTATGGCCAATGTTCTTAATCATACCTGGTCTGATTTTTGAACTCTCCTATTTTAAAACCCAACAAAATCCCGGTTTACTGGTTCCAGGCGGGGTGCTTCTAACCCTTGGATCCATCTTCATCGCCTGTGGTTTCTTTGGCTACGGCATACTGGGTCAACTGTGGCCCCTCTTTATCCTAGCACCAGCTGTGGGCCTGTTCCAACTTTACTGGTTTGACGAAAAAGACAAAGCACTGTTTTGGGTATCATTTGGACTAGCCTCTGGTGCAGCACTGATGTTGACTTTCACCCTATTGCCCTTCTTTGTTAAATTCATTATCCCAGGTGTTTTAATCCTTGCAGGTATCCAAATGATTACAGGCAAAAGTCTAAAAGGTTTTAAAAAGCACAACGATGATTTTTAAAATGATTTGAAATACTGATAAATCAAAACAGCGGTCGCTCTCCAGTTGAGGGCGACCGCTGTTTTATTGTCTTATGCTCTTGGCAAATTACTTTTGCCAGTAAAATCAGTACTCACCAGTCTAAAAACCGTGACGCCACTTGCCATTTGATCATCAAATGTAAACTCTTTACCGGTCTGGTGTTTCATAATAATGGACAGGGCTTCTTTTTTCTCATCCCCTGCTTCAATAAACGACACCTGGCCCGTTCCCATTAAGCTACTAAAATAGTAACTATAGCGACAGGCAATGTCACCCTCTTTCAATTGATGGTGACAGTCCATTTCAAAACAAGCCCTATCATTGCCTTTTAGGGCCTCTATCTTTCTTCCTTCACCTGCACTGTGAAAGTAAAGCGTCAGCGTTTTACCATCGTTACTTTGCAAATACCCATAATTCAAGGGGACGATATACATGCCATGTTGATCTTGAAGGCCAATGCGGCAAACCTGACAGACATTTAAAATCTCTTGAATATCAGTGGTGTTTAATAATTGTCGCTCTTGACGACGCATGGTCATACCCATCTTAGTAGGCCTTTGCGACATAAACCATGTGCTTTGCTGGCTTGCCGCAGAAATGACAGGTATCCCCTAGGTCTTCTTGTTCAAAAGGCATGCACCGAATGGTGGCAGCAGTGTCTTTTTTGATTTGATCTTCGCAGGCTTCTTCACCGCACCACATGCCCTTTGCAAACCCTGGATCGTTTTGCATTTTGTCCACAAATTCAGGATAGCTATGAATAGCATAAGTTTTTTCGTCACGCATCCGAAGAGCTTTGTCGTACATATCCTGATGGACCGTCACCAGTAAATCCTTGATGGTCTGTTCAATGTCATCCAGTGAATAAGCATTCTTTTCAAGGGTGTCACGACGGGCCACCATGCACTGACCATTTTTAATATCCCGTGGCCCAAGCTCAATGCGAAGGGGAATCCCTTTCATTTCGTATTCATTGAACTTCCAGCCTGCAGAATAATGCTCGCTATCATCTAAATCTACTCGTATACCGGCTTTTGTCAGGGCCGCCTTGAGCTCGTAGGCACGGTCTAACACCCCTTCTTTGTTTTGCATCACCGGAATAATCACAACTTGAGTTGGTGCCAAGTAAGGTGGCAGCACTAATCCTCTATCGTCACCGTGGGTCATAATCAAAGCCCCAATTAGGCGGGTTGAAACACCCCATGAGGTATGGTGGGGGTACTGCAGTTGCCCTTCTCTATCAGAGAAAGTAATGTCAAAGGCCTTGGTAAAGTGCTGTGCCAGGTTATGAGAAGTGCCTGACTGCAAGGCTTTTCCATCGTGCATTAACGCTTCAATGGTATAAGTAGCATGGGCCCCAGCAAATTTTTCTTTTTCGGATTTTATCCCTGCAACCACTGGAATAGCCAACACATTTTTAGCCATCTCAATATAGATATCAAGCATTTGAAGGGTTTCTTCTTGGGCTTGTTCTGCTGTTTCGTGGAGGGTATGGCCTTCTTGCCACAAAAATTCTGAAGTTCTTAAAAATGGGCGGGTTTCTTTTTCCCATCTAACCACAGAACACCACTGATTATAAAGGTAAGGTAGCTCTCTATAGGATTTCAACCATTTAGAAAACATGGCGCAAATAATGGTTTCTGAGGTTGGTCTGATACAAAGACGCTCAGTTAGCTCTTTGCTACCACCATGGGTCACCCAAGCCACCTCTGGTGCAAACCCTTCCACATGCTCCTTTTCCTTATTTAATAGACTCTCCGGTATCAAAAGGGGAAAGTAAGCATTTTTATGTCCTGTTTCTTTAAAACGTCTATCTAAGTAAGTTTGAATCCCTTCCCATAGGGCATAGCCATAGGGCTTGATCACCATAAAACCCTTCACCGGCGAATAGTCCACCAAATCGGTTTTCCGAATGACATCGGTGTACCACTGGGGAAAGTCAACATCCATTTTGGTAATTTCTTTTACAAAATCTTGATTCTTATCGGTCTTTTGATTTTGCTCCTGCGTCATCTAAACCACCCCTTCTTCTCTTTTTAATAGAACAAAAGTGCCACTGCTTGGGCTGAAATACCAAGCCCTTCACCTTCAAAACCCAACCCCTCAGTGGTGGTGGCCTTCACATTGACACAATCAATATTCAGTTCAAGTACCTTGGCAAGGGTCTCCACCATTTGAGGCATAAATGTTTTTAACTTAGGTCTTTCGCAAACAATGGTCACATCAATATTATTGATGATAAAACCCTTTTCCCTAATGAGTTCGTTGACTTTTTCAAGTAAGACAAGGCTAGATACCCCTTTATATTGGGCATCCGTGTCTGGAAAATGCCGACCAATATCACCGAGCCCTGCTGCCCCAAGGAGGGCATCCATCAAGGCATGGGTTGCCACATCAGCATCCGAGTGGCCCAACAAGCCTTTTTCAAAGGGCACCGCAACACCACATAAAATCAGTTCACGATCTGCTACCAATTTGTGAACATCATAACCCATTCCTATTCGCATTGATTTCCTCCCTTTAAATGTTGATAAATGGCTTGCCCAACCACCATATCCTCTGGGGTTGTCAGTTTAATATTCCATTCGCAGCCCAAAACGCTATGAACCGAAATGCCCATGGCCTCAGCAATGGAGGAGTCATCCGTAAAACCATCACGGGAAGGGGCGCTAAGCATATAGCCCTGCATATTTTCAAGTAACTGCCTTTCAAAAGCCTGTGGTGTCTGTGTACGGTAGATTTCACTTCTATCAAGTGTCTGCGTGACCAATAGATCGCGCACGATTTTTAGGGTATCTTTTGAAGGTAACACAGGGATTGCAGCCGGACACACAGAGAGAGCCGCAACCAGCCTTTGGAGCAAAGATTTTGTAACAAATGGCCTTGCCCCATCGTGGACTAGAACATGGGAGATATCTGGCGCCAGTGCCTTTACACCATTTGCAACAGAAAAGACACGTTCAGCACCGCCTAATACAATGCTAAGTGGCACCCGACTATTTAAAGAGCTAACCAGTTGTGTCATGGCCTCTAAATCCATCTCGCTAACCACTAATACGATTTGCTCAATCTGCTGGCATCCCATAAATTGTCTGAGGGTTATTTCTGTAATGGTTTGTTCTCCAAGGGTCAGGAGTTGCTTATTAATGCCAGCACCCATCCGGGTACCGCTACCCGCTACTAGAATAATCGCCCCAAACTTCATGAAAACTTGGCCTTAGGCTTAGCAAAAATCATCCTACCCGCAGAGGTTTGAAGTACGCTGGTGACCACCACTTGAATGTCTTCACCTATCAAGCGCTTGCCTTCTTCAACCACAATCATGGTGCCATCATCTAAATAAGCAATCCCTTGACGATTTTCTTTACCTTCTTTGACCACCTGTATAGCCATTTCTTCACCTGGAAGGACAACTGGCTTCACTGCATTGGCTAGGTCGTTGATATTAAGGACCATCACCCCTTGAAGTTCTGCTACCTTATTGAGATTAAAGTCGTTGGTCACCACTGCCCCCCCTAGCTTTTGGGCCAGTTTTAGAAGTTTAATATCCACTTCGTTCACATCCTCAAAATCTTCAGAGGTCACTGTGACTTTCACTTTACTTTCCTTTTGAATGGCATTGAGAATATCAAGACCTCTTCTCCCTCGGGTGCGCTTTAAGCTATCAGAAGAGTCTGCAATGTGTCTCAGTTCTTCAAGCACAAATTCTGCTACAATCAGCTCACCTTCTAAAAAACCAGTTCGACAGATATCCGCAATACGCCCATCGATAATCACGCTGGTATCCAGTATCTTAGGACTACCGGTTTGGATAATTTTCAGTTTTTCCTTTGGTGCTGAAACCCGTATGTAGTCGTTTAAACGGGTTGGGTCTGATAAATAGCGTGTCCCCAGCCTTACTCCTAAATACGCAAGCATACTGTAAAGTGCAACGCTCGTAATGGTGAATAGAACATTGACCCCCACAATATTTCTTAACAGCGGCGTTAGTAGATAGGCGAATAACAACCCCACTAATATCCCAACCGAACCAGCAACCATTTGGTTAAATGGCACCGATGCCAATTCCTTTTCTGTTTGTTCTGCAATACGGACAACGCGTTTGACCATCCATGAGGATGCTAAGAAAAATAAAATTCCCATTATAAGTGCGAATGAAACATTTACCGCGATACTGGTGATTAAATCAATCTTTGTGACCTGCAAAGCCATTGTAATTAAATTAAGCTTTTGAAGCAAAAGACCAAGCCCATAACCTGCAGAAATACCAACAATTGTGAAAAACACTCTTGCTAAATTGCGTAGCATGACAGAACCTCCTTTCCTTTTTTTAAAATGTTGTAAGCGCAACGAACGCCCATAAATGTATGATACCAAATATTAAGGCAACGAAACATTACAATTGCTTTAATTATGCATGACGGCTATTAACAGATTGTGAACAACAAAAAAGAAAAAAGGTATCTTTTCAGATACCTACTGTTTAATCGCACCTAGAATGGCGCCATCTATGATCGTTTCAATTTCTTGTCTGCCTTTGTTTTGAACAAGGGCTAGTTCGCTAACCAAAATTTGCTTGCTATTGGACAACATTTTACGTTCTCCAGTAGAAAGTCCTTTTGTGCGGTCCATCAACTGCAAATCCCTTACAACTGCTGCGACGTCGTGAATATCACCGGTTTTAACTTTTTCCATATTTTCACGGTAGCGACGATTCCAATTGGTGGACATATCTGATTGTACATCACCTAAAACGGTGAGCACCCCAGGGATGATGGTACTTGCTACGATATCTCGAAGGCCTAACAACTGTACATTTTCTGTGGGCAGCATAACCTTCATTTCTTTAATAGGTAATCTGAGGATATAATAGCGTTGAGATTTTCCGAGAAATTCCTTTTCTTCAATGCCCTCAATAATACCTGCTCCGTGCATAGGATAGACGACTTTATCTCCAATATTGAACATTTTACGCCTCCTTCCACATCCATTATACGTTATTAAATAGCCTGCGTCAAACAAACTTTAAATTATACAATAGCTTAACATAATCGTCAAGTGGGTTTAATGGTAAATATGTTGTTTTTACTGTTTTCTAGACAACGTCCGTCCCATATGTCAGGTGGTTAAGCCTGCGGGTCTACCCATTGCACTCGAGCTAATCAGTGGTAACTAATTATGAGTTACCACTGATCGGCGGTAACTACTTAGCTGTTACCGCTGATTGGCTGGCTATTATAGACTTGTTCGGTGAACCGTCTCAGTCCTGACATGATGTTGTGGGCCCGTACCTCCCCAACACCTTCAACTTCTTCCAGTGCATCTCGACTGGCTTTCATTACCCCTTGAAGATCTTCAAAGTGCTCTAATAATTTTTTTGTGACTGTACTTGGCAGTCTAGGAATTTTAGAAAGAATGCGGTAACCTCTTGGGTAAACTTGTACATCTAAGATAACTGAATCAGGACTATACCCCATTAACTGCGCGATGGTGGCAGTGACAACCAGTGCATCATCTGGCAGGGTGGCCAATTGTTTTAGAGCATCAGCAGCTCTTGCATCTGAGTAGTCAACCATATAATCCTTCAGAACATTTTTCAAGTCCTTGACCACATTGAAGACCAGTTCATCAAGCTGCATTTCAATCAACCGCCCCTCATCTCCTAGTTCTATGATGTAGCGTTCAATTTCGTCTGCAACCCGCAGAACCATTTCGGACCGCTTGATTACCCTTGCCACATCGTGGAGATTCACCGCATCGTCAATTTCAATGGCACTTAGGTTTACCAGCTCTTGATTCAAGGTTGACCGGTACTTTTCAAGGGTCTGAACCGCTTGGTTTGCTTTTGTTAAGAGATGATTGGTCTCTTGTATCACATACTTAAAATCACCTTGGTAAACGGTGACTAAATTTCGCCTTTGCGAAATAGAAACTACCATTAATTCAGTTTGTCTTGCCACCCTTTCAGCGGTTCGGTGACGAATGCCTGTTTCTATGGTTTGCACCAAGGAATTTGGATTCAGTTCAACGTTAGCCGATAAAATACGCTCAGCATTTTCACTTAAAATAACCGCACCATCCATTTTGGCAAGTTCGTAAATGTTATTAGGTGAAAATGGCGCATTAATCACAAATCCCCCATGGCATATGTGTTTGATTTCTTCTGATTCACCAAGCACTATCAGTGCCCCAGTTTTTGCCCGGAGGACATTTTCTAAACCCTCTCTAAAGGGTGTACCCGGCGCAATGAGTTTAATGATTTCAATCAGCCGTTTATTATGGCTGGTAGCCCGCATAATGAACCCCCCTTTGATGATAAGTATCACACTTAGAAATTTAAAAGATGCACGCTAAACGCGCTTCTGCTAAAAGATATGCGCTAACGCTTCCTGTAATGTATTTACCCCAATTATGGAGATACCCTCAATTTTTATTTTCTGGTTCAAATTTGTTTTTGGCATGACGATAATTTTAAAGCCTAGCTTGATAGCCTCGTTAATTCGTCTATCGGGATTTGAGACGCCTCTAATTTCTCCTGTAAGACCAATTTCTCCAAATATTAAAGTGGTGTCATCAACGGGTTTATTTTTATGGCTTGAGGCAATGGCGATGGCCACCGCTAAATCCAAGGCTGGTTCTTGGACGCTGACGCCACCCACCAAATTGACGTACACATCAATATCATGGAGTGGCATGCCGATGACTTTTTCTAAAACAGCGATTAGAATTGTCAACTTATTGTACTCCATACCCAATGCAAGGCGCCTAGGGGATGAGTAATTGGTGATGCTTGTTAAGGCCTGCACTTCAAGTAAAATGGGCCGTGTGCCCTCTTGACTGGCTGTGACGACGGAACCGCTGGCATCTTTGGGCTTGTTATCAATAAAAATCTTTGAAGGGTTTTCTATACCCATCAGACCTTCCTGCTTCATCTCAAAAATACCCATCTCGTTGGTTGATCCAAAGCGATTTTTGACAGCGCGAAGCATTCTAAATACGCTGTTTTTATCGCCTTCAAAATATAGAACGGTATCTACCATGTGCTCAAGGACTTTAGGACCTGCAATGGCGCCACTTTTTGTCACATGACCAATAATAAAGACCACTATGTTTCGCTGCTTACCCACTAACATCAATTGATGGGTGATTTCCCTGACTTGACTCACACTGCCTGGGGCCGAGCTGATACTTTGATCGTACATGGTTTGTATGGAGTCGATGATCAACATATCTGGTTTGATTTTTTCAACAGCGCCAAGCACTTGCCCTACCTCGTTCTCCGCAAGAAGATACATCTCCCCGAGGGCATTGGTAATGCGCTCAGCCCGAAGCTTGATCTGCGAGAGAGATTCCTCACCTGAAACATATAGGACCTTTTGAGAGTTGGAGACATGTTGTGCGACCTGCAGTAGCAGTGTGGATTTCCCTATTCCTGGGTCTCCACCCACTAAAATCAAGGAGCCTGTCACAATCCCCCCACCTAAAACAAGATCTAGCTCATCTAGTCCTGAAGAGGTTCTGATGGCTTGATCGTAAACAATATCCTTGAGTAAGATCGGTTCTCTTTTTTGTAAGGTTAAGCCGTGTTTTTTTTCTTCTACTTCTTCAACGTAACTATCCCAAGCCCCGCATTCAGGGCATTTTCCCATCCAATTGATTGCTACCGCACCACAGGTTTGGCAGATAAAACGACTTTTTTTCTTAGCCATAGACCCTCCTCATTCAAATTGATTGTACCATGTCTGTGGTTTGTATGCAAAAAGATAACCCTACAGAATGTATTGGCCAATCGCCAATCCCACTTTGCAGGGTTACCACGTGATAAAAGCTAATGCTTATTTAACTGCTCATTATTTACGTTTGAGTGTTACTAATACCTTTAGAGCTTTCGCGGACCACAAACTGATGGGCTAATACCGTTGGAAGCCTTAGTTCACCACTTGGATCTTCATGTTGATCCCTGGCTTCTATCATGGCAATGAGCTGATGTACAGCGAGACTACCCTTTTCTTCAAAGGGCTGCCTAACGGTTGTGAGACTTGGGCTAAACATACGGGCGATATCCACATCGTCAAAACCGACAAACGACAATTGTTGTGGTATTTGAAACCCATTTTCAATGGCGCATTTCATGGCACCAATGGCCATCAGGTCGCAAGCACAAAACACAGCTGTGGGCATAATGGCATTAGTCAGAAGGGATTCCATGGCACGGTAGCCTTCATCAAAGCCATACCAACTCTCCACCACAAGTCTTTCATCGTAGAGTCCCTTTTCCAACAAGACATCCTTGTAACCTTCAAATCGTGCCAAACCCGATTGCGGATCATCCAATGGCCCATGGATCATGGCTATTTTCTGATGGCCAATATTGACTAGATACTGGGTGGCTTCCTTCGCTGCAAGATAATTATCAATCCGTATGATAGGAATATCTGGAACAGGAGGGGTGGTACCAATTAGGACAGTGGGCTTATTGAAATCAATCAGGGCTTGATACAGGGCTTCCGTCCCATATTCAGCCACTAATATCAACCCATCAACCCCTTTATCTTTAAGAATATCAATGTGTCTAACTTTATTCTCTACTTTGAATTCGGTGGCCATAATCAATAATGAGTAGGCCTTGTCTCTAATGGCGACTTCCATACCTGAAACCATACGAGAAAACACAGGATTAGATAGATCCGGTAAAATAACGCCTATCAAATGAGATTTTTGAATAGATAGTCCCCGCGCTAAGGCGCTAGGCTTAAAATTGGTGCTGTCTATCACCGCTTGAACACGCGCTCGGACATCTTCGCTGACTGCTTTAGATTGATTCAGAACACGAGAAACGGTGGCTTTTGACACCCCTGCTTGCTCAGCTATCTCTTTGATGGTAATTTTCACTGGAACCTCCCAAAAGGACTTTCTATTTGATAGAGCCTGATACCATGCCCTTGATAATGTGTTTTTGTCCAATTAGAAAACCAACAACAATTGGCGCCGCCGCCATCAGTACTGCTGTCATAATCAAATCCCATTTTTTAACAAAAGAGCCTGCAAAGCCTCTAATGGCCAATGGTATGGTTTGAATATCTTGACCGACACCTAAAACAAGGGAAGGCAATAGGAAATCATTCCAGATCCAGATGGCATTGAGAATGCAGATGGTCACAAAGATAGGTTTTAGAATCGGCATTACTATCATAAAGAAAATTTGGGGTTTTGTACAGCCATCAATTAGAGCAGCTTCCTCTAATTCCAGGGGGATTGATTTGATAAAGCCATGGAACATGAACACCGCAAGGGGTGCACCAAAGCCAATATAGGCAAAAATCATACCGTGATAGGTCCTTAGCATATTGATCCCAACGGTTTCATTAATAATTCTAAAAAATGATACTAAAGGGAACATGACCACTTGGAAGGGGATAATCAAACCACTAAGAAACAGAATGAAAATCACAGTGGAAACCGGGGATTTCCGTCTTACCAGTACCCAAGCCGCCATGGCCGAGAAAACAGAAATAAAGATTAGGGAAAGAATCGTAATGATCGAGCTGGTATAGACACTGGACGCATAGCGAATACTAGGGCTTGTCCATATGATTTTGATGTTAGTCCACAGCTGCGACCAATGGGTTGGCATGGCTATAGGATCTGTGATAATTTCAAGGGAAGCCTTTGCAGAATTGATAATGACAATGAAAAAAGGCGACATTGAAAGGATAAAGAGAAAAATTGTAAGGAGTGTTAACAGCCAGTTGGATATTTTTCTTGTAGTCATTACATTTCCACCTCTTTCTTCTTGTTGTAATATACCTGTCCAATGGAAACCACACTTAAGACAAGAAAGAAAATGATGGCACGCGCCTGACCCTCAGCCATGTTGTTGTATTTAAATGCCACATTGTAAATGTTCATGGCCAAAAGTTCTGTTGAATTGACGACTTGCCCCTGATACATATCCGTCGGCCCACCATTGGTCAAAGCAACTAAAATATCAAACTGTTTAAAGGAATTCACCAATGTTAAGAATGATGTGATGGTAAATGCTTGAGCAATCATTGGCATGGTGATATTTAAGAACTTTTGCCAAAAGTTGGCGCCGTCAATTTCACTGGCTTCCAAAAGTTCTTGAGGGACATTCAATAGTGCTGCAACGTAAATCATCATAATATAACCGGCATATTGCCAAGTAAATGCTAAAATCAATCCGAATAATGTTAAAGTAGGATCTGCTAATAACAATAGATCTTCTAAAAATTTCCATCCAAGTAGACTACCCATTGCAGGTACAACACTTTTAAAGATAAACTGCCAGATATAACCGAGCACTAAACCACCAATTAGGTTAGGAATAAAAAAGCCTGCACGGTAAAAGTTGCGGAATCGGATTTCTCGTGTCACTAAGAATGCAAATAATAATGAAACCCCATTGATACTGATCACACTCAGCAAAGTGAAGATAAAGGTACGAATAAAGGAATATCGGAAGGCAAAATCAGAAAACATGGCTTTATAGTTTGTGAAGCCTACCCAGTTGGGTTTCATGCCGGCGACTGCTGTCCAATCCGTTAAGGAGTAATAAATACCCATAAAAAATGGCACCACCACCACCACTGAGAATGCAAATAATGCCGGGGTTAAAAACGTCCAAAATACAATGTTATTGCTCGCTTTTTTACTCATATGCACTCCTTTAAAAGAAAAAGGGTGTTTTGCAACACCCTTTTTTTAGTGATAGCTTATTTTATTTCCGAAATTTTCGCAGCCATTTGATCAATAAATCCTTGTTTATCAATATCGCCTTTTGCAAAACTTTCGTAGATTGGTCCAAGTGTTCCCATACCAAAACCATCAGGCATGTCATTTTGTAACCAAGTATAAGCTGGACCTTTAGCTAACCATTTCATGACATCTGCAGAAAGTGGTGCTTCAGGCACTAATGTCACGTTTGTAAAGGCAGGAATCATTTTTGCTTCTTTAACCATATAATTGTGGCCAGCTTCGTTTGTCGCCATGTAATCTAAGAAAGCCCGAGCTTCTGCAAGGTTTGCACTGTCTTTGTTTAACACGTAGAATGAAGGTGCGCCAATGAAAAGTGAAGTCATTTCGCCTTTAACAGAAGCATGTGGTGCATAACCCATTGGGAAAGTCACGCCATTTGTTGCCAACCATGGGTCAATCCAGTTACCCTGGTGAACAAACACAGCTTCACCTGTTGCAAATTGACCAACTTGAGCATCGTAGTTACCTGTTAGAAGAACTGATTTATCAGAGTGTTTAAAGAGTAATTCTACCCAATCAGCATACTCTGACATACGAGCCATGTCGACTTCACCCTTATTAAGTTTATCAAGAACAGTTGTATCACCATATTCTAAACCAGCTGAAAGATAACCATTAAAGTTATGAAGTCCAGTTACCCATCTCATATCGGGACCAGCTGCCATTGCCACTGCTGATTTAACCCCTAGTTCAGCTTTCATGCCATCGATTTTCTCGAAAGCTGCTTTATAAGCGTCTTGTGAAGTTAAAGTTGCAGGATCAATTCCAGCTTTTGCAAGTAGATCAGCATTGTATGCCATCCCCCATGCTTCAACCGCAACTGGGAATCCATAGACTTTATCATTTACTTTGAACTCAAGTGTTGTAAGGTCTATCCACTTGTCGTTCTCATAAGTTGCCAATTTAGTTTCCCAAGTTTTATAACCGCCCATACCTTCAATAACAAAGACATCTGGTTGACGATCTGATTGGAATTCTGCTTTTAAGTTTTCTGCATATGGGGTGTCGCCACCTGATGTTTTAATGGTGACTTTAACACCGGTTTCTTTTGTATAGGCTGCTGCAAACGCTGTCAACTGCTCGCCAATTTCAACTTTGTTTTGATAGATGACCACTTCTTTTGGTTCTTTTTTTGCACAACCTGCAAACATGGTTGCCACTAACGCCACTACCATCACTAACGCTAAAACTTTCTTCATCTTTAAGTCCCCCTTTTAATACTTGCTTGGTTGTGAGCTAGTAATGGTCAGACACTATTCCGGAGTAGTGTTTGACAACGTTTGCTCATTCGATCATCAAATTTGATTACAATATCTTAATAATCTGATTTCATTATAGGAAACCGGTTACACAAAAGCAAGTCTTTTTTAAACTTTTTCGAAAATATTTATTTCATAGGGTCCAAGAAGCAGCTTTTCTCTTTCAAAATCCACAACCTTGCCTTGAAGTTGCTCTTGCCAAACACCTCGAAAGCCATAACGTTTAATGCCATTAGTGAAAAGCCATTGTCGATCCTCTGAAAAATTGCAGATTAAAATCTTGCCCGGTATAAGATGCAAAGCTAAGATGTGATCATTACCGAGATGCATTACCTCTTCTTGAGCAAGCGGTCGATTTTTCCACAAAACCTTTCGCTTCTGAATAAGGTCTGTTATACCCTGATGGATTGCTCGCATGGCAACAGCGCTCATATCTCTTTCTTTGTTTTTAAGGGTTTCCAGACGGTTCCAGTCAAAAAACGGCCGATGGAGCCATCTGGAATCCTTGGCTTTATGCTCGTCCTCCATATAAGTACGATCATTCAATTGCCCCAATTCATCGCCACTGTAAAGCATTGGAATTCCCTTTCTAAAAAGCACCAAAGCATGGACTAGTAAAATACGCTTAACGGCGAGCTCCATCTGATAATAGTCACGGTCCACTAAGGCCCGTTCCAATCCAGAAAGACTACTTAGGGTCCCAGAATTTCTCGCATCCATGGTTTGGGTATCAAATTCATACAACTCCCCAATTGCAAAGCTTTCTGGAACTGAACCTAGGTAAAAATCAATTAAGAATGATTTGTGAGCATCGGGTTCGAAACCCATTTGGCGGGTTTTATGACCGTCGAGACCCCATCCGATATCATCGTGACAACGGGCATAATTAATCCATGTCCCGACTGCATCATCATTTGAATTTGGCATCAGGGCAATATGACGGGCATCTCTTGTGGCAAGCGCATTCCATATTTCCACCATATACGATGCGTTATAAAGAGTATGGCATTCCAAGTATTCCTGGGTTCCAAAGTACCTTACAATCACCTCTGGCGACATAATCGCCTCACCAAGCAAGGCCAAAGACGGAGCGACTTCAGCACAAATTTCCCTAAAAAGAGCTAGCAGGATATGAACCTCTGGCAGATTACGGCAGTTGGTACCTAGTTGCTTCCACATATAAGGAATGGCATCCAATCGAATCATATCCACCCCGGTATTGGCTAAAAACAGCAAATTCTCCACCATCCCATGAAAAACCTGTGGATTCTGGTAATTCAAGTCCCACTGGAATGGATAGAAAGTAGTCATAACCCACTTTTGCAACTCTTGCAAGTAGGTAAAGTTACCCGGCGCAACCTTTGGAAACACTTGTTCTAAGTGTTTCTCATAAGTCTTCGGCATTTCATCTGTATCAGATATAAAGTAAAACTGTTGGTACTGCTCATCTCCAGCTTTCGCTTTCACTGCCCATTCATGATCGTCAGCTGTATGATTCACCACATAATCTATACATAGTCGGATTCCTTCTTTATGGCAAAGCTTAACAAGGGTTTCAAAATCACTCATCATGCCAATTTTCGGGTCTATTTGGCGGTAGTTTTTCACAGCATATCCACCATCATTCTCGCCCACCCGTGGTTCTAGAATTGGCATCAAATGCAACAAGGTTATACCCAGCGCTTTTAAATAGGGTATGCGTTTCATAAGACCTTTCAAATCCTCGCTAAAAAGGTCGACATATAAGACCATCCCAACAGTTTCGGCATCTTGCAGCCACTGAACCCCTCTTTTATCTCGGGTTTTTAGGGCGACTGCCCGGTTAGTTTTAAACGCTTCAATACTGCCCTCTAACTTTTGAAATGAAACCTCGGAGTTCGGATATAACTGTTCATAAAGTGTGTAAACATTGGTTTGTTTCAAATTTGACATAAGCAACCCCTTCTAATGCAACAAACAAAGTCTGTTGTATTGCGCAAATAATCACTGCAAACGTTTATATAAGCAAATTATATGTAACCGGTTTCACAAATGCAAATGTTTTTTTGCAAAATAGAGCTTACCATGACAACTTTTTTTTGCTACACTGTACCCATCGACTATTTCTGTGATACTGACGGGGGTCAGCAGAAACCATCCAATTCAAATTATTTCACGAGGTCCTATGAGAATTCTTGCCTTATCCGATATGGAAAGCCCTTATATTTATGACCATTTTAACCCGGAAGCCTTCAAAGATGTTTCACTGGTTCTCTGTGCAGGGGATTTAAAAGCCGATTATATGTCATTTATAGCGACTATGCTCAGCGTACCTGTCCTTTATGTCCACGGCAACCACGACGAGACTTTTTTGACCAATCCACCCGAAGGCTGCATTAATATCGACGGTACCGTTTATAACCATCACGGAGTCCGAATTTTCGGTATGGGCGGCTGTATGACCTACAGCGGAGGACCCTTGCAGTTCACAGAATTTCAAATGACACTTAAAATGTTCAAAAAGAAGTTTCAGCTTAGAAAAGGATGCCAAATATTTCTAACCCACTCACCAGCCTTGGGACTAGGGGACGGTCAGGACCGAGCGCATACTGGTTATCGCTGCTTTCTAGATTTTTTGGAAAAGGTCCAGCCTAAGTGGATGATCCACGGCCACCAACACTTAAACTACGGTAATGCCAAAAGAGTGAATCAGTATTTAAATACCAACATCGTAAATGCTTTTGGCTACACTTTCATCGATTATGTGTAGCTGATTGGCTACACTTTCATCGATTATGTGTAGCTGATTGGCTACACTTTCATCGATTATGTGTAAAAAAAAGAGTCCTGGGCAAGTTTTCTCCCAGGGCTCTTTTCACGTTATTATTTATAGACATCTATCTATCGTCTATTTCTTACATCAATGCTCCAGTACTTCAATGCCGTACTTTAACCAATCCATACTTAAAATAGCCTCAGGGTCCAAGACACTGCCTTCTGGCACACGGAGCACCCCCTCTTGATCCCAAATCGGACCTGTAAAGGGATGAAACTGCCCGTCTATAATACTATTCTTCAGTAGTTCAACCAGTCTTAGAGTCTCTCTTGGAATCTGTTCTGTGGCCATATAAACATCCACAACCCCAGCCCCCATCCCCCACCAGAAATGGTGGGGTTTTTCACCTTCAGAAGCACTGTGGACCATCCGCTGATAAGTACCATTAAAAATAGAAGCCACAATTTTTGTATAAAAGGTTCCCCAACGCCAGATGGGCGCTGCTAAGTACTGGGTTGGTTCACCTGTTTGAATATCCATTTTACATAACATGGCGTAAATACCGTAATCTTTGGTGACCTCCCGCTGAATGCTAATGGTTTTGTTGCAGACCACATCTGCCCCCTTAGCCACAAATAACTTAGCAAGGTCGGTGGTGACTTTAGGGTTGTTCCACTCACCGGTCCACATCACCATAAGTTTAGCCCTAGGATTGACCATGGCCATACCCAGGGCAAAGGCATTAATGCCCGAAATCACTTCGGGATTAGGGTCAGTGGCTGTGTAACCAACGATGCCAGTCTCAGTTAGGGCACCTGCAAGGAGACCAGTTAAGAAACGGGGCTCGTAGGTTCTGCCAAAGTAATTTGCCATATGGACATAAGGCCGATTCCCGGAACAATTAAAAAACTTCACATTTGGTAGTTCCATGGCACATTTAAGGGTCGCTCGTCGGAACACCTCACTAGTGGTGAAAACAACGTCATAATCGTTCATAGCAAAGTTTTTTATGTGTTCGTAGGCAGAATCGTCTTCAGGTACACCACTACAACACTCAGTGGTGATTTGGTCTCCAAATTGTTCTTGAAGCTGCAGTCTACCTAAGTCGTGGGCGTAGGTCCAACCAGATGTCTCAGTGTCTCTAGCGTAGACAAAGCCGACCTTCAGTTTTTTAGGGGCAATCCACGATGTAAAAGCATTGATCAGACTTACTTTTTCAACAGCTTCTGCAGTTGTTTTAATTTCAAGGTCTTCACTATCTCCGTAATTTGCAAGTTCTTTAAGGAGATTGGGCATTAACTCAGCAACATGTAGCTCATCTAAGTAATCTGGAATGCCATATAGCTTAGCATATAATAAAAATGCATCCCCAGTCGTCATCGGCAAGCTCTGGCCACCTGCTGCTAGGTAGATTTCACGAAATGGTTTATAGACATAAGTCAGAAAGTGCTCATACACTGTATTGGATGTTTTTAGAGTTGGTTGATAATGCTCTAGATACTGTTCTAGACGCTGAAACCTACGGGGCTTGGACAACCAAAGGGTGCTAATGCTAGTCATTTTATAAAAACTCAAGAAAGCATAGTAATTAACAATATCCTCATCCCCAGAATCATACTGTGGCACAAGTCTTGTAATATCTGCAGTAATGGATACCGCATCCATAAACTTCAGAACACTAACCCGTTTATTACCCTCCATCACATAATAATAATTAAAGAACTCATACACTTTGATCGGATCTCGAATGCCCTCTTCTAAATGAGCACGATACAAGTTATTCCACTTCTGTCCAAACTCTGTGCTTTCAGGCTCCAAAGGCAAGAAACTCTTTGAGAACATGGTACGACGTGAATGATAATAGGTCCCAACGATTTTAGAAAGTGAAATCTCTTTTTGACCCAAATAAATGGTGTTCACAATATCAGTATCTTTTAATATACCGTCCAGTGACGTCAGGTGACCGGAACCACCGTGGGCTTTCAATTTATTGTATTCCCGTCTTCCCCGCTTTTTAGCCTCGTTATAGGCATCTATGGCACTTATTTCCACTGACATCTGCCACCTCCTAATTGATTGCACACTGTCAGATTCAGTATAGCACGAACAACTACTTGAAACTTAAGTAAAAGTAAACTATTCAAATTAATCGCGAAATGCCAGTTCAAAAACCACCACAGACGACTTCCTTTATGTTACAATTGAATTGTATCCCTTTGAGTGCAACGATGGTCTATCGATCTTCAGTACGTCAAATCAAGGAGGCCAGTTATGTTTGTAAGCTATGACAGTATCACCTTTGGTTTACGCATTAGAGACATTAGAAAATCATTTCGCCTTTCTCAACAAGAGGTCAGCGAAAAAACCGGGATTAATTGCGACACCTTAAGACGCATTGAACACGGTTCTGTCATACCAAAATTTGAGACACTGGAAGTCCTATCACATTTCTACAAAAATAACCTCCTCCAAATTTTAGATACCTGCAAAGCTTCAAATATCCTGATGACCCTCTATGATGATTTGGATTATGTCATTATCAAAGGCGATTTAGAAACATTGAACACCCTTCATTTACAAATGTCAACTTTCTCTGAAAACGAAAATCAGCGGGTCGAACCTACGGAAGTCCTTCAATTTACTGCTTTTTTAGAAGCACTGCGACTCAGTTATCAAGATACTCAAACTGGTAAAGAGGAAGCAATCTCAAGACTTTATGAACTAATTTTTGTGCGCCATCCCAATTTTACTTTAGATAATTTGACGTCTAATTATTTCACACATTTTGAATATAAAGTTTTACTGGTTTTAGCGGTCACTATGGCAGAAACCAAATCCCTAAATGAAAGTTCCATCTTGCTTTGGTTTCTGCGGGATTATATGCCTGTCAACCGTTATTCGAGACAAACAGAAAAGCAAATGCGCCTAAAAATACTCATTAATCTATCCTATAATATGCATCTACAGGACCATCACCTCCGTGCAAGGGCCTTGTCTGACGAGGGCATCCAATTTTGTCACGAGCATGATATGCTGTACGGCCTCTATTTTTTGTACTACAGAAAAGCCATTGCCAACTATCACCTTGAAAGAGACTACATGAAATACTTTCAGTTAGCCTTTCAAACCCTTTCCATTCAAGGCCTCGATGATTTAGCGCAGCACTATAAGCAGACACTGCTAGAAACCTACAATATCCAAACCTAATGGGAGCAGTCGGGGACGTGGGAGTAGCAAGTAGGAACAGTTATACACCGCGATATCGCAATAAAAAAGCCCCACAGAATCACGATGACCGCAAGGCCTTCATGATTCTGTGGGGCTTTTAATGACTTGTGATTCTAATCAAAAACACTTTTGTGAATTCTAATCAATCTTTGAATCCATGAACTCTCAACCCTGATTAATTTGCACTCACACGAACAGTCATACTATAAGCAATACGCTGACCATTTGCAGCTATAGCTGTTCCAGTAATCTTCTTAGATAGATTTGGGTAGCTATACCAAGAAGATGCTGAAATGGTTCCGTGTTTATGGTATGTACCATCGCTTAAGACGACATAAATCACTGCGCTTGTGTTGTACTTATAATAACCGCTACTAATAGTCATCCATTTTTTAAGATCGCTGTAAGCAGAACCTGTCACCGTCACATTTTGCGAAGTATTTTCAAGTCGATAAGACCCATTTGCATAACTACTAGCGTAGCCTGTCAGGGAAGTATCTGCACGCAAACTATATTGACCAGTTGCTGAGCTTGTAGTGGTTGCTAAGGACCAACTAACAAGACCACTTGCATTGGATGTGCCAGAATTAACAGTGGTTGTTCCGTTTGGTGCAGTCTGTGTCAATTTCACTGTAGCCCCATTAAGCGCTACCCCTTTAGTATCTTTAACAACAGCTGTTACAGTCACTGACTCACCTGGTGCATAGGTTGCTTTATTAGTTGTGAGGGTTGTTGCAGTTGCTTTTTCAACTGGCGTGTCGCCGTTGGCAGCAAGGACTGCAGCATAAGCATCCACAATACCAGAACCATACTGAGATGCAGTGCCAGCTGGTTGGCAGGTACGTTTTAAGATATCTTCTACTTGAGCAGATGTTAAGTTTTTATTAGCAGAGCGAATCAAGCCAACAACCCCTGCTACATGAGGTGTTGCCATGGAAGTCCCTGACATTGTTTGGAAGCCACCACCTGGTTTAGTGCTGTAAATATCGCTTCCTGGTGCCATGACATCAAGACCTGTGCCATAGTTAGAAAAACTTGAGCGAGCCCGTGTATTTGTCACTGAACCAACACCAATAACATTTGGGTAGGCTCCTGGGTAAGAAACCGTAGATGCACCATCATTACCCGTTGCAGCAACCACTACTGTACCATTTTGCGAAGCAGTTTTACAGGCATCTGCCATACTTTGGTCAAAACCACCACCACCTAAAGACATATTGATGGCATCGGCACCAATTTGTGAAGCATACAAAATACCTTCAACAATACCGTAAGTTGAACCAGAGCCATCATCTCCAAGAACTTTTACTGAAACTAATGTTGCTACTTGCATAACACCAGAAACAGAACCATAGCTTGCAATTGTACCAGCCACGTGTGTTCCATGACCCTGTCTATCTGTCACGTCTGTTGTGCTACCACCTGTAAAATTGCGAGAAAGGCTTGTGCTAATGTAATTTTGCAAATTAGGGTGTGTTGTGTCAATTCCGGTGTCTAAAATTGCTATTTTAACTGCCGATGAACCCGGGGTAACCGTCCACGCTTCAGGCGCTTTAATCATGTTATAGTGCCAAGCTTGATTTGCATTCACCGAGGCTTTACCAATGCCTAAAGCGTAAACCCGATAGTTCGGCTCGATATATTTAACTTGAATACCTTGATTAGCAAGATCTTCACGAAGCGCTTTAGACGCTTGAGCAAAAGATCCGTATTCATTTGTGTATTTCAAGAGATAGACATGTCCCATATTTCTAATTGCTGTTGATTGGACCGCTGAATTAATGCGAATTCCGTTAGTAGCACTTGATGCCAGCGACTGATCTAACGAATCTTTAACTATAAAACCAGAAGCAGAAAATGCTTTTTCATGGGCTTGAACCGTTTGATTCATAGCAGAAATTCCCGATTGTGAACCTTTATCTACAATCGAAACAATAACTTCTCCTTCAATGGCATTTCTAGATGGTGTCTTTTGAACAGACAGGGCACTGACAGGCATTCCAAGTGTGGAAATTACCATAAATGCACATAACAGTAATGCTAGTAACTTTCTCTTTTTAAACATTTTTTCTCCCCCTAAATGGTTTGCTAACGGTTTACGTTAGAACTGTTGCGCAATTGGCAGTGGTTCAATTGATCGTGGTCTTGCATGCATATCCTCTGGTGCTGCAAATGAGAATGTGGCACTCAGGACCAATAAACATAAAACCATCAATGCTGTGACCTTCTTTAACATATAAATCCTCCTCCTTTTAAAGACAACGTTTACTTGTCTAAACTCATTCTAACCCATTAAGAAAACTTAATAAACCCGAATGGATTCGGGATTTCAGATGAAAGCGCTTATACTTTGGATTCAAAAAACAATAATAGCCACCAAACAATAGCATCCCCTGTAATAGACAGTGAGCATACGATCATCTAGCGGCCTTTTGATGCACGAAATCTATTCATAACCTTACGTTATACACTGAAGGACACATGTAAAGCTAATTGTAGTTTGATCGGAGTTGCTTTGAATTTCAATTTCACCACCCATCAAATTCACCAATTCTTTAGCAATTGCGAGACCTAGCCCTGAACCCCCGTATTTACGAGAAATGCTGCTATCGCCTTGTTCATAACGATTGAAAATCGTCGCAATTTTATCCTCAGACAAGCCTATGCCTGTATCAACCACATCAAACTGAAGCTTAGTCATGGGATTGACAAAAGGTTCTTGATTTCCAACAGCCAGAGGAGCTTCAAGTTGAGATACCTTAACAATAACGCTGCCTGCCTGAGTAAACTTAATAGCGTTATTAAGTAAGTTGGACAATATTTGTCTAAGTCTAAAAGGGTCTCCAACAAAAGCACCATTCAAATGCCCTTGAAACTCAGAGGATAGCTCTAAGCCTTTTGTCTGAGCCATTGGCTTAAATAGTTGTACTTGATCGTTCACCATTTCTATCAAACTAAAATCAATTGATTCTAACCTCAAATATCCAGATTCCACCTTCGAATAATCTAAAATATCGTCGATTAACTTCATCAGAACATCTGATGACGATTTTGCCAGCTGAAGATATGATAATTGTTCTTCGGTTGGTTCACTCATTAAAGCTAATTGTATCATGCCCATTATGCCGTTCATCGGCGTGCGTATCTCATGGGACATATTATCCAAGAACCTACTTTTTGATGCATTGGCTAATTCAGCGCTTATTTTGTCTTGTTGAAGTTTTGCCATATCAATTTTATGTTGAAGTTCCCCAGATGCCCGGGCTGTAATGATCTCCAATAACATTTCAGACCACCTGACATCCTTCAGCGGATTTTTGCCAATAGTTGCAATCAAACCAATCGGTTCACCGCTACGGCCAAACAAAGTGGTGCCCACATAACTTTGGGCGTTTAGTGCCAATAATGCTTCATCGTTTGGAAATAGACCACATACGTTCTCTGTATAACTGCAAATTCTTTTACTCACAAGAACACCACAGGGTGTTTCTGGTAATGTATAGGTTACATTGTCTTCAAAGTGACCTTCGTAATAAATTGCCAGAGTTTTGGCTTGCAGGTTATGATCGATTAGCTCATCAATACAGACATAATCTACACCAAGCTTTGTTCCAATAAACTCAGCCAGTGATTCAAAAAAATTTTCTTCTGAATTAAGGTAATCGTATTTAGATAAAAAAATCAGTGTCTCTTCAATCTGTTTCTTCTGCGAGGCATCCAATCCACTACTTAGAAAGCTATCTTCACCACTTAGAAAGCTATCTTCACTACTATCAAGTGTTTTGTAATGGTCATCATTAATCATTGCAACTCCTCCACATAGCAAACGGGCAACATAGCCCTAACTTGATATACCCACTCAAATCCAAACAAAACAAAAGCCTCCATTTGGAGGCTTTGTTAATTATGTTTTTAATGTTCTTCCCGGTCCTTACGCGCCTCTTCTACAATCTTTTGAGATAGATGGGTTGGCACTTCTTCGTAGCGATCAAAGCGCATTGTGAATGAACCTCTTGCCTGTGTCATTGATCTTAAATCCGTTGCGTATGTGAATAGTTCAGCTTGGGGCGCCTCTGCCACGACTTTTTGATAACCTAGCGATGCTTGTTCCATACCCAAAATTCGACCACGACGCTTGTTCATATCACCCATAATATCGCCCATATAATCGTCTGGAATGGATATTTCAACGTGCATCACTGGCTCTAAAAGCACTGGTTTAGCAGTTTCCATCCCTTTTTTGAAGGCGATACTGGCCGCCATTTTAAAGGCGTTTTCGTTTGAGTCAACATCATGATAAGAACCATCATACAAAACAGCTTTCATATTAACCACTGGGAAACCAGCAAGAACCCCTTTAACAATTGCTTCTCTAAGGCCTTTTTCAACCGCAGGAACGTATTGTCTTGGCACTGAACCACCAAAGATTTCTTCGGCAAACTCAAACTCTTCTTTAGATGGCATAAACTTAATGTGAACATCGCCATACTGCCCAGAACCACCAGATTGTTTCTTATGCTTCCCTTGAACATCAGCAGTACCTTTGATGGTTTCTCTATAGGCGATCTTTTGAGGTACCAGTTGAACATCAACACCAAATACATTCTTCAGTTTTGCCGTGGTGACCTGTAGATGCATCACACCTTGACCGCCTACGAGCATCTGGTGGGTCTCTTTATTTCTGTAGACACTAAGAGATGGATCTTCTTCCATTAGACGCTGTAAGGACGTTCCGATTTTATCCTCATCCTTTTTGTCCTTTGGTTCTACAGCCATAAAGATGCATGGCTCAGCAAATTCAATACTATGGTATAAAATTGGTTTTGCTTTATCGCAAAGGGTATCACCGGATTCAGTATACTGCAATTTTGAGACTGCACCAATATCCCCTGCCCCTATGTGATCCACTTCCATTTGCTTTTTACCCCGAAGGAGGAATAGATTCGCAACCCTTTCAACTTCATCTTTACTGCTATTAAGCACCTCGGTATCTTTTCTTAAAGTACCTGAATAAACTTTGAACAGTGAAATTTTGCCTACAAAGGGGTCTACAATCGTCTTAAAGACAGCTGCTGAGAAAGGTTGACCATCGTCTACTGTTCTAATGACCTCCGCTTTTGTATCAGGGTGCTCACCGTGATAAGCGCCGTCATTGATTTCTTGAGGTGTTGGAAGATATTCAAAAGCCATATCCAGAAGCCCTCTAATGCCAAGTCCTTGAAGTCCTGAACCGACTAAAACGGGTACAATTTCTCCTGTAATAACCCCTTTTCTGAGACCCTCATGAATTTCTTCTTTTGTGAATCTAATGCCTTCAAAGAATTTTTCCATCAAAGCTTCGTCTGTTTCTGCAACCGCTTCTGATATTTGTTCATAAAGCGGCGCAATCAATGCCTCGTACTCTGCTGGAATGTCACAATCCTTGGTTCCTTTGGTATCAAAGCAACGTGCTTTATGGTCAACAATGTTAATATAACCATTGAGATGATCATCTTTATACATCGGCAACTCAAATGGCGCAATTTTTTTACCGAATTTTGCCTTGAGTTCATCAATTAATTTTGAAAAATCTATATTGTCTTTTTCCATTTTGTTTAGGAAAATGATTTTTGGTATATTTAAGTCCTCAGTAGCTTGCCATGCTTTTTCAGTTCCGACTTCAATACCGCCAGCTGCATCAATAACGATAACCGCGCCACCAGCAACTCTTAAAGCAGAGTTGACTTCACCTTGAAAATCAAAATAGCCCGGGGTGTCCAAAAAGTTGTATTTGTGATTGTCATACTCAATTGGAATGATGGCAGCCCCAATTGAAAATTTTCTAGCAATTTCTTCTTTGTCGTAATCTGATACTGTTGTACCGTCTTCAACTTTTCCAAGTCTAGTAGTTTCTCCGAGTGTGAAAAGAATTGATTCTACAAGGGTTGTCTTTCCACACCCGCCGTGACCCAGCAAGGCAATGTTCCTAATTTTGTCTACAGGATAAGATTTCATGTATTTCCTCCTTAAGAGCGATCAAGGGCGACCGCAATCCCGGCCGCATAATGATTAATTCGATATGGGGGAACGATTTCCTTCTTTAAAAATAAAAATTCTTAAAAAATATTCCGAACCTTCTGTCAATCCTTTTCTCCTTGACACCTAACCATAAAACCGTATAATAGGAATGCGATACACCATACCCTAACCAATAAATATCATGAGGTGATGCTATGCAAGACTTTTTAGAACAACTGGTTCAACAGGCCATTCCCCTCACCAAAAGTGGCCATGTGGCCTCATATATACCAGAACTACAAAAGGCAGATCCGTCCGATGTTGCCATTGTTGTGATTGATAAATACAACCAAACCAGCGCAGCAGGAGTCAGCCAAAAGCGCTTCACCATTCAAAGCGTCTCAAAAATCATCAGTTTAATCTACGCCCTCGAAACCTTGGGCGAAGAAGAAGTCTTTAACCATATCGGCATGGAACAAACAGCCGACCCCTTTAATTCAATTATCAAACTAGAAACCAAGTCCCACAAACCATTAAACCCCCTCATTAACGCTGGGGCCATTGCTACCATTGGCACAATCGTTAAACATGAAGGGGTTAGGGCATTTCAAAACCTTTTAGATTTTACACAAAAGCTTGCAAAGGATGCCACCATTGATTTGAATCAAGAAGTGTATCATTCCGAACAAGAGACAGGCGATATCAACCGTGCCCTAGCTTACTTCCAAAAAGGAAAGGGCAATATCACTGCAGATATTGACCTCGTACTTGAAACCTATTTTAAAATGTGTTCTCTAAATGTCACCTGCGTCAATTTAGCGCAAATTGGGCTAAGCCTTGCTTTAAATGGTCGCATTGGCGTTGAACAAGTTTACTCAAGACGGACCGCTTGGATAGCAAAAGCCATCATGACAACCTGTGGGATGTATGATGGCTCTGGTCAGTTTTCAGTTGAAGTAGGTTTACCTGCAAAATCTGGGGTCGGCGGTGGCATCTTGCTTTGTGTGCCCGGTCAAATGGGCATCGCAACCTTCGGACCTTCTCTAGATGAAAAAGGCAACTCAATTGCAGGAATGAACATGTTAAAAAAACTCAGCCAACAACACGACCTAAGCATGTTTTAGGCTTTTTTAGCAAAAATCTTCTCGCTAAGCTTTTATAGCAAATCTCTTTTGCCTTACTTGCCCCGTTTGCTTTTCTTGGCCTTCTTCACTTTCTCACTCTTGAAAAAGACCATGGCAGCTGTAATATCGTCTCCACTACCACCTTGTGTGGTTTCTTGAAGCCAAGTGCTTAAATTATCTTGAAGCACAATAGCCCCATGTTTTTTATATAAATGTTGCATATCTGTTCCCACTTTTAAAAATCCGGCAGCACTCCGATAAGAATTGCGATAGCCATCCGTGGCTAAGAGAAGTGCCTCTACCCCTTTGGTTTCCCTGTACAGGTAGGCGAGTTTTGACATGGACCCGCTGGTACACAGAGAATACGTATGATTGCCAATGGCATGATCATCTTGAAACATTAGAGAATCAACATGTTTACCATGATAGACCAAGAGATCGCCATCGCCAAGATTGAAACCCAATATTAATTTGGGCGTGACAAAGATCGCCATCAATGTGCTCCCGTATGCCAGGAGGGCATTGCCACCCAATGATTTTCGGGCTTTCTCGTCTAACCCATCCACTTCTAAACTTGAAAAGGGATGGGCCCTTAAATGGTCGAGAACAGCCTTCACCCAATTTTTAAGGGTGTTCTCGGCCCAACGTTTAATAAAAGCGCCACACTTTTGAGGATCAAGGGCTGTTAAACCATCGAGATCTAGTAAATCAATGGTTCTCATCACAGAAAGCGCCGCTTCTACCGCAAACTCAGAGCCTAAATTACTTCTAAAGCAGGCATCAGAACCATGTCCATCTCCAAGGCTAATTAACAGTCGATCCGCCCCCTTTTCAATCGCGAAAGCGTCTTGATTGGGGGTGTTTTTTTTGACATGAGTTGGACCGATGACTGAAGCTGTAATGGTTTCCCATGATATCTGATGATCAGTATGCCAAGCCATTACCAGACATCCTCAACAGAAATGGACACATCTTGCCAAAAGTCTGCTGGGATTTGAGGTAAAAAGACGTTGCCGCCTTCTTGTGAGGCCATTTGAGAAGCCGGAGAAGAAGCTGCCTTAAGCACAGCGGTTGAAGCCCATTTGATGTATGCCACCAATTCTTCTGCACGGTCTGCTTGTAAAACATCGATGGCATCCGTATTGATAAACTCTTTTAATACCCGTTTATTGACCGCTTTTCCGATGGCGATGGCCAATTTGACCGCTTTGATACCCCAGGGTTGTGACAAAAGTAGCTTAAGTCCATCTTTGTATGCATCGGTCGGTTGACCATCAGAGATTAGTACTAGGACAGGTGGCAGTGCACGTTCTGACATGGGTGGCATGGCCATGGCTTCGGCTAAAAGTTCAAAAGCTTTACCCATATCGGTTACACCTGATGGGGTCAAATCTTCCCATTCGAATTCATCCACCGGAGTTGGGGCTTGAATATGCCATTTGGCACCGCTTGAAAAGCTCACAGCACGGACTAACACTTCAGCATTGGGGTTTTCTTCAGCCACTCTGCGCATGTGAGGAATGGCTTCTTTTATAGCAAGATTAAGGGCATCCATTTTGCCACTATTGCGCATGGAAGTTGAACAATCTGCCACAAAAATAAAATGTAAGGGTCTGGTAGCCAGTTCGCCACCGGGTCTCATTACGCTCATCTGATGCTCCTTTCGATAAAAACCTTCGTTTATAAGGACTAATGATTTGGGCTAACCTAAGAAAATACTTAAGCCTTAACGTAACCTATTACACTTCCAAAGTCTATTTCGATGCCATCTTCTAAAGTGATACTACGGCCCTGATTGACTTCAATGTCAAGGCCATTGACACTGCGGACTTTCCAGGACTCCCCACTGACATTTTTCAACCCTTTAATATCCGGCCGAGCAGGATGCCTTGTAACTTCTGCAATCACTTGCTGAGCCATCACCGAAGCCCCCTGTATGGTGTGGTGGGCATATAATTTCACATGATCTCCAAGGACAATCACCTCTTGATTGAGGCGCATGCGAAGGGGTAAGGATAGTGGCTTTTTACAAGCCCAACAGGTCTTTTGAACGCCATTTGCTTGAACAGCAGCACTATCATAAAAATTTTCTGCTCCACAGGTGCAGTGAAGCAAGCTATTTTTAAGGCGAACCAAAGCCTGAAGCCAGATTGTTTCGTCTGGACGTGAATTTCGCTGTTTTAAGCCCTTGGTGAAAGCGTGTATAAAAACACTCTTGAAATGCTCTGGGTAGAGGTGCCAATAAATAATGGCGTTATCGTGGAGTCCCACAACCGGACGGTTGCTGGATAAAATCGGGTCAAAGATAAACACCGGTTTATCCCCATAAAGTTGACGCATGGCCGGCAAATCAAAGCACTTGATACTGGCCTCCAGTTTCCCCTCCAGGGGATGGTGGATCATAAACATGTAAAACAGGAGTACACTGAGGGAAAAACGATCGGTTAAAACATCGGGGAGCCCTTCGCCTCTAACGATTTCAGGGGCCATAAACCTAGGGGTTCCAAGGACAGCCACGTGATTTTCACCCTCAAAAGCGATGTTGTCATTGTCGCAAATCAGGATTTCTCCAGTTTTAGGATCAAAGAATAAATTTCCAAAGGCGATATCCCGGTAACAAAGCTGCTTTTGGTGGAGTTTTGAAAAGCTGGTCACCATGGCAATGGCCGCCGTAATTAGCGTCAAAAAGCTAGGCTCCACTTTCCTTTTCATTAGGTCAACAATGGAAGCAAATCGCTGGGGCCGTAGGGGCATGATATAACCAAACCCCTTGACACTGGCCAGCCTAATCACTTCAATGGGCCATAAAAAACAATCGTTTGGAGGACCAATTTTAGCCAATCTCTGCAAACTCTGAAACTGTTCGTCAGTGGCCATGTGCCCAAAATACCATTTGATGGCATAAGTACCCGTTAAAGTCGAGGCTTCGTAGACTTCACCCTGAGCACCAGAGCCAAGTAGGTTGCCAATGCGATATTGATTTTTAGCCCCTAAAATATATTGCCCTTTTCTTAAGAGTGCTTTCATCATATCATAAGTTCTCTTGATTATTGGTGGATTCGGCGATGGCGGCCATCATGGTTGCCACCTCGCTGTCAGTGAGGTCTCGCCACTGGCCAAGGGGTAAATCACCTAACTGAATATGCATGATGCGAACCCGCTGAAGTTTTGTGACTTCGTAACCAAGGGCTTCACACATACGGCGAATTTGTCGATTAAGACCCTGGGTGAGGATGATTCTAAACACATATTTGCCTTCTTGCTTGATCTCACAAGGTAAGGTGACTGTGTCCAATATTGGTACCCCTTGTCCCATTTTTTCAATAAAGGCTGGGGTCACTGCTCTATGAACGGTTACAAGGTACTCCTTCTGGTGGGCATTGCCCGCCCGTAGTACCTTGTTGACGATATCCCCGTGATTGGTTAACAAAATCAAACCCTCAGAAGCCTTGTCAAGCCGACCGATTGGAAAAACCCGTTCTGAATGCCCTACAAAATCCACAATATTGCCTTCAACAGACGTATCGGTAGTGCACTCGATACCCTCTGGTTTGTTGAGAGCGATGTAAACCTTGTTCTCGCTGACTTTGACAATTTTGCCATCGATGGCAACGGCGTCTCTTGGCCCAACAAACTGACCCATCACCGCAAGTTTTTTATTCACCGTAACCCGCCCTTGGTCAATGAGCGCATCGGCCTCCCGACGTGAACAAAATCCAGAATCGCCAATGGCCTTATTGAGCCGTATCTGATCAGAGCCGTGGACCTGTTTTGCCATGGGCTTCTCCTGGCGCACCTTTGGCGTTAGCGCAGCCTGGTACTTGCCAGCGCTACTTTTCCCGGTGCTGAACTTGCCCCCATCCTTATCTTCAAACCTAGCACTTGTACTTTTGCCTTTATCTTCAAACCTTGCACTTGTGCCTTTGCCCTTATCTTCAAACCTTGCACTTGTGCCTTTGCCCTTATCTCCAAACTTGCCTTTTTTATCGTCAAACTTACCTTTGCCCTTGCCAGCAAACTTTCCTTTTTTGCCCTCAAACTGGCCTTCGCCTCTCTCAGCAAACTGGCCTTCACCCTTGCTGTCAAAAGTTTTACCCTTGGCACCAAATTTGCGGTCTCCGGCCTTTGCTTTACCCGCAAACTGACCGTCCTCAGCTTTACCTGAAAACTTCCCGTCTTTTTTTCCTGCAAACTTACCATCTTCAGTCTTTCCTGAAAACTTACCCTCCGGCTTACCATCGAATTTGCCTTTTTTACCTTCAAAACCACTGTCTGGTCCCTTGGTTTTGCTTTCAAACTTATCGGTGAATTTACCCCCACTACCCTTGTTGCCTTTTTTATAATCATCGCCATCATCTTGTCCAGCCACAAAGCCTTGTTCTTTATACTTGGCCCTGCCTCTTGGTTTGCCATTATTTTTTGTACTGAACATTTCAAAACCAGAAGACTTTGGTTTTGAAAATTTAGTTCCAGTGGTTGAACTTCCTTTTGTTGCTGGTTTTGCTTTTGAGGGTTGCTTTTTTATTATATTTGCCATGTTAGCTCCGTTTTTTGAATTTGTCGTATCAATTGTATCACACTCTTACCCTATTCGATATACTCGAATCACCTACTCAGGGGACTTCCACAAAACGACATTTATCAAGAGACCCCAATAAAAAAGCGCCCTCAAAGAGAACGCTTTTTACATTTGTTTAGTTTTGTTCTTACATCCTTCTAAATCTTTTTTTATCCTTATCAATCATTATCGATCTTTATTAAAATTACTTTGTAAGGATCTTCTCAACTTTAATGCCACGAACACGAGCAGGTTGTGGTAAATCAGAACCAAGTAGTGGACGGCAGTAGTCGATGAAAGCTTGCGTGACAAAGTTGCCTTCAGCATTGATAAACTCTTCAGGCATGTGCTTAGTTTTAGCAGCAATATCTTGAACTGGTCTGAGGATATAATCCACTGCGTAGTTACCTACACGTTGAATTGTAACAGAACCTTCTTTTTTCTCAACGATAGCAAATTGAACGGCACGCTCTGCAGATTCTCTCGCTTCTTTTTGATCCACATCAGAGACAACACCCATAAACGACCGTTGGAGGTAACCAAATGTATCAGAACGAACACGGCTAATGCCTAGTTTTTCTTTGATTTCTGCTACTAAAAGGTCGCCGAGGGCGCCAGTACCAGAAAGTTGAACGTTACCATGGGCATCTCTTTCAACATCTTTAGAAAGTTTAGAGATAATCGCCACGTGGTTTTCGTCTTGAATACCTTCAGAAACAGCAATCACGCAACGACCGAATTTTTCGTAAGTTGCCTTAACGTCTGCAAGGAAGCTATCAACATTAAAGACGCGCTCTGGGAAGTAGATCAAGTGTGGACCGTCATCTGGGAATACGCGACCCATAGCAGCAGCACCGGTCAAGAAACCAGCATGTCTGCCCATAATGACGCCAACGTATACGCCTGGAAGTGCTCTGTTATCAAGGTTTGCACCCATAAATGCCTGTGCTACAAAACGAGCAGCAGAACCGAAACCCGGTGTGTGATCGTTATGAACAAGGTCATTATCAATTGTCTTTGGTACGTGAATCGCTTTAAAATCATAACCTTGGGCTTTAGCTTCTTCGCTGATAATTCTAACTGTATCAGAAGAATCGTTACCGCCGATGTAGAAGAAATATCTGATATCATGGGCCTTCATCACTTCAAAGCACTTCAAGCAAAACTCTTTTGTTGGTTTGACACGGGTTGACAAAAGACCAGAAGATGGTGTCGCTGCAACGCGCTCAAGGTTGTACTCAGTTTCAAGTGTCAAATCCACGAACTCTTCGTTGACAATGCCTTCAACGCCATTGATAGCGCCATAAACTTTTGAAACTTCTGCATACTTTCTTGCTTCAAGTACAACACCAACAAATGATTGGTTGATAACAGCCGTTGGGCCGCCACCTTGCGCGACTAGAACTTTACCTTTTAACTCCATGATAGCCTCCTAAATTTTAATCACAAATGACTGGTTTAAAGCCTCTATTGGGTAAATGAATTTGCTAATTACCGCAAATCCCACCACTTTCTTTTACAGGTGAAGCGGGCTAAATTTGGTACCGAGGGACATCTGATGACCCTCGTCCATTATAGCACGAAGCCTATGATTTGTACCGCAGACCTTAAAAATAGAAAACGTTTTCAGAATATAAACTGACCCCTACTATATCACCACAGGAGCATCCAACGAAATACTAACAGGGCACCCTTAAAACGCCACCGGTGGCCTTGGATATTGGACAAATGGCAGAGGATCCTTCTGATAAACCCTAAGGGGTTGCCGTTCCTGATAAAGTGCATATGCCTTAGGGGCATTTCCCTCAGAAATCAGTTCCCACTCCTCACTTGTAAGTCCCTGAGACACTGGACAACTAGATAAACACACACCACAATCCATACCCACCCGCTGCCATACTGTGAAGCATAGCTCTTGGTTAATGGTCCATCCCACAAGATCTTTGTCTTCAAGGTACTGAGCCGGCTCTTTTGAAATGGTTTTGCCGGGGCAGGTCAGTGCACATCTGCCACAGGCCTGGCAAAATTCTTTGATACCATATGTTTGAGGTCCACTGATTTCAAGAGGTAAATCCGTACTGATCATAGCTATGCGAATACGCTGACCATATTTAGGATTAATCAGCAAACTAGCCCGGCCCACCTCTCCAAGGCCTGCTCTTTGTGCTAGGGGCGGCAAAAAAGCTTCATAATTGCCATCGATGTGGACTTTTGCATCATAGCCAAGCTGCTGAATATAGGTGGCTAGCCACAAACTGGCCGTTGCCAAATTCATATAGGCTTTGACGGCTTCGGTGCCCTGTTCCAGTTGCGGTGCTCGGTTGACAAAATCCTTATCCATCTCAACCATGAGCATAATGCCCCTAGGCAGGGTGCTTTCTATGGGGGTACCATATGCTTCACCGCGACCTTTATGGCTATACATATCTTCAAGTTTAAGCTCAACCACTTCGCAGGCCTGAAGGCCTAAGAATCCGGCCATCTCCTTGATTTGCCCTGTCATTTCAACCGACGAAATATCAAGTGCTCGTTCTTTTTTTTGATTTTGGTCCAGGTGCTTCATGCGAGATAGCAAAGCGAATCCCGCTTCTGCAAAAGGAGTGATATAGGGGTGAAAAGTCGCAGTCCCCGCTCCAAAAGGACCAGGCATTTCTCTAATGCCATCGTCCACCTCTTTGTTTTGTGGCCGCATTTGATAGTAGTCTTCAAATTGTGGACTACCCTTTTGGTAGGTCATCCGGGCAAACATGATATCCCGTTCATCGGCCCGGCGAAGAGGTTGTCTAATCGGCATAAAAATCCCTCCTAATCCACCTGGCAACCCCTGAACAGTCATTGCTCTCAATCACTTGGGTTGCAACAGCCTTAACCTCAGGGTGGGCCTGGGCAACTGCCAGACTCACATCAGCTAAAGCAAACATGGTTAGGTCGTTGCGTTCATCTCCAAATACCACAATGCGATTGATGGACACCTCTTGGCGGTTGGCTAACCATTCTAAATAGGCAGAAATGGCCGCCCCCTTATGGGTTGTCTCTGGTTGAACCGTCATGGTATAAAGCCCATCCAGTCCAGGATAAGGCATGACATGAACCCGGAGCCCTTCCAACAAGTTAGCTGTCTCAAGTGCTGACAGCGCTTGTTGCGCGATTACTTGATCCACCATTAACGTCAATGTGATAATGGACTCTTGTATTAAGTGATCCAATCCCTCTAAAAGCTTAAAGCCAGAAAATCCTGTTGCTTGACGATAATCTCTAAATCTCAGGACTTCTGGTGTCGGATCGGGGGCTATTAGAAGAAAATTGCCATCTAAAAGAGATGTCCACACACAAGCATTGGCAAAGGGTTCAAGGGCGGTATAAATCTCGCGGAGACTTCCCGGTGCCATGGCAGCTTCCCAAATCGGATTTCCCCTTGTGTCTGCAATCAATGCCCCATTGGCTAAAATCATTGGGGTTTTTAGATTAACCCTTGCTAATAATTCACTGGCTGATGGAAAATTTCGCGCTGTGGCCACCATCAGATTCAGCCCCTGATCAAGTAATGGGTTTAAGATATCGATGGTTTCTTGACTCAACTGGTGGTCATTGCCAAGGAGAGTCCCGTCTAAATCGGTGACATAAAGGGTTTGGGCTATTTTCATTTTTAAGTTATTATCATTTATGGGCAAGTGACTATTTTTCAAAAGATACCTCCACTTTTATGATTTTTATGATATAATGTCACGTGGAATTGCGCAATCAGCGCACAGAAAGGATGAACCCTAATGAGTTTATATGAAAGATGGCAAGAGGCTGGTTCGGATTTTGACGATCAAGGCGCTTACGACAAATACTGGCACGCATATTTTGAAAAAGAAAAAAATGCTTACGATGCTATTTTAACAGCAAAGCAAACAGTTGTTGCTGGCACTGTAACAGAACTAGCACACACGTATCACATGACAACCCTTGAAATCCTAGGTTTCCTTGATGGCATCAATACGAGCATCGAGACACCAGTTGATCTTGACGTTCTTGAAGAATCTTCAGAAGTTAGCATCACCATCGATTACGAGAAGCTTCTTTTTAATATGCATGCTGCTAAAGCAGATTGGTTATATGAATTACCAGTTTGGGAAACAATCTTTGATACAGAAAAGCGCAAAGCCATTAGAAAAGCTTATATGCAATCTAAAACTGTTGTTAAAGAAGAAAAAATTGGCCGTAATGATCCATGTACTTGTGGCAGTGGCAAGAAATACAAAAAATGCTGTGGTCAAAACGCTTAATAGCGATTTTCTGAAAGAAAATATATTTTTTCGTTTGAAAAATTATTAAAAGGGCTGTGCCTTGCTGTCGCGAAAACGATAGCAGGACACAGCCCTTTTTTTAGCTGTACTTAGCCAGATTTTTTTCGACGATATCATGGGTCATCTGGGCAATCTCATTGGTACTCATCCCCGTCATATCAATTGCTGGAGAGACAATAATCTTGATTTTTTGCGCCCGAATTTTAAAGGTACCCTTAGGCATTAAATGATTGCCATTGACTAATGTCACCGGTACAATCCGAACACCGGCCTTCTCAGCCAGTTTAAAACCACCAGCTTTAAAGGGTTGGATGCTACCGTCTAAAGAACGGGTCCCTTCAGGAAAAAGGGCCTGGGCATAGCCACCTTTTAGTAAAGCCGCCCCACTGGCGATGCTCTTTACGGCCTCTCTAGGATTACCTCTGTCAATAAAAACACAGTTGCCTAGTTCTAACCAGGGTCCTAACAGGGGAATCTTCCGATTTTCTTTTTTTGAAATAAAGCCAATAGGACGATTTAAATAACCTAGTATAAAGGGAATATCAAATGCAGACTGGTGATTTGCAACTACCAGTACTGGCTCATCCACAGGAGGCAGGTTTTCTGCTCCAATCAGTTCAACAGTGCTCTTAGTGACACCCACACAGAATTTTGACCATCTCACTGCAATTCGCCAAACCAAAGCATCTTTTTCTACTAGCCTGCCTTTTTTTAGTAACCAGCGACCATAAGCGAGATCTTTAAGCATCCAAAGCATGTATGCAATGACCCTCACTGCAATCCAAAGAAATTTCATCATTACCTCTCATTCAGTCCGTGGTTGTACATACGACGTTTTTCCATGGACCAAATCGGATCAGAAAACTCGCCCACTTTTGTTTCGGTGATGGCTTTGCTGATATCGTAGACACGAGCATCGATCATATCAATGTGATGGAGCATTTCTGCCTCTAAGAACATCGGCTTTTTAGGACTTCCAAACTCTGGCTCGTAGTGGTGTGACAAGAGCATATGCTGCAGTAACTCAATGACCTCTTGATTGATGTGAAGGGCTTTGCCTTTCTCACCAATCAATTGAATACCCAGTGTAATATGCCCTAATAAGTTGCCGACTTTGGTATATTCACTGACCAAGCCAAGTTGATTTGTAGCCATTTCATCAATTTTGCATAGATCATGTAGAATAATGCCTGCATTTAGCAGGTCAAGATTAATGTCAGGATAAACACCTGCCATGACTTTTCCAAGTTCTAACATGCGATAGATGTGATACATAAGCCCTGAGCGCACAGCGTGATGATTGGATTTAGCTGCAGGGTAAAAAAGTAGCTTTTCCTTACGGTCTACCACAAGTCCCCTGACAATTTTTTTGATATCAGGGTGGTGCATAGCATCAATTGAGGCTATAATATTATCATAGAGTATTTCCGCTTTTATGGGAGCAGTGGGAACAAATGATTCCACACTCATATTATCAGCAGCATTAATGGGTCGGTATTTTTGAACGCTCAATTGACGTTGACTCTGCCAACTGTTGCACTTAGCGGTGATTTTAACAATCTCGCCTTCTTTAAAAATGGTTAGTAACGCGTCTTCTGCATCCCAGACTTTTGCATTGATTTCCCCAGTGGCGTCCATAAGGGTTGTATCTAAATATTTTTTCCCAGCAGCGGTTTGCTTAACCGCCGCAACCTTCACTAAAAAATAACCTTGAATATCTTCACCAACTTCAAATTGATCGATTGTTTTAAACATATTTAACCTCTTTCTATGATGATTCACGCCTATTATTGTAGCATATATGGTTTGGATGTCAAAAGCAAGTTTGACCACCAAACCATAGATTCGGTTATTTTTCGCCCAAAACAGGGTTTTTGTTTAATTGTGTTCAAAAAGGATATTTCTAATGTAAGAAGTGTTTTGGAACATAATCGAGGAGGCAAGGATGAGAATACTGGCGATACTGTCAAATCGTAACCATAAGCGGATTGCCCGCCACGTTGCACATTTATATGAGCATGAAATCGAATGTTATTCACCGGATGAACTCATGGATATTGAAGAGGGCATGCCCCATCAAGCCTTTATATTGGCTCAAGACTACGATGACGACGAAAACGGTGTCACAGTACATCAAATCCTTTTAAAGAAATTTCCCTACTTAAAAAATGCTCAAAGTTTTTTAATACAAAACGCAACAGATGAAATCGACATTGAAGGCATCATTCCCCTAAGCGACTATCGCTTAGAAGAGGAACTCACCGCGCATCTTTCAAAAGCTTTACATAAGGGGGCTACAGAGACACCTCCAAGAGCCCAACCACAACCACAACCACAACCACAACCACAACAAAAGCAAAAAATATTGTATATCTCAGATGACCGTCTGATGCACGCGATTGTCAAAGATCTCTATAAGAATGATCCCATTGAAGTTCAGCATGCTTATGACGGAGCAGCTGGCTACGAGCTTTATCTCCACCACAAGCCGGATTTAATCCTCAGCGACTTAGACATTCCCATTATGGATGGTTTTGATTTACTGAAGAAAATAAAAATTGAAGGCCATGACGAACACACGATTATGCTTCTTTTCTCCAGTACCTCAGATGAGGCTACCATCTTAAAAGCCTATGCATTAAAAGCAAAAGGTTACTTAATTAAACCCCTAAAACCTCAAGATTTGAAATTAAAAGTTGGCAAATACCTCGGAAATATTAATTAAACGAAAGGAATCTTTATGATTATTGATGATATTACCACGTATATGGACTATCTCTTAACCGAATCTCTGAAACACCGGGCTACTGATATTCACCTTTGCGTTGGCAGTGTGCCCCTTATGAGGGTCAATTCAAAACTTGTCCCCATTGAAAACACAGAGAAGCTCTTGCCCCCAATGATGAAAGATATCGCTGATTTTTACCTTACGGATCAAAAGTACGAAAAACTCATGAGGGAAAAGACCGTCGACCTATCCTATTCAAAGCAAAACTTCGGTCGTTTTCGTTGTAATTTCTATCTTCAAAGAGGTACAGTCGCCCTTGCTTTACGCTCATTGCCACTGGAAATACCACCGCTCGAAACCTTGGGATTACCTAGCAATGTGGAGACCTTTCTCACAAAATCAAAAGGACTCATTTTAGTGGCAGGGGCCACAGGTAGTGGCAAGTCCACAACCCTGGCTAGTATGATCAAGCGCATTAACGAAAGTTACAGTTATCACATTACCACTATAGAAGATCCTGTAGAATATTTGCACCGGCATCAAATGAGCCTGGTAACCCAAAAGGAAGTGGGAGATGATGCCATTAGTTTTGCCAGTGCCCTTAAAGCGTCACTTAGAGAAGATCCAGATGTCATTATGCTCGGTGAAATGCGAGACTACGAGACCATCTCCATTGCCATGACAGCAGCAGAAACAGGCCATTTAGTGCTTTCAACAATCCATACAAATGGTGCCGTCAAGGTGATTGACCGTATCCTAGATGCCTTTTCCACCGAGCAGCAAGCACAAGTGAAAAGTCAATTGGCCACGGTCTTAGAAGGTGTGGTCTCTCAGCAACTTATTCCAAGAAAAGATGGTACTGGCCTAATTCTCGTTACTGAGGTAATGGTCGTCACCCCCGCCGTAAGAAACCTCATAAGAGAAGGCAAACATTACCAAATAAACAACTTGATTCAAAACGGCATGAGCCAAGGCATGCATTCCCTAGAAAGAACACTTGCCAAACTGGTTAAGGACGATGTTATTGCTCAAAGCGAAGCAGCCCTTAGGGTCAACGACCTTCCGCTTTTCGAAACATATCTCAATATGTAGTTTAGAAAGGAGTTTAATCTATGAAGAACCCCAATGCTTTCAGCAAGCAAGAATTGATCATTTTTTCTAGGCAATTGTCACTGGTCATTGATTCCGACGTTTCTCTTTATGAAGGCTTGAACCTCATCAAGGATAAAACCCAAAATGATAAGCTCCAAGACATCATCGGCCAGATGTTAGGTGAAATTAGTCAAGGGATGTCGCTTAGTGAAGTGATGGAAAAAAGAGAATCAATCTTCACAACATTTATGGTAACCATGATCAAAATTGGTGAACAAAGCGGCGAACTGGCCAATACACTTAACCAAATCGCTGAAGCCTTTGAAAAGGAAATGGATACAACCGCAAAAGTTAAAGCAGCTATCACATACCCAATCATTCTTTCTGTTTTAATGTTTGGGGTCATTCTCCTCTTAGTGATTGAAGTCTTACCAATGTTTAACGACATTCTCCTTTCTCTTGGTGGTGATATGCCTGGTTTTACTTATGTGATCATGCAGACCAGTTTGTGGATTGGCGACAACATTCTCTGGATTATCATCGGGTTTCTCGCTTTGTTCTTCGCTGGTTTTTTCTATAAGCGAACACCAAAGGGAACCGAGTTTTTTGATCAATTAGCATTTAAGCTGCCAATTCAGAGTCAAATCGTTTCTGCCATTACGGCAATACGATTTTCAAGAAACCTGGCATTATTAATTCGTAGCGGTGTCAATCTGGGTATGGGCATCAAACTTATCGAACCCATATTTACCAATACCTACGTAAAGAAAAAGCTCAATAGCGCTGCTAGCCGCCTGAATGAAGGTGAAATGCCCGATAAAGTTTTAGAATCTTTAAACCTCTTCCCCTGGGTACTCATCAAACTGTTTACCATCGCCCAAAGCACAGGGCATATGGACCGCATGCTAGACAAGGCGGCAGACACCATGGAAAAAGAACTGGACAACAGATTAGATCGTCTAACTACCGTGATTGAGCCCCTTCTCATCATCATTCTATCTTCTTTAGTTGGCGTCATTCTCATTTCGGTTATTCTTCCCATTATCAATATCATGAACGCCATCGGTTAGTGAGGAGGCCCACATGAAAGCCAAACACGCCCCCAGCACCCTTTCTCAATTACTGGTGCTGCCCTTTATTTTGGCGGCGGTAGTCCTATTGATTATTGGTCTTTTACAATACAAAGATAATCGATACGTTGCTGACATCGCCACCGAAAAAGCCACAATAGAACGGTATGCCATTCAGTGCTACGCTTCAGAAGGCAGTTATCCGCCGGACTTGACGTATCTTGAAGATAATTACGGACTTATTCTCAAACGAGAGCGTTACCTCTATTATTACGAAGTCTTTGCATCGAATGTCCTTCCAGACATTCGCGTGATTCCCTTAAACCCACTTCCGGTTAAAGATGGAGGTGCACAATGAGCAGTAGAAGAAAAAATGTTGCCATCGAATCCTTTTTAGTGGTCATTCTCATGATGATTTTCGCCATTGCAGTGGCAGTTTTAATTGTACAAGGGAGTGCAACTTTTCAAAAAACCCTTAGCCATCGCGAGAAGGAAGAAAATTTACGTATTGCCATGTCCTATGTCAATATGGTGATTCGTCAAAACGATGAATTTGGCGCTATTGAATTTCCAGAAGCTACAGAGGGCATTGATGCCGCATTCTCAGTGAGTCATGGCGGTACTGAAGTAGGTCTAAAAACCTATGTCTACTATAAAGATGGCATTCTTTATGAGTGCTATACAGATGGACCTATCGATCCTCAGATTTCCACTCCAATTGTGCCACTGACCGGTTTAAAGCTTTCTTTTAATCAACAGACTCAAACCATTACCTTGTTTTATAACCACGAAATTGACGGCAAAGATACAATTCTACAGCAGGTAATTTCCCTGCGTTCAAGGTAGGTGGCCAATGAAAAATAGAACTTCAAATGGTTTCACCTTAGTTGAAATTATCTTCTCGATTGCATTTCTTAGCATTGTCAGTGTTGTGATTTTGCAACTTTTCTTGACTTCAAATGATCTTAGTCAGAAAGCTCAAACGCAAAATCTCGCAACCCTCTATGCTGCCAATACAATCGAGGCCGCTAAAGCAACACTAATGGCTGAAACAAACTTAACACAAATTAAGTATTACAACGACATCTGGCAAGAAGTGACTACCAAAGATAGGGCCCAGTACACTGTCACCTTGTCAGTTAATCCCGATGAAAACTTAAAACGATTGCTTCACTTAAATGTTAAGGTGATAGACGTCAAATTAGTTGAGCTGGTATCCATTCAAACAGCCCATTATGTAAAAGGGGGGATGTGATTTGAACATGCCTAACCACAAACGTAAAGGCGCTACATCAATTCTAGTCATCGTGATGATGGTTGTTTTGATTGTACTTGGTCTCGCAATTCTAACAACTTCCCTTTCAGGTGTTAGATTAGCTCAAAAGAAACAGTTATGGCTTCAGTCTTATTATCAATTGGAAGTAGATAGCGCCACAGCCCTTGCCACCATCCACCAGATTGTTCAAGAAGCTAGACTCGCATCACCCACAAAGTTAGATGCACGTACTGAATTAATTGAAGACCAGGTTGAAGAAGCATTTGGAACACAAGTCCTAAAATGGGGTGCTATCAAAAATAACATGAGAGAGCTCAGTCTTGTGATCTCAACTACTGAAGAAAAACCGCCAAAACACATTACGCTCCAGTTATTAGTATCACTAGAATCCGATTCAAATCAACCGCCATTATCACTGGTTAGCTATAAACAGTGGCAAGATGCCTTTGAATTCAAGAATCTGCCTGGCTTTGACGATCCACTAACCGAAACCCCTGTATTTGACTTAGACCAAAAGCAACCATAAAAAAAGCCGTGGAACCCATTATACACAATGGATTCCACGGCTTTTTCACTTCAACCTTGAAGCTAGTTCTATTCGTTAATGGTTACGTTGTATTGATTCTTTAACGTAGCAATTTGTGCGAAATAAGCTTGGTTTTGGGTCTGCTGCACTAAATGCTTGGCAATTTGGTCTTTAACCATTTCGAATTCTAGTGTTTCAGCTGCTTGCTGTTCGTCCACTCTAATCAAATGAAAGCCAAACTGTGTTTGAACTGGCTCCGAGATTGCGCCAACTTCTAATTCAAATGCCGCTTTCTCAAATTCTGGCACCATTTGACCCCTACCAAATTGCCCTAAATCGCCTCCACGCTCTTTTGAAGGGCAACTAGAATTAAGTGTAGCAGCTTCTTCAAATGTTAAGCCACCATCAATTGCAGCCTTTACAGCGACTGCTTCTTCTAGTGTTGATACAAGAATATGACTTGCTTTAATGGTTTCTGGCTTTTGAAATTGCTCTGGGTTTTCTTGATAAAAGGCTTTTGCGCCATTTTCATCCACAGTTACCTCTTCCAGAAATCTTCTTACAGCATATGATTTTAAAAGATTGGCCTGTACAATTTCTACTTCTTGAACATAGGCTTCATGTTTTTCAAGACCATTTTCTAAAGCGTATGAGTAAAAAAGCTCTTGGTTAATCAGTTCTTGCAATAATTGAGACTGACCTTCCTCGCTTTGAAACTGTTTTGCTCTTTCAGCACCAATTGTCTGTACAAGAAAAGCTAAATGCTCACTTGTGATTTCACGACCATCTACAACAGCTAATATCTTTTTTTCCATGGTGTATTCCTCTCTACTTTGAATTATTCGACTCGTTCATCATCATATCAAAGCCATGGAAGTTTGTAAAGTCAAGCTCGCTTGAAGTACCCCAGTTTATTTAGGACTGACATAAACTTGTCCGTATCTATTGGTTTAACTGCATACCCCTCAGACCCCGCCTCAAACGACTCCATCACTTCATCGGTTTGATTGAGGGCAGTGGTCATAATAATTTTCGCCCGTTTTTCTTTTGGTGTATTTCTTTCTTCTTCCAGTTTCCGCATGGTTTTTAGTACTTTGATGCCATCGACCTCTGGCATCATAATATCAAGACACACAAGATCATAATAATTTTGTTCTTCTAGAGACATTAGAAACACTTCAATGGCCTCCATGCCGTCTACGGTGACATCGCATTCACCAAATTGAGACAGTAGCTTAAACAAAAACTTTCTGCTCACATAATCATCTTCTGCAATCAGGATTCTCATGATATACCCCTTTCAATCGTTAATACCGCTTGTTTTAGATCTAAAAAGCCTGCCATTAAGGGTTCAGTGACCTCTTTTCGCGCTGTCATTTCAAGACGCATAGCCCATCTTTTAACGTCCTTGTCTCCAACGGTTGTCGCAAGATTTTTTATATAATGAGCATATGTTCCGATAGTTTCAAACTGATTTGTTTGAATAATCGATTCAAGCTTATCGATATACACAATTAACTCATCCAAATAGTTACGAAGTTCATCTGTACTTAAATCTTCTATAGATTGTACCTCTGTCACTTGATTTACAATATCTCTCACCGATTTCTTATCAGCTGTCAGTTCTTCAATTACAGAATAGAATTGTTCAATTTGAATCGGTTTTGAGATATAAGCATCCATGCCAGATTTTAAAAATCGCTCTTCATCACCTTTTATGGCATGGGCGGTGAGTGCAACAATTGGCAAGTGCTTATATTGTACTTGCAATCTGATTAAGCGCGTTGCTTCTATGCCATCCATCAGAGGCATTTGAATATCCATTAAGACGATATCAAATTCCTTCTGATTCAGTTGATCGAGAGCCTCTTGACCGTTTTCTGCAAGGGTGACTTCATGAAACTGTTTTTCTAATAGTCTTATGGCTAAGGTTTGATTAACAATATCATCTTCAACTAGAAGCACCCTCAAATGTCGATGGGCTTTAGGAACATTAGTAATTTCATCGGAAACCTGAACATACTGGTCTACCTCAATAAATGGTATTTCAAAAGAGAATGTTGTCCCTATACCAATCTCTGAAATCACTTCAATCTTCCCACCCATAATTTCAATCAATTGTTTGGTAATCGCCAATCCTAAACCAGTACCACCATATTTTCTTGTCATGGAGCCATCTACTTGGCTGAATGACTCAAATAATTTATGATGATTTTGTGTCGAGATGCCAATACCTGTATCCTTAACGCTAAATTCTAGAAAGGTGGTGTTATGTCTCATCGCTTTTCTTTTAACCGAAACATTGATTTCACCAGTGTGGGTGAATTTCACGGCGTTGCCGATTAAATTATTCAGAATTTGAATCAACCGATTACTATCCCCTTTAACAACCACTGAAATGGATGTATCAATGTCGTATAGCATCTGTATATTTTTAGCATTCGCCTCAATTTTGAAAGGTTTTATCACTTTAGCTACGGTCTGCCTTAAATTAAATGGATGAACTTCCAATATGATTTTTCCTGACTCAATTTTACTAAAGTCCAAAATGGAATTGATGATTTTAAGTAAGTTTTCAGCTGAGTTTTTTACAAGGCCTAGATTCTCACGTTGATCCCCATCCAGTTCTGTCATCAAGGTTAGATTGGTCATCCCAATGATGCCATTCATGGGAGTCCTTATTTCATGACTCATATTCGCTAAAAATTCACTTTTTGACTTGTTTGCAGCAACAGCAGCATCTTTAGCTAATTGCATTTCATCCAATACCTGCCGCTTAATAGTCACATCTCGGCTCACATAAATGAGTGATTCGTTACCCCATTGATCTTTTAGAACATTTCCGATTGACTCTAACCAAATATAAACCCCATCTTTTCGCATCACTCGCAGTTCAGTGACAAAACTTTCCCTGTTTTCAAGGCGTCGTTGCATCCGCTCAATCACTGTAGACTTGTCATCAGGATGAACAAATTCAATCAACGTTCTGCCAATCAAATAGTCTGGGGTGTACCCCATTAAGTTCCAATGGGATGGACTGGCGTAAATAATCCGTCCTTGAAGATCCAGTTGTGTCACTGTGTCAATCATATTATCGGTAATCAGTCTTAAACGCATTTCATTTTCTAATAAGTGATTTGCAATTGCCTTAGTTTCAGTGACATCCTCTAAAACCATCATCACAGCGTTGTCACCTTCTAAATCAAATGCCACCACGCTGATACGGAGCCATTTTTTCTCCACAACTCCCATGATTGATGTTATTTCCATTTCAACCTCTTGACCACTTGTGCCTTCACCAAGCATTAAAGCCCGGCCTATCACTTGGTCAATTGGACAATTAACACACTCACCATCGCTTGAACAAGTCGCATGACCACTGATCAATCTGGAGCAGCGATAGGCTACACCTGGACCATTATTGTAAACTTGATCAAATGAAGTGTGAAATAGGTCTGTAATGGCTTGATTTGCTCTGACAACTTTTTTTTCAGAATTCAGGATCAAGACACCTAATGGCAAACCTTCAAAAATCGTTTGTAAGTTCTCCCGTTCTTTTTTCAGGAGCTCTTCTGCACGAATTTGTTTACTCATATCCATAAAAGTAATCAGATAATAAAATATAGAATTGTCTAAAACAGAATTGATCATCATTCTAAAATGATAACTCTGTCCTTCTATTAAAATCGTAATCATTTGAGATAAGGAGGTGTGATGGGTTAATTCTGTCTTCATCACCTCAATGTCCAGAGCATTTTTTAAAAATGGCAAATCATAAAAATTCACATCTACCAAGGTACCCCGCTGATATTTGAACGTTTCATAGAACTTTAAATTAGCACTTAAAATCTCGAAATTTTCATCTGCGATAATGACTGATTCTAAGCTTTGTCTGATCGCTTCAGAATAAATTGTTAAGCGGCGTTCTGCTTCTCTGATCCGACTGATATCCCTAAACACGACAACAAATCCTATTAGCCCCCTATTATCAACCACTAAGGGTGAAAAATTTGCTGAAATGAATTTCACATTACCTTCTTGATCCCTAAGAACTGCATTTTTTTGTAATCCGAATGAGGTTTGATTCTCTAAGATCCGTTCTGGTATTAAGACTTCTGTAATTTTTAAATTTCCATATTCAATTCTAAATATAGACTCAAATGACATTTCTTTAAAACTACCAAAGTATCGTAAAATTTCTCTTCCAGCTTGGTTAATGTACTTAACACCTTGCGAGAAATCCGAAACAATAACCCCATCCCCAAGTGCCCCTAATGTGGTAAGTACAAAATCTTGGTCGTATGATAAATGCTTCAGTTCAGAGGTTTGCGCATGTTCTCTAAGTGCTACTAAGGTATCAATCAATAAGCGATCTTGATGCACTAAAAAAATCGGAATATCACCTAAATAGAGTCCATCTCCCAGGGCAGTGCTAAGTGGTAGCATTTCCTCGTTGTGCAGAAGCAAGATTTTTGGCAAGGGACTTAAGTGAATACGGGAAAACAGATCCCCATTGGGCATACCCACCATCAGGATACAAAAGTATGCATGCCATTCTATGATATCTGTAAACCCATCAAAGCTAATGAGCTCAACCTGCTCTAAAATATCATGATCCCTCAATCGTTTAAGTAATATAGGTGGCAGTAGTTGTTGATTAGTTAAAACGAGCAACTTCATTTTTAAGCTCATAGGCACCTACTTTCGCTTTATTGCACTTTTTCTATCTTAGTACTCTTCATGACTCATGATTTTATCAGTTTTCAATAAGAGCGTGTGGCTATCTGTAGTTTGCCCAATACCCATTAAAAAAGCATTGACCTTACCTTCTGTGTGCTTTGCTGGGAGAGAAATTGATGCACTTGAAAATGTTTTAACTTCATTGATACGATCAACAATCATCCCAAGCATGGTTTCATCTTTTTCAATTACCACAATACAAGTTCGATCGTCATATACCCGCTCAGGAAGATTGAATTTCAAACCAATATCCATAGTTGGCACTATTTTTCCTCTTAAATTAATCAGACCCTTTATATAATGGGCTTGGTTAGGAAAAAAAGTGATTTCCTGCATACGAACGATGTCTCTTACATCAGTGATATCTATCCCATATTCTGTTTGATCAATAATAAATGTCATTGCTTTTAAAAGAACTTCTTGTTCTTTTTTACTGTCCGAAGGGGGTTGATTGATTTCTACCAATTCAGAGTTGGTTGCTTCCCTATTGTTGATTTTTTCTATCATAACTTATACCTCACGATAAACCGGCAGGGTCGAGAATTAGAGAAATACGACCATCTCCAAGCAGTGCACAACCAGACACACCTTCTACTTTTTGCATGTATTTTGGGATGCGTTTTACAACCAACTGCTGTTCACCTATCATTTGATCAACAAACAGCATCATCTTACCATGATCGTTCTCGATCATAACCAGTACACCCTGATCAATGGCTTCCTCAGCATCGTTAATGTTATATTTATCGTATAGACGAACCACTGGTACACATTCATCGCGAATAATGACCATCTCACGCCGTTCATTGTCTCTAATAAGTTGACTGTTTTGAATCCTCATGGATTCTCTGATCGAAGTAATTGGCAAAGAAAAAATCACATTGCCTACACGGACGAGCATCCCTTCAATAATAGCCAGGGTCAGAGGTATTTTGATACTAAATTCAGATCCGTGGCCAAGGACTGAGTCAACGGTTACAGAACCACCAACTTCTTCTATATTACGAGAAACAACATCCATGCCCACGCCTCTGCCCGAGAACTCAGTCACTTCTTCTTTTGTTGAAAATCCGGGTTCAAAGAGCAAGGAAAAAACCTCTTTGTCAGTATACTCTTCTCTTGATTTATAGAGTAAACCTAGATTTTCTGCCTTATCCAGTACCTTTTCTCGGTGAATACCCTTCCCATCATCTTTAACAATAATATAGACACTGCCACCTGACTGTTTTGCTTCTAAAGTCACACTGCCACTGAGAGCCTTGGTGGTTTCTCGGCGTTCCTCTGGTGTCTCAATACCATGATCAATTGCATTTCTAATAATGTGCATAAGTGGATCACCGATATGCTCAATTACATTTTTATCGACTTCTGTTTGCGCACCTATGATATTCAAATTAACAAGTTTATTGGTTTTTTTAGTCATATCCCTAACTAACCGGTTCATCTTTTGGAATGTTAAATCTAGAGGTACCATACGCATGCTCATCACTGCATCTTGAATTTCTTTTATAATAAAACGATGCTGCCTGGAGGCCTTATCAAAACTATCAATTTGAAGGGCTTCCACCTCTGGATTTCTAGTGACCATGGACTCTGAAACCACTAATTCTCCAACAAGATCCATTAGCTGATTGACTTTTGTCAGATCCACCGTAATAAAGTTTTTTGACGATTGAGCCTCTGTAGCCACCGCTTGAACTTTCTTGACGGGTTTATCCTTTGAAACAAGTCGTGTACTGGTTTCAAGTTCCAAAGCCTTGACCTCTGCTTTTTCTTCTTGATTGATCTCACAGTGACTTTCATAACTTAATTGATCCATTTCGTGGGTCACCACACTGGTGATAAATGCTGTGCTATTAAAATGAGCTTCCAGGGTCTCTGGTGTTTCCAACGTTTTATAATAGATAACAAATCCATTGGTTCTAATGGCAAAGACCGAAGCTTCATTTTCAATGATATCCGGTGGAAAATGAATTTCTTCTTCAACAAAATCCTTAAGTCCATGAACAATTGAGAATGCCCTTACGTTCTCGAGCTCACAACCATCTTCAAAATGAATAGTGGTCGCATAGTACTTAATTTTAGACTTTTCTTCTAGCTGCTCTGCTGTCTCCTTAAGCATTTCAGGGCCGCTGGTTGCCGGAATAAAGAAACGAGTCGGTTGCTCTTCAGCAGATTTTGCTGCTATAACATTGGGGGATTTAGATTTCAGAGCTACCATGTGTGTTTTTATCACAGCCACTAGTTCATCACAGGAACCATCCGCAACATCCCCACCACTGATTTTTGCAACTTCAAGTTTAAAAAAATCCACTGTTTCAAGCAAGACGTCAAAAATTTGACCAAAGTCTGAAACTGCATCTGGGTTGACCTTTAAAAAGTCAAACATATCTTCTATGGCATGTGCTAGATTGGCAATACCTTCATACATCATCATCATGGAATTCCCTTTGATGGTATGCATAATCCTAAAAATCTCGTTGATATCACTGGAGATATTGTTCTCACTTTCACTGCGCATAATGATTTGTTCTAACTTATCAATCAGTTGTGTTGTTTCAAATAAATACATCTCAACCATTGGTTCTAAGCTCATTTGCTCCGACATATTTCCCTCCCGACTGGACTGTATTTCTCATCAAGTTTTTATCAAGTTCTTATCTATTTCTGATCATTCAAAGGTTGTGCTTTAACATTACTCAGAGCGTCCTGACATTTACTCAAGGCCTCCTGACTTGCTCTGAGGGCTTCTTTTGTACGGACGAAATCGTTGTAAAGGTTCATTGTCCTAAAAGAACTGGTCAGCCGTGCGATGGTCTCCAATTCATCGAGGGGCTTTGATATAAAATCCGATGCTCCCAGTTCAAAGCACTGTTTAAGTGTGGCTTTGTCATCAACAGATGAAAACATAATGGCACGCATTTCACCACTCTCAAGCATTCCCTCTATGCTGGTTAAAACCTCTATACCGCTTAAATTAGGCATAATGATATCCAGTAATATTACCTGTGGCCTAAATTGCTTAATAATCACAAGAGCCTGTTGACCATCTTCTGCTGTTTTGATGACGGCCTGGGGGAAATGTAGCCTGATTAAATCTTCTACTTGAAGTCGTATTAAACGACTATCGTCTGCAATCAATATTTTCATAGTCACCTCGACTTTTGAATGATGGTTTCTTGACGGATCTGGTTGATAGTCTCAATCAGCATGTTTTGATTCAACCCCCATGGACCTAGTGTTGATTCTTGTGGCAAAATAGCGATATCACCATCTAGAAGTATGTACCAGGCACAGGATGATGCAAAATGCACAAATGATACAATATCTTTATTGATGACATTTTGGTGGTCTGGATTATGATGATAGAGCGCTACCTCTACTAAAGAATGGGGCAATTCCCACCAATCTAATAAATAACTCCCCATTTGTGCGTGTGTCGCTCCAAGAAGACTCATTTCTTCAGTCAAAAGGTCTTTTTCTGGCTTCTTGCCCATTAGATCTAATATCGGTTGATAAGCCTGCTTAAAATGTGACATCATCAAGACAATACCAACATTATGCAAAAGACCAGCAGATGAGATAACTAAAGGCATTTTGCGGTTATGGACTCTTTCATAAAAAATATGGGTGAGTCGGTTGGTCAGTCCTGCGTGTTGCCAATGGAGTTCAGCCTGTTTTGCATCTGCAATCTGTGAAAAAACACGGTTGCTCAAGATGATATTCTTCACGTTGATGAGTCCAATAAACATTATCGCTTGTGTAATTGAGCCTGTTTTAGCGCCAAAAAAAGCTGAATTGGCAACCCGAAGTATTCTTGATGCAATGGCGGGGTCATTTTCTATCAATGTGGCGATACGCTGAATTTCGGCATCTTCCTTAATCAACTTTGAAACCGCTAAATAAAGGGTGGGGATGGTGGGTAGCTCGTCAATGCGATTTATCATTTGCTTTAATGGTTCATCTTTTAACTGCTCCTCGAGGGCAAATAACTTTTGAATTACCTTCAATATTTCCTCGCTATCCCAGGGCTTAAATAGGTAGAGTCTCGCTAAATTAGATTCAATCGCCTTATAAACCTGTTTACTATCTGTGAAGCCGCTGAGGGCAATGCGTAAAATATTAGGGTGTTTTTCTTTTATTAATGTCAAGAGCCCGAAGCTGTCATTTGTTACTGAGAGTAAAGTGGTGAGGATTAAATCTACTTGTTCAGTTTCTAAAAAAGCCATCACGTTTTCTGTGCGCTCTAAATAAAAACAAATAAACCCATTCAATTCAAATAACGATTCGAATGCCTGTCTCATATGATTTTGATCATCGACAAATAGTACCCTTTTGCTCATAGGGACCTCCTCGTATTTCTATCGTACTTATATCCACTGAAAGGCCATGCTAAGCAAATTTATCTAGATAAGCAAGCATGTATCATCAGAAAATACAAAACCCCCATCACAATTGTATGGGGGTTTTGTATTAGGGGGTTAATTAGTGACGTTAATTTAGGGGTTAATCGACAAACACTTCGACCATGGTATCGGATTCAACATCTTCAATTTCTATTAATTTGCCTTGTGCACCGTTCTCAATCAAGGCCACAATCTCGTCCATATCGATTTTGCTGAGCAAATCTTGGTGCTCACCAATTTTAACATTCTTAGCAATATCAAGACCTACTTTTACCAGAGGCAAGGGAATGTTGACGTTTACCTTAGTTTTATCTTGTCCTTCGCGAACCCGAATTCGCAACATCTTCATAGATGTTGATGTGGTTGACTCCTTAGTAAATGATGGGACTGATGCAGTTGATGTTGAATGCTTCAAAGCTTCCATTAGTTCCAGACCTTCTTGGGCTGTTATTTTACCATCTTCAATCATCTTTAAGACCGCTAATTTTTCTTCTTGAATTGACATATGAGCCTCCTATTAAGTAACGATTAGTGAACTGCGCCATCCATTCATATCTTTTTAGTTTTCTGATAACCGTTTAAGGGCTTCTTCTTTTGTAATCAACCCTTCACTGAGCTGTTGTAGAATTTCTTTCTTATCAATTGTAGGCTTTTTCTCGACTGAAAATCCTAGGGCGTCCACAACATCATCCAATTTATTCCGCACTGTTGGATATGAAATCCCCAATTCTTTTTCGATTTCTTTAATATTGCCCCTATTTTTTATGAATATCATTGCAAAGGACTTTTGATCTTCAGTGAGCTTGCAAAATTTACAGAGCTCAAATTGTCCATGAAGGCTCGTACTGCAAGTTTTGCAGCTGAGTTGTGTGACTTTTAGCCCATCTCCGCATACAGGACACTTACCAATGACTTCTCTGTTCATAGACACCTCACTCTGTCCTAATTAAGACACGACTCTTACCCTCTTCTATTTCTACCATTGTAAAAGGTTCAAACTCTTTGATTGAATCTATAAACTCTGCTAATACTTTAAAGTCTTTTACCTCAATCCCAACCTTAACTTGAAGCCTTTGTTTTGCAAATACATTGGCCAAATCACCACTAAACCTCAAGAGCCTTGCCACTAATCCAATGGGTAACACGATATTAAACTTTGTCACATCTTCCATAACCATAATGCGAATGTGCTTAGCCATAATCACTTTTCCTTTCATGTTCTGTCTATGGTTTTATTCTAGCACGATATTAATATTTTTAAAGTGGTTATGCATTTTATTAATCTATTTCTAATAAATATTAAGAATCCAGTCTTGCATGGAAGGATCTTGTTCCATAATAAAAAAACAACCTACTACAAATCTAAATCGATTTGTAATAGGTTGTCCAACACTTTTTAGCAGTTCATTTAGTTGTTTATTTTATTAGATCTTTAACAATAAGTGCTGTTCTTCTTCTTCAATAAACTGATGGGTATAGAGTTTATAATAATAACCTTGAAGGGCCATCAAACTCTTATGATTCCCCTGTTCCACAATCTCACCCTGTCTCATAACCAATATTTTATCGGCACTTCGAATGGTAGAAAGACGATGGGCAATAATAAACGAAGTTCTATTTTTTAGAACGTGATCAATGGCTTCTTGAATGAGCATTTCTGTTTCTGTATCGATTGAAGATGTTGCTTCATCCAAAATAAATAGTTTTGGGTTCTTAATGACAGCCCGGGCGAAGGAAATCAACTGTTTTTCACCAGTTGACAGCATGGCCCCACCCTCGCCGACCTGGGTGTCATACCCTTGATCAAGCTTCATAATAAATAAATGGGCATTTGTCAGTTTGGCAGCAGCAATCACTTCTTCTTCGGTGGCATCTAACTTACCATAAGTGATATTATCCCGAATGGTACCACTGAAAAGGTGAGGTGCTTGAAGCACATAACCAATTTTATCGTGTAACCAAAGCTGTGATCTGTGCTTGTAGTCCACCCCATCCAAAAGAATCCTTCCTGATGTTGGTTCATAAAAACGACATGCCAGGTTAACTACTGTACTCTTACCAGAACCGGTTTCCCCTACTAGGGCAACTGTCTCTCCCTCTTTAACATGTAAATTAAAGTTTTTGAGAACCGGTTCCCCTTCAACATACTGGAAACTCACATTTTCAAAGGTAATCTCACCATGAAAAGCTTCCCACTGGTCTTTTTTAGGCGCAAAAGTCGAGCCATAATAATCTAGTACATCAGCTGTGTCTTGAATTTCAAGGGGTGTCTCTATTAAGCTAATCAACCGCTCTGCAGAAGCTTGAGCCGTTTGCAGTTCAGTGTAAACCCTTGCCATTTCTCGCACTGGTTCGTAAAACTGAACTGCATAGGTTGTAAATAAGACCATTGTACCGAAGGTCATGGTACCTGTTCTGATATCCAAACCAGCGAACTGCATGATAAGGGCCATACCCACACTACCTAGGGCCAAGACGATTGGTAAATAGACCGCAGAATACATTGCCGACCGGTAAGAGGTCTTTTGCATATCCAGGGTTAAATGGCTAAACTCTTCAAACTGGGTTTCCTCAGCCACCAAAGATTTAGTGGCTTTAGCCCCCGTAATGCCCTCGTTAAATGCCCCAGTTATTTTAGAATTGATCTTCCGAGCCGCCCTTGAAGTTTTCAAAATTCTCTTTTGAAAAAACATGGTGACCACAGCCAGTACCGGCACTACAGAAAGGGTAATTAGGGCCAATTTTACGTTGATAATCATCATGACAATCACGATAAATAGCATCATGGCAAAGCCCCATAAGAAGTCCACAAGACCCCAGCAGAGCATATCTCCAAGCCGTGAAATATCCGATGTCAAACGGGCCATCATCCAGCCCACTGCGTTTTTATCGTAATAGGAAAAGGACAACTCCTGTAATTTTTCAAAACCATATTTTCTAAGGGTTCGAATGATACCAGCTTCAACCACAGCCCCTTGACCAATAAAGAGATACACTGTGCCTGCCAGCGACACGACAGATAGCATGTAAAGTCCCATAAATGGCACTAAGCCATCCAATGTACCACCGAGAATAAAATGATCAATGGCGTACTTGGTCAAAAGTGGAAATACAGAATCTATAGCCGCAAGAACAAACATACAAAAGCCAATATTGATTAAATTCTTGCGATAGGGTTTTAAATACTGAAGGACTTTCAACCAAAGGTCTTTTGAAAGACCCTTGATTTCCTGTTTGTCCTGTACATTTTCTGAAACGTGATCCATAATGCCTCCTTGCTCACTGCTTAAATTTACCGCTCTACCTTGTTACGATAGGCTGTAAATCGAAATTAAGAAATCTTTTGAAGCATCCCTGCATCTTGAATTTCGTAGACTTTTTTATAAAGACCCTCTCGCTGACAAAGCTGGTCGTGGGTGCCTTCTTGGGTGATTGCCCCATCTTCAATCACGATAATGTGATCTGCCTCGCTTAGGGTAGATATCCGGTGGGAGACGATGATGGTGGTTAAACCTTGATTATGGTTTCTAAGACGCTGGCGTATAGCCGCATCGGTCTCAGTATCCACGGCACTTAGGCTGTCATCAAATATCAGCACAGGCGCATCTGTAATCAGTTTGCGCGCGATGGCGACCCGTTGCTTTTGTCCGCCCGAGAGAGACACGCCCTTTTCTCCAACTAAAGTATCATACCCCTTATCAAAGCCAAGAATATTTTGGTGGATTTGTGCCGTATCAGCTGCCACTTCAATTTCTTCTTGTGTTGCGTCGGTTTTAGCAATTCTAATATTGTCTGATAAGTTTTTTGCAAACAGAAAAGGTTCTTGTAAAACAATGGCAACATGGTGTCTCAAATGGTGTTTATCAACTGTTTTACTATCATGACCATTGATTAAAATCTGACCTTTGGTTGGTTCGTAAAAGCGTGCCAATAGATGGATCAGTGTGGATTTACCTGCACCGGTTGGCCCAAGAATGGCCAGGGTCTCACCAGTTTTAATCTTGAGATTTAAATTACTTAGAATTTCTCGATCGCTACCATCATAGGTAAAGTGAAGGTTTTTAAGCTCAATGTCACCCTTTAGATCAACCATCAAGCCAGATTCTGAGTACTCTGTTGGCGTCTGCAGAATTTCTTCAATACGGTCAATGGAAACAAAGGATTTGGACATTTCACTTAAGATTCTGCCCAATGTCCGAACTGGCCATAATAAGTACCCTGCAAGGGTTGTAAAAGCAACAAAGGTTCCCAGGGAAACCTCCCCTTTTACCGTAAAGTAAATACCAACAAAGACCATAATACCAGTTTGTGTTAATACCAAAAGATCTTGAGAAGACCAGTAGCGTGCAAATTCTTTGACTAAGTCGTAAATTTTATCGCTATAAAGGTCATTTTCTTTGTTAAAACGTTCTAGTTCGTGGGCTTGACGGCCAAAGGCACGGACAACCCTAACCCCTGAAAGGTTTTCTTGAATTAAAGTTGATAATTTGCCCTCTTGTTCATCAACCACTTTAAAGACCTTGTTAATTCTGTTAAAAAAGAGAATCGAAAAGCCAGCCCCAAAGGGGAGTACGATGGTTGATGCCAGTGTCATTATGGGGTGCATTTGAAACATGGCCACAATAATCATGGTCATCAAGAACATTACGCCGCCAATTTCAACAAACTGTGATCCTAAAAATCGTCGGATGGTATCAATATCTGAGGTACAGCGCTGTATCAAGTCCCCTGTTTCAGCTTTGACGTGGTAGGCATAGGGTAAATCTTGAATATGCTTATACACTCGATTTCTAAGGTTTTTTGCAACAGCTTCAGAACCCTTTGCTGCAAAATGACCCTTAAGATATGAAAAAATGCCCCGTAGTACCGTTGCCATAACAATTAAGACACCAACAAGCCATAGGTGCTCTTGATACGCCTCAAGTGGACGTAAAATCAGGAGTACTTGGATGAAAGTATTGTTCAAATCAGGAGCCTTTAAACCAATCGCAGAGTCAATTGCAAAGCGAATGAGAAAGGGGATTTGAATCATGAAATAAGTGGATATGGCCACGGCTACCACTGAAAGGCATAGATTTAGGGTTTGACCTTTCATGTACTGCATAAGATATTTGATTCTTTTCATTTGGTACCTCCTACCTGGGGTGCGTTATGCCTGTGAAAACACAAAAAAGCCGCGGTTTTCCGCGGCTAAAAATGTACATGGGCACATATTCCGTAAAAATCCGTAGGGCGAACCTACAGTCGGCTAGACACACCGCAGGTTACGCATGTTTGATTAAGTTGTGTTTGTTGTGTCGTAATCATGATGTTTAGAAAATTCATTACGTAACCTCCTTCCGTTTTGTTGTTGCAGTTAAATTCACGCTCTTCATGTTTCATTGTATGCTAACTTGAAACATACTTCAAGACCCGAATCATTTATAATTGTTTTTTCCACTTTTTTTATCAATTTGGACAAATCTCTATTACCGAATTGGGCACACGCCACCTTCGCAACCATCAGTACCAACATCAAACTGAGTTTCAATTTTTTCGTACTTTTGAATCAATGAAGGTCTGAATGGCTTCATAACCTTGTGACGGGCATGATACTCTTCTTCAGTAATGGCTTCATAAGGCAATAATTCATAGAAGTTATCATCAAGGGACAGGAAGGATAGAGCTACGCAATCATCCCAATTTTCCCATACCCACTCTTCAACAGCTTCCCACTCATGATCTCTTACGTGTACAGTAATAGAGCAGTTATGGTCAACATAATGTTCCATAAAGAGCTTGTAATTTTCTAACTGCTCTAGGGCTGTAACGTCATACTTTGTACGACCGAATGGGGATTTAACAGGGAATTCCACAACTTTAGTGCGGCAGGTCTCCATATCTTGGCCCACTTCTGGGTGAACCGGATACCCAAGTTCTTCGCAAACCTTAACCAGTGGATCGTGGGAATTAATACGAACCCGTCTAATGTAGTAAGGTGAATGGGAATAGTGGACACCAGAAGAAACCGTTGGCATTTGTGAGATAGTGCCTTCTGGTTTAACTGTTGTGACAAGTAGTGGTGCAGTTTCTCCGATTTCTGATGCGTATACATCTGATTCGTGTCTTGCCACTGCCCGTAGTCTCTTTAAGAGCTCAGCTTCATCTGTTCTTGTGTAACCAATGGCATTAACCATATCTTGCCATCCTGTAATAGAGCATCCAAGAAGCTTGTCTCTTTGCTGAGTTGAGTCCCATTCGGGCATTTCAAGTTCAACGCATGTCATACGATAGCCCGCTCTCGCCGATAGGCGCTGAGCACGCAAGAGCCCATTGGTATCTAGGGTGTTATCTGGACGCACAAATGCAAACACGTTAATAGTAGTCAAATTACATAAACCTTTATTATCCAAAAGAATCTCACCACAAGGATTAACCCCATTGAAGTTAGGTCGTCTCTTAGCGCCTGCTACTTCGTTTACCCAACCTGGTTCCCCAGAATAACGCATTTTTTCGATTTGCCACTTGAGTCTCTCACGAGTTGGTTTTTTCTTGTAATAGATTGAGTTATTGCTCATTTGGCGGTGAATGATTTCTTTGTCCACTAGCCACTGTCCATCAATCTGCTTGTAAAGATTTGTTTTAGCATCGATGCACTCGTCATCGTCAGCATCCACTAAAACGATTTCAGCCGTACGACGAACGCCGCCTACAACAACATTTTCACCAATAATATTAGCAATGTCCAAGCAGTCAATGGACTTGAGTTTGACTTTTTTGAGATCATGCAACAAGCCGCGCTTTGTAATGACTTTGCTGATTTTTTCAAACATGTTTTTAAGTGAAGAATGGCCACTGGCTGTGCCACCAAAAGTCTCTAAGCGCTCACCATGGGGTCTAACATGGTCGTAATCCACAATAATCGTCTTAATGGTGCGATACTCATTTGAATAGAGGAGTTTAAAGAAGAAATCCAAGGATTGTACCCAACCCTCTTTACTGTCGCCAACTGTGATGCGCACAGTGTTATTATGTGTGAATTTAAGGGATGTATTATCTTCCCGGTCTTGCTTGATTGTTGGTGTGTAGTCTTTGTGGATGAGTTCGTAGTCTGTGCGGATTTTGGGCACGCTTTTAACGTCGTCAAGTAGAATTCTAACCCCAACCCCTGAGCCAATCATCAACAAGTAAAACAGATCCCTGAACGCCTCAAAGCTATCAATCACTTGGAATGCGCAGTTATAGTTAGCCATTGGGTAGTAATTTGCCACATCTGTTTGACCAACCCAAAAAGTACGGCCAGACAAGAATTGTCTTAGATGAAAAATGTTGTCGAATAATTCTTCTGCTTCGTGTCTTGTGGTTGGCACTAAGCTGCAGTTGTATTCAACTGAACGTCGCACGGTTTCCCACCAAAATTCTCGTCGCTTTTCTTCAGGCAGATAACGGGAATAAGTACGGTAATAGACGAAGTTTCCTAACGCCTCCATAGGTGATTGCATGTGCTTATATTTGCTGACAAAATCATCTGTTAAAAGACGATCGTCCTTTTTTCTAATTTCACGGGTTTTATCTTGCTCGTTTCGGTAAATTATGTAGATTTTAGCCACATCACGTCTGTTACTTGTCATTAACAACTCTTCTACCAAATCTTGAATCCGATCCACGGTTGCAATTTCACTGCTCTTTTCAAGTACTTCTTGAATCTGGTTTGCTAGAAACTCACTGACATCAGAATCAACCCCTTGATCTGTTTCTAACATTGCTTTTTCGATAGCGTTCATGATTTTATACGGATCAAAATCAACCTTGCTACCATTTCTTTTTAATACTTTTACCATGTGAATCTCCCTTCTTAAATGCACACTGTGCTAGAATGCTATGGCCAAGCTTTTATCTATATTTGGGGCTCGTTGTTACTAACCGGCACAACATATTGTATCAGATGCCTATCTCATGAGCAATATCTAGAACCTAAATATAAAAATTAATGCCTATTGACAAGTGAATTATTCTTAGGTTTGTACCCTTAAGAGTGCTTTGCCGATTTAACAATGTGTGCCCTGCAAAAAAGCAAACGTCATGCAAAAATAATTATAGAACAAATTCCCAATTTATTTACCGTGTTTTTCTGCAAAAACAAAGGACTTGCAATCGTTTTCATCGTTGGCACCAGTCGTTTATATGGTTTTTCAGAATTATCTTTAATTTGATTATTTCTTAAACTAACGCTATACTATATCCGTGAGGGACAACTACAAAGAAGAGGTGAAACGTATGAATATCGATTGGTCAAATCTTAGTTTTTCTTATATCAAAACTGACTACCGTTATGTTGCTTACTGGAAAGATGGTCAGTGGAGCAAAGGCGAACTTGTAACGGACAACAACATCACGATTTCAGAAGCTTCAACTGCCATTCATTATGGTCAGCAATGTTTCGAAGGTCTTAAAGCTTATCGAACAAAAAATGGTGATATTCAACTTTTTAGACCTGATCAAAACGCAAAAAGAATGAATGCAAGTTGCCGTCGAATCCTTATGGCAGAAATTCCAGAAGAACAGTTTATTGACGCATGTATTCAAGTGGTGAAAGCCAACGAGCACTTTGTACCACCTTATGGCACTGGCGCATCCTTGTATCTTCGTCCCTATCTAATTGGGGTCGGTGACAATTTAGGTGTCCGTTCAGCCCCAGAATTTATGTTTTCAGTTTTCTGCGTACCAGTTGGTCCTTACTTCAAAGGTGGCATGGCACCAGTTAACTTCAAAATTTCAGATTATGATAGAGCAGCACCTTCAGGTACTGGAGCTGCAAAGGTTGGCGGAAACTATGCCGCTAGCTTACTTGCCAATAAAGAAGCAAAGGCTCAAGGATTTGCAGATTGCATTTACCTTGACCCAACAACACACAGTAAAATTGAAGAAGTGGGCGCTGCCAATTTCTTTGGTATCACAAAAGATGGCACATTTGTAACACCATTATCACCGTCTATCTTGCCATCTATCACAAAGTATTCTCTGATGCATGTTGCTAAGACATACCTTGGACTCAATGTTGAAGAAAGAGATTGTTTCGTCGCTAAATTAGATGAATTTGTAGAAGCAGGCGCCTGTGGTACAGCTGCTGTTATCACGCCAATCGGTGGCATTCAAGTGGGAGATCACTTAAATGTCTTTCATTCTGAAACGGAAGTTGGCCCAATTATTCGCAAGCTCTATGATACCTTAACTGGTATTCAATATGGCGATATTGAAGGCCCAGAGGGTTGGATGGTAACGGTTAAATAACAAAATTCAAAAGCCGAGTCATTGACTCGGCTTTTCTATGGGCATTTTTTGAGATTGTTATAAACTCTTATTATAGTGTTAAAATCAGTTGATCTGGATTTGACACAGAGACAATTCTAGAATCATTGTGATAACGCTCCACTAAGGCCTCGCTGATTTCAAAATGACTGCGAAAATGAATCGGAACCATATGGATGACTTCTTTAGCACTTAAAAAATAGTCGATCGCCCAACTATAAGCCGCTGCCAATCTTGGGTCACAGGGAATAAACGCCACATCAATTGTAATTGAAGGGATCCCTCTAACAATCCTTTTATAGTTATTTTCTTCTTCAAGTTGTGCTGATTCATCATCTTCTTCCCAGTGCCACCAATTTAAATCTCCGGCATGAAAGAAACACTTCCCCTCAACCTGAATTAGAAAAGCAACCCCAGAATCAGTAGAATCAAAGGTACTGATCTCTAAGCCCATAACGGAATACTCATGATTGGGTCTCACATAAGTAACATTTTTATGGTCATGATCTCTAATCTCATCTGAGAGAATATAATAGACGTCGGAATCTTGGTAACTCATAATAAAAGGATCAAAATGATCACTATGACCATGGGTAACCAAAAAATATTTTTCTTTTTCGGGCTTTATGAAAGCTCCGATATCGCTAATCACATCGATAAAAATCTGCTTATTCAGTGTCTCAATTAATATTCCGCTATGGTAAAGATGTGTAATTGTCAATTTAATCCCCCCCTTTTACTTGATATACGTATAGCATGCCCCATTTTTAGCATGTAGAATTACGGGACCTTTAAAGCCATGTTTTCTCAAAACTTTTACCATGTATCTCATAGCCAAACCATGCATCACTACAATAGCATCCTCGTCTTTTTCAATCAACTCAATCAATGCTTTTTCCAATCGAGACATGGTTTCCTTATAAGTTTCATGGGGCCTATTATGATTGAAACGCCACTGCAAGCGTCCCATCAATTCCCACCACCACTTTGGAAAATGGCGATTTGTATCACGATAACTTTTCATGGTCACTTCCTGAACACCCGCTAAGATATCAATAGGCCGATTAAAAGCCAACTGTGCGGTTAGCTGCGCCCTTAGCATACTTGAAGCATACAAGCGATAAGGCGGCAAAATCGGACCTGCTTGATCTAAAACTGGGGTCTCATTGTACCGTTGACTATCTTTGTCAAAGGTTTCACTATTATAATAGTTCTCAAACTTAAGAGCAACTTTGTAATGCCTCATGAGTATAATTTTCATTGCATCAATCCTTCGCCAATTGGCAACGCCTCCAGTGTTTTCTTGCTATAAAACCTCTGGTTTCATTGTAACAGGGAGTGAACCTAAGGTCACTCCCTGTTTTAAACTTAGTTGAAATAAAGATACTAAGAGTGCCAAAAGTACTTTTGACACGGAAACTCAACAGCTCGACTTTAGTCCACTTTGAATTTGCCTACCTCGCCATTTAGCATTGCTGAGATTTCATTCATACGTTCTGCCGCTTTAGCAACTTCTTCTACAGCCATGGTTTGCTGTTCCATGGAAGCACTAACCTCTTCTGAGGCTGCAGCTGTTTCTTCTGATACAGCCGAGATATTTTCAATGGCGGATACAATTGCTTCTTTATCAATATTCAGTGCATCTACATTGTCACTAATTGCTTGAATTTCAGAAGAAATCGTGTCAATGGAGTTTGAAATCAAGGAGAACTGTTTATTCACTTCTTCAACTGCTAAAGATTGTTCAACAGAAATTCGTTTAACATCGTGCATACTGGTGACCGTACGAGTGGAATCACCTTGAATATTAGTGACGATATCTCGTACCTCTTCTGCTGCTTTTGAAGACTGCTCAGCTAGTTTTCTAATTTCTTCTGCAACCACCGCAAACCCTCTACCATGCTCACCAGCTCTGGCTGCTTCGATACTTGCGTTTAAGGCGAGAAGATTGGTTTGAACTGCTATGGCGCTAATACTATCAAGAATCGCTTCAATGGATTGTGCTTTACCATCAAGTTCAATGATGACTTTTTCAATCCGATTGTTTGCCTCATCATTTTTATTTGTTTTATCTTTCAATTCCGAAATCGCTTTAACACCATGTGCATTGGCTGCTATGACTTGTTTAGCAGATGTAATCATGGAATGTGTCTTTTCGCTCAAAGCATTGAATTTTACCGATAGAGATTGAGCAATCACAACACCACTCTCTGCATCCCTTGCTTGATCCGATGCGCCTTTTGCGATATCATCAACAGTTCTTGCCACTTCGTCTGCAGAAGCTGATGTCTCTTCAGCGGTCGCTGCTAAGTTCTGTGAGGATTCGGTGACATCGATGGCGATTTTTTGGATTTTGTGCATCATTTCATTGAGTTTTGCAACCGTGTCATTGAGATACATCTCAACACGTCCAATCTCATCTTTCGTTTTGACTTCGATGCGAGTTGTTAAATCCCCGCCCTTAATGCGCTCAAGTCCTACCACGAGTACCTGAATATTATTAGCAATTTGTTGAGAAAAGAAATAAGAAACGAGGAAGGCAATACCAATTGTTGCCAAACCGACAACGGCAATTGTGATTAAAAATTGATTGGTCGACTCTGTCACTTCTCGGGCTTCAAGGGCTGCTAAAACAGTCCAATTAATTGTTTTTAAAGGATAAAAGGCTGCATATTTTTGCTGACCTTTATAATTGTAGTCAATTGGTTTATCGGATTTCGCTTTTACTGCGGCTAATAGGTTTGGTACAGGCAATTCTTTACCGATGAGCTCAGCGGTTTTATGGGTCATCGTAATACCATCAGTTGTGACCAATACTGGATAGCCGTAAGTTGCAATTTTAATCTCGGCTAAGTTTGCTGCTAATTCATCAAGTGATAAGTCAATAGCAAAAACGCCACTGAGCTGGCCGCTGTTTTCAATCGGAATAGCTGCAGAAATAATCCATTTCCCCGTAGAGGCGTCTTGGTAAGGTGCTGTCCAAGCAAAAGCCCCTGAATTAGCAGCATCTTGATACCAAGGGCGACTGGTTGGGTCGTAGTCAGCTGGTAAATCTTGCTTTGGACGCAAAAGCATCTTCTTATCAGCTGTTCCCATATACGCATTCATGATAGATGAATTGTTTTCTAACAGCATATCTAAAGTTTTAAACACTTCAGGCTCTTCAGTTTCAGCGACATTGACGATTGCATCATTCTTGGCGACTAATTTTACTTTTTCTTCGAAACTTCTCATGTACGTCTCAATATATCGACCGGTTTCACCTAAAACTTGTGTGCTAGTTATCAACAATTTTTCTTTTAAAGCTGTTTGCACATTTACAAAGACGATTGTGCCTAAGATGGTAATCGAAATAAATATCACCAAGAAAAAAGCTAAATTCAATTTGGTTCGGATACTTAAGCCCAGTGTCTTTTTATCGCCTTTTGTAAAGTTCTTCTTGTTCATCTTTTCGCTCATCTTTTCGCTCCTCACATTTGCCCCATATGTAGTTTACTTATGTCAGTTATTATGCCCATTTTTTTGTGCTAAACAACATTAATTTTTGTGATTTATAAAAAGTTTATGACAGTACCGTGTCATCAGATGCGTATTCTTCAGTTTTATGATAAAATAAACCATCTACAATCATCAAGGAGGCAATATGGAACAGGTTAAAGACTTTCTATTCGATTTAAGTGATATCCTCATCTCGCTTATAATCGTTGCAGTAATATTCACGGTTGTCTCTTGGAAGCTTAACGAAACCATTCCAATTTCATTTTCATTATTTGAAAAAGACGCCAGACCTCAAACCACCCAGCCAGTGACTAAGACACCAGGGGCTGCAGTGATCATAGATGGTTCTGCACCAGCCACTGACATAGAGGGCACAGATTCTACCATCATCGCACCTATTGACAGTACCCTTGTCTCTCCAACCGACGACCCAGTGGTTATACCAGACCCATCTACTCAAATCGAGAACTCTAATAGCGCTGAAACTGCTACACCTAAGCCTGAGGTCACACCCAAATCCACAAAAAAAATCACAATTGAAATTCCAGCTGGTTCATCGGGAGACGGCATTGCCCGCATTCTGAAAAGCAATGGTCTCATTACCGATATTAAACTCTTTAATAAAACCATTGAAACCATGGGCCTTGGCAGTAAATTACGGGCAGGCACATTCAAAATATCAGCCGACATGTCAGTGGAGTCCATCATCAAGCTGATCGCCAATCAAAAATAAAACAAACCCAAGAAACACATTTGATCATGTGCTTCTTGGGTTTTTACGTTTAATAGCTTTAAGGGGTCAAGTAATCCCTTATTAAGTGTTCTTGCAGGCCAAACTCAGGTTTAACAGCCCCTAAAAAAATAATAGCCCGCTTACTCAAGGGTTCCCAGTACAAACGCTGCCCTCCGTGACCAAATGCCCCAAGCCACTTTTCTCCAAGAATGTCCACGTGCCAAAGTCCGAACCCATACCCCTTATCGCCTCTAATATTTTCACTGGTCTGAACCTGCAACTGTTTGATAATAAAGTCCGACAAAACAACATCTCCCGTTTCCATTACCTTGCCACCACTCACTAGCATACGTGCGATTTTAATCACCGATTCTAGCGACAGGTGCAACCCATGACCACCATAAACAACGCCCTTGCCATCTTTTTCCCAAAGGTATGCCGTAATACCAAGTGGTCTAAATAAATAGGTCTCAGCATAAGCCTCAAAGGACATTCCAGTAATACCCTCAATCCAATAAGCTAATACATGACTGGCAGCAGAATTATAATGATAAACAGTTCCTGGTTCCCCCGCCATAGGATGTGAAAATAAGTAAGACATCGGGTCTGCAGCATTTATAAAATTCCAAAATGGGTTTTCCGGTGTATTAAAATGCGCCAGTTCATCCCAGTCAAAACCAGCTTGCATAGACATGCACATGGAAACCGTTAAAGGCGGCTCAAAAGAAGGTTGCCCAACAGTTGGTGCCACCAAAGCATCCACCGAAACCCCATACTGCTCACACACCAGTAGGGCCATCCAAACTGTGATACTTTTAGTCATGGAGAATAGTGGATGTAGTTGATCTGACTCATAGTCGCCAAAAGTTCGCATCACGTCATCACCATCGAAACCAACAGTGGCAAAGCCATGAAACCACTTATTTCTTCTAATTAGTTTCATGAGCCGAGTTTCAAAATTGTCCAGAGACATGCCAATACCTCACTTCTTAGCAGTAGAAAAAACAGGTTAAGCCTAAATTCATTTTTTTGATTTAGCAAGCAGAAACTTGGTATAAATAAACCAATGACAACTGTCCTTATAAGGAGGCTATCCATGATTCTCGTCACAATCGGATTACCAGGCGCTGGAAAAGGTGCCATCGCACGTAAACTAAAATCATTCTTTAATTTTGAAATATTAGCAACAGGTGAGCTCATGCGAGATGAGGTCACCGGGCACACTGAACTTGGTGAAAAAATCAAGGCCCATGTTCTTGATGGTACTTTTGTTGAAGATGAAATAGCCATTGCCATGGTAAAGGACCATATCAAAACCAATCGAGACCTGATTATCGACGGTTTTCCAAGAAACAAAAATCAGGCACTTGCATTTGAAAAAATCTTGGAAGACGAAGGTCTTCGAATTGATGCAGTGCTCTATTTCGATATCACAGAGGCTCAAATGCAACAACGTTTAGAAGGACGTCGGGTCTGTCCAAGTTGTCATGGGGTCTATCACGCCACCAACTTTCCATCAAAAGACGGTGTGAACTGCGATCGGTGCGGTACACCACTAGAACTTAGAATGGATGATCTTCCTCAGCTAATCTCACAAAAGATTGCCGCGTTTAATCAAGAAACCCTACCACTGGTTGACTATTATAACGATCTTGGCTTGCTAAAAATTGTAGATGCCAATCGTGCCACCATGGACATGTATTATCAAGTATTAGAAACCAGTCAGAAGTTCACCAATCGCGATTTCTAACCTTCAAAAAGCTCCCTTATACCTCGCCATCCCCTATTGGCGAGGTTATTTTTTTGAAAAAAACCAAACGCCACCAATAATTAAAACAAGGCCAATCAGACGGTCCAAAGACATGGTTCGCTGGGTTGTTTCAAACCAACCAAAATGCTCAATCACCATACTAGAAAACAATTGTCCAAAGACGACTACAGCAAGTCCCATCAAGGGGCCAACCCGCATAATCGCCACCGTTAAGGTTACCATAATGCCAATTCCTAACAGAGCAGATAAACCTAACAGACTCCAACCTGCCGCATAAGAGGTGATTTGAGTCACACCTACCCATGTCTTTTTACTAGACACCAGCAGAATACTATAAAGGGCAAATTGAAAAAAAACTGGTATGACCACTGTAGGCAATACGCCTACAGTATTGCCTACTAAACCATTGATTGAACCTTGAGTTGCTATAAAGATACCAGCCACTAAGGCGATTAACAAGCCAACTAACATATTGTGATGCCTCCATTAAACAGATTGCAGTAATTTACTCTGCTTTATAATTTCTTGATAAACCGCTATAACCGCTTGGGCAGTTACCTCACTGTCAACGGCACCCCTTATACTTTCAGCGATTTCTAGCTCACGAGAAAGATCCTCAGTGGCGAGCCCCAGTTGTTCCTTGACTTTACCCATTTTTAGAGATAACTCAAAGCGGCTGCCGAGTAAGTCAATTAGTTGTTGGTCTAAATCATTAAACCCCTGTCTCAGGGCTTGAAATTCTTGGTTAAAGTCAGTTTGTTTCATCATGAGACTCCTTTCTGTCCAACTCATTATAACGAGTCCAATTGCGGTTGCCAACACTATTCAAGAAAATAGGTACAAGAGGACTTAAGAAAATCAGTTGACAATCTCAATTTGAATCCTGTATAATCGCAAGTAATATGCAAAATCATCAACTGAGCATGTTTCAGTGAAAGGAAATTGGTGCCCTTATGTTGACGCTAAATACTACTTCGTTAACAACTACACAACTATTTTGGTGGAGCTGGAGTTCATTTGAACGCCGGCAATTTCACATACACCAAAATCAAAGTGGCGCCCACTAAATCATTGCAAATAGCGAATCATCCTTTCGTTAACAGCAAACCTTAGGCATCCCAGTTTGGGATGCCTTTTTTATTACCCTAAAGGAGGTCATTATGGAAAATTTCATTTCAGCCAAAGAATTCCCTGTCTTATTTGAACACCCAAATCCCCAACCACCACTACTTGAGGATTTCACACTGATCCTTGGCCCATGTGCTGTGGAGAGCCAATTACAGATTTATCAGATCGCAGAAGCACTCAGTCAAAGGGGCATAGGTTACCTACGAGGTGGGGCCTTTAAGCCACGAACCCGCCCCCAAGATTTCCAAGGCCTCGGAGAAGTAGGCTTGCAGTATATGCAAAAGGCAGCCAAACAGCACAACCTCAAAGTTGTCACAGAAGTGATGAGCGAATCCGATTTAGAGATGGTGGCAAATTACGCAGATATCCTTCAAATAGGTACACGTAATATGTTCAACTACAGTTTGCTAAAAAAGCTGGGCACCATCAACAAACCCATTCTTTTAAAGCGAGGCTTCAGCGCCACCGTTAAAGAATACCTTCACGCAGCAGAATATATCTTAGCCGGTGGTAACAGGCAAATCATCCTTTGCGAACGTGGCATCCGATCCCACGACCCCCTGATGAGAAATGTTTTGGATCTTGCCAGCGCCATTGCCATCAAGCAAGCCACAGGTCTACCAGTGATCATCGACCCTTCCCACGCAACAGGAATTCCAGCTTTAGTAGCCCCCTTAACCCTAGCAGCCCAAGTCAGTGGCCTTGACGGCGCCATTATTGAAATGAGTTTAGCCCCAGAACATGCAACTTGCGATGGTCATCAAGCCATTACCCTAACTCAACTAGATGCAATCCTTCAAAAGGTCCACGCTTTAAAAACCTTAAATCAGGCAAGTGCTTACAGCATTATCTAATTCATTACACAGCAATCAACCATACGGAAATCAACCAGACAGCAGTCTACCACACAGTAGTCAGTAGCATCGAAATCACAATAAATCAATGACTGAGATTAGTAGTCTATCAGCGGTTTTAAGCGAGTTTGGGGCAGTGAGAGCCAAACAACACGCAGTAGAACGAATGGACTCAGGAGAGCACATCGAACACCCAAATGGGTCAGTAGAAACGCCGGGATCTCCCGTTACAGAGACAAGAGTTGATCGACTCGAACCAAAAGGTGGCACTTACCAGCAACTCGTCTTTTTGGATGGGTTTTTTTGTACCCAAAACGAGGTTAAATTATGCAACTATGCAATTATAATCAATCCGTAATCACATCCTACCCCTTAAAATTACCAATTGATTCCTTGAAATTACCACCTTATCCATTAGAGCTACAAACTTACCCTCTGGATCTGCCATCATCCCTGTCAGGACCACAGGCGAATCAAACCCATCAAAATGAAAAATTCTTAACAGCCTTACTGCAAGCACTGGATCGCCAAGATCATGTAGTCTATTTTGAAGCAGGAAGCTGTGAAGTTAAAATCGGCATCGGACAACTTTTCAAAGCCAATGAATCAAAAGACTTTGACGCTTTCGAGGTTCAGCAACTTAATCGCATCTCTCTTAAGGGTCCCAAGCCTTTTTCAGTTACTCTGATTCCCTACGATTACGCACGGGCCCTGGTTTTGGGCGTTAGCCCCGTGGCAGCCCTACGCACCATTGTCCCAGAAATTTTGTTGACCTACAACCTCACCACAAAGGTGCTCCGGGGAGTCGCCTACCTTTTGCACGCCGAATCCGCTCAACCCGAAGATTCCGCCGAGCAACTGGCCATCCTCCAAGAGCAATGCACCCAACTGGTTACCAGCGCGGCCTCCCTTTCTAAACCTTCCTCTGCAACCTTGCCTTCCCACGGCACAGCCCCTTTGCAACCTTCCCACCTTGCCCCAGGCCCCACCCCAGTATCCCCTTTGAATCCTTCCACCGCCGCCCTTTCCGCCACTAGCGCCTACCTCCCTTCCTACAGCACTTCTGCACCACCCATCACACCCCCCTTGCATTTTGTTGCATCGGCAAGCGCCGCCCAATATGCCCAAGGCTTTTCAGCCGCTAAAGAGGCTTTACACCGGGGAGACGTCTTTCAACTGGTACTCTCAAATACCCTGGTTGCACAGGGGCAGGTAGATACTGCCGCACTTTGCGCCTACCTGATAGAAGAAGAGGCCAGCCCCTTTGTGGTGAAAATCAAGTTGGGCGAAATGACCGCGGTTTCGGCAACCCCAGAGCGGCTGGTCAGAAAGAGGGGGACATCTCTTGAAACAGTTCCCATAGCAGGTACCCGCCCGGTATTGAAGGATGGTCTAGACCACCAGCGGGCACAAGACCTGCTAAACGACCCAAAGGAAAGGGCCGAGCACTTAATGTTAGTGGATCTTGGGAGAAACGACCTTGGCCGAGTGAGTGTACCAGGGACTGTCAATGTCAAAGACTACGCAAAAATCAAATACCTGAGCCGGGTGATGCACCTAGTGAGCACCGTCCAATCAGAAGAAGTCCCCGGGGGACCCTATCTTGGTGCCCTTCGAGCCACACTACCAGCAGGAACAGTCAGTGGGGCGCCTAAGAAAAAAGCCATGACCCTGATTGACCAACTGGAAGTGGATAGCCGCGGCTTATATGCCGGTTGCTTTTTAATAGAAGATTTGATGGGGAACTACGACAGTTTAATTACCATCCGAACCCTTGTCCAAGAAGAAGATCACATTACCCTTCGGGTTGGTAGCGGCATTGTTCTAGATTCCACCTTAGCTGGGGAATCCGACGAGTTAATCAATAAGGCTCTTGGCCAGCTAAAAGCCGTGGAGGCCATCTATCCAGGAGGTGTGACCTATGATTTTGATCCTCGATAATTACGATTCCTTTACTTACAACCTTTATCAGATGCTCAGTGAGCATACCAACCGCCAAGTGGTGGTCATCAAGCACGACGCACTGACCGTCAAACAGGTATTGGCCCTGAACCCCAAGGCCATCGTGATTTCACCAGGGCCAGGGACACCGGATGAGGCAGGTATTTCACTGGAGCTGATTCAAGCTGCCAGTGGCAAAATCCCCATTTTGGGCATATGCCTGGGTCATCAAAGTATTGCCCAGGCCTTTGGAGCCAAAATCATCAAAGCCCCCACCTTGATTCACGGACAAGTGGATCACATTATAATTCTTCCCTGTAATCCCAAGCTACCTGTGGACCCAGTGCTAACTGAGCCAACTGAGCTATTTGTGTCCTCAAGTATGTCTAGTCTATCTGATCTATCTGGGCCAACTGATTTATATGGGCCGTCAGCCCCCCGCGCCACCCATCACCTTTTTAAGCATTTACCCCCTAATTTCATTGGGGTCCGTTACCATTCTCTGGCGGTTTCTCTGGTTAATTTTGCTTCTCCTAATCCTTTAGCTTCTCCTAATCCTTTAGCTTCTCCTAATCCTTTAACTTCGCCTAATCCTTTAGCTTCTCCTAATCCTTTAGCTTCCCCTCATGTTTCATCTAGCGTTTTGATTCCCCTAGCCTTCGCAGCTTCAGATAACTGCCTAATGGCCCTAAGACACAGGTATCACCCCACCTTTGGCCTGCAATTTCACCCAGAGTCCTATGGAACACCAGATGGACACCAACTACTTAAAAATTTTTTAGACATAGCGGAGGCCTATCATGATCAAGCAACTATCCAAGCTCACATCAGCTAGTTTAAAAGCACTGGCTGCAAATACCCTGACTCCCCAGGACATTGAAAACCTTGCCAGTGCTATGTTGCAAGAAGAACTTGAAGCCGAAGAAATCAGGCTTTTGCTCACCGCCTTTCAAATGAAAGGACTCCCAGAGGGCACCCTTGAAGCCTTCTCAAAAGTCGTAAGACTCAGCGCCAACAAGCCCTTTGAAACCACAGAACCCCTGATTGATCTGTGTGGTACAGGGGGCGACGGCCTGAGCACATTCAATATTTCCACCCTCAGCGCACTGGTGGTCAGTGCTGCGGGGATCAAGACGGCAAAACATGGGAACCGGGCACAATCCGGGCACTTTGGTAGCTTTGACCTCTTGGAATCCCTGGGAATCCCCTTTGAAAATCTCCCCGCCGGTGGCCTGGCCCGATTTGAATCACATCATCTGGTACTGCTTTACGCCCCAACCACCCATCCGGCCTTAAAGCACATGGCCCCCATCCGAAAAAGCTTGCCTTTCCCCACCCTCTTCAATCAGCTGGGACCCTTGGTAAATCCCATGACCCTTACACATCAGGTCATCGGCGTCTATCACCCAGATCTGATGATGCCCATGGCAAAAGTCATGCAGGCCAATGGCATCAAGCGGGGATTTGTGGTCTGCGGGTTCGGGGGACTGGATGAGCTGTCCCTTGAGGGCATCAACCAGGCCATAGAAGTCACCCAGGACCATCTCCATCTTTTGACCATCGACCCAAGGACACTGCCTCTGGCCTGCGCTGACAATCAAGCCTTGGTGGCCCAGACACCAGAAAAGGCACTGGCCATTGCAAAAGAAGTCATCGCTGGAACACCTGGACCTTATCAAGAAGCGGTCTGCCTCAACGCAGGTCTGGCGCTTCTTGCTGCAGGGGCTGTAGAAAATCTGGCATCAGGGATCCAATCCGCAAGATTCCTGCTCTCAAGCAGCTCAGTAGCAGCCCACGTCCAAGCCATCATCAATCAGCCAATGGAGGTCCACCATGTTTCTTGATACCATTTTTAAGCATCAACTGGCCAGCCTGCCTTACATTAAAAACTATCTGAATATCCTCGTGTCCTCCCCTAGAACTCGGCCAATCTACAATTTTTCCGAGGCCTTGCAGAGTGTCCCCCATAATGAGCTGGCCATTATCGCAGAATTCAAACGCCGGTCCCCCTCAAATCCCCATCTGCACCCCCACGCAGACCCCATCCCATTTTTCAAGGCCTATGCAAAAGGGGGGGCAGCGGCAGTGAGTATTCTAACAGAGAGCTGTTACTTCGGGGGCCAATACGCCGATTTAGCCAAGGGCGCAAAGCACTTGGAATGCCCCATACTTAACAAGGATTTCATCATCCACCAGTCTCAGATCACCCTGGCTCACACACTTGGGGCAGACGCTATTCTCTTGATTGCCGAACTGCACCCCCAAGTCAAACAGTACGAAGAGCTCATCCACCATGCCCACGGCCTTGGCCTGCAAGTCCTGATGGAGGTTCACAGCGTAGAGGCCTATCAGACCGTCCAGCATCTGCCTTTTGATGTTCTCGGCATCAACAATCGCAACCTCCAAACCCTGGTCACCAACCTCTCGACCACCGAAAACCTACTGAAGACCTTGGGCAGTGCAGAATTTGACGATGCTGACAATTTACCTGACACCTTTAGATTCAGGGGTCCCATCATTACCGAAAGTGGCCTTAGACAAGGCCATCAAGCAAGGGCTATGAAAGCCCTTGGACTAAGCGCAGCGCTGATTGGAGAAAGCCTCATGACAAGCGGTGACCCAGAAGCCTTATTAATCGCTTACCGCACAGGAAAGGACGTCTAAAATGACCACTAACCACTTCAATGCTCAACATAAAATCGCTATAAAATTTTGCGGCATCATGGACTCCCACACTGCTGCCTTTTGCGAATCTCACCATGTGGATGCCATTGGTGTTGTCTTTGCCAAAAGCAAAAGACAGGTCACACTGGAACAGGCCCTGGCCATCAAAGCTGTCTTGAATCAAACGGCCCTGATAGCGGTTTTCAAAGATCAATCCCCGGATGTGGTGTCACTGATTGTCCATCAATTGATGCCCACTGCCATACAGGTTTATGATGATGCAGAATACTTTTTACCTCCAGGGATTGGGATTATTAGAGCTATGACGCCAAGGGCGTTTGAACAACATCAGCCTGAGGAGACTGCAACACCTTTCTCAGGGGTTTTGATTGACCACCCTGCACCCGGCAGCGGTCAAGTTTGGGATTGGACAGCCTTTGGGGATGATAAACAACCCCTGCTGGCAGGCGGAACCCTGCCACTTTGGATTGCCGGGGGCCTGACCCCTGATAATGTCATTGCCTGCATTCAAGCCACACAGCCATTCGGGGTTGATGTCAGTAGCGGCATTGAAACAGACGGGGTTAAAGACCCTCAAAAAATGCTTCAGTTCATCAAGCAGGTGCGCCAAAGCATCACCTACCAAGAACCGGATGCCGCCGGCTATTTTGGGGGCTTACAAGGGTTTGGTGGCCAGTACATGCCTGAAACACTGGCGGCGCCTCTAGCTGCAGTCAAAGGAGCCTTCCAAGAGGCACAGACGGATCCTGGTTTTCAGGCCCAACTGGCAACCGATCGCAAGGATTACATCGGACGAGAAACACCCCTTTATTTTGCCCAGCGGCTCTCTGAGCACCTGGGCATCAACCTATATTTAAAGCGCGAAGACCTTTGTCATACGGGCGCCCATAAAATCAACAATGCCATGGGACAAGGGCGCTTGGCTGCAAAGATGGGCTTCAAGCATCTGATAGCAGAAACAGGTGCAGGACAACACGGCATAGCCACAGCCACTGTAGCTGCTAAACTGGGCATGACTTGCACCGTCTTTATGGGGGCCACGGACGTGGTGCGCCAAGCTAGCAATGTGGACCGGATGAAGCGACTTGGTGCCAAGGTGGTTTCGGTGACAAAGGGCACTGGTGTCTTGAAAGATGCCACCAGTCAAGCCCTTCGCCACTGGGTTTCAAATCCTGATACCTGTTTTTATGTCATTGGCTCCGCTATAGGCCCTGCACCCTATCCGGAGATGGTGCGCTACTTCCAATCTGTGATTGGCAAAGAAGCACGGCAGCAAATACAAGAAAAAACTGGGGCCCTGCCAGATGAGGTGGTTGCAGCTGTTGGAGGTGGCAGCAACGCCATCGGCATCTTCACAGCCTTTATCGACGATGGCCACGTGGCCCTTACTGGGGTTGAAGCTGGAGGCCTTGGTATCCATACTTCCCACCACGCTGCAACCCTGACACTTGGCAGAGTAGGTGTCTTTCACGGCACCAAGATGCACCTTTTGCAAGACCCCTATGGCAATATCCTAAACACCCACTCCATTTCTGCAGGACTGGATTATTCCGGTGTGGGTCCTGAGCATTGCCACCTAAAAACCCTGGGCCGGGCCCAGTATTATCCCGTAAACGATGCCCAAGTACTTGAGGCTTTCAACCTTACCACAGCCCTGGAGGGCATCATCCCCGCCCTTGAAAGTGCCCACGCCCTGGCCTTTGTTATGCAGCACAGAAAAGACAGCGGCAAGACCATCATCGTCAACCTTTCAGGTCGGGGAGATAAAGACCTGCACACGGTCAGCCAACAAGAACTTGACCCAAAGGAGGTAGCCCATGCCATTTGAATCCCAACTACTAATATCTCCAGTGATGCCCTATGCCCTAATGGGTTACCCAACACTGGAGGCATCCCTAGAACTCATTCAAGCCTTACTCACAGCCAACATCACCCGGATTGAAATCGGTCTACCTTTTTCAGACCCCATGGCTGATGGGGAGATACTTCAGGCTGCAAACGAAGTTGCACACCAGCAGGGATATACCATTAAGGACTTTGTGAAGGCTCTTTTGCCCATAAAAAATGCCCATCCACAGGTGACTTTCACTGTGATGAGCTATCTTAATCCCTTGATGTCAAATGGCTTGCTAACTAATTTACATGCTCTAAGTACGATTTTTAAATCCGTGGTGATTCCCGATTTGCCACTGGAAGCCTACCCAGATGTGATGCCAGCTGTAGAAGCCAGCGGCATGGCCCTAGTCCCTTTGATTGCCCCCAATACCCCCTCTGACCGAATTGCCCTTTATGCCAACCACGCCAAGGACTTCTTGTACCTGGTTACGGTGGCTGGTGTGACAGGGACTGAAACCGGCTCACGAGAGGCTCTTGCCCCTCACATCGCCCACATTCGAACCCTCACCAATTTGCCCCTGATTGCCGGCTTTGGCATTCGGACCAAAAAAGACATCCAGGTCCTTTCGGACCTGGTGGATGGTGTTATTATCGCCAGTGAAATCATACGGCTTCAAACCCTGGGGGATACTGAGGGGATTTTAGACTTAATCTCTTAGTACCTTTCAACTGGCCTTTTGCAAACTACTGCGCAAGACCAGAGTGGACAGGGCCATTTCCTTGCGCTTGTCCTGGTGCATATGGATTAAGCTTATCATTAGTGTTGCAACACCACTGACAATCAGGTTCAAGTAGTAGCTGATGCCCCGCCATAACAGCAAGGCCCCTGTCACCGTACCCGCCGTAAAAATGCTGCCAAAGAACCAATAAAAGCCCCCTTCAGCAACACCCACACTGCCTGGGGTTGGCAAGAGGGAAATGGTCAGATAAAAGACAGATTGTAAAGTGACAATCTCGATAAACGAATGGCTATTGAACCCAAATGCTCGGTAGATAAAATAGGTCATCCCAAAGTAAGCGGTTAGTTGAATCACAGTGAAGGACATCATTTTGAACATTAATCGTGGATTTTGAAGCATACTGCGAATACTCAAGGTAAACTCATCGATATGGACAAACCACTTTCTGCGTCTTTGTTTTAAGCCTTTTGGTTTAAGCCCAAGACGCTTTAGCATTTTTTGCGTCATCAGGTGGGTGATTTTCATGGCTTTTGGAAAGAAAATCATCCCCATTAAAAGGGTTAAACCAACCATATTGATGATTAAACCAATACCGACCATGCCAAAAGACCGACTGACAAATCCCCAGACTTCTTTAAAATGAAAGACTGCAAGGGTGGCGGCATAAAGGGTTACACCGATTTGAAAACATAAGAATTTGTTAACAAGAACAGCGGTACCATGTTTAGCGCTGATACCCTCTCGCATCAGAGCTACCAACTGCATGGGTTGGCCCCCAGAAGCAAAGGGGGTGATAGCCGAATAATACTGTCCAAGAAACATGGACTTTATGGCTGTGACAGGGGACTGTTTTTTATGACCACTCTGAAGCAGTAAATGGAGCATCCAAGCCTCAAGGCCCATATAAACGCCCATGCCCATCAGTGCCATGACCATAAACTCTGGTTTTAGGTTCCCTAGTAAAGCCAAAATTGCTTTAGGCTCTTGGGTTTTTGATACCAAAACCGTTGTTAACACTAAAATGCTAGCGATTAAGAGACCATTGGCCCATTGTCTTTTGTACCATGGCTTTTTATTGCCACCTGGGGTCTTCATGACCGTCGCATCTGGTTGGGTGCCATAGCCAATTTTGGTGCAGTTGGCACCTCTATTGCCTCAGGTGCCCAAAGTCTCATTGTTGAAAAAGCTAGGTCCTGCTCATTAAGAACTCTAAATTCATGCATGTTTTGCTTGATAGCATCTGTATAAATATCAACGGTTAAGAGGCCATCAATCTTGCGGAGCATATCTGAACCACTTTTGTAGGTCTCACCAAAGCCATACCGCTGGACAAAATCTCGATTTTTATTCTCTTGACCAGCTTCTGATGGTTGCAAGAGCATGGGTAAGTTGCTTTCGATGGCTTCAAAAATCGTGACACCACCGGGCTTAGTAATAATCAAATCCGATTCTTTCATCAACTCTGAAATATTGGTCATATACCCATGGACCAAAATATTCTCAGGTAAATCCATTCCCATCAGTCGCTCATAGAGGTCTGAATCTTCACCAGCCACCACTGTGAAGAGATAAGGCATTTCACCCATGGTTTCTAGGGTTTTTTGTGTGAAACTTAGTTTTCCCATTGCTGAACCCATCATCAACACCCGTTTGGTAGCTAGACTGCTCTTTTGCCCATAACGAGCCTTAAAACGGCCGCCAACTGGAACACCTGTGACAAAAATACGTTCTGCCAAAACACCTTTTTCAATCAGCACTTTTTTAACATCAAGGGCGGGTACGCAGTACATGTCTGTGTGGTCGTGTAGCCACTCCCAACCGCTGACAACATCAGTCATCACCGTAATAGTCTTCACTTTGGCATCCCGTTTCACCTTGTAGTGATTGGCAAATTGGGCGCAAGTGGGAAAAACAGAAATGATCATCTTTGGTTTTAGGGTATCTAGAACCGTTTCAAAACGACCGTAATAAAGCTTTAGCATCATATCATCAATCAAATTTTCCTTTTGGTTGCGCAGATGATATAAAGCATTGTAGAAAGGTATGCCTGATCGGGTCAGTACTTTATAAGTATCTTCAAGATAATGCTTTAATTTTGGGGTGGTCAAATCAAAAAGATCTCTAGTGGTTACCTTCATATCTGGAAAAAGACTATGTATCTTTTCAACAAGAGCTTGAGTGGCTGCATTATGGCCATTGCCAAATGAAGCAGTTAAAATTAAAATATCTAGCGTTTCCATAACGCCTCCTTATCAGCATAAAAAACAGTTGTACAACTTAGCAAGTTATACAACCATTCTATGTTATCTATCTTAAGGAATGCTTACCGCTAGATTAAATCTGGATTAAGAAGTATGCTTTTCATGTGTTCTTTGTCGTGATACATGGCGGCGTCTGCCTCTTGTAAACACTGTTCAACTGTTTTATCCTGGCCGGTACGGCCACTGTATCCCATGGCCACATGGATCCCATTTTGAATAACAGCTCCCTGATCCCCTAAACTATAAAGTGAAATCTGAGCGCATTTAAAACGTAACCGTTGAATCAAACTTTTGACATCACTTTCTTTGACCCCATTAATCCACAATATAAATTCGTCACCGCCCATGCGAATGGCTGTAGCCGATGGATCCAGTTCCTTTAGTTGTAAAGCAAAGGCCTTGATCATTTGGTCCCCAATCAGATGGCCAAATTGGTCATTAACCAGCTTCAAATCATTGATATCAAGCATCACTAAATATTGGGGGAAGGCCTCTTGGTCCATTTTGGGTTCAATGTGATTAAAATAATTCCGATTGTAAAGCTCCGTTAGGGGGTCAAGATAGATCAGCCGCTCCCGCTCTTTCATCATCAGAATTTGTGCCGACTGCTTGCTCAGTCTAAAGGCGATGGTACTGACCGCTACCAACAACAGTGTTAGAAAAAGTCCTGACATAATCAGTAACCCAAAGAGACGATTGTTTTCGATGTTGGTGATTTTAGGGAGACCTTGAACCCCAAGATACTTGGCTTCTTCGTAGTCCATCAGAGGGGCCATTTTATTAAAAATGCTAACAAGCATAGCCATGTCTTTTGAAACTCCAAAATATAAAAAAGAATCCGCAGAGGTTTCCCCTTTTTTTAGTATTTCCGTATAGCCCAATCCCGATAAGTAGTACTCCGCCACTGCGGGGGTTTCAATCAAATAATCCGCTTGCCCCGTTGCAACAAGCTTGAGGGAGCTTTGGATGTCCTTAGTTTTAATAATTTCAACGTTTCTCAAGTTTCTCTCTAAATATTGTTCGTGCCAAAAACCTTCAATCACCGCAACTCGCTTACCCTCTAAACCGTAGGTATCATTAACATATGCACTATCCCGCTCGCCATAGATTAAATCCCTCTCATTGCTAAATGGCTCTGTAAAAATAAAATTGGCTAATCGCTCTTCAGTTTTTGCCATATTCAGAACATCGATTTCCCCTTTTAAAGCCATGGTATAAACCGTATCAAAGGGTGCTGCGATGGGCTGTATTTCTATGCCGATTAGATCTGCAAACTTTGTGAGGTAGGTTCCGGCGATACCACCATACTTGCCAGCATTATCAAAGTCTATGGGCAGATAATCCGTTGGAACCCCCACCTTGACCAGTGGTTTATCATCTAGCCAAGCCTTCTCTTCTGGCGACAACTTAATAATTTTTTGCAAGTAGGCTTGTCTCGCACGGGTAATCATTTGCTCAATCAAGGCCCGATCTTGATTGAGCACTTCTTGCACCACATCAACCAATTGCTCGTTAGTTTTAAGGGCTGACAATGTGAGTTCTGACCTGATGGCATCTATTTGTACAATCTGTATCAAGGTTGGATATCTTGACAAATAATCGTAAACCACATCACCACCAGAAGTGATAAAGCCATCTACTTTATTTTGAGACAGGGCCTCTAAAGCCCTTTCTTGGTTTTCAAAGAGAACGGTTTCAAACTTCACCTTTTGATAATAGGCCTTAAACATTGAAATTCCAATGTCTTCGCTGATAAAACCAATACGCTTACTATGTAAATCCCCTATGGTATTGATCCCGCCCCCATTTCGTGCCATCACAGTATATGGTACACTGTAGACAGGGGCAGTAAAGGCCATGACCTTTAGGCGTTCTGGGGTGGGATTCGCCCCAAAAAGCAGGTCAATGGTGCCATCCTGAAGTCCTTGATAAACGCCGCCCCAAGATAAAGAATCTTCAATCTTAATTTGCACCCCAAGACGCTGACTTAAATGGGCTGCTAATTCAAGCATATAACCCTTTTGTGCATCCCCATCCTTAAAATATTCCATGCCCGCCGATGGATCAAGACCCAAAATCAACTCCTTATCGGCATGGTTTTGAAGCCATCGTTCTTGCACCCCAGTGAGTTCCAAAGGGGGCAACGTTTTTTGGGTTTCAAGGGCAAAAGTGTTCAGTGTACCCCATAAAAATAGCAGGGCTATCATGGCTATAAGCGAAATTCTTATTTTCACCTGCATCATTTTAATCAAGTGTTACCTCCAAAATACTGCTACGTCCTTTGAGGAAAATTCTCTAAATTGTGAAATCAGTGTCATATCAATATTATACACTTGCCCAACGACAATTGCACGAATTTTGAATCATTTTAGCAGTGTCTAAAAGTAACATAATTATTGCCCCGCCACCATCAGATCACCCACCAAAAGGAGAACTTATGGCACGTTTTTTTCAAAAGATAGCCATCAAACCAGACTATTTTACATTGGCCATTGCAGTGGCCGCTATTTCGGCCTCCCCAATCATCACAAAATTCGCCACAGCCCCATCTCTCACCACATCCGCTTTCAGACTCTTATTTGCAAGCGCACTAACCGCTTTAATCAGTTGGAAATCTCTTAAAAACACCCTGAATTTCAAGCAGTTTCCCCTTGGCATTTGGCTCTGGATGGCCCTTTCAGGGGTGGCCCTGGCCCTTCACTTTTGGGCATGGATCGAATCCTTGCAATTCGCAACCGTGGCCAATTCCACACTACTGGTCTGCACCCATCCCATCATCATCCTTCCCCTTAGCACCCTTTTATTTAAGGAGCCCCTCCAATTCAGAAAAGTGGTGGGAATTTTAATCACATTATTGGGGGTTGTTCTACTCTCTGGGGTTAACAGTTTTTCAGGGTTGACGCAAGGCGTTTACGGCAATGTTTTGGCCTTGGTAGGAGCCTTCTTTGTAGCAATTTACCTGTTAATAGGGAAGGGCATCCGAAACCGGGTGGATAACCAAACCTATACCTTTGTGGTCTATGCCAGTGCAACCCTGACATTATGGGTACTGCAACTCGGTAGTGGAATCGGATTTTCGACCCTCACAGCCACTGACTACCTGGTTTTTGTCTTACTTGCTATTATACCTACCCTACTTGGCCATACCCTATTCAACAAAGTGCTAGGTACCCTAAGCGCCACCACGGTTTCCATTGCCACACTGGGAGAACCCATTCTGGCTTCCATCTATGCCTATTTTCTGTTTCAAGAAACCCTTGGCACCGTGCAAATCCTCGCTGGATTTTGCGTCATTGCTGGCATTGTTTTAAGTGAGATGCCAGCCTCAAAGGGTAAGCCTAATTAAAGCCAATATAGCCACAATCCATTGAAAACCCCCTAAAAGATTTTCTAAAGTCTTCTAGGGGGTTTGTTTGGATTTAAATTAAGCTTATTACTCATAGATAAAAGCTGGCTTTTTATGTTAATTATCTCTGACTAATAGAGCAACGTTCAATTCGACAGCGCGCCAACTTATCATAATCGTCCTTCTTTTTCGGGTCATAGGAATCTGGGAGCTCATTGTTTAACACAATTCTTGCATCGTCATTTTTAATAATCTGTTTTTTGCTTTTCAATACTTTTCTGAATGGATTTTTGAACATCATACCACCTCCTAGTTTCAACTTAGAATGAAGAAAGCATCAAAGTAGGGTTCTTTCGCTATAATGCGTCCCGCTGACATGAGACAATCTTTTGGGAAACCAAGCTGCTATTCTCGTGTTGTTTACGAGAATATAAGTAGCCGCATCTAGATTTTAACATTTAGTGCACCCTCTTTCAATAACAACAGTTTAAATATTCTGACATTTATCGATTTTTGATTTTCCAACTTTCAGCTAACTAATGAATAAAAATCTTCTAAGATCGACGTAGGTACCTGCACCCGATGGTGTTGTAACTGTGATCGTATTACTTGGGGCTACTGCAACCGGTGGTGTAATGGGTATTTCCACTGGGGTAATATCCGTCGGGCTAACAACGAGCCTTGGAACGGTCACACCCCCAGGGTTGCTGCTGACATCCAGCACTGAAATGGCTATTTTAGAACTTGAGCTGAAGTAGTAAGTCCCAGAAACGGGCGCTGTGAATTTAAAGGTATCAATGTCTGAGGCTTTGTGGTGATGGCCTGATTGGTTGTACTGTGGGGCGGCTACTGTAACAAGTTTGGCACTGGCCACATTGTTTGGGTAGTCGTCAAAGGGCACTGTCAGTGGGACGCTTGGGATTGATTGTTTGCCATTGTTGTCCACTGCAATAATAGAGTAGACATAGTTGGCGGGTGTTGCATCTGGAGTGGGTTGTATGTCAGTATACTGTGTTAGCAATTTTACATTTTTTTTAACCTCCAACCCTAAGCAACGTCGTACCACCAGGTACTCTTCAATACCCACGGTACTTGATGAGTCGTTCCATTTGAGAACGATGGTGCTGCCGTCTTGGTGGGGTTGGTTAATTGTGCGCTTTCTATTTTATGTATACCGTGTCCATATTAAGCTATTTATAATATCTGAACAACGGTTACTATCGCGATATCTATAGTCTAAGATCAGTTGAACCTTAAAATACGTTTTATGAGCCACAGTGCAATGTCCCCGTGGCTCATAAAAACATTTGTCAAAACATATGACCACTAAACTTCAACTGACTTTTGAAGCCCAAACCTATAAAATCAATTAGTAAGAAATATATAGATAGTATTGATTGTCATTGCCTTTGCTAATTAAAGCCCATACCTCACGGGTCTTAAGCGTTGCTCTGAATAATCTTTTCTCACCACTCATGGTTCTCATATAACAAACTTCAACATTCTCAACATCCAGATCCCACCACGGAGCAGTGTTCTTAAAGTTTGGGATATCCTTTAATACACTAAGTTCTTTAGGCGATCCTAATAATTCAACTATGTCCTTTTTTATATTATCAAGGTCCATAGTTGATAATCGAATTTTTGCTTTATAGGCATCTGATTGCTTTGAATATCTGAATCTTTCAATTTGTGAGCCAGTAGTCAACTTAATACCCAGTGTTCTTTGAACCCTTTGTTGAGGATCAACACTTTGAAAATAGTTCACTAAGATCAACCCAGCAACCAGTATAATACCAACCATAACAAACATCCATTTTCTATCACTCAACATATTCGTCCCCTTATCTTTATTCAAGTTTACCTAATTCAAGAAGCATCTGTGTCAAGGTGAAAATCTTACCCAAACTTTCAGATATCCGAACTAATTCGCTCTCACATTTATAGACTAACCAACCCTCATTATCCCTTGTCCCCTTAACTAACTGATCTGTAAAAAAATCATCATTTCTCGAATCGTACCAATAACTACCTGCTACATACAAGATTCTTCTGCCATAATGGACAGTTCCATCACTGGTAAATACCTTGGTTCCATTAAGGTTTCTAGCAAAATTTGCAGCTGGATTATTATCTTTATAATCCAGATGTCCAGCATTACAACCTAAAAGTATTAGCCTTCCTGCACTTTTTTTATCAAGTTTAGCAATTTCGCTAGAACTAATTATCATTTTGCCTTGATCATCTTGCAATCCGCCATTATTAGCGTGTGTATTAATCGCAACAGTTCCTATATTTACTTTGTTCCCATTTAGCATCCCCATTGCATTCCAATCAGCTTTAAACTGTGCAGGTGATGTAATCTCTTTCAAAACTATTTCTTCTTCCTTAACCCCATAAAAAGCAGCTAAACGCTTTTCACCATCTACTGCTTCATCTTTCCACTCTGGCAGATAAAAATAGTAGTGAATGCTTCCTAGAACTGCGACTTCACTCGGCACCTGCACCACAAACCCATAACTCCCCGGTACCGCAACCAAATTGGTTGGCTTTACACGAATTACATAGGTTTTATTAGCAACCAAAGCGATTGGGAAGTTACCATCTTGCACGGGTTCACCATCAGGCTGTAACTCACCAGTTGGGAGTGATTCAGTGGCTAAGAGTGATTCGCTTTCTGCACTTGCGTTGTATGAGGAGAAGCTAGCTTCACTTTCTGCACCTGACGGTACACTGATGCCAAAGGCCTCGACTGGCGGATTAATTGGCTCTACTGGGCGAGTAATCCGCCCTGGAAACGGATCAGATGGGACCAATATTACTGGAACCGATGGTGGAGTAACTGTGATCGGATTACTTGGGGCTACTGTAACCGGTGGTGTAATGGGTGTTTCCACTGGGGTAATATCCGTGGGGCTAACAACGAGCCTTGGAACGGTCACGCCCCCAGGGTTGCTGCTGACATCCAGCACTGAAATGGCGATTTTAGAAGTTGAGCTGAAGTAGTAAGTCCCAGAAATAGGCGCTGTGAATTTAAAGGTATCAATGTCAGAGGCTTTGTGGTGATGGCCTGATTGGCTGTATTGCGGGGCGCCTACTGTAACAAGTTTGGCACTGGCCACATTGTTTGGGTAGTCGTCAAAGGGCACTGTCAGTGGGACGCTTGGGATTGATTGTTTGCCATTGTTGTCCACTGCAATAATAGAGTAGACATAGTTGGCGGGTGTTGCATCTGGAGTGGCTGCTGATGGTAAGGCTATTACAGCACTTACAGATGTGTCAGCTCCAGGCTGGACAGGTACGACAGTATTTATGTTTACAGTACCTTCTGGAACTGGTTGTGTGTCCGTATACTGAGTTGTCCATCCAGCGCTTTTAGTAACTTCCACCCCTAAGCAACGTCGGACCACTAGGTATTCTTTAATACCCACGGTACTTGATGAGCCGTTCCATTTGAGGTCAATAGTGCTACCATCTTGGTCGGTGAGTGTTAGGTTGCTCGGTGGAGTCGCTGATTCTTTCTTTAACCAGATGTTAGCTTTTTACTTTATGTACCCATTGCCACAAAAGTCGCACAGACCAACTCTGTGCGGCTTTTTCTATCCACAGGGATATGTGTCAATTCATTTTTACGGTTAAGGCTGATATTCTATGACAATTCCGCCTTGATCAATGAACCATTTTGAGAAATCCTCAGAATACGACTTAAATCTTACAAACTCCTTACCATCATCCTTTGAGTTATTAAAAACTATAATAATTCTTGCCGTAGTGCCGCCATATTTTTTCTGATGCGCTTCAATTACTTGCTGTAGCATACCATTTGAAAATAGAATAGATTTTGTCGTTTCAAAGACACTTTTCGCTTCTTCCAAATCAATTGTCCTATTTGTTTTAAAGCTGATAAAGAGGGTCGGACTATTGCCATGCATATCAATTCCTTTAATAAAGCTATGTTTTGAGCGTATTTCATTCTTAAAAGTGTCCAAATTAGAAAATGAAATAGTTGAATTTTGTACAATAAAAAGTAAAATCAAAAATGCTATCATCATTATCGTGAAGAAAAAAGTTATCACTTTTCTTTTAGTAGTCATAAGCCCTCCATTGATTTCGCTACATTTTATGAAAAACAAATCACCAATCAAAATACATGATTCCTTGATAGCCTCTAATGTCAGTATTATTCCAAATATCATTAAAGTTCAAAGTTACTTTACTACCCCAAGACGAAACTTCTATAAATACTTGGCCCCCTGGTCGGTTGTCATCAATTGCTGTAATTGTGACCCAATGCAATTGAAAGTCCTGATTTATCACATTACCCATATCAGAATCAATCCAAGGTATACTGACTAATTTGGGATTCCACCAATTGATTAGTGCCACAGGACAATCTTTATTCAATCCATCTTTGATGTATTGAACAGCGTTCTCAAATGTTGCTTTATCAGGGCTCCAATGTGCTGTCAGTGTTATGCCTTTGCTTTTTGCGTACTTGACAACGCCATCACTATACCATGATAAGAAAGGTATTCCGCCTGCTGCTATATCAAACAGTGGCACTTTTAATGGGCTTACATACTCATAGACTTGATTCATATGTTTAACATAATCTTCCTTTGTGATACCATTTATGCTATCTCCACTATAGAGAGCCCTCAAATCAGATTTTTTTAACGCCAGGTATGCCATTGTGTTTGAGGCGGCTATTGTACCACATCCGCTATTTTGCCCCACATCTGTAACAAACCACTCTTGGTCGCCACCATAATAGGTAGCACCGCCTGCTTTAGGATTTGCAATTGGTACAAACTTAGTTGAATCATTCAGTTTAACGTTGGTCTGGGATCGAGGCACCTGCACCGCAAACCGATAATCCCCCGGCACCGCAACTGATGTGGTTGGCTTCACTCTTATCACATAGGTTTTATTAGCAACCAAAGCAATGGGAAAGTTACCATCTTGCACGGGTTCAACGTCTGGCTGTAACTCACCGGTTGGGAGTGATTCAGTGGCTAAGAGTGCTTCGCTTTCTGCACCTGCGCCGTAGGAGGAGAAGCTAGCTTCACTTTCTGCACCTGACGGTACACTGATGCCAAAGGCCTCGACTGGCGGATTAATTGGCTCTACTGGGCGAGTAATCCGCCCTGGAAACGGATCAGATGGGACCAATATTACTGGAACCGATGGTGGAGTAACTGTGATCGGATTACTTGGGGCTACTGTAACCGGTGGTGTAATGGGTGTTTCCACTGGGGTAATATCCGTGGGGCTAACAACGAGCCTTGGAACGGTCACGCCCCCAGGGTTGCTGCTGACATCCAGCACTGAAATGGCGATTTTAGAGGTTGAGCTAAAGTAGTAAGTCCCAGAAATGGGCGCTGTGAATTTAAAGGTATCAACGTCTGAGGCTTTGTGGTGATGGCCTGATTGGCTGTATTGCGGGGCGGCTACTGTAACAAGGTTGGCACTGCCCACATTGTTTGGGTAGTCGTCAAAGGGCACTGTCAGTGGGACGCTTGGGACTGATTGTTTGCCATTTTTATCCACTGCAATGACGGAGTAGACATAGTTGGCGGGTGTTGCATCTGGAGTGGCTGCTGATGGTATGGCTATTACAGCACTTACAGATGTGTCAGCTCCAGGCTGGACAGGTACGACAGTATTTATGTTTACAGTACCTTCTGGAACTGGTTGTGTGTCCGTATACTGAGTTGTCCATCCAGCGCTTTTAGTAACTTCCACCCCTAAGCAACGTCGGACCACTAGGTATTCTTTAATACCCACGGTACTTGATGAGCCGTTCCATTTGAGAACGATGGTGCTACCATCTTGGTCACTAAGCGCAAGTCCACTGGGTGGGGTTGGTGGGCTGGTGACGGGTGGTGCTGTAGTTGTTGTTAGTGGGACCTTGGTGGTGGTGGCGGGCACCGTTGTGATTGGCTGTGTAATCGGCTGCGTGATTGGCTGCGTGATTGGTTGAGTGATTGGCTGCGTGATCGGCTGCGTGCTTGTGACTGGTGGTACACAAGTGCCACAATCTGACTTTGTACTTGGTGACCCAAGAACACCCTTTTCACCACATCTATTACATGTTTTTTGGAAATAATGAGGATGTGCTGCGTTATTTTGACCACCATCCCAATTATGATAGAGTGGGCTACCACTGGTACTTCCGCATTTGCTACATTTCGAGGCATTTAGGCAAGTGGCAGCTGAATTGTTGTGCCCAGTTGCACCTACTGATGTGCCGCAAGTAGTGCACTTGCCGGCTTTTGTACAGGTGGCAGTTGTATCTTTACAACCACCAACACACTTTTGTTGTATTTCATTGTCAATTCCAATTAAATCCAAATTACTTGCTTCATTTGGCACAATCTCTAGACTGTGAGTTTCCGCTGTGTGATCGTCATGATTATCATGATTTGTTATCACACTATCTGCAAATGTTGTACATTGCAGCACTAATAGTGCTAGTATCAAAACTAGCGATAAAACCTTCTTCATTTGAATTCCCCTAAAGTCTTAGTCTCTATTGGTCACTTGACATTACATGGATGCAAGCGCCATTCCCATATTATACTAATTAAAACTTCTAATCAAGTGTTTTTTCACAATTTTCACACAAATATGCCGAATCAATCCTTTTAGTGAGGGCATCATTATCCCATCATGAGCCACATAAAACCTTGATTTTACTTGACATCACTGACCACAGCTTGTACGATTTAGATGCCTGAAAAAACAGGTAAACAAGACAATACAAAAACGAGAGGAAACCCTTATGGACGCTGGACCCAGTAGGCAAACACTAACAATTTTATGGATGCCGCTTCTCTAGTAGTCACTGGCTGCTAAGATTTTAAGCGGCCAGAAAGGATTACCCCTATGATGACCATATTCAAAACAATCGATGGGCAACTTGAAACCTGTAACAGCATAGAAGAAGGGGTTTGGATTCATCTTCAAAAGCCAAACATTCAAGAAATCACTCAGATTACTGCTCATTTTGATATTGATTCTAGTGGCATTTATGCTGCACTGGACGAAGAAGAACGGGCCCGTATTGAACAAGAAGATAATTACACCCTGATTCTTGTCGACGTTCCGGTGATTGAAGAATCTCATAATAATGAGTTTTATGCCACCATTCCATTTGGTATCATTCTTCATCAAAATGCGGTGATTACCATTTGTCTTAAAGAACCACCTTTTTTGCAGGATTTTCTCCACGCTCGGGTTAAGGGCTTTCATACCACTAAACACACCCGGATTGTATTGCAACTCCTCTATAAAATCGCCTCTAGCTACCTCAGATTTCTGCGAATGATCGATAAAAGAAGCGTTCAAATTGAACAAATGCTTCATAAATCCCTTAAAAATAAAGAACTCATTCAACTTTTAGACCTTGAAAAGTCCCTTGTTTACTTTACAACCTCACTGAGATCAAACGAAGTGGTTCTGGAGCGGATGCTTCGGATGGATACCATTAAACACTACCCCGATGATCAAGACCTTTTAGAAGATGTCATTATCGAAAATAAACAGGCCATTGAAATGTCCAATATTTACTCTAATATTCTCAGTGGCACCATGGACGCCTACGCCTCTGTTATATCAAACAACCTGAATATGGTCATGAAGTTCTTAACTTCTGTCACAATCATTATGGCCATACCAACCATGGTGGCCAGTTTTTTTGGCATGAATGTGCCAATGCCCTTTTCAACCCATAGTTATGCATTTTTTGTGATCATGCTAATTTCTTTTACCATTTCCTCAATCATTGGCCTGATCATGTTTAAAAAGAAACTCTTTTAGAATTCACGTTAATCATCATAAAAAAAGACAGCACACTTGAAAAAGTGTCGCTGTCTTTTTTCTGTCTTACTAGTCTTCCTTTATCTCTTCCACATGGTTCTTTTGCCATTTTTCAACCACCAAGATCAGAACCAGGGCGGCAACAGCTGAGGCTATTGCAGAATAGGTCCAAATCCGTTGTAGGGGCACAGGGCATGCGCCTCCAATTCGCCATGCATCATAGCGCTGATACAAAGTGATGGCTAAAATCAAGACGGTGTAGCCCATTAGAGCATTTGTCAAATATTTTACCCATTTGACCCATTTGTGTGTGCTTAATTGTGTCATGTCATACCTCATATTGACTGATTTTTTATGGCGCAGATTGCTTTTACAAATCAAGCGCTAGGAGCTTTTTTAGTGCCCCAATGGAAATGGTTTCACTGATAGCTTCCACAAACTGATTGTGTTCTTGGATGGGACCAGCAATGGCGCCCCTTAAAATGATTGGTGTCAAGTCCAAGTCTAAGGCCCCACGGTAGGTGGATAAAATGCAGTTTTCGGCCCGGTACCCTGTAAGGATAATGGTATCCACACCATCAGCTAGAAGGGCTTGGTAAAATTTAGTCTTATTAAAGGCGTTCCCATAGCGCTTAACAAAAACGGGCTCCCCAGCCATTGGCGCTATGGCCTCTAAAAACTCAAACCCCACAGTCCCTTGAACAATCCCCGCTGCAGGATTTTCGTGCTGAATATAATAAACGGGTAGCTGTTTTTTTATAAAAAGAGGTTTCAGTACATTTATAGCTGCACAAGCGCTATCCACAGAACTCTTTGTAGTGTCATTATACCAAGCCTTTTGTAGATCAATGATTACCAATGCTGTTTTCATGACCTGCTCCTTTCATCTATTAATCAATTTGAATGAATTTTTTCTCGTAAATCGGAAGTAGTTTAACATAAACCATCGCTGCACACACCACTGCCATCACCAGCCAACTGAGTACCAATTGGGATGGGGTTAGGCTTGTGCCTAATTTAAAGAGCAACCAAGCTGGTGCTATAAAAACCACCCGTACCACTAAGGCCAACATCACATTAAGATTATTTTTAACCGCAGCTGTTGGATTAGTCCAATTGGTAAATGGGCGCTGAATGTTAATGCACATATCTGCCATGGAAAAAAGATGGGTCACTACCAGCAACAATCCAAGAGCCAGTAAGGCGTCGGTGACCTTTAAACCCATAAACCATAATCCTAAACCACCCAGTATAAAACTGCAAGTCAAACAGATCAGGTCTGTGCACAGTATGCGAGACATGATATTGTCCCTGGCCGAGATGGGTAAAACCCTGGTTTCCCAAAAGCTTTTGCCCTCTCTTGTGATGGCTGTAGCCGATAAAGACCCCACAATGGTTGGGGACAGGATAAACCCGCAAAATATAAAGAGGTGATAGGGTGCAATGGTTGGGTCTTTCAGCATGTCAAGATTGAATTCTCCCGTTGCACTGGTAATCACGATGATTAAAATGGGGACAAATAAAGTGAGAATGGTATTGAGTAAAAACGTGGGGTTGTGATAAATAATCCCCATTTGTCGTTTGATTAAGAGCCATCTTTTAGCTTGCTTTTTATGGGTTTTTACCGTGTATGTCCCGCTGGTGCCACTGGCCTGATTATACTGGGCCAGAGTCCCTCTGTACAGCGCCTTGGCGATGCTCAGTGTCCCTAGCAATACCCCAACTTGTAACAATAAAAAGTAGACTCCATGCAACCATGACCCCATCACCATTTTTGTGAGCCATATACTGGGCGGGAATTTTTGACCCATAAAATTAAGCAAACCACCCTCTTCACTTAAGATGCCGCTGATATCTAAATTGTGCATTTGAAATCTGGTAAAGAGGGTTTGCAACAGGATGATCACCACAATTAGCAAAACATTAGCCATGATCACCCATAGGTTACGACGGCGTTTTTTAGCGGCGGCTCCCATAAATGGCAAGATCGCAACAACGGCAAAGGCGATTGGGATAAGAGGGGCAAAGATCACGGCAATGAAGCCAGCTAGTAAGCTACCCAAGGTAAAGCCTACCTCTACTGTGTAGAAATAGATGACCGGGGCAAACAAGCAGATCACGATACTGATGAGATTCACATAGATGGTGGTAAGTTTGGATAAGATAATGACTTCAATACGGATGGGCAAAGACGCCAGTAGCTGTGCATCCTTGGCATAATAGAAGATTGAGACAACCAAGGGGACTGCCATAAAAAAGAGCAATGGGACTAAGGCCACATAGATGTAAGTCACGCTGAGTTCTGGATAGCCCGACTGTGAAAAGAGGCTATAAACGGACTTCACCATGGCGATCATGGGGGCCAAGATTAGTAGTGGCAATAGAATGGCCAGTTTTTCAAGGGCTTTGGATTTGATGTTCAGTTGCCCGGTATAGCGACTCATTAAATCAATCAATTGCAGTCTAGTGAGCCCAATATATTTACGCATCTTGGGTCATCTCCAAAAATAGGTCCTCAAGGCTGATGTCTCTATTGGCTTTGATATTTTCAAGGGTATCCTGTACCAGTAATTTGCCTTTATGAATAATGGCCACTCGGTCGCACAGGTTTTCAACCACTTCTAATACGTGGGATGAAAACAAGACGGTGCCACCCTTTTCGCAGTGCTCAACCATGACATCTTTAAGGACTTTGGCTGATTGGGGATCTAGGCCCACATGGGGCTCATCTAAAATAAATAATTTTGTATTGGGAATCAAGGCGCCACAGATCATGAGCTTTTGGCGCATACCGTGGGAATAGAGGTTGATGCTTTGCCCCAGGGCGTCGTCAATCTGGAAGCGCTTTGTTAAGGCTTGTATCTGCTCTTGCCGCCCCTTTAAGGGGACATCGTAAATATCGGCAATAAAATTGAGATAATCGATACCTTTGATGCCATCGTAAATTTCTGGATGATCCGGCACAAAGGTAAATTGGCCCTTTGCTGCCACTGGATTTTTGATCATATCAATGCCATTAATCACAATCTCCCCTTGACTAGGGGCAATGATGCCGGTAATCATTTTAAGGGTTGTCGTTTTGCCAGCCCCGTTAGGCCCAATAAAACCTAGAATTTCACCGGCTTTAAGATTAAGGTCTCAACTTTCGCACACCAATAAACCAAGCAATAACTTGATATGACTAGGCTGAGA
>CAZFST010000012.1:0-105158 GCA_964522015.1 uncultured Fusibacter sp. | reverse complement strand
CAAAGACATTTGATTCGCTTGTGATTGTGTGAAGTTTTGATTGTGCAAACAATTAGTTCTAATTTAAACAATATAATACTTGCTTAATAGTTTAAAGCACTGTATAATATTTATAGAGTGACTATCGCGAAGGGGATACACCTGTTCCCATACCGAACACAGAAGTTAAGTCCTTCAGCGCTGAAAATACTTGGTGGGCAGCTGCCCGGGAAGATAAGACGTCGCTCACTTAAAAACAAAACAAAACAGACCTGATCATACGATCAGGTCTGTTTTGTTTTGGAATGATTTCGAAGTAATTCTTGATAGGTTAGAGCTTTATGTATACACCAAATTACTGAATTGTATGTTTGGTATTGAATAGTATTTGTCTAATCGTTTTCTTAATTCATTAACGTAAATTCAGATGATTAAAATTACTGATATGTACTACCATGCCAGCAACTAGACAGATACTTTTATACTGAATTAATGTATAATGATATTGGAGTAAAGTCGTAAGTTAGGTGATATTATGTTCTATGAAATTGAAAAACATATACCAAACATCCTGAATACTATAGAGATTATAGATGATGAGGGTGAAGTCGCTTTCGAAGTGGATAGTCGTCTACTTCTAAATAAAAGAATTATTAGATTTTATAATTCGGAAGATGAGTTAGTTAGTCATATCGAACGTGTTATACCAAGTTTTGAACCGCGTTTTAGAATTTTTATTGAAGGTCAACAAATTGGAGAATTAGTGAAGGAATTCACTTTTTTTGAACCGCGAGTTCATATTATATCAGAATATGGGCCCATCATATCAACTGGTAATATGGTTGATTTAGAATTTCAATTGTTAGATGAAAATGCTGGACTTCTAGCGAATGTAAGCGATGATTTAACTGAAGATGAAGATACATATGGTGTAGAGATTGATGATGAGGCTGATGAACTATTTATATTGTGCTTACTTATGGTAATTGATGTGCTTCTCAACGAGGGAAATGAGTAACTGTTAAATTAAATTCGTACATTAAGAGATAGGTAAAGGTGGTGATGGTACTTTGAAGGTAGAAACTGTATTTGGTTTATCGGATGGAGACAAGGGTGGTAATAGAGCAGGAATATGTTTAAATGAAGAACCTATTTCAAATGTAGTGATGCAAAAGATTGCTAATTGTATTGGTTATGCGGAGACTGCATTCTTACAAATTTTGAATTCAGAAACTATCTATATTGATTTTTTCACACCTGAAGAAAAGGTTCCTATTTGTGGGCATGCAACGATTGCAGCATTTCATTGGTTAAAGGAAATTGGAGTGCTTACCAATGGCAATTACAAATTGAAGACTGAAGATTTTAGCCTTAATGTGATAGTATCTACAAATCAGATAATGATGGAGCAACCAAAGGCCATAATAGGAAATTATGTGCCTTTTCACGAGATTGCGAAAACCCTAGGGATCTCATTAAGTAGTTGTCATCCTTCTTTAACGCCTCAAATTGTAAGTACAGGTATCGATGATATTTTAATAGGTGTTGATACAATTGAGACTTTAAAATCAATTAATCCTGATCATAATGGAATCAGCGAACTATGCAAAAAGTTTGGTGCTCAGGGGTTTCATGTCTTTGCACCAACGGAAAAAAGCCATATTTATTACGTTAGAAACTTTGCACCTCTTTTGGGAATACCAGAGGAGTCAGCAACAGGTACTTCGAATTGTGCTTTGTCTGCCTATTTGCATCTACAGGGTCATCATGAGGCATGTTTTATATTTAAGCAAGGTATGTGGATGGATGAACCAAGTGAAATAGTAACACGGTTTGATTTAGAAAGAGAATCTTATTGGGTTGGTGGATTAGGTAGGGTAGATAGAACAATACTAGCGCAAAGTTTTGATAACAAAACTGGTGAAAAAATAATGGAGTTTTAATGTAATTCCAATTTAGAATGTGCCTATTTATAAGATATGTAAGTTATGATTGAAGTGCCCTCACAAGCACTTTCAACAAGGGTTTATGATGACAAAAATGAAAATACTTTGGGGTGGATAATGGATAAACAATATCGAATTCTAATTATTGAGGATGAAGAAAAAATCACGCGTTTTTTACAGTTGGAACTTGAGTATGAAGGTTACGAAGTTGCTATTTGCTATGATGGAAAAGAAGGTTTTGATTATTTTAAACAACATGGCGCTGATTTAATATTACTCGATGTTATGATGCCTAGGATGAATGGGATGGAAGTTTGCCGTCGCATAAGACAGTTTAATGATGTGCCTATTATCATGTTAACTGCAAAAGATGATACGATGGATAAGGTTATGGGTTTGGACACAGGAGCAGACGATTACGTTACCAAGCCCTTTGCAATAGAAGAATTATTAGCACGTATGCGCGTGCACTTAAAAAAGGGTCGTGAACAAAATGCTGCAAGAAATCAAATGACTATTCAAAATGTTACTCTCGACATTGATAAACACCTTGTTACTTATAACAGTCATGTAATTGAACTTACTAAGAAGGAGTTTGATCTACTAAAATTTTTGATGGCAAATAAAAATATCGTTATATCACGGGAGCGCATACTTGAAGAAGTATGGGGATATGATTTTATTGGTGATACAAATGTAGTGGACGTTTACATTAGATATATAAGATCTAAACTAGATGATGTTTATGATGTGAAATTGATTCATACTGTTAGGGGGGTAGGTTATACCGTCAAAGATGAAAATTTTTAAAGACGAAAATCAACAGACATCAAGTATTTGGCGGATATTTCAATATATTACCATGCGTGTGGTGATAGGTGTCGGTCTCTTATTAAAGAACATTATGTTGTTGCCCATGCGATTAATGCTTCTACTCGTTAATAAAATGGGTAATTTATTTAGATTTTCATTGACGTTCAAAATCACATCAATTTATATGCTATTGGTTCTTGTTGCTCTTATTGTATTTAATATTAGTCTAGTCAATGGGTCTAAGTATTTTATGATTTTTTCAGAGACGTCTGATTTTGAAAAAGTTCGAACTAAAGTAATTGAAACTTTCAAGCCGAATTCGACGTATAATAATCTTCAATTTGAAGAGTTTGCAGAATCTGAAAATCTTATTATTAATATTTATAGTGAAGATGGAAAGTCCGTTTTTGCGACTCGTCCTAATATTAGACCAGTTAAATTCACAAAAAATCAAGAAACCCCTATTATTATCATTAAAATTTTCGATAATCGCTATTTGGTAATGTCCACTAACATTGCATTTAAAGAAGGAAACTATCAAGTACAACTGATGCGAGATATTACTAGTGTCTACGAATATATGAATTCTTTAATCATTATTGGTATTTCACTTACAATTGTTGTGATTCTATCAATTGTATTTGTTGGTTATAAAATAAGTAAAAATCTACTTAATCCAATTACCACGATGACAGCTCAGGTTAAGGAGATTTCCATTAAACATTTAGACCGAAGGTTGGATGTAACTGAAGCAAAAGATGAACTTAAAGACTTAGCGATGCAATTCAATAGCATGCTTGATCATATAGAGGATGCTTACCAGAAGCAAAACCAATTTGTTTCAGATGCTTCCCATGAATTAAGAACACCAATTAGTGTTATTAATGGATATTCTAGTATGTTGGATCGTTGGGGTAAGCGTGATCCCGCTATTCTGGATGAATCTATTTCGGCTATCAAGAGTGAGACGTTACAAATGCAAAGTTTAATAGAGAAATTACTTTTTCTCGCCCGCAGCGACCGAAACAAGATAGAAATGGAAATTGAACGGGTTGCTTTGCATGATATTGTTGACGAACTTTATAAAGAAACAAAAATGATTGATACACAACACGGACTGGTAATTGATAGAGTCGGAGAATCAATTGTCTTTGGTAACAACAAATTAATCAAACAGATGCTTAGAATTTTTGTTGAAAATGCTATGAAATTCACAGATGAGAATGGTACGATTACATTCATGATGCGCGTAATTGGTGGCAAAACAGTTGTTGCCATTAAAGACTCTGGTATTGGTATACCCAAAGAAGATCTGGAAAAAATATTTGATCGCTTTTATCGTTCTGATAAATCTAGGACAAAGAAAAGTGGTGGTAGTGGCCTAGGGCTATCAATTGCAAAATGGATTATTGATCAGCACGGTGCAGAAGTTAAAGTATATAGCGAAATAGGTATTGGCACAAAAGTTGAAGTCTGGTTTAATCCTAAAGTTAAATTAGTTGATGATGCAGAGATAAACTCCCTTGATTTCCATGACTATTAGAATACATTCAGGCACAGCTTCAAGTAGAACATTTAGAAGGACATAAAGAATTAGTCGTGCAAGATTCTAAAATCAGTCTTGCATTAATAATTAAGTTGGTTTCTTGAATTGTGTAATTTCAAGTGTTCTAGAAAGTGAACAAATAGCGCACATGCAATTACTATTATAATTGCAAGTGCGCTTTCATTTTAATAACAAACCTGTTTTTTTTGCATAATATAATGCGTTATTGTTTGACTTATTAGCTGAAACGCTATAAAATAAAGTTGCTATTTTACATGAAAGATGGAGGTCTAGACAGTGGATTTATTTGACCAAAAGAAAGAAAACAAGTCATTGACCTCAATTATTTTTGATCGTATACGAGAAGATATTCTTAACGATCAATATGTGACTGGAAGCAAAATTGTAGAGGCTAAGCTAGCAGATGAATTAGGTGTTAGTCGTACCCCTGTCAGAGAAGCACTGAAACAGTTAGAGCTGGATGGTTTGGTAGAGAATATTCCAAATCGAGGTGTCGTTGTAAAAGGGATTTCTAAGCAAGATATTTCTGATATATATACCATCAGACAAGCTATAGAAGGCATTGCAGCAACTTGGTGCATTGAACGTATCACAGAGTCTGAGCTTGCTGAACTAAAAGGTATTTTTGATTTAATGGAATTTTACACGACCAAAAAAGACATTGAGAAAATTTCCGAATTAAATACAAAGTTTCATGAAGTCATCTATCATTCTACAAAAAGTCGTTATCTGGAACATGTCCTTCGAGATTTTCAAATTTTCATTAAATCCACAAGAAATAAATCATTAAAGACTGATGGACGACTTGAGGAAGCTCTCATCGAACACCGCATTATTATTGATGCAATCATTGCGAAAGATGTCGAAAGTGCTAAAGCTGGCATTTTTGATCATGTTGAAAAGTCTAAACGAAATGCCCAATTGGTCTAAATGAAATAAGCATATAAATTCGATAAAAATAGATATACATTGAGTCTACACAAAGGCCACAAACGCCTAAGACGTTTGTGGTTTTTTCATGTAAACCTCACGTTAAAACCTTGTCAATCTATTGTTAAACTTAATTTAATTAGTGCTTATTTATATACTAATATCACTACTAAATTGAATACTAAATTGAATACCATACCATTGTATTTGTATTAGATTACGTAACATTACTCTAGATTAGATTAGATTGTATTGTATTGTATCACATCACATCACTTTGATTTATGGCAATTTTGAAATTTGAATTCAGTTGTCATGTTATATAATATAGATTTGGATTTTTAGTTGCGATTCGTTATTAAGAAAAGGAGTTAATACATGAGCCAACAAGAGATGATTAATGAAATTATACGCTTGAAAAGTGAAAGAAATGCCATTATTCTAGCTCACAATTATCAAGTTCCTGAAGTGCAAGATATTGCTGACTTAGTTGGCGATTCCCTAAAACTCTCTCAAGTTGCGGCTACGACGACTGCAGATGTGATTGTATTTTGTGGTGTTCATTTTATGGCGGAAAGTGCAAAGATTTTATCCCCGTTAAAGAAAGTACTTTTACCTGTTATAGATGCAGGGTGTCCAATGGCTGATATGCTCACAGCAGAAGATTTACGTCAATTTAAGGCACAGCATCCTGGTGTGCCTGTAGTTTGTTATGTAAATTCTTCTGCTGAAGTTAAGGCTGAGTGTGATGTGACCTGTACGTCTTCAAATGCGCTGAACGTGGTTAAATCACTTGGTGTAAAAGAGGTACTATTTGCTCCTGATCGTAATCTAGGGGGGTATATTAACTCCCTACTACCTGATGTGAACGTGATTACTTACGATGGCTTTTGTATCACTCATGAACGGGTGACAGAGAAGGAAATACTAGCTGTTAAAGAGGCCAAGCCAGATGTTAAAATTCTCGTGCACCCGGAGTGCAATCCAGACGTGTTTAGACATGCTGACTATATTGGCTCAACAGCACAAATAATTCAATATGTAAAAGAGTCCGATGATCAATCATTTATTATTGGAACTGAAATGGGCATACTTCATGCTTTACAAAAGCAAAATCCAGAGAAGACATTTTATTTGCTGTCCCCTTCACTGGTGTGTGCGAATATGAAAAAAACTAGTTTGAAAGATGTGTATTTAGCCTTAAAAGACGACAGGCATATTATAGAAGTGGATGAAGAAACACGTCAACTTGCTATTGCAGCGCTAACGCGGATGGTAGCAACCAATTAGTCATAACTAGTTTTATTGTGAGGCATTTTGTTATGAATCGTTACTTAAAAGATCCTGAAGCACTTATTAAAAGAGATTGTGAAGTGAGTGAATTAGCAAGTAAATACTACGATGTGATAATTGTGGGGTCGGGACTTGCAGGGCTTTATACAGCTCTCAATTGCTCAAGCGACCTTCGCATCGCTTTAGTATGCAAAGATGCCAAAAATATTAGTAACTCCGAATTAGCCCAAGGCGGCATTGCGGTCACCATGACCCATGAAGGTGAGGAGAGCCATGTTTTAGATACACTTCTAGCAGGTTCTTATGCCAATAATTTAGATGCAGTGAATACAATCGTGAACGAAGGTAAGAAGCACATTCATAAACTCATTGAATGGGGCGCTGATTTTGATAGGGATGAACATGGTAATTTGTTATCAACTCAAGAAGGTGGGCATAGTTCAAGAAGGGTCCTGCATTATCAGGATGCTACGGGAAAAGAAGTGATGCGTGCGCTGAATGCTCGTTTGCATCTATACGAGAACATCCAAAGCTATTTTGAAACGGTTGTTGTGGATGTTTTATCAGCTGATAACCGTGCTGTTGGTTTGACCATGCTCCACGGTGGTGAATTCCAGACCCTTTATGCTAATCAAGTGGTACTTGCCACAGGTGGCATAGGGCAGTTGTACTCCCACACCACCAATTCTCGTATTTCAACTGGTGATGGTATTGCTGTTGCCAAACGTGCAGGCGCTCAGCTAATGGATATGGAGATGGTACAATTTCATCCATCTGCTTTCTATCAACAGGGCACAGAGCGCCATTTTCTTATTTCTGAAGCGGTCAGAGGTGAAGGTGGTATTTTAAGAAATAGTGATGGGTTTGCTTTCATGGCTGATGCCCATCCCCAAAGGGATCTTGCGCCTAGAGATATTGTTGCAAGAGAGATTTTTAAGCAAACTCAATTGACTAAGAAGCCCTTTGTTTATTTGGATGTGACTCATTTAAAACCTGGTTATATTAAAGGTCGTTTTCCCATGATTTATGAGACCTTGCTAGAAGCGGGTTATAATATGTCTGAGGACTTGATTCCGGTTTGCCCAGTTGAGCATTATCATATGGGTGGTATTCAGACGGATTTATGGGGTAGAACTTCGATTTCTGGACTATATGCTGTTGGTGAAGTGGCTTGTACTGGTGTTCATGGCGCTAATCGACTTGCCAGTAATTCATTGCTGGAAGCTTTAGTTTTTGGTGCTAGAGTAGCGAAGCAAATAGAATTCGATTATGCGTTATTTTGGAAAAACCCCGTAGATTTAGGCGAAAAATTGAGTAAACTGGGGACGGTTCTTATAGATATGCTAAAAACAATTCTGAAAACTTCCTCAGAGCCTAAAATGCCTTTACCAACCTCAACAGCAAAGGACATCTTTGAATCAGTGAGAACCATTTTAACTAATGATGGTTTTATCTATCGTACTGAATCTAGCCTTAGTGAGGGGATTCAGTCTCTTATGGCCCTTCAGGTTTCAATATCTGATTTGGATCCAGTGGACAGTGAAGGTATCTTAGCTCATAATAGCTTGATTTGTGCTATTGAGATACTCCAATCGGCTTTATCACGAAAAAATAGTCTTGGTGCCCATCAAATACTTGAGGAGGGAACTTCATGTTAAATCCTTTTATCATTGAAGCTGCACTTAAACAAGCTTTCATTGAAGATAATCATTACATGGATCTGACCACTGAACTTTTAGTGGGTTCAAAAGTCATGGCTCATGGTGAACTATTAGCGAAAGCTGATGGTGTACTGGCTGGGGTAGCTGTTGTCAATCAAGGGTTTTACCTATGTGATCCCGATGCGACCATAAGGTGGTTCTGCGCAGATGGTGATGTCATACATAAAGGTCAGGTACTGATGACCATCGAAGGCAATGCAAAGGCCCTGCTTAAAGCGGAGCGTATTGCTTTGAATTTTCTTCAGCGCATGAGTGGTATTGCAACAATGACACGGTCTTATGTCAATGCACTGAATCAACCGAATGTTAAGTTAGCAGATACCAGAAAGACAACACCGTCCTTTAGACCTTTTGAAAAATATAGTGTTTTTCTTGGTGGCGGATTCAATCACAGATATAATCTTTCTGATGCGATTATGATTAAAGATAATCATATTGAGGTTTGCGGCGGGATTCGTGCTGCCATTGAAAAGGCTAAGGCTTATGTTGGACACACAGTTAAAATAGAAGTGGAAGTGGAATCGATTCCTCAACTGCATGAGGCAATTGCTTCTGGGGCTGATATAGTCATGCTTGATAACATGTCCACAGAGATGATTATCGAAGCTGTTGGCATTCGGAATCAATCAGTATCTGAGAATCGTGTTCTATTAGAAGTCTCAGGGAATGTGACATTAGAGCGACTAAAAGAATTAGGCACGATAGGAGTAGATGTGATTTCCTGCGGAGCTTTGACCCATTCCTATCAATCTTTAGACATCAGTTTTAACTTGAATCTAAGGTGATTTATTGGTTTGAAAATAGAAAACCAGTCTCGATTAGGCTATCCGAGGCTGGTTTTGTACTTAAAAGAGTTGATATGACTCATGTTACCACAAGTTATCCACGGTTTTGTGTATAACTTGTGGATAATGTGTATAGAGTAGCCGTTTGGTCAATAAATCCCTAGAATTTTGCTTTGTAGGCGGTACATTCTTGACCTGATGACTGCTTAACGATGGTACTTGGAACTTGTAATGATTTAAATCCAAAGAATTTGCAACCATTTGGGGTCTTACTTTCCCATGTGACATAGTAATAAAGACATTTTTTGCAGTTTACTGTTGGCAACTTATCCACCACCTCTTGATAACTTGTTGATAAATCAAGGTTTTGAATCGTCTGAATAAATCTAATTGAGCATCAAATTCACAACAACCTTGTATTTTGAAGAGCTACAGCGATTTTAACGATTGTGGATAACAAAAGGTAACTCAATGAAAAAGCGAAACTTGTGCACAATTAATCCACAGGTTGTTACTAACTTATTTTAACTGGTTTCTAACGACTTGTCAAAAAAAACAGATGGGTTATAATGATTTGGGGGGTGATGTATTGTCTCAAGATTTGAAAATCCATAAGTGTCAACCAATTGGTGTTTTTGATTCTGGTCTAGGTGGCCTAAGCGTTTTAAAGACACTAATTGCCATGATGCCAAATGAAAGTTTTATTTACTTTGGGGATTCATTACGAGCACCTTATGGCCCCAAGTTACCGGAAACGATTTTAAATTACTCTGAGGAAATTGTTGAGGATTTTATCAGTCGTGGGGTAAAGGCTGTGGTGATTGCCTGCAATACGGCCACAAGTGCTGCTGCTCACGTCTTACGAGGGAAGTATACCATTCCCATCATTGGTATGGAGCCAGCTCTTAAACCTGCTGCATTAGCCCATCCAGGTGGTCATATAGCCGTCCTGGCAACGGAAATGACCCTTAGAGAACAAAAATTTGCGAGGCTCATGGAAAGATATCAGGATAATGTTACCTTGTCTAAAATCCCAGTACCTGAGTTTGTAACCCTAGTGGATCAAGGGATTGTGGGTGGCCCTCTGGTGAATGCGGTTCTAGAAAGACTTTTTCCTTTGGATGCGTCGATTCCTGTTGATGGCTTAGTGCTTGGCTGTACCCATTATGTCTTTTTACGACAAGCTATTTCAGACTACTTCAATTACCCTGTAAATATTTATGATGGCAATATGGGTACTGCTCGCCATCTCAAAGAAATACTAGAGGATGGCCAACTCCTTTGCGACGGCAATCAGAAGGGGACAATCACATTACTAAATTCTGCCGGCGCCATAATGGTGGAACGGTCCTATATGCTACTTGACTTGGAGAAACGTTAATGGAAAAAGAACAAGTTATCCGCGTCACAGCTCAAATTGAGGAACTTTTGACTTTAGAGAACTTCACAGTGCTAGAAATTGAAATCATACGGGCCAAGTACCTTGAACTCCAAAAAAACGTGGATGTCAGGCGACTATCTCGTGCACATAAGATGCCCATGAAGCATATTAAGAGAGAAATTGAGAAGACTGATAGAAAGTTGTTCAATTTAATGAAACACCAAACTGAAGTTTAAATAATAAAAATAAACCCCTCTCAAGAATTCACTTTGGAGGGGTTTTAATTCATATATTTTGTTGTTTCATGAAGTGTCTTGAATTCGGTTGATAAGGCCCAGCTTATGCCAATGACTGATGATGTCCGGCTTATGCCAATGACTCGACAAATTGCCCAAGTCTACTGATGCCTTCTCTAATGGTTTCAATATCTGTCGCGTATGACATGCGGATAAAGTCGTCGTGACCAAATGCGATACCTGGGACAAAAGCAACTTTGTATTGGTCAAGAAGGGTGGTGCAAACCGCCATCGAAAGACCATCTTGGTTAATTTTAGACCTTAAGCTACCGATGTTGATGAAAACGTAAAAGGCGCCGTCCGGTTTGACAACAGAAAGGCCATCAATCGCTTCAATCCATGCAAGAGCTTGATCTTTTCTACCTTGATAGACTTTTTTCATGGTGATCATATCTTGCGAACAATTTTGAAGTCCACCAAGGGCTGCATATTGAGAGATGGTACTTGGATGGGAAACCAGGTGTCCTTGAATTGAACTCATACCTTTTGCGATATCTTTACGTGATGCGGTATAACCAATGCGCCAGCCCGTCATTGAAACGGATTTACTCATGCCATTGATAGTGATGGTGATGTCCTTAATGGCTTCAGAAAGCGAGGCAATCGATGTAAAGGTATCCAGATAACAGACCCGTTCGTAGATTTCATCTGCGATGATGTAAATTTGATTTGCAACGCAGATTTCTGCCAGGGCAAGTAGCTCGTCTTTAGTATAAACAGCACCTGTTGGATTGGATGGATTCGTGATAAAAATAGCTTTTGTTTTAGGTGTGATAGCAGCTTTCAGTTCATCGGGTTTTACTTTAAAGTTGTTATTAAAGTTTGTGTTGACAAATACTGGTATAACTCCTACCAATTTAACCATCTCAGGATAGCTCACCCAAAAAGGAATTGGAATTAAAACTTCATCCCCAGGGTTAGTGATGGCCATTAGTGTGTTGGTGATCGAATGTTTCGCACCACTGGAAACCACGATTTCATCAGGCCCATAGCTGATGCCATTTTCCTTCTGTAGTTTTTCACAAATTGCTTGTCTTAGCTCTAATAGGCCCGATTCTGCATCATACTTTGTTTTATTGTCTTTAATCGCTTGGATAGCCGGTTCTTTAGCACCATCTGGTGTTGGAAAATCGGGTTCGCCAATACTTAAATTCAGCACATCAATCCCTTGCTTTTTTAGTTCTTTTACCTTGGTACTGATACCAAGAGTCATTGAGGGTGTAATATTTTGGACACGTTGTGATAACATAAATAAAAGCCTCCTGTACAGGGGTTATGGTTATTGTGAAACTTACTTTTGACGCTTGAATCAAGGGTATCAGAAAACTGGCCAAAATAAAAGATGAGATTAAGAATATTTGACCCCTCTGATTATTTGTTTCATTAAAGCCTTTTTTGTGTCATACTAAAGCGTAGTGATTATCTTAAGGAGTTGGTGAGATGAATCAAATTAATTATGCCCTGGGTGCTCTCTTTAGCGGCGTTTTTGTGTATTTGATCCTATGGTTTTGGGTGCAGGCAGTACCACCCAGTATGAGGCGAAAACCTAAAGCGGCTAAGAAAAACAGTTCAAAAAACAAGAATAAGCGTGCCTAAACGCAAGGAGCTATAATGCTGTTAAGTCAGACGATTCAAAAGAAAAACAGATCCTTTTTAGGACTATCAGCGGTGAACTTTGCCATAGTCTTTATCGTGAATCTCTTTGATCTTGTTTTTGAGTGGGTTGTAGTAGGCTCAAATCAAGAATTTCTTATATATTTGCAGTCCCTGGTGGCCCAAAATGCTTCGTGAAGCTCTAGGCAAGCGATTGGCGCTTGAAAAGGTCAGTGCCCACATGCCTGGGCATAAATATAAGCCGTTACACCAGACAAATTGGTTTGCCTTGGACACCACTGAGATATCGGGAACAGATAATTTATATGCCCCCAGTGGCATTTTGAAAACAGCAATGGTAAACGCAGCTGAAATCTTTGGTGCCAGAGAAACCCATTTTTTAGTGAATGGTTCCACAGTGGGCATGCTCAGTGCGATTATGGGAGCCTGCAACAGAGGGGAGTCTTTGATTATTGGTCGCGATTGCCATAAATCAGTCTATAATGCAATTGCCATCCATGGCCTCAGTGAAGTGGTGGCGCTCCCCCTTATTGGTCAAACCGGACAGATGCTTGGCTACAGCCCAGATACCATCTTGGAACTATTAGAGGCGAACCCCAATATCCGGGTAGTGGTGTTGACATCCCCCACATACTACGGCTATGTGACACAAATACAAACCATTGCAGCCATATTGAATCAGCGGCAGGGCACACTGATAGTGGACGAAGCCCATGGTGCCCATCTGAATTTCGGAGACTTGTGTCAATACAGTGCCTTAAAGATGGGTGCTCATGTGGTAATTCAAAGTGCCCATAAAACCCTGCCAGCCATGACACAGACTGGGCTACTTCATTTTTCTAAATCCTGCGATTCAACCGTGATGACCCGGGTCAAATCCTACTTAAAAAAGCTTCAAACCACTTCGCCAAGCTATGTCTTAATGACGTCCATTGACGACAGTATTCACTATATGACAAAACATAGTGCTGACCAGGATTTATTTTGTACTGTGATTAAGCGGTATCGTCGAGATCGTCTAAGATCTTGGTTATCCGGTGATGATGGGCCTCAGGATCCCCTTAAACTTTGGTTGGCCACTGAGGCCAATGGCTACACTGGCTACGAGGTTTTAGAACATTTAGAGCAATACGGTATTGTCCCAGAATATGCTCACCATCAAGGGGTTCTTTGCTATTTAAGCCTCATGAATACAGAAGACGATTTAGCCATGATTGCTGACGCCCTGGATCAATTGGAGATAAAAGAAGGCCTTGAACACCTAGTGTCCTTTAGCTTTGCCAAAGCCTCAAGGCACCTAACCTTTGATGAGGTAGGTGGATGTCAGCAGGAACTCGTACCCCTAAGTGAGAGTAGCGGTCGTATTTGCGCTCAGCAAATTACCCCTTACCCTCCGGGTGTGCCACTGTTAATGCCTGGGGAAATGATTGAAGAGTCCCATATTTTATTGCTAGAAACGATTTTACCTAAGCATTTTGTAGCTGGTCTTTCAGAGGGTGATAACGCCCTATCTGATCAAGCTCATTTGACTGAAGATTGCGACGGGCTTGATGATAGCCACGGGACGGCAACCCATCAGTGGTATGTGATGTGTGTGACTAAAAAGTGATATTAAATTTTTTATAAGGGAATGGTGATGGGTGATGTCTTCGGGTTTATTGATTACAATAGAAGCAAATGATGGTAGTGGTAAAGAAACTCAAAGTAATCGCTTACTGCAACGGATTGAAGCCATGGGTTATCCCGTGAAGTTAGTGAGTTTCCCTAATTATACAAGTGAAGCTTCCGCACCGGTTAAGATGTATTTACGGGGGGAGTTTGGAAAGACCGCTGACGATGTCAGTCCCTTCGCGGCATCAGTTTTTTTTGCTGTGGACCGATACGCCTCGTATAAAAAAGATTGGCAAGATTTTTATCAGGCGGGGGGCATTATTATTGCCGATCGCTATACAACGGCCAATATGGTTCATCAGGCCACAAAATTTGAAAATGATTCTCAAATCAAAGATTTTATCCTTTGGCTTGAGAATTTCGAATACCATGTGATGGGCATTCCAAAACCAGATACCACCTTCTTTTTAGATGTGCCATTTGAACATTCTTTAGCCGTGATACGAGACCGGGCCAATAAAATTGATGGCACAGACACCAAAGATATCCACGAACGAGATGAGAGTCATGTATTAAGAGCTTACCAGTGTGCTCAAAAGGTGGGTGCCATGTGTGATTGGGTCCGTGTCCCTTGTATGCGGGATGGGAAGTTCAAGCCCATTGAAGAAATTCACGAGATGATTTTTGAACAGGTACAGGTATTAATTGAAGCAAAAGGCTATAAAGAAGCACAAGGGAATGAAGCAACAAAAGGCTCAGTTGACAAGAAGGGAACCACTGAACATGTTTGAAACCATTATCGGCCATGAGCAACAAAAAGCGTATTTCAATCAAATTGCCCAAAATGGTTCATTAGCCCATGCCTATTGTTTTGAAGGTGTTGATGGGATTGGTAAATTCACATTTGCGAGGACTCTGGCAAAATCATTGCTTTGTGGCAAGCAAATTGATTTAGAAGCCAAGTTTGAAACCGATAATCATCCTGACTTTCTGTGCGTAACAGCGGATGGCACTACCATAAAAACAGAACAAATAGAAGGGCTACACAGCTTTATTCACATGAAGCCCTTTTTATCAGAGCTTAAAATTGTCCTGATTGACGATGCGCCCGCCATGACAGAGCAGGCTCAAAATAAACTTTTAAAATTAATAGAAGAACCACCAGGTCATGCGCTTTTTCTTTTAATGACTGATAATGCCTATAAACTTTTGCCAACTATAAGAAGTCGGCTAATTCGAATTCCCTTTCACCCCCTCACAATGGATCAGCTGATATCATTAATCCAAGTCCGTGGCTTGAAAGTGGACGAGCAGCTGGTGGGGATCGCAATGGGTAGCATGGGTCATTATATACGATGGCAAGAAGACCAGGTTTTTTGCGAAGGTGTTGAGAAATTTTTTCTGATACTGGAAGGTCTATGTGAAAACAAAGCGTCAAAGTGGCTAAAACACATGGTTGTTTTTGATACATTGAAAGATGACATTGAAGTATTACTTGAAATTGGCCGTGTTTGGTTTCAAGATGTGATGCTCATAAAAGAAGGTGGCAGTGAGGACTTACTTAGACTATCTTTTAAGCGCCAAAACATGGTACAATGTACTCAATATGTGACATCACTTGCACTGATTAGTTGTATAGAAGCCATTGACGAAGCAATGGTTGCCCTTAAGCGGCAACAGAACTATCAATTGGTGACTGAGGCAGTGCTTTATCGTATACAGGAGGCTCTTCATGGTTAAAGTCATCGGCGTACGCTTTAAAAAAGCCGGTAAAGTGTATTATTTTGATCCAGGTGATTGGGAAATAAAAAAGGATGATGCGGTGATTGTTGAAACAGTCCGTGGCATCGAATATGGTTTTGTGGTGGTCGGCCCAAAAGAGGTACCAGAATCTGAGTTGGTCTCACCCCTTAAGCCGGTTTTAAGATTGGCTGATGAGAATGATAAGTCCATTCACGAAGAAAATATTGAACGTAGCAAAGAGGCTTTTGATGTGTGTTCTGCAAAAATTGCTGAACATTCACTGGATATGAAACTGATTGAAGTAGAATACACTTTTGATAATAACAAAGTTATTTTCTATTTTACGGCTGATGGTCGTGTTGACTTTAGAGATTTGGTTAAAGATCTTGCGGCTGTGTTTAGAACTCGTATCGAACTCCGTCAAATCGGGGTAAGAGATGAAGCCAAAATGATGAACGGCATTGGCCCTTGTGGTTATAAATTATGCTGTGCTACTTGGTTGGGTGATTTTGTGCCGGTTTCAATTAAAATGGCTAAAGATCAAAGTTTGTCTCTTAATCCTACAAAGATATCAGGGATCTGTGGTCGTTTAATGTGTTGTCTTCGCTACGAATATGACACCTACCGTGAACTCAATAAAGAAATGCCTAAAATTGGGGAGCGGGTCAAGACTCCAGATGGCCTAGCAATTGTCTTTTACACCAGCATTCTAAAGGAAAAAGTCAAAGTAAAATTGATGACTGGTAAAACCAAAGAAAATGGCCAAGATGAGCTCAGTGATGAGTGGCACGAATATAGCAATAGCGTGCTGATTCGGGTGGACAAAAAACAGCCAAAACCTTCAAAAAAGAATTGTGAAGGCGGTGGTTGTGGTGGACACGGGGCCGATGGCGGTGCTGATGCAGGCGCTGATGTCGCCCAACTGGAAGATCAAGCAGACGAATTCTTTGAATAAACAGATTGGTAGGGGGATGCTAACTTTAGTGAGATGCTAACGCTAGCATCTCCTTTTTACTGATTTTTGAATAGGGAGTAAGGACCAGATGAATACTCAGGATGAAAAGGCACTAAAAAAAGATGAGCGAATTGATGATCTTCAAAGAGATGGCCTTAAAATCATACAAAATCCTAAATGGTTTAGTTTTGGGATTGATGCTGTTCTATTGGCTCATTTTTCAGCGGTGGACAAGGGCCAGTTTGTGATGGATTTAGGTACGGGAACGGGTATTATCCCCCTTCTATTAAGTGCAAGGACCAGAGCGGCTCATATTACTGGAATTGAGCTGCAAGCCGAGGTCTCACATATGGCCAAGCGCAGCGTGGCCCTTAATGGCCTAGAACACCTGATCACTATTGAGACAATGGATATCAAAGACATCACCACACACTTTAAAAAGAGTTGTATGGATGTGGTTACTTCAAATCCCCCCTATTTTAAAGCTAAAGCGGGTCTTCAAAATGAAACGGATTATAAGACCCTTTCTCGTCATGAGGTGGCGTGTACTTTAGAGGATCTTTTTAAGGCGGCTTATCATGTGTTAAAACCCAGCGGGGTTTTTTATATGGTTCACCGGCCGGACCGGTTGGTGGATGTTGTGGCGGTTGCAAGGGCGTATCGGCTTGAACCCAAGCAAATTCGATTTGTGCAGCCAAAGGCTGATGGCAAACCCAATATTATGTTGATGCGATTTGTTAAGTATGGCGGCCAAGAACTGAGGTTTGATGCCCCTCTTGTGGTTTATCAGGAGAATGGGGACTATACGGCGGAGATTTATAAGATCTACGAAGAGGCCACCATGGATGTTTTTGAGCCTTCAAGGGATACTGTGGACTAACTGAGAATCAGTGGTGAAATCAACTGAGAAAGGCGGCTGTGATGTTATTTATCTGTCCAACACCCATTGGCAATTTAGGGGATGTGACCTATCGGGTGATTGAAACCCTTAAAAATGCGGATTTAATTGCTTGTGAGGATACCCGCACCACCATTAAATTACTGAATCATTATGAGATTAAAAAGCCCCTGATTAGTTATCACGAGCATAATGAGCAATACGGAACTCAGCAGATTTTAGAGCATTTGCGGGGTGGTAAGCAAGTGGCACTGGTGAGCGATGCTGGGATGCCTGGGATTTCGGACCCTGGTGAGGTTTTGATCAAGGCCTGTATTTTAGAAGGCATTGAATATACGGTTTTACCTGGGGCTAGTGCCATGGTCACTGCGGTGGTGGCTTCTCAACTGGCCACTCAGCCTTTTCATTATGAGGGTTTTTTGGATAGAAATAAGCGCAAGCAGCGGCTAGAAAAGTTAAAAGAACTGGCATCGACCCTTATTTTTTACGAATCTCCTCACCGGGTTCAAAAGACCTTGGCAGACCTATTGCTGGTTTTTGGGGACCGTCAGATCACATTAGCCCGTGAACTCACTAAACGCTACGAAACCTATTTGCATACCACCCTCTCAGAAGCCGTCACTTACTATGAGACCAATGAGCCAAGGGGTGAATATGTGATAGTGGTAGGTGGTCATGTGCCTGTGGTGGAGGCCATTGGTGAGGATGTGGTGCTTGAAATGGTGCGGGCACGGGTTTTGGCTGGGGAACGGATCAAAGATGTGGTCAAGGAGCTGGCAAAGCTACACAATGTGGATCGGCAGGCACTTTATAAGTTGGCCTCAGAAAAATGAAACTAAGAAAAAATGTAAACACGTAAAATGAAAGATCAAAGGCATAAAAAAAACCTTTCACACAAGTGAAAGGTTTTTTGTTTGAATTAAAGGTTACCGATGTTAGTGATACATTCTGGGCAGATGTTCTTACCCATCAAGTTTCTAACGCCTTTTGCTTGGCCGCAGAAGATACAAGCTGGCTCATACTTTTTCAAGATGATTGTGTCAGCTTCTGTAAAAATTTCAAGCGCATCTTTTTCACCGATTGAGAGTGTTCTTCTCAATTCAATTGGAATTACCACACGACCTAATTCATCCACTTTTCTAACGATACCTGTTGATTTCATAATATTCCTCCTCAAATTAAGCATTTTTTCGACAATTTGCTCACTTAAAATAGTAACAGTCTTTACAGAATAAGTCAACCTTTTTCTGAAAATATTTACTAACAAATTGTCTTCAAAAGGGGTTTTACGCCAAGATGGGCGCAAACAATGAATTCATCCATAAATTACCCCTTCTTACAGGCTCTAAACAAAATAATTTAATTTTCTGAATTTGTCGGAGAATTTTTATCATGTTTTTTATTAAAGCTTTCCACCAACTTATGGACATTGTTGACGGTTTTATAGGCACTGATAATGGTTTCGTTGATCGGATTGTTATTTTTAATGGTTTCAGTGGTGCTTTCACTGGCATCGGCAATATTATCCACCGTAGGACGGAATTTTTGGGTGGCATGGCTCACTTCAGTGGTCACTTCTTGTATATTTTGCGTAATTTGAGGGATTTGATTGATAATCAAATTGATATTTTTACGGTTATCTGCCACAATGGCCCTAAAATCTTTTACAGTCTGATAAAATTTGAATAAAATCAGCATCACAAAACCCATGACCCCGACTAAGGCAATCCAAAAGAATAAGTAAAAAATATCTGTAATGGCAGTGATGTTGATCATGGTATCCCCACTAACTGGGGTTGCTACGGCTAAAGTCGAATTTTGAAGCGCATTTAAAATAAAAGCTGGGCTGATTGCAGACATGGTATGACCTCCAAGGGTGTTCTAAATGATATGGGACTGGTATAATAAGTGAAAGGTTCTGTCTTAAAGCTATAGTACCAGTATAGTCTCATTTTTACCCATAATCAAATGAAACCGACAATTTTTTAGTGAATTTTAATCACTGGCAAACAGTCCACATAGGAGGCAATATGGCAATCCCGTCGTTTGAAGCAATCCAGGGGCAACTATATATCAATGGTGCTTTTACAAAGGGTTTATTGGGTCAGGATTTTCCGGTTTACAATCCCTACGATCTCAGTGTTGTGGGCTACCAGGCCGTGGCGGGGCCACAGGATGTTGACAGGGCCCTAGATGGGGCGGTGACGGCGTTTTTGGACTGGAAGCGCACCACCGCTTATGAGCGGGCGGCGCTCCTGCGAAAGCTCCATGGGCTGATGGTGGCTAAGGAAAGTGAATTGGCGCAGGTGATGACGCGGGAACAAGGCAAGCCAATTGCTGAGGCCTTGGGCGAGGTGCGGTATGCTGCCAGCTATGTGCAGTGGTATGCAGAGGAAGGCATCCGTGTAAGCGGCGATATTTTGGAAACCCATACCCCGGGGATGCGGTTGTCCGTTTTGAAAGAGCCCATTGGTCCAGTGGGAATTATTACACCGTGGAATTTTCCCCTGGCCATGTTTGTTAGAAAATTGGCACCGGCCTTGGCTGCAGGTTGTACAGTGGTGGTGAAACCCGCGGAACAAACCCCTTTAACGGCGGTTAAGTTTTTTGAACTCTTAGATCAAGTGAGGTTCCCTCCTGGGGTGTGTCAGCTCGTAGCTGGAGATGGCCCACAGATAGGCAGACAGATGATGGCCCATAAGGGCATCAGAAAAGTTTCCTTCACGGGATCTACAGAAGTTGGGCAAATTTTGGCGTCACAGTCTGGTCAAACCTTGAAAAAGCTCTCTTTGGAGCTGGGTGGTCATGCGCCTTTGATTGTGTTTGAGGATGCGAATTTAGATAAGGCGGTTTTAGGGACACTGGATTCAAAGTTCAGGAATTGTGGCCAGGTATGCATAGCTACCAATCGGGTGCTTGTTCAAAGAGGGGTTTTAGAGGCGTACACGGAAAAACTTCTTGCTAAGGTGGCCCAGTTAAAGGTGGGCAATGGGTTTGAATCCGTTGATATGGGTCCCATTATTGATGGGGATGGCTTTAACAAAATAAGTGACCACGTGGGGGATGCCCTAGAGCGTGGGGCTATGTGTCTTTGTGGGGGAGTTGGGTACCGGCAGGGACAACAAGCCAAAGAAGGTGTTGGAAACCAAGGGCTTACCGGGACCCAAGGAGTTGATCAATCACTGGGGGGATATTTGTTTCCACCCACAGTTATCACCAGGGTCACAGCCGATATGAGGATTGCCAGAGAAGAAACCTTTGGCCCAGTGGTGCCTATTATGGTATTTGATACAGAAGAAGAAGCCCTTAAAATGGCCAATGACACACCATACGGCTTATCTGCCTATGCTTTTACTGAGAATTTAAGTCGGGCCATACGGGTTCAAGAGGGACTGGATTACGGCATGATCGGCATCAATACTGGGAGAATCAGCTCGGCCCAAGCCCCTTTTGGCGGGGTGAAAATGAGTGGCTATGGCCGCGAAGGCGGTAAATACGGCATAGAGGATTATTTACAACTTAAATATGTTGGCATAGGACTATAAAACCACATGAATATAGAATTAAATTGGCTTAAGTGAACCTTAAATTTGTTGCAAAAGCCTAGACGGAAACGCTTTCCTGTGGGATGCTAATAGTATAGGCGGAGCTTTTGTTGAGCTCAAGGTCATAAAAATTCAAAAGAGAATAGGAGATTCAATGGAAACACTGAAAGATATCACAGCACTCAATGATTTGGTAGAAGCACTAAAAAAAGCAGAAGTTCACTATTCACAGCTTTCTTGGGTTCAATATACAGCAGGCTACGACCTAGGCCTTGACGCTGCAGAGCAGGTGATGAATGGTCTATATGAGGATCCAGCTAATTTTCAGGTGGTTAAGGCTGCAATGGAGCAGGCCATAACCCCAGAAGACAAAAGACGCTTAGAATTGCTGTTCAAGCGATTTGAACCCTTTCACTTATCACCGGAAGTCAATGCCCTCATGCGAAAAATTACGCAAAAGACAACAGCCCTATCTCAAGTGCTCAATACCCACCGAGTGGTTTTTGAAGATAGAGAAATCAACGGCGTGGAATTGGCCCAGATTCTTGCCAAAGAAGAAAATAGAGATCGCCGAAAAGCCGCTTATATGGCTAAGAATCAAATCAATGAGCCATTGATGGCAGCGGGTTTTGTGGAACTCCTTAACATGCGAAAAGAACTGGCAACCCTTCGGGGCAAAGAGAGCTTTGTGGCCATGAGCCTTGAAGACGACGAGCTACATCCTGGGATCTTCAGCACTTGGGAGCAAGAAGTCCAAGAGATGCTACCAAAAATGAAGCAGGCCCGTGAGACTTACGCCAAAAAATTCTTAGACGATACGGTGATCATGCCTTGGGATGAAAGTTTTATTTCTGCTAAGCTTGCCCCAGCTCTCAATGAAAAAGTAGATATGAGCCAGTATTATACGGTACTACGGGACTTCTTCTTGGAGTTTGATATCGACCTTTCAAAAATGAATATTACCTACGATATCTTCTCCCGTGCCAATAAGTCCGAATGGGGTTACAACTTTACCATCGAGATGGGCAAGGACTCGAGAATCTTAGCCAATGTTAAAGATCTTTATAGCGAATACGGGGTAATGCTCCACGAGACAGGCCATGGGGTCCACTCATTCGAATCCAATCCAGAAGATTATTTGATGAACCTTGGCATTAGCGGCATCATTTCTGAAGGGATTGCCAATCTCTTTGGTAGCTTCCTCACAAATCCGCTATTCTACAGCCGCTTCTTTGACCCAGCGGAAGTGTCTGAGCGATTTGCAGAAATCAAAGCATGGCAAAAGGTCAATGCCTTAAGATCGGTACACCGCATCTTGTTTGACCAGTCCCTCTACCTAAATCAGGTTGAGACCCATGATGATGTCCACAACTTGTATTGGGGCCTCTCCAAACGACTCTTTAATGAAGAACCATTCTGCGAGAATCCACCATGGGCATTCTTGATTCATCACACCACCCACCCAATTTATCTTCATAACTACTTTATGGGTGATGTCACTTGCGCCATGCTTGAAGAATCCTTCAATAAAGCCCATGGTACACAAAAAATCACAGATAAGCCAAAGGCTTTTGGTGCCTTCTTAAAAGAACAGATTATCAAGCCATCTGGCCTGCACCCTTACCCAGAACTATTTGAAAAAATCGCAGGCAAACCCTTCTCCTTGTCATTCTTAAAGTAGATTTGAAGCTTGTAAAAAGATATAAAAAACCGCTAGACCACAGGATACAGCCTGTGAGTTAGCGGTTTTGTTTTCATTTTGAAGAAGACTGAGGCTTAGTTAAGTAAATTGTTCAAGTAATAGGATTCACCATTGATGCGAACCCGCTTGGCTTCTATTAAGATGCTGGCTTCGTCGGTATTTAAAATGACGTTTGGCTGTGAGAGCAGGGTTTCTGCACTTGTGCCGTCTTCAAACTCATCCACAGCAACAAATTCTCCATAACCAGCATCAAAAAATGTAATGGGTTGCTTTTGACCATTTTCAAGGTACATAGATTCTAGAAACTTCTCATCGAGAAAGAAGTAGGTATCAACGCTCATAAATTCCACCTGATGGGTGGTGTTAGATGTATCTAGAAATTCAACAGCTACGCTCTTTTCTTCGGATTGAAAAGAAAGCTTGCTGATACGATTAAGGTTTAAATCATTGAGTATTTCTGTTACGCGCTTTGTCAAATTGACCTCCTAGACGTTTTGTCCTGTATAGTTTTATCATACTCCTTGCAATCCGACAAGTGAAAAATGTCACAAGACTTATTTTTTTAAGAAATAAGGGGCTAGTTAGGGAATGTGGGGTGGCAAAGGTGTCATTCAAGGCCATCAGGTAGCTCTCTTGCGAGCTACTCATGCCATTAGGTAGCTCTCTTCCTTGACAAATCCAGGTGTGCTATGGTAAACTAGTGGCACATTAAAGGCGTTGAAGGGAAGAGTACCCGTGGATTCGAGCGTAGAGAGTTGCCACTTTGGTGAAAGGCAACGTCGAAAAAATGGCGAACATGGTCCCGGAGCCGCGTTGCCAAGCGGGCATAATCCCGTGAAGTAATGCCGTCAGTGGACGTTACACCACAGTGCAAACGCACACAGAGGGCTGTCCATGGACAGAACTAGGGTGGTACCGCGGAAGAGTCTTCCGTCCCTATTGGGATGGGGGTTTTTGTTTTTTTTGGACCCGCACCGTCACGAGACTAACCATAAAAGGAGCGACTTATGTCTAAAGGAAAATTCTATCTTACCACGGCAATCGCCTACACATCTAAAATTCCACATATCGGCAATGTCTACGAGGCCATTGTTTCCGATGCATTGGTGCGTTTTAAGCGGGAACAGGGCTTTGACACCTACTTTTTAACAGGTACCGACGAACATGGCCAAAAGATTCAGCAGCAGGCTGAAGAAGAGGGTAAGACCCCTCAGGAGCATGTGGACCATATCGCAGGGGAAATCCAGCGGATTTGGGACTTGGTAAATGTCAGTTACGACCAATTTATCAGAACATCAGATCCAATGCACAAACGGACAGTTCAAAAGATCTTTAAGACTCTTTACGATAAGGGCGATATCTACAAAGGTGAGTACGAAGGCATGTACTGTACACCCTGCGAGTCATTTTGGACGGAGTCTCAATTGGTTGAGAACAACTGCCCAGACTGTGGTCGCCCGGTAAAGGCCGCCAAAGAAGAAGCTTACTTTTTGAAGCTGTCAAAATATCAGAAGCAACTGGAAGATCATTTAGAGGCGAATCCAGAATTTATCTGGCCTGAGTCTAGAAAAAATGAGATGATCAATAACTTTATCAAACCTGGTTTGCAGGACCTTTGTGTGTCACGAACAACCTTTACTTGGGGTATCCCAGTGGAGTTTGACCCTGGTCATGTGACTTACGTTTGGCTTGATGCCCTATCAAACTACATTACAGCCATTGGCTACGATCCTGATGGGTCGTCGGACCAGTTCAACAAGCTTTGGCCAGCGGATGTCCACGTGATTGGCAAGGACATTGTGAGATTCCACACCATCTATTGGCCAATTATCTTGATGGGTCTTGGTGTTGAGCTACCTAAACAGGTATTTGGTCACCCGTGGCTCTTGACGGGCAAAGATAAAATGAGTAAATCTCGGGGCAACGTACTTTACACCGACGATTTAGTTGAGCTCTTTGGCGTAGACGCCGTCCGTTACTATGTCCTTCGGGAAATGCCTTTTGCCTGGGATGGCACCATCACTTACGAGATGATGATCAGCCGGATCAACACAGACTTTGCAAATGTTCTGGGCAATTTGGTCAACCGCACAGTGGCCATGGTTCAAAAGTACTTTGGCGGTGTGATCCAAGCGCCGACTTCAAAGGACCCCCTTGACGATGAGCTTGTGGCTTTGGCCCTTGAAACCCCTAAAAAGGTTGAAGCCTTTATGGATGCTTACCATGTGGCTGATGCCCTGGATGAGATTTTCCAACTCCTTAGACGGAGCAATAAATATATAGATGAGACAGCCCCTTGGATTTTAGCCAAGGATCCAGAGCAGCAGGAAAGACTAGGGACGGTTCTATATAACTTGTTAGAATCAATCAGGGTTGCTGGTGTGCTCCTCAAATCATTTATCCCCGAGACAGCCGGCAAAGTGCTTAGCCAAATCAACGCTCAGGCCAGCACTTTGGATAGCCTTTTAAACTTTGACGGCACGGTGGCAGGGACATCCGTTGGCACAGCAGAAGTCTTGTTTGCTCGTATGGACGAAGCTAAGAAACTTGAAGAAGTGGCTGTCATTAAGGCTAAGTACATTACTGAAACAGATGAAGAAGCTGCAGAAGCCGCTCCAGCAGCACTTGTTCTAAAACCAGAAATCACCATTGATGACTTTGCAAAGCTAGACCTACGAGTTGCGCAGATTTTATCAGTTGAAAAACATCCAAAAGCGGATAAATTATTGGTACTTCAATTGCAAGTTGGGCCAGAAACCCGCCAAGTGGTATCGGGGATTGCTCAATTTTATCAGCCCCAAGACCTGGTTGGTCAAAGCGTTGTGATTGTGGCCAACTTAAAGCCAGTTCAACTGCGAGGGGTTCTATCTCAAGGTATGATTTTGGCAGCTTCCCATGCCACTGATCTTAAAGTGGTTAACGTGGCTATTGAAAGTGGCACAGTGGTGTCATAGGAGACTGATATGTTGTTTGATTCCCATGCCCATCTTGATGACGAGCGCTTTGACCAAGACAGAGATGCCATGATGCAAAGAGCTCTAGACCAAGGTGTGGACTACATTATGAACCCCGGCGCGGACTTACCCAGCAGCTACCGCGCCGTAGCCTTGGCCCAGAAGTACCCCCACGTGTACGCTGCAGTGGGTATACACCCCCACGACGCCAAGTCTGCAGACCAAGAAGCGTGGTCTGCCATTCTTTCCCTTGCCAAAGACCCTAAGGTCAAGGCCATTGGCGAGATAGGCCTTGACTACTATTATGACTTTTCACCAAGGGAAACCCAAAAGCAAGTCTTTCGCCACCAAATTAGAATGGCCAAAGACCTTGGCATGCCCATCATTGTCCATGACAGGGATGCCCACCAGGATATCTTCGATATCCTATGTGAAGAAGAAGCCTTTAGCACAGGGGTTTTGATGCACTGCTTTTCTGGCAGTGCAGAACTGGCCAAACAGTACATTGCCAAGGGGGCCTACCTGTCTTTGGCGGGGCCCTTGACCTTTAAAAACGCCAGAAAAAGCCACGAAGTGGTTGAATTTGTTCCCCTTGATCGGTTAATGATTGAAACGGATTCACCCTACCTTACCCCAATGCCCTTTAGGGGTAAGCGCAATGAATCCGCTTACGTCCATTACGTGTGCGCCGAAATGGCGAGACTTAAGGGCCTGAGCTATGAGGCCGTAGCAGCCCAAACCAAAGCCAACGCCCTAAAATTCTTCAACATAGTGGAAGAGGTGTGATCCATTGAAGGAAAATCCCAATCGTTTAGTGATTAAAGAAGTGATTGTTGTGGAGGGCCGCGATGACCAGGCTAATCTGCAGCAATATGTGGATGCATCTTATATTTGGACCAATGGTTTTAATTTTACAAAAGAGATTTTTGAGCGCATTGATTTTGCCTCAAAACAGCAGGGGATTATTATTTTTACGGATCCGGATTATGCAGGCAATCAAATTAGGAAAAAGGTGGCCCGGGGGGCTACGGGCCTTGTGAAACATGCCTATATCAGCCAGGACGAGGGTTTAAAAGATGGGGACATCGGTGTTGAAAATGCCAGTGAAGAAGCCCTGCTTAAAGCCCTGAAGCAAGCAAAGGCAGAGGTTTTAGCCGATAAACAAGCTGCTATTTATACAGATCAAGATATGTATGCACTGGGCCTTGTCGGTACTGCTGATTCAAAGGCCAGACGTGTTGCTCTGGGTAAGTATTTGAATATCGGTTACGGCAATGCCAAGCAGTTTTTATCCCGTTTGAATGCCTATCAAGTGGCGCCTGAGAAAATCCAGGAGTTTTTTGAAGGCAAGTCGGACAGACAAGGAGATTCCAATGAGTAAACTCACGTCTTTTCATTATATTAAAACCGTGATGCAGGCCAATGGCGTGAGCTTTTCTAAAAGCTTGGGGCAGAATTTTCTCACCGATAGCAACGTTGTTAATAACATTGCAGATGGTGCGGAGATTGGTCCAGAAGATGGGGTACTTGAAATTGGACCTGGTATTGGGTCCCTTACTGAGGCCCTGCTTTTAAGAGCAAAAAAAGTGGTTTCTGTTGAGATTGATAAGACCCTTTGGCCGATTTTAGAGGCGCATTTTGAAACGGCGCCCCACTTTAAACTGATTAAAGAAGATGTCCTTAAGCTTGACCTAAAAGCCCTGATTGCTGAAGAATTCAGTGAGTGTAAACAGGTTAAAGTGGTTGCCAACCTGCCTTATTATATCACCACCCCAATTATCATGAAGTTTTTAGAAGAGGGCATTCCGGTGTCTGATCTGATTGTTATGATTCAAAAAGAAGTAGCTGATAGAATGAGCGCTGGTAAAGATAACAAGGTTTACGGCAGCTTAACAGTGGCTGTTCAGTTTTACGCTGAGCCAAAACTTCTCTTTAAAGTGCCTAAAACAGTGTTTACACCCCAGCCAAATGTGGATTCTGCTGTGATTCGCCTGAAAATAAGAAAAGAGCCACCAGTGACCCTTGTTTCTGACGAAGTTTTCTTTAAAACCGTGAAGGCTGCTTTTGCACAAAGAAGAAAGATGCTACTCAATACCATCACATCTAATATGCCCATCGATAAGGTCAGTTTTACGGCCATTTGTGAAGCCATCGGCATTGCACCCACTACTCGTGCTGAGAATCTGAGTATTGAGCAGTTTGGTCTGTTGGCCAATGCAATGGCAGAACACTTTTCCAATCAAGATAGCGATTCACGGCATCCAAGTAATTAAGGATGCCGTTTTTTTCTCTCCTGATGGTCAACTGCTCAGGAATGGCGTCAAATGGGATGGATTTTCTGCCCCCGTGCTTGGCAGCGTCGTCATAAACCACCAGGAGTTCGTGGGGTAGGAGCATAAAGATATCGCTATGCTTGAAGTGGACAATTAAAAAGGCAATGCCCCCTTGTTCACTGACTTCTTTCATATAATCAATCTGATGGCTATGAATATTTTTTAGGGGAAAGGACTTTTGATGGGTCTCCTTGGCATCGAAGGTGAGAAACATCCCCTGGGCGATGCCGTAAAAGTCGATGGTGGCTTTTTTTTCAAAATAAGCCTTGGTAATGAGACCCTTGCCATCCAGTTCCACCACCGTCACTGGGGTTGCGGCTTTATCAATTCTGGCGACCTTATGTTTTGCATAGTAGTCGTTGCTTAGAAGAATCAGATCTTCTAGGGCGTCGCCACGCTTGCCCCGTGTTTTCCAAACTGTCATGAGGGTTCCCTTTCCTGAGACACGGTGCACGTCCCCCTGTCTCGCTTTTACTCGCAAATATGCAGTTGACAACATCCGTCACCTGTATTACAATAAGCCTATAAGCCCCCCACCGACGGGGTACGTATAATGGAGGATATAAAAATGAAAAATGTTGTTGTTTATACTTCAAACACTTGCGGTTACTGCCACGAAGCAAAACGTTACCTTGATTCTAAAGGTGTTAGCTATACAGAAAAGAACGTATCAACAGATGCAGTAGCAAGAAAAGAATTGATGGATCAAGGTTTTATGGGCGTTCCAGTCATTCAAGTTGACGAAGATATCGTTCAAGGCTTTGACAAGAAAAGACTGGAAGAATTACTGGGTTAATTCCCTGAGTTAAAACTTAGAGTTTGAACCAGTTACCAATCTAGATGATTAAACCAAACCCCTTAGAGGCCGGCCCTCTAAGGGGTTTTTGTGCCTCTTGGAGTTCCGCTTTCATTATATCATACAATTTAATGAAACAAGAATGGCGATGTCTCAAGATGAAAAATGAAAAAAAGAAGTGGCGTCACTGAGCTAAACAATAAACTAACTTGTCAAGAAAAATGTTGTGTTTCAAGCCACAATAATGCAACCTGCATTATAGTAGGCCCATTGCTATTGCCTAATTTGAAGAGATTTGATAAGCTGATGAAACTTAGGGAGAGCATCTAATTGTGGGCACGCACTGCTAGAAGCTTTTTAGCCCCTGTGCTATAATGAAACCATATAAGGGGTTTCGATTGGAGCTTGCATGCACAAACCTCATGATCTGTTTTTTAAAGAGACATTTTCAAATCTGGAAGTGGCCAAGAGTTTTATAGAAAACTACTTGCCCAGTGAAGTGCTGTCCCATGTGAATCTTAATAGCTTGTCAGCGCAGAAAGATAGTTTTATTCATAAAAATATGCAAGAAACCCATGCGGACTTGCTATTCAAGGTGGCTATTGATGGACAAGAGGGCTATATCTATTTTCTGTTTGAGCACAAAAGTTACAAATCCCATTTGATTGCCTTGCAACTGCTACGTTATATGGTTGATATTTGGGATGCAAAAACAAGAAAAGCAAAGAGTCGTGTAATCCCAATCATTATTCCTCTGGTGATTTACCATGGTGAGCATTCTTGGGAAGTGGTTAAGTCACTTAGTGGCCTTATGCCACAGTACAGTGATTTATCTGATGATCTTAAAAAATATATTCCGAATTATGACTTCTTGCTGTATGATGTCGCTGGCATATCACCAGAAGATATGAAGCTGGAAACACTGCTTAAAATCGCCATAACCATCTATCAGGCTTTACATCAACCGAATCCTCAAGTTATGCGCGACACTGTCATCAGTGCCATTAAAGCACTGCAAAAGTTAGAGAATCAAGAAACGGCAACAGCCTATTTAGAAACTTATATGAAATATGTATTCACAGTTAGCAAGAATCTAGATGAAGATGATATCACTTATATTGTTGAGCAAGTGTACCTGGAGTTTCCAAAAGGAGGTCAAGTTGTTATGACGTTAGCAGATATTTTAATAGCAAAAGGTAAATTAAAGGGCCAAGAAGAAGGCATGGAGAAAGGCATGGAAAAAGGTGTCTGTCAAACAGTTCTCAAGTTGCTGACCAAGAAGTTTGGACCATTACCAGAGGACATTATGACATTAATATCTAGTCAAAATGTTGAGAGCCTCGAGATGGTTGCAGAGGTGCTTCTGGATATGAAAAATCTAGATGAATTGAAAGTGATGTTGACAAAGCATTAAGTCATTTTGCAAATATGATTAGAATTGCCCCAAAGCTCATATAAGAGAAACCCCTCAACCCAATTAAATGGATGAGGGGTTTTCGTATTTAGGTATAAATTATAGTTGCTTTAGTCTTTGTCTTTAATTCCTAGCCTTTGTGGCTAGCCTCTTAACCCCTAGTTCAACGTATCTTCCAAGCCTTCTAAATCCAGTATTTTAAAGGTCTCCCCCTCAAAGTCTATTAGGCCGTCCTCTTTCATTTTAATCAGTTCTCTTGAAAGTGAGGGTCTCTGGATCCCCATGAGATCGGACATGGCCTTGCGGCTCATATTTGTCTGGAACATCTTCTGACCTGATTGCTTAAACTGCATTAAAAGAAAATTGGCTACCCGCTTTCTGATGGTATCCAGGGACAGGTTCTTGATTTTGCGGTTCATGGTGGTGAGTTTGTTAGAAAGTAAGCTTAAAAAATTATTGAGGGCTTGGGGCTGTTTTGTGAAAAGTTCCAGTAGGACGTCCTTACTGATGTAGCCGATTTCAACGGCTGTCACTGCCACCACCGTAATTGGGTAGGTGGGTTCTTTACCAAAGACAACGGCTTCGCCAAAGATCTCGCCCTTATTAAGGCGCACAAGGGTTAGAACCTTTCCAGAAGGGTAGATAGACTGTAGCTCCACAGTGCCTTCCCGGACAATGCCAATGCCATGGCAAGGGTCTCCTTCGTGGACAACCACTTCATTTTTGGCATATTTCTTAAAGCGCAGGTATTCGCCTCTGATACTGGATGCGAGCAGTTCCTTATCAAACCCGCGAAAGAGAATGCAGTCATTTTCCCATTGTTCACCCATTGGCGGCCTCCTTAGTCATGACCATTTTAATCTGTTGTACGACTATTTGTCATGCGTTTGTCAGTTTAGTTTTATCACTCATCTCAGTGTAACATATGTTACCGCTAAAAGAACTAGTCAGTGGTAAAGTAGAGACAGTTAAGAACAGCGGCAACAAAAAAAACAGCAGCATAAAATAAATAACCACAGGGCAAAGGCCCATTCAATAGGAGGCCACATGAAAAGACGGATTATCGAAATCGATGAAAATCTATGTAACGGCTGCGAGCTATGTGTTACAGCATGCCACGAACACGCCATTCAAATGGTGGACGGCAAGGCAAAATTGGTCAGCGACATCTACTGCGACGGTCTTGGCGATTGCTTGCCTAACTGCCCAACAGACGCCATCAAAATGATCGAGCGGGACGCCCTTGAGTATGATCAAGAAGCCGTGGACCAACGGATCAAAGCAAATCAAGGACATGAAGAGGCATCAGAAGTTGTTTCATCAAATCACGGTCATCACGGTGCTCATTCAGCATCTGAAGATAATTTACCATGCGGGTGTCCAGGTTCGATGTCAAAGCGCATCGAACGTCAAGAGCCAGAGCCAGCTAAAAAGGGAATGACATTGGCACCAAAATCAGCAGTACCGACAAATGTGGGAGCAGAAGTCCACCAAGGGGCAACACATGAGCCCCTAACCTCAGCCCTGGGTAATTGGCCAGTTCAGTTAAACCTAGTCAATCCACAGGCTGAATACTTAAAGGGCGCTGATCTTTTAATCGCCGCCGACTGCACCGCCTTTGCCTATGCCGATTTCCACAGGGATTTTATTCAGGGCAGAGTGGCACTGATAGGTTGTCCTAAGCTTGATGACAATAACTATTACATCGAAAAGCTGAAAACCATCTTTGCAAACAACGGACCAAAGAGCATTACGGTGGTTCGTATGGAAGTACCTTGCTGCGGCGGTATCGTCACAGCTGTTAAACAAGCTATGCTACAATCGCAAACGATTGTGCCATATAACGAAGTCACCATCACACTGGATGGACATAAGCGCTAGTGTGAACCAATAACCCTCAGTTTTTATATTATAAGGAGGCATACCAATGTCAATGTTTTGTTATCAGTGTCAAGAAGCAGCAGGCGGAAAAGGTTGTAATAAAGTAGGCGCATGCGGCAAACAACCAGAAACAGCTAATGTACAGGATTTATTGATTTATGCACTAAAAGGTCTTGCAGAATATGCTGGACAAGCAAGAGCAGCAGGACTTAACGATGCAGAGACTGAGCGCATGATGGTGGAAGGTTTATTTGCAACCATTACAAATGCTAACTTTGATACAGAAGCCCTTAAAAATCGCGTTGAAAAAGTATTGGCTAAGCGGGATGAACTAAAAGCAACGCTTAAAGCAGCCGGTAAATTAGAAGAAAAAGTATACCATCCATCAGCAACAGTTGTGATTGATAGAGCTGACTTTGATGCCAAAGCTGCTGAAACAGAAGTTAGTGTTTTAGCTACTGGTAACGAAGATGTTAGATCTTTAAGAGAACTTGTCATCTATGGTGTTAAAGGTATGGCTGCTTATGGTGAGCACGCACTTAACCTTGGTAAAGCTAACCCAGAAATCTTTGCTTTTATTGAAAAAGCGTTGGTTGCCACTTTAGACGACTCCATGTCTGTTGATCAACTGGTTGCCCTTGTACTTGAAACTGGTAAATACGGTGTAGACGTTATGGCTCTTCTAGACAAAGCGAACACAGAAGCATACGGTAACCCAGAAATCACAGAAGTTAATATCGGTACTAGAAACAACCCAGCGATCTTGATCTCTGGTCATGACCTTAAGGATATGGAAGAACTACTTAAGCAAACAGACGGCACTGGGGTTGATGTCTACACCCACTCAGAAATGCTGCCTGCTAACTACTACCCAGCATTCAAAAAGTATGAGCACTTTGTAGGTAACTACGGTAATGCTTGGTGGAAACAAAAAGAAGAGTTTGCAACTTTTAACGGACCAATTCTTTTCACAACAAACTGCATCGTACCGCCTAAAGAGAATTACGCAGATCGTGTTTACACAACTGGCGCATCTGGTTTCCCAGGCTTTACCCATATCGCTGATCGTGTAGAGGGCGGACAAAAAGACTTCTCTGCTATTATCGAACATGCTAAGAGATTACCTGCACCAACGCAAATTGAAGAAGGTAAAATCGTCGGTGGTTTTGCCCACAATCAAGTATTGGCACTTGCTGATAAAGTTGTAGAAGCGGTTAAATCAGGCGCTATCAAGAAGTTCTTTGTTATGGCTGGTTGCGATGGCCGTATGAAAGACAGAAACTACTATACTGAATTTGCAGAAGCACTGCCAAAAGATACAGTGATCTTGACAGCTGGTTGCGCTAAATACAGATACAACAAGTTAAACCTTGGGGATATCAATGGTATTCCAAGAGTCTTGGATGCTGGTCAGTGTAACGATTCTTACTCACTTGCTGTGATTGCACTAACACTTAAGAGCGTATTTGAACTGAATGATATCAATGACTTGCCAATCGCTTACAATATCGCTTGGTATGAGCAGAAGGCAGTTATCGTCTTGTTAGCACTTCTCTTCTTGGGCGTTAAAAACATCAAGCTCGGACCAACACTTCCTGCATTCTTATCACCAAATGTGGTAAATGTATTGGTTGAAAACTTCGGAATCAACGGTATTGGTTCTGTAGAAGATGACATGGTACAGTTTTTAGGCTAAGCCGATTTAGAAGCATAAATGAAAAAGAACCTGTTCATTTGGATGTCCAAATGGGCAGGTTCTTTTTTTATGCTAGAAAACCTGCTCATTTACAAAATAAGTAGGTTTTTTATGGCAAAGCCCTAAAATTAGAGGCTTCTGTATGTTACAATAAATAGCCGCGAAGAAACCTATAATCGGCAAAGTATATAGGACAGTACAAATGATTCAAATCATTTAGATGCCACAGAGCTTAATAACAGAGGAGACTTACTGTGCGAAAAATAATTATAATGCTGCTTTCATTACTCTTTATTATCACGATTTCATATGCAAATCAAGAATCAGGTGCTCAGTTACACAAATGGGGTATTGTCAATGGAGATCTGATGTCAGATTCTGAGTTAACCAGGGAAATGGCTATAACCTATTACATAAGATTGCTTGGGGAACAAAAGGCTGCAATGGACTTTAATGGTGAGATGTCTTATACTGACGTGCCAAAGAATCATTGGTCTTACAAATACATTGCTTATGCCGAAGCGAAAAAGTACACACATGGCTTGGGTAATCGTACATTTGGCCTTGGACAGATGGTGACGTATCAGCAAATGGTCGCTTTTATGTTGAGAGGATTAGGCTATTTGGAAGTTGCCTACGGAAATGCAGTTGAAGAGGGATACAAACTAGGTGTCATCTTGGAAAGGCCCATCAATCAACAGCAGAAGCTGATTAGAGGCGATAGTTTTACCATTTTATCAAATACGCTGAACGTGGCAAGAAAAGATGGCGTAAAAGCGCTAAAATATGAATTAGGTTTCGAGAAGGCACCGATTGTCATTAAGCCTCAACCGATTGTCATAAAGCCTGAACCTGTAAAGATAATGAAGCTGCTAAGTGCTTCTTTGTCGGATTACAGAATGATTGAAGTACTTATAGATGACGAGATGGGATCAAATAGAGATATCAGTGAGAAGACCTGGCATGTTTCAGACGGCTATGGGAATATGGTAGATGTGGTGGATGTCATAAAAGCGGTCAAATATTCAGGTGGTTATAATGTTCTTATGAAGTTAAAGGACAACTTAATTGAAGGAAGAAAGTACTATATCACTTATGGAGACTTAAACATTCCAATAGATGAACCTTATACAATGCCGATACCACCAATTGGGAATGTCTTCACAATATTAGATCACGAGGTTGAAGTGGCTTTTTCTAAACATTTTGAAGAAGGTGAGCAATGGACATATACCATTTATGACCTTGATAAGAATGACAGTGGCTTGACGACATCAGTTAAAATTTCATATGGTACAGGTATGGGTCGGATTATCTTAAAAGTCAACGGCGTTTTAACCGGTGATAGGTATAAACTTGTGGTTGAACGCATAAGTTCATCAGGTAGCAAGGAATCCCAAGAATGCTTGTTTGATGGTCCTGTCAAGGTATCTCCGGGGCTTAATAATACTGCTGCAATTGCACCATCATTTAATATTGTTGAAGTAATATTTCCATCAAAAGTAAATATTGAATCGGCTACCTTCACCATTAAAGAGGAAAATGTTGATGGGGAGCTCCTTGTTCTCTCTCGAGGATATATTAATGATAAGACGATTCAACTTCAGACTGAAAACCAAAAGCCGAATAAAGTCTACCAGATTACGATCAGTGGTGTTAAGGATTACAATGGCCAAATGGTAGCGCCGATGACACTTCAATTTGCATCAAGATGTAATTAGCAATAATCGGTCTCTTCCAGTATTCAATTTGAAAGAGATGACATGGTAAGCAAATTTGAAATTCAAAAGGCAACAAGAGACCGTTATGTTGGTATCTTGTTGTTTTTTATCTACTAACCGTCCTGTTACTTTACTTTGAATCTATTCTCTGGAACACGAATTGATTATGCAATCAACTGCTTTTGGAGACAGCCTGAACTACTTAGCCACATAAACAGAGCTTTCAGTTAGTGTTTCCAGAAGTCTACAATGCCCTTGGCCAGCGAAAAGAGAGCTACGATTTCAAGAGCAATCAAGAGGCGGTGCCTTATGCGTCTAAGAAAACCTATGACAAGGTGGGCAGGCTCATCAAGGAAGAAGCGCCCTTTGAAAAGAGCGGTTCCACTATCCAATATTCTGTAAAGGAATACCTTTACAGCCCCCTTGGTCAGGTGATTGAAGAGCGCACAAGCATCAACAAACCCAATGAAGCGATAGTAATGCAGAGCCAGCGCTACACCTATGACGACATGAATCGTCTTGTAATGGTGAGACTTGAGAATCCTGGAAAGACCCCAGTCATCACTCAATATTACTATGATGCTGTGGGCAACCAGGTGAGAATGTATACTGGACTGTCTAGCCCTTGACCATCACTTGCCTTGATCAGGTGTCAGGGCTTGACCTTGACTACGCTGTCACCAAGATGGCTTACAATCACCTTCAACCATGACCCAGCAGTACGACGGCCTGTGTCATATGGTGCAAACTACACCTATGATTATCACTTAATCGAGGCACTTTTGGCTTGAACACGAATTGATTAAGTGATCAATCTCTATTAGGGAAAACCCGATTCAACTCGACTGAATTTGATGGGATATTATGGTTCGTCGTTTGGATAATACATACAAAGAAATAAATCAACTGATAATTACTTATTATATAGAATTGCGAAAAACTCTTTAATTACAATGGGCACACCTTTGCTATGCGTTATCAATTGATAAGTCGTGTTGAATAATGTATCTATAACACAATTTTGTGTTGTGTTGCGTAAACTGCCCTGTTTATTGGTATAATAGCTCTAGAAGTAGATGTACGAGGGGCTAATGGGGTAAATTGGCTGAAACTAATTTTAAAATAGTGAAGTTGATAGGAGATGAACATTTTGATAACAGAACAGCAACTTAAAGAGGGTAAGGGTCTGACCACTGAAAAAGCCCATGAGTTACAAAAAAAGTTTGGAAAGAATGAGCTGGTTGTTCAAAAGAAAGATAGTATTTTTCACAAGATCATTCACGTCATTAGTGAACCGATGTTTTTGCTACTTATTTGTGCCGCGGTAATCTATTTCATTTTAGGTGAACCCAAAGACGGTGCGATTATGCTAGTGTTTGTAATTGGTATTATTAGCATTCAGGCAATACAAGAATGGAAAACCGATAGAACCCTTAATGCCCTCAAAGACCTATCGGCGCCCCGTATAACCGTAATACGTGATGACGCAGAACAGGAAATCAGCAGTTGTGACCTTGTGCCGGGTGATATTATGTTAGTTTCTGAAGGGAGTAAGGTCCCTGCAGATGGGTTTGTTGTAAAAGCTAGTACCCTTTGTATTGATGAATCATCCCTTACTGGCGAATCCATGGGGATTTGGAAAGTCAATGCTGTTGCCATTGAGAATCAAACAAAGGACCACTGGCGTGATGATTACTGTTACGCAGGCACCCTTGTTACTCAGGGTACGGGTTCAATTATAGTGGACCAGATTGGTTCAACAACAGAGTTTGGAAAAATAGGTCTAAACATAGCCTCGGCCCCTACTGAGTCAACGCCGCTTCAAAAGCAGACAGGTAAATTGGTTAAAGTATGTGCCATCATTGCAGGAGTTTTGTTTTTATTAGTTGGCGTTGTGACTTATTTCAACATTCCGGATCATATTTTTAAGGATCGTATTATCGAAAGTATTTTATCTGGCATCACCCTTGCAATGGCCATGATTCCAGAGGAATTTCCAGTTATTCTAACGATTTTCTTATCCATGGGCGCTTGGAGATTGGCACAAAAGAACTCCCTTGTAAGAAGGTTACCCTCTGTAGAAACCCTAGGAGCCGTTTCGGTTCTTTGTGTTGATAAAACAGGTACAATTACCATGAATAAAATGACGGTTCGGGAAACATACAGTACCTTGAAAGATGAGCAGCGGGTCAATTTAATAATGGGTATGGGGTGTAAATCAGATGCTTATGACCCTATGGAAAAAGCCATGATTAGTCATTGTGAATCCACGGGCATTGGTAGGGATGTTCTATTTGGTGGTGAACTGCTCAAAGAATATGCATTTACAGATGAAGCAAAAATGATGGGGCATGTTTGGAAAAATGGCAATGAGATTGTTGTGGCTGCAAAAGGTTCTCCTGAAAAGATTCTGACCCTTTGCAATCTATTACCAGAAGAACAGAAGGTAACGGAAGAAAAGATTGTTCAAATGTCTAAACAAGGACTTCGGGTAATTGCGGTTGGCCAAATGTTGCTTGAAAATAACGTTGCTGCTCCCGAGACCCTTTCACAGTGCAAACTACAGTTTTGCGGTTTGATTGGCCTAGCAGATCCACCACGGGAATCTGTCAAAGAAGATATTAAGACTTGCGTGAAGGCTGGGGTTCGAGTTGTGATGATAACAGGTGACAATGGTATTACTGCAAGTGCCATTGCCAGTCAGATTCAGATGCCCAATAGTGATAAAATCATAACTGGTGACGCTTTAAATGACATGAGTGATGAGGCGTTACAAGAGAAAGTAAAGGATGTCAGTATATTTTCTCGGGTACTGCCAGAACATAAAATGAGAATTGTAAAAGCATTTAAGGCAAATGGCGATGTTGTTGCGATGACTGGAGATGGGGTTAATGATGCACCTGCACTTAAATATGCTGATATTGGTATCGCCATGGGTAAGCGTGGTTCTGAGGTTTCAAGAGAAGCAGCGGATCTCATTCTTTTAGATGATAACTTCTCTACCATTGTGCATACGATTGAGGATGGTCGACGAATTTACGACAATATTAGAAAAGCAGTGGGTTATGTTTTTTCTATCCACATACCCATTGCATTTGCGTCTTTATTAGGTCCACTGTTAGGTATTGGTCCAGCTAGTCTTTTACTTTTGCCTTTGCATGTGGTACTGTTGGAGCTTGTAATTGACCCAACTTGTTCTATTGTATTGGAGCGTCAACCGGCTGAAAAAGACATTATGAGCCGCCCCCCTCGGAATCCCCAGGAGAAATTATTGACTGCAGCTACCATGATCAAGAGTGTGATTCAAGGCCTTGCCATATTTGGAGCCTCTTTTGGCATGTACTATTTGTTTGTCAAACAATATCCTAATAATCCTGAAATAGCCCGTTCCATGGGTCTTAGTATTATATTTATATCAAATGTTCTGCTCGTTCAAGTGAACAGCTCAGATACTGAACTGGCCATTAAGTCATTTATGCGCATGATTAAAGACAGGGTTATGTGGATTGTTAATGTCTGCACCATTATTGGACTAATGATCATGCTTTATTCTCCAGCAAATAGTTTTTTAAAGTTAGCGCCTTTATCAATGAATCAATTTCTGATGGCTGTTGGCGCTGCTTGTGTTGCGGTACTTTGGTATGAATTGGTTAAAATTGTTTCTAAAAAGTCCCTATCGTGATAAAATGCTAAAAAAACCTGTTCATTCAGCACATAAGCCGAATGAACAGGTTTTTATTTTAATAAAGATATGACGGACTACTATTTAATGAAAGGCTTACCCGTTGGCAGCATGGTGCGACCAAAGTGTGGGTTTAAAACTGTCGCAGCTGAAAGATAGAAAGAAAGAACTGCGCATGTCAACTCAGAAATAGCACCTAAGTGGCTACCGAATGTTGCTAATTCTCCAGTCGCCAATAGGCTTAATGACAAACCGATAAATAAGAAATCGATGACGACGAATATAAAGAATAAGACCTTATTGTTTTTTGCTGCGCCAAATGTCATGAATAATGAGAAAATCAAGTAACCGACAAATGCAAAGCCAAGCTGTTTCATATCTACGGCACCAGCAAGCTCAGGACCAAATGCGCCCATTTTGATTAACCATGATGCAGCAACAGCCCACCAGAATAATGCGAAGGCGCCAAAAGCTGTTCCGCCAAAGACGTTATTGCGTTTAAAGTCACCAAGTGCGCCAAATAATTGAGCGCCGCCACCAAGGAAGATTGCCCAAGGAATGACCAGTGATAGACCTGTTGTGATGCCTAATTTTTGAGTGGATGCAACGAGAGTTACCATTGCAAGACCAAAAAGTGCAAGTGAAGAAGGGTCTGCTGTTTCGATTTTTACAGTACTGGTGTTATTTTCAGCCATTTTTGAGACTCCTTTATTTGTAGTTGTGCTTATCTACAGGTATTGTAGAAAAACCACCTCATACAGTATAACAAGAGCTCTGCGAGAATTCAACCTAAGTTAAGGTCACAATTGAAATTGTTTGTTAACTATCTAACTAAGTTTCGATCAGAAATAAGACAATGGCGCATAAATTAAGGCAAAGGGTGCCCAGATATAAAAAGTGAACGGTTTGCTTGTGGCTCAGACCTTTGGCGTGGAGGCGGTAGTGAATTTGGGAGGCATCTCCTACGTAAACTGGTCGGCCTTCTCGCCATCTTTTGATAATCACATAGAGGTTGTCAAAAATCGGTATTCCCAGGGCGAGAATCGGGATAAAGATAGCCAGTACGGTGGCTTGTTTGAAGGTGCCATCAAGGGATATGATGCCCAGCATAAAGCCTAGAAATGTGGCCCCGCAATCCCCCATCAGTATTTTTGAGGGGTATTTGTTGTAGCGCAGATAACCAAGGCAGATGCCGACAAGTATGATGGCCATCAGCGCTGCGGCCATGTTGGCCTTTGATAAGGCAACCACAAAGAGGGTGGTACTGGCGATGCAGGCAATGCCACCGGCTAAGCCATCCATGCCGTCTGTAAAATTGATGACCGTTGTAACCCCAAAGAGCCAACTGATGGTCAAAAAGCACTGCAAGGCTTCTGGCAACAGTATAAAGGACCCGTCAAAAGGATTGGTGAAGCCTGTGAATTGAATGCCGGAACCGTAAATGATAGCGCAGGCCACCAATTGGACCAAGAGTTTTGGCAGGGCGGTCAAGTCTTTGCCCCTTACTTTGTACCAGTCATCGATCATCCCTGTGGTAAAAATCAAAAGGGTTCCTAAAAAGATAAGCCCGTTTTTTATGATATCCATGGTGAAACCCAGGGGACTGCTTGAAAAAGTGTAGGAGGTACTCACAACTAAGTAAACAAACCAAAAGGTAAAAAACATCCCAACCCCTGCAAGATAAGGTTTTGATTCTTTATGGACCTTTCGTTGTTGCTCAGGGGCTGGTTTTTCAAGATAATCTAGTTTAAACGCCAGGCGTCTGAGTTTTGGGGTAATCAGTAACATCATCATTAGGGCTAATAAAAAGGGTGATAAGTATAACATAAGAGCCTCCTTTAATTTACTGTTTCTACTAAATCCGTTCTCATGTTATTATAAGTGTAGCTTTAAAACCATATTTCATGACAAAGTACGTAGAGAGTTGCCAAAGTAGGGATTCTAAGTTGAATCGTATTCAAGTGTTAAGAAAATGGAGAAAAATCATGAGAAGTGAAAGGGATCTGTTAATTGAAATGGATGAACAACTGAGAATCAAGCTTAATAGCGGGTCAACCAGTTCAGGTGATGCTGCTATCAACGAGATTAAGATTCTTAAAAATGGTATCTATCAAAAGGTGACCCAGGTCTTTATCTATAATCTTAAAAAGCTGATACAACTGGAAGGCACCCAAAAACAATTAGCTAAAAAAATAGGCATTTCTGAGGATTTGTTATCAAAATATAAAAGTGGCGATGCTTTTCCAGCGATTGAAACCCTTATCTATATGGCCGCTATTTATCAGATCAGTCTTGAGGCCCTATTTAGTTTGCCTTTTGATCACGGGATTATGGAAGACCTTGAAGCACAGAAAGAATCCTCATTAAACAAGGGGACTTCTCATTTGTTTGAAAGGGTATATTATCTCTATTTTTTAGTGACCAATGTGGGTAGCGATAGCCGCGTGGGTGCCATACACGAAGCGATACTAGAAATTGATGAAAATTCACAAGGGGCAACTTTTAAAATTTATTCCGATAACCGAGTAGTCAAGTCATTTAAGGGTAATCTTAAGGTGAGTGAAAGACTGGTCTATTTTAACTTTAGCAGTGCCAATCAAGGTGAAGTTAATGTACATATGGCTCGTCCCAATCTCAATAAGAATCGCTACGTTGGAGGCATGGCCCTGATGCTGTTACCTTCTGATGCTAGAAGTAAGCCCTGTTGTCAAAAGGTTCTTTTTAGCAGAGTTAAGCTTAACAGGGATGAACATGGCCAAGGTATAAAAGATCTGCTTTGTTTTGATTTGTTGAAGGACGGATCTGGTCATATTAAGGTGAGTCCAAATGACGATGAAATGGCTTATAGTTTTGTTAGACAATTTTTATAGCCTAGGTTTACGTTGGGTGACTTAGGGTAGAAAATAGTACGTACATTCATTAAGAAAGGATAATGGCAACTGGATTGCCAAGGTTAGCTTATGCAACTTAAACAAAGAGAAGATTTAGACAAATTAACGTATTTAGTGGAGGTCGTTGCTGAGCTTTTGGATGTGGATATGATGATGTGCGTCACAGACCGTGAGCATTTTTTATCCTATAGAAAAGGAAAGACAGTGGATGTTGGTGCAGCAGTGGGTCAAGTGATATCTGAGAAAGACCCCTTAAGAGCAGCCATGGCCAACAAGCAAGTGATTGAAGCCGACGTTCCAAAAGAGGCTTATGGGGTTGCTTTTAAAGCTGTTTGCACCCCCCTTATCCATGACGGCCAAGTGATTGGATCCGTAGGTGTGGGCATTGCCCTAGGCAATAAGCAAAGAGACGAAGCGGTTATTGGCATGTTAAATGCCGCCTATAGCGAATTTAAATCCAATATCAGTGGTCTTTCTAACATTGCTTCACAAACCAAGATGCTTGCTCTGAATGCCAGTATTGAGGCCGCCCGTGCAGGCGATGCTGGCCGTGGCTTTGCCGTAGTAGCCCAGGAGGTTGGTAAACTGGCTGAGACGTCAAACCTTTTATTACAGAAAACAAATAGCGCTATGAAAGTCTTTGATGAAGTGGTTGAGAAGTTATAGTAAAAGTAGACAACAAATTATAACAAAAGTAGCCTAAAAGCAATCAATGATTGCCTTCAGGCTACTTTTTCATTTTTTGCCCTTGCAATTGTAATAGCGCTGAAATTTAAATCTGTTTATAGACCTTCTGATGTAATATAATGGGGGGAGTATGATTAACATTAAGGAGACCCCCATGTCAAATGACGTTAAAGCCTATCACCAATATGAAACCCCAGTAAAAGAGACTTACGATGCCGTGGTAAAAAAATGGCGGGAAACAACACGGGAGATGCTGGCGGACACGGATGAGACCCGGATTCAGCGGTGGAGCTATAGCAATGGCATGTATCGTTATTTTAACAACCCCGGGAAAGCGATTACAGATGACAATCCTTATATCAACATGATTGATTTAGAGGAGTTTGAGGCCTTTGTCAAGAATCAGCCAACACCAGCTGACCCACCAGCTTTTAATAATAAGAACCGACCTAATTTTTTTGGCACCATGATGGATGACTTTGTGGATGAGGCACAGTCCTATAAGCATCACCTCCATAGTTCCTTCGAGCGTATTATGCGAGAAGCGAAGGGGACTGATGTACCGCCACCCTCAAAGGAGAGACAGCCAGACCTAGTAAAGCTGAAGTCCGATATTATCACCTATGCAAAATCACTTGGATTTGTCTCCATTGGCGTGACAAAAATTGATAGACGCTATGTGGCCATTGATGTGGATGATGCCTTGATTTTTGACACCATGATTATAATGGGATACGAAATGCCAAAGGAAGTGGTTCAAAGGTACCCAAATCCTCAGCACGATACGGCGGCTTATTATGGCTACAGCCACTGCGCTCGCTATGTTCATGATGTGGCCGACTATATAAGAAGTCAGGGCTACGATTGTCGGGCAAGGGACTGGGAGGGTTTTATAAAATATTCGGTTCATGCGGTTAACGCAGGCATGGGCAATTTTTCTACATATGGTATCTGTCATACCCCAGAAGTGGGTACTCGATTGAAGTATTGTTCTGTGATTATCGATGCCCCACTGGCCCTTGACTCACCAAAAGATTGGAATATTGAGGAGTTTTGTGCCCGTTGTAGAATGTGTCAGAAGTCTTGCCCTTCTGGTGCGATTCCCAAGGAGGAACGCCGTTATATGGGTAGTGTGCGCCGGGTGACCGACCACATTAAATGCTTTGATGCCATGGCCACCATGCATGAGTGCGTTCGCTGTATTCGGATTTGCCCCATTAGCATGATGGGTTACGAGCATGCCATGGAGACCCTGCCTCAGTATTACCAGTTTAACCCTAAGCGAGATGAGATGGCCCTTGGGGTGCTTAGACAAAAAGCCGACGGTAAGTTAGAGAAAAAGTTAGATGGAAAGTCGGAACGTATGTCAGATGGTAAAGGAGATGGGGCGTAAATGGAGAGGCAAATAGAGAAACAGATAGATAAACATATAGAGAAGCAAATTGATGTTATTGGTGGGGTGTCGCCAAGAGGGCTACTTCAGTGCAATAATCCTGACCAAACCATTCTGGAATTTATAAAGGCCCAGGGTATTGGTGTAACTTCGAGCAAGGGTATTATTGGCGCTCAGATAGGTGGTGCTCTAGGGCGTTTGGTATTTGGTGAGGCTATGGCGGTGACGGCGGTTGGTCATTTGGCTGATTTGGAGTCATCACATCTCTTCTTAATCACAGAGCCCTATTGTCCGGTGGATCACGGCCGCTTCATGGCGAAATTTGTTTTGCGCGAGGTGAGAATTGATTCAGCGGCGGTCCGCGCTACCCTTCAGTGGCTTGAGGGTATCGCTCAGGGCAAGAGCCAAGAGAATAGCGGATTAAACCCAGGTCATAACTGGTCAAGTCAACCCATGTGGCAAAGTGGGGGTGGCGGTGACTTGGTGTCTCGAATGCGCCTTTTAAAAAGCCAACTTGAGACTGAGGGCACAGTGGCAGAAGTTCGCCTAGGCCAATTGATTGAGACCCTTGTGATGACATTTAAGCCGACCTTTGAGGCCCACTTACATCAAAAGTATTGCCAAGCCAGTATTTGTAGAGGCTTATTTGATGCCCAGTGCGTCAATGCTTGTCCAGCTGGCGTCCACATACCTGGCTACATTGCCTTAATGAAATTAGGTCGAGAAAGTGAGGCTTATCAATTGATGCGCCAAACCAATCCCCTGTCATTGGTGTGCGGCAAAATCTGCGCAAGACCCTGTGAAGACCGATGTAGACGAGGGGAAATAGAAGGCACAGTAGGTGTCAGAGCCCTTCAGCGCTACGTGTCGGAAGTGGCACTGAAGCAAAATGCAGGGGCAGAGGCAAGTGCAAATGCAAGTGCAAATGAAAATACAGATGAAAATGAAAATGAAAATGAAAATGACATCAAGCATCAACTTGCAATTAGCCAAAACAAAGAATCTAAAAGGGACTTTAACGGCAAGACCATTGCTGTTATTGGTGCTGGACCAGGGGGGCTTAGTACGGCTTATTTTCTGCAGCGGTCTGGCTATCAAGTTCATATTTATGAATCCCGTGAACTGCCTGGTGGCATGCTGACTTCTCGGGTTCCCGCCTACCGTATGCCTACGGTGGATTTGATGGGTGAAGTTCAAACCATTATAGATCTAGGCGTTGAAATCCATTATGGTTGCCATATTGGCCGTCATAAGGAATTTGACCAATTAGTAGACCAGCACGATGCGGTGGTAGTGGCAGTTGGCGCTTCAAAAGGCAACCAGGTGACTGGTTGGATGACTTCAAAGACGGATACGGCTGTGGACTTTTTAAAGGCTATTCGGGAGGGTCATTTGACCTCTTGTCGTGAGGATGTGGTGGTAATCGGGGGCGGGGATGTGGCAATGGATGCTGCACGCTCAGCAGTTCGACTTGGCGCAACTAGGGTTCGGGTGGTGAGTTTAGAATCCGAAGACCAAATGCCGGCTTCCAGTGAGGAAAAGTACTTTGCCAAACAAGAGGGGATTGAATTTGTTAGCGGGTATGGGCTCAGTAGTGTCAGGGAAATAGAAGCTGAGGCAGGTGAAGCTGAGGATAGAGAGGCAAAGATAAGAGAAGCTAAAATGCAAGATGGTAAGGTGGAGGAAATGGACAAGAGAGTTGGCAGCCTGGAACTAGTGTTGGCTGCCTGTGAATCAGTTTATGACTTAAATGGTCGCTTTGCACCTGTGATGGACCCTAACAAAACACAGGTGTTAACCACCCAGGGTTTGATACTCGCTATCGGGCAAACCCCTGATGTGTCTTTTACCCAGGGCAAGCTAGGGGATGCAAGGGGATTTATCAACGTGCAAAATCAAACTGGGCGCACGGCGGTGCCAAAGGTTTACGCCGTGGGGGATGTGGTCAGGCCAGGCATCGCCATCCAGGCCATTGCTGATGCCAAGCGCATCGCCGAGGCCATAGATACCGGCCTTGGCGGCATGGGCCTGTACCTTGGTGAGCCCATTGCCATCCCAGATGGTCAGCTCAGTGAGACCACCTGGGATGATGCGCAGATCCACGAACCGCACACAACTGGTATTTGCCTAGAGGCGCCTTTTTCGGAGAAGACACAAACCTTTTCAAAAGAATCGGCCATCTATGAAGCAAGCCGCTGCATGCGCTGCGACAGAAATTCCAAACAACCCTTGATGGTACGCCCAGCAAGGTAGTGACTTGCAGGTAGGGGCTTGAGCGATGAAATCAGTTAATAAGGAAACGGAGAAAAAATGACAAAAATCTATTTTACAAGACACGGTGAAACCCAGTGGAACCTAGAAGGTCGTATGCAAGGATGGTTGGATTCACCCCTTACAGACCTTGGCTGTCAGCAAGCCCAGTGGCTTGCCGACAGGCTGATTGAAGAGAAAATCACATTTGATATTGTCTTTTCAAGCTCTAGCGGTCGGGCGGTTCAAACTGCAAAAACCATTATTGGCAATCAGGGAACACCCTTGGTTTTACGTGAGACATTAAGAGAAATGAGTTTTGGTCAGTGGGAGGGGCAGCGCCATGACCATGTCTGTGAGAACTATCCCACTGAGCACAACAATCTTTGGCATAACCCTCATTTGTATCAATCCATTGGTGGGGAATCCTTTGATGGAGTAATAGAACGGACTAGAGATGAATTTTTGAAGATTGTCACCGCATATGAGGGAAAAACAATTCTGATTGTGGCCCATGCCATTGTGTGCAAAGCCCTAATCGCCTATATTGAAGACAAGCCCCTTTCAAAGTTCTGGTCAGGGCCTTTTATGGAGCCAACTTGTCTCAATCTTGTGGAAGTGACACAAGTGTCATTGGACCCCAAAAGTGTCAACCATGACAATCTGAAACTGAAGATAGAAGGGGACGTGTCCCATTACAAGGAGGTTTAAAAAAGGCAAACGTTTTTCTCGGAATTTTCAGACAAATCTCGTTGACACTTGGTGATGCCACCCTTATAATCAGAACAACAGCTTGCTAAACACCTTCAAATAACTAACTTTATGGCTATTTATGCAATGGAAGGTTTAACTAAGCATGTGAGTTTATCTGACAAAAGGGAGATTATAAAATGGAAAAAAACACAATGTCAATGGAGAACCAAACGCAATACGTAGCCACTCAATTTGAAGGAAACATCCATGATTTGGCACCAGAACAGCTAAAAGCATTGGCCAGAGAGCTTGCAATGGAAGATATGCACCCATCACACTGTAACTATTTTGGAGCCTGTGACGAGGCGGTAAAGTTTGATTAGGGGGATTATTTTTGATTTGGATGGTGTGATTATTGATACGGAGCCTTTGCATTTTGAAGCTTATCAATTTGCTCTTTTGCCTTATGGCTGTGATTTAACCCTTGAAGCTTACAATCAAAAGTTGAGAAGTCGGGGGCGTCACGCTGGTCTTGTGGCTTTGTTGCCTGAAATCACGGCGCTGGAAATTGACAATATTGGTAAAGTGAAAGATGTTCATTTCGACATGCTTTTAAGGGATAAACCGGAAATTTTTTATCCAGATGCCCTTAGTCTGATTGAGCACTGCCGGGAGAAAGATATTCGTATTGCCGTTGCAACAGCCTCAAGTAAGGGTTCTGAAGTGATGAAAGCTTATGAGATGACCCATTGGTTTGAGCACATTGTCACATCAAATGATGTGGCTGCCACAAAGCCTGATCCTGCTATTTATCAATTATGTAAGTCCCGATTGGGTTTGATGGACAAGGAGATTTTAGTGATAGAAGACTCTGATTCTGGGATTACCTCAGCTCTTGGGGCAAATTTAAAGGTGATTCACATTCAAAGAGATGGGGCGCCGGTTTTAGCACAACAATTAGCACTTGATAGGCGAGTTAGAAGTATAAAGACTTTAACTGACATCATACAATAGGGACGGACTCCTTGTGACATATCACAGTGAGCCGTCCCTATTATTTTTTGCTATTTCACCACTGGGATATAGATATCGCATTCCCCATTTTGCTGGAACCGCTCATCGTAGAGCTCAAAAGACATTTGATTCAGTGGCACCAAGCTGTTTTCTGGCAAGTAGCGAGTGTAGATCTCATCCCAAAACTCTTTGATTTTAGAGATGTGCTCTGTAAAGGTAAAGACTGCATAATGACCAGCTGGTATAGAGGTGACTTCCATCCCCTCAGGGACAGTCTCTAAATCAGAAACACTGACACCGGCCATGTAGGCAAAAGAGTTATCTTCGCTGTCCATGTAGCACAGGCCATAACACACTGGACTACTAGGTTTGAGCTCTTTGTAACGACCATTAAAAACATCCCAAAGTCTTGGAATTTCACCATTTTCATTTTGACCACGGTAGACTAAACCCACTGCCTTTTGTGCTTCAAGTGTTACGATTTTAACTGACATGTTAATCCTCCTTGAACAACTGCTATTGACGACTGACGTTTACAATGCCATCATACACCCTATATGTTGACATCAGTATGTCAGCGTATAATTCAGACAAGATTTTTTTGAATTATTTTTAGTCAATGGCCCTCTGTTGGGCGATGATTCCCTTAGCCCTTTCAATGAGACGATTTCTTAAAGCAACTGGGGCCATAATTTTAACTTTGTCTGCCATTCTAAAGAGCTGATTGACCGCAAAGTCTTCGCTAATTAAATCGCAAAGATAGCCACCAGTCTGTAAAGGGGTCACATTAATTCCCGAAAGCAAGGTTTCCAGATTTGACTCAGAAGCAAGGGTCACTGGGTATTTTAACAGGGTCGCATCCAGGTTTAAGGCACTGTTATAGCGGGTTTCCCTCAGGGAGGTCATACTCTTATCCCAGTACTGCCTTAAATCAAAGTGCTCCTTTTGCGTAAAATAAGCATCCATTAGGACCATGTTTTGAATATGAACCAGCTTAAAAGTCCGCATCTCACTTCGCAGTTCACAAAATCCCACCAAATAATCCATCCCTGCCTTTTTAACAATCCCCTGGGGCCAAACCACCCGTTGACTATTTTTATGGTTAGCGCTAGTATATCCAAACTGCAACTTCTGATTATTGATAATCCCCCGCTGAATGAGGGTCAGTGTCTGGTTATCCGGTTGCTGAGCCCCAGACCAGGTCTTAGAATCCACTAAATAACTTGTCATTAGCTTATCAAAAGCGGTTTGGCTATCAGTGGGGAGTTGTCCTCTAATTTTAAGCATCAAATTATGGTCGATGGGGTCTTTGGCATCATAGAGGGATAGCTTGTCAATCAGGCGGGCCAGTTCTATTTCGTCCATGGCATTGACCCGTAGACGCTTATTATGGCCCAGAGAAATGCCACCCCCTTTGCCGCTCTCGGTGATGACGCTATAGCCCGCTTCACTAAGGCAGTCCAGGTCTCTGTAGATGGTGCGGGTAGAAACCTCAAAGTGGTCAGCCATGTGTTTTGCTGTTAATACCCCGTGGTTTTCGAGCATCAGTAAAATACCCAGTAGTCGGTAGTGTTTCATATTCACCTCATTATTTGCTCGATAGTTATAGCGCTTTAACTTACGATGTGTTAAAATGAAATCATCTATATAAGGGGGGTTTTTATGAAGAAGAAAGCACTAGCATTATTAATGGTTGGTTTACTAGCATTAACGTCATTTTTACCTAGCTTCGCTGCAAACGCTGACACAAAAGAGCCTATTAAAGTCACAGTGATTAACCAAAACTTTGAAGGTGAACGCTATGACCTCGATACTTACAAGCAGGGCGAGACCATTTGGGCACCGCAAGTTACTAGAAATGCACCTGATTTTTCAGCATGGCATGTGAGCTACTACCCTGGTAAAACAGATGTAAATGGCAACTATATAAAAGAAGAGGCACAACTGCAACCGGGTTCGCAGTTCAACTCCTATGGACCTGTTGAAATGATAGCACGGTATCAAATTAATATCAATTTTAAACTACAAGGTGGCTCGTCCCATTGGGCAAATCCCTTTACATTTGTCACTGGTTATGCCTTTAAACAATATGGATTTCCCGATGCCACAAAAGAGGGTTATACACTTAAAGGTTTTTACAATAAAGCTGTGGGTGGCACAAAAATTTCACCCAATCTAATTATTTCTGAAAAAACACCAAGAACTGTTTATGCACAGTGGACACCAATTAAGGATCAAGAGGATAACGCCTGGGCACTTAATGTGACTTATCAAGTTGGCGACAAAGTCACCTACGAAGGTAAAATTTGGACTTGTACATTTGCACATTCAGCAGATGCCCCAAACTGGTACCCAGGAGCACCCGGCATCTGGTTTTGGAAATAACCGACTAACTTAAACCCTAGTTAAACGATGAAAAGCGCCTTCAGTAGAAGGCGCTTTTTCCATGGACCAAAGTTATCTTTGATTAGTCGCCGTCATAAAGTACTTTGATACCTTTCATCTGAAGGGATTCCAGCTGAACCCGATCTATAAGCCATTGACTCTTATCTGGACTTTCCCATGCTGTAATCTCTGTCAACTTAGTCAGATTCATGATGGGAACTAGATCTGCAATTTTGTTATAGGAAAGATTAAGAGTTGATAAATTGGTGAGGGTTTCAAAGCCATCCAGACTGGTGACTTGATTGCGCACAAAGCTTAGGGATTCAATTTTAGCCATGTCCTTTAAGGGACTAAGATCAGTTACCCCACTGTCACTAAAATCTATGGTGACTAAGTCCCGACTGTTGCGAATGGGTTCTAAGGAGGTTAAGCCGCTGGTGGTATCAACAAATGTCTGAAGTGTCGTGATTGGCGTCAAGAAGTCAATGTTAGGAATTTTTGATTCAATTAGAGCAAAGGCCCTGATATTTTCCCATGACACGACTTGAGGCACGGCTTCAACTGTTGAGTAAGAGATATGAAGGTAGGGAAGATTCTTCAGTTTGGCCAGGGGTTCAAGGGATTTAATGGTACAGTGAACAATCATAATACTTGACGTGTTTGTAGCATACTCAAGGCCTGTAAGGTCGGAGGCCACATTATCACTAAGATAAATGGTGCCAAGGGTTTGCATATCAGAAGCAAAGATGTCGCCGGTTGACTTTTTTAAGCTATCCCGTACGTATTTTTCAAGGCCTGAGTCTTTAAAAATCACAACTTGAGAACCAGGTGCTTCAGTGGTGGCTGGGGCTTCAGTTGTAATCGTTTCGGTTTTGTTCTCTTCTTTTGGCAGGGTTTCAAGGGACAGTGGCTGGGATTGGGGTGCCTTCTGACAGGCGCTGAGTAGGATGATTATTGAAAGAATACAGATAAGACAGAGTATCACGGTGAGCAATCTTCTTTTCATAGGGGGCCTCCTTGGGCAGTTTTTCTATCCCAAAAGATACCCGATTTTGCACTGCTAAAACCCAAGAAAGCTGGTCATGGCAGATGTGATATCCGCAATAACCAGCTTCGATGTAATGAGCACTTGCAGTGATTGTTCAACTCAGTGATGTTTTCATTCTTAATTACTGAATCTTGTCAGCTTTAAATTCTATGGGCCCACGTTTTAAAATTAAATGGGTTGGTTGATCAGGGCTGTCAAAAGTAACGGTCAGCATATTCGCCTTTTCTTCAAAGGCAGTCAGTGACGTGGCCGAAAGAGTCATCACTGGAAAACCATCTGCATTTAAGACTAATTTGCCATCTTTAAGAGTCACTTTAATTTTAAACAATTGTGGTATCTCATAGTTTCCGACATACTTTTGGAGAGTCGACTCTGGGACATTAAAGGAAGGTGCGCTTGGGGCAGTGGTGACTTCTTTACCGGCTAAAAGACTAAGGATGGCTGATTTAACGGTTAGTAAATCAGCATAGCCAGTATTACTTAGAATGACAATTTGTATTTGTTTGTCAGGAAAAAAGCCATTGTAACCTGTAAAACCTGGTGTATTCCCATTGTGAGAAATTTCAAGACCGTTATCCCCTTGACTAAAGCTAAGTCCATAACCATAGTTTTGAAGTGGGTTGAGGTTAGGCTGTTGGCCATTCATGTATAAAACATTCTCTGGCAAAATGATTTTACCACCATAAAGGGCATTATTCCACTTGTAAAGGTCCTCTGTGGTAGAGGCTATCATCCCTGCACCACCTGCTACATTCAGCAGTATATTGTCAAGACCACCTATGTCCAGTGTTGACTTGTCACCAAGATATCCTTTAGATGTGATTTTATCCTGATTGACATTGATTGCGGCAATTGTCCGCTTGAGAGCTGCGGGTTTAAAGAGATTGTCCTGCATATAAGTTTCTAAGGTTTGTTTTGAGACGGCTTCCACAACGAGACCAAGCAAGAAATAACCGGTATTGGAGTATTCGAATTTAGTGCCAGGTTCAAAGCGAGGTGGGTTAGTGCCAATTAGGCCAATTAAATAGTCGTTGTTGACTTTACTAATGTCTACCTTATCCAAGGCTCCAAAAACATCGGTAATATTGTATAGACCAGCAGTATGGGTGAGCAGTTGGTGTAAGGTGATTTTATCCGCGTAGGGCACATTTGGCAGATACTTTGAGAGTAAGTCACTGTAGCTCAACTTTTGTTGCTGGGCAAGTTGGATGATTGCAGCAGCTGTCATTTGCTTTGTGATAGAGCCCACTGCAAAGGTTGATTCAACGTTGTTTTTGGCTCCCGTGGTGTGATTTGCTTCACCATAGGCCCTGTGTAAAAGAATCTGATTGCCTTTTGCCACAAGGACTTGGCCAGAAAATTGATTATTGAGTTCTGCTGTTGTAAGGTATTTGGAAATTTTAGTTTGGATGGCAAGGGATGCTGCTGGTAGGCCTTTTGTTTCAAGAGATTGAGGCCAAGATTGCAAGACGACTTTTTTTGCATCGGTGTCTGGAGCTAACTGAATGCCCAGGGATTTTTGTATAAAATCTTTAGGGACATAAGTCACACCTTTGATGGATTTAAAGGTGTATTTTGTTTTGAGGGGCACCCCGTTAAGGGTCATCCCTTGATTTTTAAGATTGATTTCCAGTGGTCCGTTAGGGAGGTTAATGGAGAGAGTCTGTGCCTTGCTGTTAAAGGTGAGCTTAGAGCCTGTACTCTCCACCACTTGGCGCAGTGGGTACATCCCATCCGGGGCTAGGGCTAGCTTTGTAGTGGCTGCAAATGAAGGTGTTGCAGTGGATAAACAAATACTAAGGGATAAGGTTATGGCCAGTATTTTTTTTAGCATAGGACGCTCCTTTTAAATGTAGATTATCATCTTACTCTGTTGGGCGGAGCATTTCTCTTGCTGCAATTTTCCCAGCCCCCATGGCCTTGATCACTGTGGCGGCACCTGTAACAGCGTCGCCCCCTGCGTAAATACCACCGAGGTTGGTGGCCATGCTAAGGACATCAGCCTTGATGCCACCCCATGTGTGGGTTTCTAGGGAGGGGGTCGTCATTTGAATCAGTGGATTAGGATTTTGCCCAATGGCAATAATGACGGTATCACAAGGTATGTTGTGAAGGGCATCTGGAATTGGCACTGGACTTCTGCGGTTAGAGGCATCGGGGTCACCCAGGGTCATTTTTTGGCATACAAGGCCCGTAACGGCATAATCAATTCCTGTAATCTCTAGGGGGCTATTCAATGTTTGAAATAAAATACCTTCTTCTTTGGCGTGGTGAATTTCTTCCTTTCGGGCTGGTAGTTCATCTTCCCCTCGACGGTAAACAATGGTGACAGATTCAGCCCCTAAACGCTTGGCCGTTCTGGCTGCATCCATTGCCACATTGCCGCCCCCAATCACAACCACCTGTTGACTTTGCTGGATGGGTGTTTTGGCGTCATCCTGATACGCTTTCATTAAATTAACACGGGTGAGATACTCGTTGGCAGAATAGACCCCTTTAAAGTTCTCACCTGGTATGTCCATGAATTTAGGAAGACCCGCACCGCTGCCGATAAAGACAGCTTCAAACCCCTGCTCCTTTAACTGCTCAATGGTGAAGCTACGGCCAATCAAAGTATTGGTTTGAATATTAACCCCTAGGCGCTCAAGCTTTAGGCGTTCTTTTTCCACTAAACGTTTTGGTAATCTGAACTCCGGAATGCCATAGGTGAGAACCCCTCCGATTTTATGCAGGGCTTCAAAAAGAGTCACTGAAGCCCCAGCCTTGGCCAGTTCAAAGGCACAGGTAAGGCCTGCAGGGCCTGAACCAATCACGGCAACCTTCTTTTGTGCGATGATTGTCAAATTTCTTTGGTTTTTATCATGTGTATCACTGTGTTCGCTTTCTTGCTCTTCCATATAGTCGGCTACAAAGCCCTCTAACCTACCAATAGCAACTGATTCCCCGGCTTTAATCCGCACGCATCTGCCCTCACACTGGGTTTCTTGTGGGCAAACTCGGCCACAAATGGCTGGCAGTGCATTTTCCTCGGTAATCACAGCGTAGGCTGCAGCAAAGTCTTGATTTTTAACATGATGAATAAAGCCTGGTATATCAACCCCCACGGGGCACCCAGCTTTACAAGGGGCATCTTTGCACTCCAAACAGCGAAGGCTCTCGGCAACGGCTTCTTCCACAGTGTATCCAAGGACAACTTCTTCAAAATTTTGATTACGCTCAAGGGGTGGCAGTTCACCAACTGGCGTCTTAAATCGCTTTTTCACACCCATTAGGCAACCCCCCCAGTAGTGATATTGCAAATATGCCGCTCCTGATCCACATAGCGATTTTGTCTGAGCATAGCTGATTCAAAGTCTACTAGGTGGCCATCAAAATCAGGTCCATGGACGCAAGCAAATTGAGTTTTGCCCCCGACTGTCACGCGGCACCCCCCGCACATACCAGTGCCGTCAATCATAATTGGATTCAGAGAAACATTGGTCTTTAGGTGATAGGGCTTTGTAATTTGGCAAACCGCCCGCATCATACCCATTGGACCAATTGCAATAACCAGGTCGTAGGGTTGAATGCCACTTGAAAGGGCACTGTGATTAGCATCCAGTAAAGATTTTAAAATTTCAGTCACAAAACCTTTATGCCCTAGGGAACCATCGTCGGTTGCAAAGTGCATCATATGGGTATGTTGAGTAAAGCCTTCTTTTAAGATAATCGCTTCGCAGTCTCTGCCGCCTAAAATGGCTTCAACCCGAGCACCACTTTCATATAACGCCTTCACTTGAGGGTAAAGTGGGGCTATGCCAACGCCACCACCAATTACAAGTACGTTTTGATACCCTTCAATAGGGGCGGCTTCGCCCAAGGGGCCTAAAACACCAGCCAGTTGATCTCCAACGTTCATGGTAGCCATCAGATTAGTAGAATACCCAACCGCCTGGAAAATCAGGCAGATCGTTTCGTCGGTACAGTTGGTATCCGCAATGGTTAGGGGAATCCGTTCCCCATCTTCTTCAATCATGACGATTACAAATTGACCTGGTTTGGCATTATGACATATATGTGGGGCACGGATGGTCATTTGAAAAACCACTAGGCTCAGTTGTTGCTTATGGGTGATTGTAAACACTTGGCACCGTCCTTTTTGGTATCCTGATAATGCTCAATGAAAATGAGTACTATGAAGGGTTGTTTAAAATGCATTTTAACTAGAGTATCATTATTTGACCAACATTGCTTGATATATTAGCAGAATGTCTGCTTTAGGTAGTGAAAGAACGTTTTCATGTTTTGAAAAAGCAGGGGTTAAAGTGGCTTGATGCATTACGAAATGGTCTTAATTGCTACAAATCGTTCACAAATCAAAATTTTCCCACTAATCTGCCAAGTTGATGTTATACTAATTTATAACATTATTAACAATTCGAATGATTGTATTATGGAAACAAACCTCGGTATCATTGTAAAAAAGGTGGTGGCCTGTTGACGGATACAAATTTTATCAAATTGATAGCAGTACTCTCCTGTATTTTCACAGGTTTTATGGGGCTGTATCAGATTGCAACATTGCCTGTTTTGTTATTAGCGATGGTCTGGTGGACCATTGTCGGCCTGTTGTCTACAAGTAACACCATGAAAAGCAGTCTATCGTACCCAGTTATCCTACTTGGTTTTGCACCACTCTATTGGTATCATACCCCTCCGTTTTTAATTAGCATGATGGCAGCATCATTAGGGGTATTGTATTTTAAGAAAGTACTCATCGATGCTCATTATTTGGCTTGGCGAAGCAACTTTAAAACTGCTCTGGGATTCATGGTGGGGGTGGTGCTGTTTCGTTTCTTTGTACCCTATCAAGCAACAGCCCTGGTAGAATTAGGGCAAATGACTTTAATTTTTTTAATCGCTTCGGTGTTAGTCATTAGGTCTGCTAGAAATGAATTAGCGGGTATGTCCCCATCGAAGATGCGTAAAAATAATTTACGCAATATCATGACGGTTTTGATGGCCATTGGTATTTCTCTGACCCAACAGGCCTACCAAGTGTTTCAGTTTCTATTAGAACTCTTATCGGGTCTCATACCTGAGCGCCTTTTAATTCTCATACATTCAGGGTTTACCCGTTTATTAGATACAATTTTCAAGTGGCTTTTTAGTGATGAGGCAGATATCAGTGATATTGAGGATGCTTTCGGTTTAGATCCTCAAACCCCTATGGTAGCGGATGATGTAGCACAAAAATTAGCTGAGCAAGCCATCCATCAAAAGAACGGTGCTATGATTCATGATGTGATCCAGTGGCTAGTAGGCACTTTTGCAGTGGTGGTTATTTTAGTCTTATTGTATCTCATTATCAAAAAGGGCAGCGATAAAAAAGAGGATAGCGATACGTTACTAGTGGTTACCGAGGAACGGGAGTCACTAAAATGGTTTAGTGCAAAGAAAATAGTCTTGCCGACATACCACAGGGGCCCACGGACTTCAAACCAACAGATTCGATTCCATTATCAACAATTCTTAAAAATACTCAAAAAAGCTAATATTGAAATCAGCTCAACAGATACTTCCTTAGATGTCCTTGAAAAAACACAACAAAAATTTGTGCCAGGGCCTTCTGAGGTACGGGACATCTACATTGCCAGCCGCTACGGTGATCAGGTGGCTACGAAAAATGATGTGGACAGGCTTAAAAAAATAATACAGGCAATCAAACTGCAGTAAGCTGCCGTAAACAACTTTAAACTACCTTAAACGACCGTGAAACGCTGTTAATTACCATAAAACTAGGGGGAAAGAAAATGGACATGAAACGATTTGTAACCTTTAAAGAGACAGTAGTCAAAAATGTTAGCAAGGTGATTATTGGTAAGGACCGTGAAATTGAACTATTGGTTGTCGCATTTTTAGCAGGTGGCCACGTTTTACTAGAAGACATGCCGGGTATGGGCAAAACCATGATGATCAAGGCTTTTTCTAAAACCGTAGATCTTCCTTTTAAACGGATTCAGTTTACCCCGGATTTATTGCCATCGGATATTACAGGCATCAATTTTTATAATCAAAAAACCGGTGACTTTCAATTTAGAGAGGGTCCTCTCTTTGCTAATGTCGTCTTAACAGATGAAATCAACCGGGCCACTCCAAGAACTCAGTCCGCCCTACTAGAGGCCATGGAAGAAAAGCAGATAACGGTGGACGGCGTCACCCATACTCTTAAAACACCATTTATGGTGCTAGCAACCCAAAATCCAATCGAAAACTATGGCACGTTTCCACTCCCCGAGGCCCAACTGGACAGATTTCTCATGCGCTTTAAGCTGGGATTACCCACCCTTAACGAGGAAAAACTCATTATTCGCAATAGCATCAAACCAACCCTAGATGCCATTGAGGCGCAAATCGATTCAAAGGAAATGCAGTACTTATTGGACCATGTGGGCGATGTGACCATTCACGAAGATGTTTTAGATTATTTGGTGGCGATTGTAAATGGGACACGTTACCAAGAAAAGATAGCATTATCAGCGAGTCCAAGGGGGTCTATCGCTTTGTTTAGAGCGGCTCAAGCCAGAGCTGCCATCGACGGACGAAATTACGTGTTGCCAGAGGATATCAAAGAATTGGCTCCTTATGTTTTAAATCACAGGCTTAAAATACGAGGGGTTAACAGTATTGAAGCGGCCACAGAATTTGTTGTGGACCTTGTGAAGACAGTGACTGTACCACTTGAGAATATTGTATGATTGTTTGGTTAGTCATCGGTTTAGTGCTTGTGGTTTTGATGATCGATCGTATTGTTTTGGCTTATGGTTTTCATGATTTACGGTATCAAATAAAGTTAGAAGTCCCCCGGGTGGAGATCGACCAGCCAATCCCTGTGTCGGTGGTGATTGAGAATCAGAAGTTAATCGGTATTCCTTTTTTGAAAGTCACTGAGCACTTTCCAGAAAATTTCTCGCTGGGCACATACCGCTACACAGTGTTCATTATGCCATTTCAGCGGGTCAAACGGGCTTACCAAGTTCAAGTTTGTGCACGGGGCCTTTTTAAGTTGAAAGAAACCACCCTGGAGCTAGGGGACTTTACGGGTTTAAAATCTAGGGAAATGACCTTTTTAAATCAGCAGGAAATTATCGTACTGCCAAGGCCCCTTGACCTGTCTGAGGTTTTAACCCCTTATGGGGCACTGAGCGGGGATATTAGCGTGAAACGTTGGATTTTGGAAGATCCCCTTGTGACCGTTGGTATTAGGGAATACACCGGCAATGAACCCCAGCGCTATATCCACTGGCCATCCAGCGCTAGGTCTGGCCAATTAATGGTGAGAAACTTTGATTTCACCACAGATAGCCGAGCCATGGTGGTGCTCAATATTGAGACGATGAAACCCTGCGCATTGCCCTTTGAGAGTGAGCTCATTGAGATGAGCATCTCCATCTGCCGGGCCATACTTGAAGAATTTGAGGATTCACGGATTCCATATGGCTTTGCCAGCAATGCCTTGAACATGGAGGACGGTGAGGAACGGGGTTATTTTAACAGCCCAAGTTTAGGTGCCTACCATTTGGAGACTCAAATAGATATCTTGGGTCGCGCTGTCTATAATGGTGCCCTACTCTTTGATCGCAAGTTAAAGTCCCTAATCAAGCGACAGGGAGACTATTCCACAGCGGTCATTATTACACCGAGGATTTTGGATATTTATTTAGAGCCCCTGGAAGCTCTGAGCCGGGTGGTTCAAAATTTGATTATCGTCACAACCGAGCCGGAGTTAGTTGTTTTTCCAAATTCAAATGGTATTAAAGTACTAGGGTATACAGTCAAGACTTAGGTCTTGGCTTTTTTTTTGCTTAAGAGAACCCCAGGGGGGTAAGGGTAGAAATAATTACAAGAGCGCTACAGAAAAAGCAGTTGACAGGGCAATAAGAATTAGATATGATAAGAGCATGAAATGACCCCCTGGGGATAGGGGGTGGGATGGAGGAAAAACACATGTCAAAGAAAGTATTAATTGTCGGTGGTGTTGCCGGTGGCGCATCCACAGCTGCAAGACTCAGAAGGATTGATGAAAAAGTTGAAATCATCATGTTTGAAAAGGGGGAATATATCTCATTTGCAAACTGCGGCCTGCCTTATTATATTGGCGAAACCATCAAAGAGAGAGATTTACTCTTAGTTCAAACACCAGAAGCTATGAAAGCTCGTTTTAATATTGATGTACGGGTTCACAACGAAGTGGTTGGCATTAACCGTGAGGCAAAAACAGTTTCGGTTAAACGGGTTCTCACAGGTGAACTCTACGAAGAGTCTTACGATGTCCTTGTTCTATCACCGGGTTCAGTACCCCTAAGACCACCAATTCCAGGTATTGAGTCACCAAATGTCTTCTCACTTTGGGATATTCCAGATACAGATGCGGTCAAAAACTACGTTGATACCTTAAGACCAAGAAGAGCTGCAGTGATTGGTGGCGGTTTTATCGGTATTGAAATGGCAGAAAACTTTTCAGAGCGAGGGCTTGATGTGACCTTGATTGAAAAACTTGATCAAGTCATGGCCCCAATCGATAAGGATATGGCAGAAATTGTACACCACCACTTAGGGGACCAAGGGGTTAAACTCTACCTGAATGACGGGGTTCAAAAGTTTGAATATAAAAATGGGGTTACCACTATCTACTTAGAAAGTGGCGCAACAGTTGATGCGGATATTATCATGCTTTCAATCGGCGTAAGACCTCGTTCAGAACTTGCAAAATTGGCGGGTCTGCCGGTTAATGCCCGTGGTGGTATCATTGTTGACGACCACATGCGCACAGTGGATCCAAATATTTATGCCCTTGGGGATGTTATTGAAGTGGATGAATTCATCACTAGAGAAAAAACAATGGTGCCACTGGCAGGCCCTGCAAATAAGCAAGGTCGAATCGTTGCCAACAATATTTGCGGCATCGACGAAGCCTACAAGGGTACCCAAGGTACTTCCATTGCAAAAGTATACGACTTAACAGTTGCCAACACAGGACTTAACGAAAAAACCCTACAGCGCATGGGTAAAGTCTACAAAAAAGATTACCATGTCTCCTTAATACATGCAAAATCCCACGCTGGTTACTACCCAGGTGCTATTCCAATGGCCCTGAAGTTGGTTTACGATTTATCGGGTAAAATCTTAGGTGCCCAAGCGGTGGGTTATGTGGGGGTCGATAAACGGATTGACGTTATTGCAACCACTATCCGATTTGGTGGTACCATCTACGACCTCAAAGAGCTGGAACTTGCTTATGCGCCACCATATGGTTCTGCAAAAGACCCAGCCAATATGATTGCCTTTGTGGCAGAAAACGTTCTAACTGGGAAGATGGACTACATCTGCGCCAGAGAAATTGCAGATTTAGACATGACAAAAACCATTTTAGTGGATGTCCGTGATGCCGCTGAAAGATTCTCAGGCTTTATTGAAGGTTCCATCAATATACCAGTTAACGACCTACGGGACCGTTATCAAGAGCTGGATAGTTCTAAAGATATCGTTATTTATTGTGCTGTGGGCCTTCGGGGCTACATTGCAACCAGAATTCTGTCGGAACTAGGGTTTAAGAGTGTTAAGAATGTCATAGGGGGTTTTACAACTTACCGCACCCTTTATACGAGTTATGATAGTTCTTGCCCAATACCAACTGCCACCACAGAAAATGATGTGACAGATATGGGAGATGTGCCAGACCAGTCTTTTAATGAAGGCACTGGTGAGATCTTTAAACTCAATGCTTGCGGCCTCCAGTGCCCGGGTCCTATCATGCAAGTCTACAAACGCTTAGAACAAATGAACCGTGGTGATGTACTAGATGTCAGCGCGACAGATCCTGGCTTTGCTGCTGATATTAAAATGTGGTGCAAGCGCACAGGGAATACATTGGTTGATTCAGGAAAACGAGAAAAAGAATTTTTCGCAGTGATCAAAAAAGGTGCTCCGATTATGCATTCTGGTACCCATTCGAAGCTGCCAGATGATAAGACCATTGTTGTTTTTAGCGGGGATCTGGATAAGGCCATTGCTACCTTTATCATTGCAAATGGTGCAGCGGCAATGGGAAGACAAGTGACTCTATTCTTTACTTTCTGGGGTCTGAATATCTTAAGAAAACCTGAAAAAGTATCTGTCACAAAGGATATGCTGGCCCGTATGTTCAGTGGGATGATGCCAAGGGGTTCTAAACGCCTAGGCTTGTCAAAGATGAACATGGGTGGCATGGGTGCACAAATGATTCGCTTTGTGATGAAAAAGCACAATGTGGATTCACTTGAATCCCTAATGAAGCAAGCCATGGACAATGGAGTTCGCATTCTGGCCTGCACCATGAGTATGGATCTTATGGGTATTACAAAAGAAGAGTTAATAGACGGTATTGATTACGGTGGCGTAGCCACTTATCTTGGGGCAGCAGAAGAAGCCAATGTGAATTTATTCATATAGGGTAGCCACCCCCCGGGGGATATAGTATAATAGGCTTAAGTAAAGGGAGTTGTTCAAGAGAACACCTCCCTTTTATGAATCTTGAATTTGGCCAATGCCGAGCATCAAAGAACAACCCTGAATCAAAAGGATACCGTGAATAAAAGAACAACCTTTGAATGGAGGTTTGGACATGGAATTAACGTATTTTGGTGTGTTTATGGCAGGGGTCTTATCCTTTTTTTCCCCTTGTATTGTCCCGCTAATCCCAATGTATATCGGTTTTTTAGCCGGTGAAATGACCCCGGAAGGGCATAAAGCCAAGAAACTTTACCTCAATGCGACGGGATTTTTAATGGGCCTCATGCTGGTATTTATCCTACTGGGTGCAGTGGCTACCGCCATCGGCTCTTATTTACTTAGCTTATCCAGTGTGCTAAGACAAGTCTCCGGTGTTATCATTATCATCTTTGGGGTCTTTCAGCTGGGTCTTATTAAGTGGGATTTTCTTATCCGGACCCGCCAAATCAGAGTTCGGGCTAAATCCGCAGGTTTTGGTACCGCATTTTTAATGGGGATGGCTTTTAGTTTTGGTTGGACTCCTTGCGTTGGTCCAATTCTTGGCACGGTCTTGCTTTATGCTGCCAATACACAAACCCTACAAACAGGCATTTTCCTATTAATCATCTACGCCCTGGGTTTTATTGTCCCGTTCATGATCTCGACCCTTCTAATTGAGCGGGCTGCCAAGTGGTTTGAAGGTTCTGGCTCTTGGCTTAAGTACATGAAATGGGTTTCTGGACTTTTGATGATTGCAGTTGGCTTACTCATCTATTTTAATTATCTAACACGTTTGACTATGATTTTCTCGTAAGGTTCACAACTTAAAAATTAAGGATAACTACTTAAATCTTAAGGATAACTACTAAATAAGAAAGGATATCAAAAATGAAAAAAATAGCCATTGCCATTTTAGTACTGACACTTGTACTGGCTACTGGATGCCAAAAAATCACGGTTGCCATACCACCCACTGATCAAAATAGTGAAGTTACCCAGACTACAGAGACGTCCAATCCACAGGATGGGACTGAGGTCACCGAAGCCAAAGATGTACCAGAAGTCACCGAAGCTGGAACTGTTCAAGAGGGTTTTTTGCCTGGTAAGAAAGCATATGACTTTGAACTGAAGACCCGGGATGGGGTGGCCATGAAGTTGTCTGATCATCTTGGAAAAACAGTTGTGATTAATTTTTTTGCCAGTTGGTGCCCACCATGCCAAGCAGAAATGCCTCATTTTAATGAAGTCTATTTAGACCTGAAGGATAAAGACGTTATTGTCATCGGCGTAAATTTAACAGAACAAGATGACTTAGATGACCTAGAAGCCCTATTGAAAGAGCACAATATCGCATTTCCAATCTTGATGGATGAAAAAAGTGAGGTTGCCAATCGCTATGCCATTCGCTCCATACCAGTGAGTGTCATTGTTCAGCCAGATGGCATCGTATCAGAATATCATGTTGGACTGATTGACAAAGATCGCTTAATAGGACTCATAGAAAAAGCCCAATCAACGGAGGAATAAGTTATGGAACCAGCTAAACAAAAGATTATCAATCGACTTCGAACCATCAAGGGGCATATCGCAGGGATTGAAAAGATGATTGAAGAAGAAAAGTCCTGCGATGAGGTTTTACTGCAAATTGCAGCCATCAAATCCAGTATCCATAAAGTTGGTATTGTTATCATGGAAGAACATGCCATGCACTGCATGCTTTCCGATGACGATGGCAAGGTTACAAACCGAGAACAAATGGAAAAGGTGATTAAAACCCTGCTAAGTTATTCAAAGTAATTTTAAGCATAATAAGCTTTAGAAAGACCATAGAAAAACCATAGAAAAAGAACCAGAGGGCCTCCCTCTGGTTCTTTTTGTGGTTATCTTGATCTTATGTCTCATTTTAAACATTCATATCAAGCATTGGTTAAAAGACTAGCCTTTTAAAATGATCTCTTCAACCATTTCTTTTAGTTCTGCTTGTTTTGCAACTCCACGAATCATGGTCAGTGATTTGTTCACATCCCCAATTAAAATGCCACCGACAAAGTGATTATTGGTGAAGTACATTTTCTTGTAGATCCCATGTTTTTCTTGGATATCGCCAACTTCTTTGTAGCTATGGTGGTCGTCTCTACCGATATCGCCGATTGAGAAGACTTTCATATGCATGCCATTGAAGACGTTGGCAGGTATGGTTGGTTTGAATTCGATTTGATCACCCACTGCATTGGCCCCGGCAATTTTTCCTTGATCCACCGCAGCTGGCCAGATGCCATAAACCACTCCGTTGTATTCGGCCACATCGCCGCAAGCAAATACATCTTCCGCATTTGTTTTCATATGACCATCGACCACGACACCACGATTTGTAATAATCCCAGTGTTATCAAATAGATCAATACAAGGTTTCACACCAGTTGAGTAGATAACCATATCGCATGGGATAAACTCTCCGTCTGACAATTGGACCCCTTCAACTCGCTCTTTACCTACAATCGCAGCAGCTGCAACATTTTTGTAGAACTCAACACCAGAAGCGTCAATACCCGCTTCAAAGATTGAAGAGGCATCTTGATCTAATTGTCTTGGCAGTGCTCGATTTTCTCTTTCGAGAACAATGATGTCCAGTCCTAAATTCTTAAGTTCCCATGCTGCTTCAAGTCCAAGTAGACCAGCTCCAATGACAATGCAGCGCTTACATTTTTTTGCATAGGCTTTAATCCCATCTGCATCATCAATTCCTTTTAAGGTAAAGACCCCAGTTTTTTTGATGTCCGTCACTGGTGGTGCCATATTTTGTGAGCCATTGGCCAAAATTAACTTGTCGTATTGGCGTGTGTTGCCATTGGACAGTTGTAAAGTCTTATTCTCCGTATCAATCATGGTAACCATGACTCCAAGGGTTGTGATGATTTTGTTTTCTTGGTACCAAGCTTCATCGTGTAAATAGAACATATTCTCGTGATGGGAATCATTCAAATAGTCCGATAACATGGGTCGGTAGTAAGCAAGATGCTTCTCACCGCTGATGATTTCAATGGTGGCCTCGCCATTTCTTAGGCGGGCTGCTTCTGCTGCTGATACACCAGCTGCAGAGCCACCGATGATGACGATATCAACACTTGATGTGGATTCGAATGTGTTTTCTTCAACTTCGTAAACTTCAAATTGCTCGTGATTGGCACCGCAAGCTGGGCAGATATCTGGTGGCTCAATGCCTTCAAAGACTTCGTTACAGACTACACAACGCCAGAACTGTGGTTCGCCTGTGACGTCCATGCGCTTTTCGTCCCCATCCATCCCAAGTGTGAAGCTCATTTGCGATTCTTTGCCTTCAAGCTTTTCACCAAAACCATAACCATACTCGTAGGCGGTTTTTAACTCATCTTCAGAAGGTTTAAAATTCACACGAAGGCCTGGTGCAAACATTTTCATTCTTAATGATTTTAGGCGGGCATCAATATTTGGCACCCCTTCACCTGACCAACCATAAGAGCCAAAAGCTGCCGCTAACTTACGACCATGAACAATTGGAGACATGGCCATGACGAGATCCCAAATAGGTGGTAAGGCATCGCCATTGATGGTTGGTGTACCGAAGAGAACACCATCGGCCCATCTGATTTCTGACATGACTTCTGCTTTATCGGCATACACCATATCGTAAAGCTTAACATCAATGTCCCCAGCTTCTTGAATACCCTTTGCAATTTCCCGTGCCATTTGCTCTGTGTAACCATAGGCAGCTACATAAGGAATGACAACTGTTTTTTTAGTGTTTGGATTGAACTCAGTTGACCAAGCTTTATAGATATCCACAATTTGTCTTGGATTTTGATCAAGAACTGGACCATGGCCTGGACAGATTAAATCAAAGTTTAAATCTTCAATTTTATCAATGGCAGACAAGACATGGGGTTTGAAAGGGCCCATAATCATGGTGTAGTAATAAAGAAGGGCTTTTTTATAGTCTGAGTGTTCATCGGCAGACATTTGGGAGAATAAAACTTTATCAAATGAGTAGTGAGAACCAAAACTATCACAGGTAATCAATGTTTGATCTTCTTCTATATACGTGTATATAGAGTCTGGCCAATGAAGGAAGGGGGCAGAGATAAAACGCATGGTTTTATCGCCTAGGCTAATGGTTTTATCATAATCCACGATATCGTAGTTGAAATCACGATTAGCGATGGCTTGCAGAAACTTAATTGCAGCAGCAGAACCAAGCACTTTAGCCTGTGGTGCATAATCAAGTAGCTTTTCAATAGAGCCTGCATGGTCTGGCTCAGTATGGTTGACGACAATATAGTCAATTTTATCAAGTTCAACAATTGAACGTAGTTTTTCTAAATATTCATCAAAGCATTTAACTTTGACAGTTTCGAAAATTGCAGTTTTTTCGCTGCCTTTAACGACGTAAGAGTTATAGGTTGTTCCAAACTCAGTCTCCATAACGATATCAAAAATGCGTAAATCCGGATCCAAAGAACCAATCCATGTAATACCCTCTTTAAGTTGCAGTGTTTGCATGCCGCCTCCTTATTCATTATAAAGTTGTAATCATTACAATCTAGATTAAGTTTATGACATTGACACTAGATTGTCAATCCCGACCTTTAATATATATCCAAAATTAATGTTAAGAATCAGGAATATAAAGGGGTTGATAACGATAATCACTATCTCGAATTGTGTGCAAATGTTGTAATTGGCAGTAAGTTTGGTTATATCTACGTAAAGATTAACTATTTTTTCTCAATCGTATTGACATTTAATTTTAGTTTGTTATTATAAAGATGTAATCATTACAAACTTGAAAAAATGATAGTTTCTAATGATCTCTCTTTAACCCCTTAGGCGCACAGATAGTTTTGTACGCAAAAAAAACATCTTTCTCGGAGTGGCAGATTCAACACCAGCGATTGAAGAGACAATTGAGGGGTAATATAAGAAGGCAAATCTATACACTCTAAAACTATTTCTAGGAGGAAAAAAATTATGCAAAAGTATGTTTGTGTCGCGTGTGGCTATGAGTATGATCCAACTTTTGGTGATCCAGATGGTGGCGTAGCGCCAGGTACGTCATTTGATGATATTCCTGAAGATTGGGTTTGCCCACTTTGCGGTGTTGGCAAGGATATGTTCGAGCCAGCATAAAACCTGTAAAGTATGTCCAAGTGAGCAGGAAATGGTATAAAGACACCAGAGGCGTCGAAAGGCGCTTCTTTTATAGCACTTAATGTGCAAGAAGGAGTCTACTATGTTACAAAAGTATGTTTGTATCGCATGTGGCTATGAATATGATCCAGCAATTGGTGATCCGGATGCCGGCGTAGCGCCAGGTACGTCATTTGATGATATTCCTGAAGATTGGGTTTGCCCGCTTTGTGGCGTAGGCAAAGATATGTTTGAACCCGCTTAGTCAGCGTGATCTCAGATGAAACTTAGGATTGAAAATATCGGTGATTATCTAAAAAGCCATAATATTAAACCGTCTTTTCAACGGATCAGAATTTTTGAATACTTATATCAACAACGGACCCACCCAACAGTGGACGAGATTTATAAAGTACTTATTTGTGAAATTCCGACCCTTTCAAAAACAACGGTTTATAATACACTGAATTTATTTATTGAAAAGCAAATTGCTCAGATGATTACAATAGAAGAAAATGAAGCGCGGTACGATGCAGATACCATGGTCCACGGGCATTTTAAGTGTGAAAAGTGTAAGATTGTCTTTGATTTTCAAACGGACATTGTAAATATTCAGTCTGCGGATTTAGACAAATTTCAAATCAATCAAAAGCATATTTATTTTAAAGGTTTGTGTGATCGCTGTTTGAAAGAAACAGCTGGACTTGACTAGCCATCTGGCAGTCATAAGAGTCACCCACTAATGGGTGCATTCTGTATTGTATTTTAATAGGAGGCCATCATGGCAAAACGGTTAGATGTATTTAAATGTGATGTATGTGGTAATATCGTAGAAATGCTTCACGTTGGCGGCGGCGAACTGGTTTGCTGTAATCAACCAATGACGCTTTTAGTTGAAAAAACAGCTGATAAATCAACAGAAAAACATGTACCGGTTATTGAGAAAATTGAAGGCGGTTACAAAGTAACGGTTGGTACGACACTTCACCCAATGACTGATGAGCACTTTATCGAGTGGATTGAGTTGATTGCTGACAATAAGGTTTACCGAGAATACTTGCAACCTGGCCAAACACCAAGCGCTGTATTTATGATTGAAGCCACTGAAGTCAGTGCCCGTGAATATTGCAACTTGCATGGCAACTGGCAGTCATAAATTAAGAAAGCCAACAACCAAACGCAACTTATAATTGGAGGCACAATATGATTAAGCAACGCGTAAACGATGCGATTAATGCACAAATCAATGCTGAACTTTATTCAGCGTATTTGTACTTGTCTATGGCAGCATACTTTGAAGATCAAAATTTACCTGGCTTTGCAAATTGGATGCGAGTCCAATTTGAAGAAGAGCAGTTCCATGGTTTACGTTTTTACAGTTTTATCAATGAGCGCGGGGGTCGTGTGATCCTTGAAGCAATCGAGAAACCTGAAACCAACTGGGAAAGTATCATCGCAGTGTTTGACAATGTCCTTGCCCACGAAGAGCATGTGACAAATCTCATCAATAATTTGATGAGCATTGCGATTGAAGAACGAGACTATGCCACTTCTAACTTCTTGCAGTGGTTTGTGGATGAACAAGTTGAAGAAGAAGCTAATGTTCATGCAATTCTGAATCAACTAAAGCGCGTCAACGGAGAAGGTCAAGCGATTTTGATGTTAGACCGCGAACTAGCAACACGCGTATTTACACCGCCAGTGATTGGCAAGGCATAAGCTATAAGACGTAAGAAATAAAAAATAAGGCATAAGAAGCAAAACAGATAACATGGCCGACTCGGGCGCATAACATTTTGTAGAGATAAGGAGAACATGAATGGCTTCTATTAAAGGGACTCAAACAGAACAAAACTTGTTAAAAGCATTTGCTGGCGAATCACAGGCGAGAAATCGCTACACAATGTTTGCAAAACAGGCTCAAAAAGACGGCTACCACCAAATTTCAAATCTTTTTCTTGAAACAGCTGAGAACGAACGTGTACACGCTGAGCGTTTCTTTAGCTTTTTAGAAGGTGGCGGCGTTGAAATTACAGCTATGTACCCTGCTGGTAAAGTTGGCACAACCCTTGAAAATTTATTGGCTTCTGCAGCTGGAGAAAACGAAGAATACACTGAGTTGTATCCTCACTTTGCTGCTGTTGCTAAAGAAGAAGGTTTCCCACAAGTTGCTGCTGCATTTACTGTGATTGCTAAAATTGAAAAAGAGCATGAACAGCGTTATTTGAAGCTGGCTACAAATGTTGAATCTGAAACTGTATTTTCTAAAGAAACGGTTGAGAGATGGAAATGCGACAAATGTGGTTATGTTCACGAAGGTGAAACTGCCCCTTCTACATGTCCTGCATGTCAACATCCACAAAGCTACTTTGAAATCAAAGAAACAAACTACTAAGTACTATAAACCCTTTGGTCCATATGGATCGGAGGGTTTCATTTTGCCGATAATTTTGGTATGATAATCTTACGCTACTAGAAAGATAGCGAGCCGGGGGGACGTGCACCGTGGCTCATCACAAAGGAGACTTATATGATCAATCAAGAACGTATTGTCAGCCGTTTTTTAGAGTTGGTTCAAATTGATAGTGAAACGGGTTTTGAAAAAGCGGTTGCAGATTACATAGAACCCATTCTTATAGACCTTGGTTTCACTGTCACGTATGACAATGCCAATCTGAAATTCCCATCCAACACAGGCAACCTGATTGCAACCATGGGGGATACCACAAAGCCAGAGGCTCTGCTCTTATCTTCCCATATGGATACGGTCAAGCCAGGACTGGGGGTAAAACCTGTTATCAGAGATGGGTATATCTACAGTGATGGCACCACCATTTTAGGTGGCGATGATAAAGCTGGCATTGCAGCCATTATCGAAGCCATTGCCGTAGCAAAAGACCAAAATACAGCCTTAAAACCACTGGAAATCGTCTTTTGCATTGCAGAAGAAGGTGGTCTCAATGGGTCACGCTACTTGGATTACAGCAAAGTCAACGCTAAACGGGGGATCGTTTTGGATAGCGGTGGGGCACCTGGTGAGGTAATTGTCAAAGGACCTGCACAGGATAAAATTAACGTACGCATCAAAGGTAAACCGGCCCATGCTGGGGTTTGTCCAGAAGAAGGGATCAGCGCCATCCAAATCGCGGCTGCTGCCATTAATCGGATGCAACTATTAAGAATAGACCAGGATACCACTGCCAATATCGGGGTGATCAACGGTGGTCAAGCTACCAATATCGTTTGTCCAGAAGTCTCGATTCAAGCAGAGGCCCGTTCGCAGTCCAATCCAAAACTAGAAATTCAGACAAACCACATGGTTAAATGCTTTGAAGAAGCTGCCCAGGAATTTGGCGCAACCGCTGAGGTTGTGGTAGAGCGGGCATACGATGCCTTTGAAGTCTCTGTAGATGCCAGCATTGTTAAGGACGTCACCGCTGCCATACTTGCAATTGGCAAGACACCAGAATACAAAAGCACAGGTGGAGGCTCAGATACAAATAACTACAATAAAAACGGCATCGAAGCCGTCAACCTTGGGGTTGGCATGGAAAAAGTCCACACCCTTGAGGAGCGCATCAGCATCGAAAATCTTAAAAATTCTGCAGCTCTTGTCTATCAATTGATTAAGGCCTAACAATATTAGAATACCTAAAACCTAAACAGTGAATCGAAAATTCCAGGAGGTTGACATGACTTTTGAACGCAATCAGGTGGTAGCATTCCTATACGAGCATGTGACAAGCGAGAGCCTGCGCAAGCATTCGCTTGCGGTGGAGGGGGCCCTTGTGGGTTATGCCAAGCACTTTGACGCCCCAGTTGACCAGTGGTCAGCCCTTGGACTTTTGCATGATTTGGATTATCAATCCCATCCAGAAATTCACCCTGCACAGGGATTGATTTGGCTAAAGGAAAAAGGCTATGATGAAAACTTTATTCAGGCAGTCAGAGGCCATGCCCTAGACGATGTTAGCCAGAGGCCGACACAAATGGCAAAGGTCCTTTATGCGGTGGATGAACTGGCCAGTTTTATAGTGGCGGTTGCCCTGATGCGACCTGAAGGCTTTGATGGTATCAGCGTAAAATCAGTTACCAAGAAGTTAAAGGATAAAGCATTTGCAAAGGCTGTGGACCGAGAGGGTATCAAATTGGCGGCTGAAGAGCTTGGGGTTGAGTTAAATGCCCATATACAGACCGTGATTGATGGCCTTCAAGCGCAGCAAGTATTTTTAGAGTCCCGTGGAGAAAGCTTATTATAAATTAACAAAAAACCACTTGTGCGGTAATACGTACAGGTGGTTTTTTAAAATTAACACACAATTCTTACATTTCAATGGACAATTCGTACATCCATCTGATTAAAAAATACTATTGGGGTATGATTACATTAAGCAAGAGGCCAACAAAGTGGCTTGCAAAACTCAAATGCCAATGGGCATAATTCTAGGAGGCTATTATGAAAATCACACTTACTCAAATTACGATGAACACATTGCTTAAAGTTGGGGCATCAGCAACTAATCAGCCAAAATGGGGATTTTTATATGAAACGCCAAAATCAAAGTGATCATACTGCCCAGCAATTGATTGGCACATACACAAAGGATCAAATGGATCTAATCCAATATGGCCTCCGTGTGAGCATGAACACATTACAAATCATCTTATGTCTTTTGATTGCCGGGATATTAACACATAAATTACTTGAAATGATCATTTTTATGATCATCTTTGCCACTCTCCGCCAGACGACTGGCGGATTTCATATGGCAACTTTGACCCGTTGTACTATCGTGACCACATCGTTAGGTATTCTAACTACTTGGATGGGTGTTAATATGACATTTAACACGAGCAGATATTTTGCGATGGCATTACTCGTTGTGGCACTGGTTTTAATCTATCAATTTGCGAACAAAGATGATGTCGATAATCAAGTGGACAATGCTGAAAATGGTAACAAAGATGATCGAATTGATAAAGAGGTGGACCAAAGTTGGGTTTTGAAAAGAAAGCAAACTTACCGGGTTACAGCCTTCCTTGTCATCATGATTTTAAGCGGTGCAACAATTGAATCACTGTCAGTCTACGTAAACGTGGCTGTCATATCCATATTGATGGTAGCTTTAACCTTAGTTAAGTACAAAAACAATTATCTCTTTAACCCTTATCGCTTTTGACTGAATGATTTCAGTTGAAAGCGATATTTTATTGCAGATATAGAGTTGTTAAATCATGAAACCCTTCAAATAAGCCGTTTTACAGAGGTTGTTGACCAAAACTTACATTTGAAAGGTCATTGCTTCCATATTAAAGATTCCTGATTTGAAACGCGGTATAGTCAAATTGTAAACAACCGCAAGAACAATTGGGACTGAGAAATCAGGATTGGAGGTGACAGAAAACCAAGTTTATGATCAAGAACAATCAGTAAGAAACAAGCATCAGAAGTATCACCAGAAGCATCATATAAACCAATCCCGAGCATTTAACAAACAAACTAAAGGAGAACAAACACATGGATCAAGTAAAAAACAACACATTGGTAGCAATCGAAGATTTAGAAATTATGGAAATTTCAGAAGCAGCCCTTTTAAATGAAACAGGTGCAACATCGGGTTCTTCTTCTTGCGGAAGCTGCTCATGCTGTGGTTCGTCATCATGCGTTAGCTGCGGTGGTGGCAATGTAGAGGCCGCTGCTGAATAATCATACCAAACAGTTTTTAATTGTCAATGCAAGCGTAAACTCAACCCTTAAATAAATAATGAGCTAAAATTACACAAACAAAGGAGAACAAACATATGGATCAAGTAAAAAACAACACATTGGTAGCAATCGAAGATTTAGAAATCATGGAAATTTCAGAAGCGGCGCTTTTAAATGAAACAGGTGCAACATCAGGTTCATCTTCTTGCGGAAGCTGCTCATGCTGCGGTTCGTCATCATGCGTCAGCTGTGGTGGCGGGAGTGTAGAGGCCGCTGCTGAATAGGTAGCCTTGAGTTTACCTAGAACTGAAAAGGTGAATTAACAATGATGAGTGGGGTTGGTTAAACCCAACCCCTGTCATCTGAAAGCGGATAGAGAGAGAAGGTAAAAAATGCAAATTGTCAAGGTTAAAGACCTACACAAAGCGTATGGCGATAAACAGGTTTTAAAAGGCATTGACTTTGAAATCAACCAAGGTGAAATAGTGGCTTTAGTTGGACCCAATGGCACTGGAAAAACGACTACAATGGAAATTCTCATGACGCTTAGAAAATACGACCGTGGAACAGTAGAAATCATGGGTCTGGATGTTCAAAAAGACATGAATGAAATTCGATCAAAAATTGGAATTGTTCTTCAAGAAGGTGGCATGTACAACTACATTAAGATAAAAGAGGCACTTGATCTTTTTGGCAGTTTTTACGGCGTTAAAAGAGAACGGGTAAATGAAATTATTGAAGAATTTGAGCTAGGGCCATACCTGAACACAAAGTTTTGTAAGTTATCTGGGGGCTGGAAGCAACGTTGCCTCTTAGCCATTACATTTTTACACGATCCAGCACTGATATTTTTGGATGAACCAACAACTGGTTTAGACCCCAGAGCTTCTAAAATTGTTTGGGATAAAATCAATGCCATCAAGCAAAAAAACAGTACCATCATTTTAACGACACATTCAATGGAAGAAATAGATAAGTTTTGTGATCGGGCAATCATCTTAAATGGCGGCAAGGTAGTTGCTGATGATACACCTCAAAATCTAAAAAACAAAAATAACAGGCTGTTTTTCAATGATGTTTACTTCGATATGATCGACAGGAGTGTGAGCTGATGGCTAAATATGCTTTTTTCTGGAAGCAAGTGAAGTATGATTTTCTGATCTTCTTCAGAGAACCGATGTTTGCACTACCAATCCTAATAGTACCAGCTATATTTTTCATGATTTTCACTTCAATTTATGCCCAGTATGGCGTCACTAAATTTGCGAGTACCTATATTCCACTCTATGTGATCCTAATATCTTTTATGACGATTTTCTTCAATATCGGGTTACAAAGTGTCAATGATCGTGAAACTGGTGTCTATAAACGAATTATTGTATCGCCAACAAATATCTTTTTTATCACCGGCACTTACATTGTAAGAGGTATTATCATTTCTTTGCTTGGTTTACTGGAGATGATTGGAATCGCAAAACTAGTTTTTAGTATGCCGATTACAGCAAACTTAGTCCCATTTACCCTAGCCTTTATCGTGATGATTGTAATTTTGTTGATTGTCAGCTTGTCTATTCATGGATTCTTTAAGAACTCAAAGCAAGTAACACCAATTACGATTTTGGGATTTCAATATGTTCTATTTGCTTCTGGTATGATGTTCCCAATCGAAGCACTACCTAAAATTGCACGGTATTTTGTATATGTTAATCCGGTCTACCATATGAATCAAATCTCAATTGCCATGTGGAACCAACAGTCAGTTGGTTGGATCAATGCTGCTGCCTTAGGCGTGACAACGCTAATCTGTCTTTCATTCTTTAAACTACATCAAAATCGCGAAGCATAATGGAGAGTGCCCATGAAAAATCAACTGCTATTTCCCTATTATATTGAAAGGCGCACCAATGTTCCTCAAGGGGTGGTGCGTTCACTTAACGCACCGACTCTCTTGGCACATATGGGGAAATGCGTTGAGAGTAAGACTTCATTATTGACAGTCATGCAAAATGCGTGTGCACAATTAGAACTAGCTTTTTCAAATTCTAAAGATAATCGATTACTCAATATCAAACGTAAAATGTTTCGCTTGGCAAAGATTACGGACACTCAGATCCATGAGTTACCAGAAGATATCGCCTCAATTGTCATAGGGTATCAAAATTCCCATGGGGCTTTCATGGCAAATACAGAAACCTTTGCAACTGCATTTGAAGAAGCCTACCAAGAAAACCGTCGTATGTTGCAAGATTTTTTTCAAAGGGATACATTGGTGTCAAAAGCACTGCCCCTAATCAGTGCAGATTTCCATCATAGTCTTGGTAAGTATTTGACAATACCAGCCCATGAACATAAAACAAAACAGCGAAAACTCGATCATCAATTGGCTAGACTGTTGACTCGTGCTACCAAAAAAACAAGTCCCTTTAGCACACTGACATCAGTTGATCTTGGTAAGGTTGGCATTTGTAGTGCCACAAATTCTCTAAAATCCGTTGAAACACCACTTCAAAATACTCAAAATAAGCCCCATGAAAAGGATTCAATCGCACATGCTGCTGCACTCAATCATTTTGTGTATCGCAAGGTATTTGATAGTATTTTAAATTTACCCTTTGTAAGGGAGCAACTGAGCTATCGTTTGGCTTCTTACCAAACATATCCTGAACATTATTATTTTTTAACCCAAAGAGACCCGAATAAAGGCAAAGTCTATAAATCCATTGACCACAATATGACAATTAAGAAAAATGTGATTATGGCAAATCTTATAGACTGGATTGGCCAAAGTACAAGGTCATATAACGATCTTTTAAAGTATCTAGAAACATTGGTGACAAAGGAAAAAGCGACTTATTTTTTAGAGGATATCCTAATTAAGTCGCAAATGTTAGTTCCCATAACAACACTTTCAGAATTTGTGCCATGTATTCACACCACATTTGTACAAAAAGTGAGTGATCTTCAAGATAGTCAAGAAGGTGTACTCGCTGCAATCATAGAGCATTTTCAGGTGTGTCATAATTTGACACAGGCATTTGGACAAGTAGAAGGGCCAAAGCGCTATCAGTTGATTTCTGCAGTAAAGGCAGAAATGGCAGCAATCAACATACTCGTAGGGGTTGATGTCAATTTAGATATGTTGATTTATGAAGATACGTTTTTCCCGACAACAGAATCGACATTGATGAATACAACCGTCAGTGATCAAGAACTGGCGACACTTTCAAAACTACAACACTTTACAGCGATATTAGACCAGAGTTATCCGATTTATGCACTGTTTTCTAAGCAGTTTTATGAAATATACGGAGAGGATAAAATTGCAGCTGATAATCTTGATGTCTATCACATTTATTCACAAACCGGTGGTAAACACGTTTCTCTTTGGAAGGATGGACTCGCAGCACTGGCGCCATCAGGCCATGAGGTGATTGATCAGACTATGGGGTTGAAAGCAGAATTTGTGACAGCCATAGAAACTGCTAAACAATCAGGTCAAGATATCGTCGCTTTTGATGCAATTTTAGACGGTCTGATTGAAAGAATCCCAAGGATCGTTCATCAGTCAAATACGTCTTACTCCACCACTTTTTTTTACCAACATGGGGCAGATGGTATGGTCTTGAATAAAGTTTATAGTGGCTTTCAATCGTTCTTTTCACGATTTTATAAGGACTACGCTTGGGTGTATGAACAAAATGATTACCAACAGTACTGCAATCAGGTATTTGATGCTGAAAATAAGATTGAGGTATTGGAAGCTTTTGGATTTAATGCAAATGTTCATATCCCATTTGCAAGTAAACGGTTAATGCTACCATTTTCTGAATCACTAAGTGGTCAGTCCGGGGCAACTGATGAACTCAATATTCACCATTGTCATTTTAAGTATGATGCAGCAACGCAAATGGTTAAATTATTTGGTCCACAGGGACAAGAAATTTCCCCTTTCTTTGCTGGTTCACTGGTTTATGTGTTAATGCCATCCCTTTTAAAAGGACTACTTGGGATGAATCGTAATACCCGTTTTGATGTCAGCCAATTAAAGCTCTTAAAAACGAAATTGAAATCATCAGATGTTCCAGAGGGTACTGCAGCTTTAGATCAGGAAAATCAGCTGAGGGGTTGTTTTATCGAAGATAAGATTCCGCGAATCACCTATGGCAGCATGACCTTAATCAGGCGTCATTGGCTAATAAGGAATATCCAATCTGAGGCCTTGCTGAGTGACAGTGAACGCTACGCTGAAATCATTTCCTTGTTCTTGGCTGAAGGGGTGCCTACCCAATTTTTTATGAAAAAGTATACTGGCGATATGGCAATAGACTATGTCAATATGGGCAGAACTGATTTAAAACCCCAGTTTATTGACTTAGCAAGCCCCTTATTATTCCGGGAATTTATGTCGGATTGGGAACCGGGGACATTGGTGTCTATTGAAGAAGTCTACCCAAATAATCAGGATGAGACCTATATTCATGAGTACCAAATAGAATTAACCACTAAAACAGGATAACAATAGATTAACCACTAAAACAGGATAACAATTGAGGAGGCCATGAATTGAAGGTGATCATTGAGCAGTTTACTGATCTTGGCATGATGAAGATTTATCACTTTGGCGATGAAAGACAAAAGCGCGTCTTTTTAAAAGAAGCTTTAGTACCGCTTTGCCAGAAGTTAATCAAAACACCCTACTATATTACCCGGGATTGGAATGGTGGTCCCCACTATCAGATTATTTATCTTTTGCCACAAACAGGTGATGCAGCTCTCTTGAATGAGATGAGAAGTGGTGTTGATCAGGCTATCATTGCAATGGGGCATTCTTTTAGTCCTGAGGCCATAGAAAAGCAGTTGGAACTCTATACAAAACACGCACAAACCCTGGGTCAGATGGAGAAAAAAGAAGTATCGACGATTGATGGCAATTTACACGGCAAATTAGTACGTTCTGATTTGAATCCAAGTTATTACAAGCAACTTTACAATTCATTTAGACACTTTGCCCTGCACTGCCGTGCACGGATGCAACTTCAACCCATATTGAACACAGTGCTCTTAAAATATGACGACAGTGGCACAGAAAAGAAAATTGTATTACTAAAAATATTTCAAATTCTCTTGTTACTGTATCCCCATGGTGAAAAGTATGGTGCGCTTCAATATTATTCCCATAGTCAGGGAATGCTGGCACTTTCAAAACAATATGGTGTTGAGGATGCCTTTGAACAATATTTTAATGATATGTACGTCCAGCTAGATGTGGATCAACTGGATAGTCACTTAGTTGAAGATGACACACTAAAAGAAGCCATGGCAGTATTTAAGGATTTCTACCAAGAAACATTGGATTTATTCAACCAAAAAGGCTTTCAAGAAGAAGGGTTCTATAACCTTCAAGATCAAATTCAACAAATGAAAACCAATGTATCTGCTATTGAAAGCTCATTCCATGATAATCTACTGAGCTCAGGGGCACTGGAAGATGTCGCATCGAGTCAAGAGCACTTAGTGCACCGCTCCCTAACAAATGTCCTATATAACAGTTTGATTTTTCTCAATATTGACTTTAAACAAAAGCACTTTCTATGCTATGCAATTTCTCGTTTTGTGTCTTTTAAATATGACACATCGTGGCAACAAATTATGAAAGAAAGGGGTTTTCAAGTCTATGCTCCAATCAAAACATAATACATTTGTGCGGTACAATGCCCAGTCATCTCTAATGCAGCTTACTGTTAATAGAAAGTTTTATCAAGTTAAAGCGTCAGAAGCTGTTTATCAAGGTGTCTTGCAGATTATCAGTCAGTGCTCACAACCACAAACGATTGAAAGTTTATACGAAACAGTTCAATTAAGCTCAGAAGAGATTCAAAGGTGGGTCAAAGCACTGATACAAGTGAATACCCTATACCAGATCAGCGAAAAAGAATTTAATCTCTCAGCTACATTAAAGCAATACATCACCATGAACTACACCGATCACGATGCTTGTCTCAATAAGTTAAGCGCCATAAAAGTTGCCATAGCAGATGAACCAGCAGTCCCGTGCTCCGTACAGGATTACTTTCAAGAACATGGGATCAGTTGCTTAGTTGCAACTGACTACGCAGATTGGGTGATTGTATCAGTTGACAATGTTAGTTTAATTCAGGCAAGCCTCCAAAGTGGTAGCAAGGTCCTTGTGATTAAGAGGGTAGGAGATGCCTATGGTCTATTAGTGTTAAAATATTATGACCAATCGACCCTGGATCAATTTAAACAATACCCACTTGAGGGACGGTTTTATTCGACACTTGCCAATGCCATTATTGGACAGAACGTACTTTTTCATATCCTTGAACATGAAATCCGTTCAAACGCCCTAAATACAAGAATTATTCGAGCCGATGGTGTTGTCGATCATTTTGAAATCGGTGAGAGTATGGCAACGGTTGCCTTACCTTATCACCGAAGACGGGTCTCGGTACCGAGTACAAAATTAGAACAGGTAGTTGCATTTGAACAGTTACAAGGTATCATGCCACACATTTTCAAAAACGAAAATTTGAAGGCTAAATATCCAAAGCAATCCCCAATTGCATGTTACGAGGTGACTTTACATAGAGGTGAGCAAGTGTATACATCTGTAGGGTTTCACCTAGATTATCTGAATGCCGCAGAACGGGCTATTTCAGATGGGTTGAGTGGTTTTTTAAATTACTTGCAAGAAAAACAGGCTGCTCCAGAACTGCATGAAGATCACTCTACACCAGAACTATCAGAAGAAAAGGGGGTCTGGATTTGCAAATCAGATGAACAAAGTTTTCAATTAGCTGGATTAATCAGTGCCCTAAGACCATTTGTGTATCAAGATGTGGTGCCTGTTCTGTTAAATGAGGAAGCTGCCGCACTAAAAAACTATTGTAAGAATCAGTTTTTCTTAGATCTTAAGGTTCATTATCAGTCCGTGCTTGGTACAGATGTAGGTAGAGTTTTACTACAAAATGAGAAGACCCTGGATATCATGTGGCAAAGCCAGGTCACATATGCCTTAGAAGATGCCATATTAGAGGGCTTATATACGCTAATAGGCTATGCACAAAACACACAACCACAACAAATAGATGACTATCGACCACGGGATTTTGGTGTGACAATCGGTGGGAAATTTCAAATGGACAATAGAGATTCAGTGGCCTTAGAGCCTAAAGATATGGAGAGTGTTAAGGCTGTTGTACTGGATAGACTTTTTGAAAAGGGTATTTTAGTGAAAGAAGAACCATGGGTTTATCAAGATGCCATTGCACCCGCTGGATTTTTTGTTGGCCGTTTTAGCAAGGTGGTGTAAATATGTCCTATATTATTGCCCATAACTTAAGTCGTGAAGGGTACAATAGCCTGCTGTCAAAAGGGGATCGAGTTTTAGCTTATTATGAAGGCTTTGGCTATACCTATATCGGTGTCTTATCAGATGGTCAACCAAGAGCCGCCTGTTTGAACTGCGCACTGGAAGTACTAGCTGCCAACGAAAGTGAACACCACCAGCGTCTACTTGCGATCCAAGAACAAGCCCTCATCCACCAACCGGTTGATTACCAACTACTTCAAGCCGTTGAAAAGGACTGCGAAAATGTACTTTGGATTAGACGCACTGAGGATGGCTCTCTCTCAAGACATCTATTACTTCCCTTCTTCCGCTGCGAAAGCCACCAACTAGAAGAACAGACAAACAGCGCAGGGGCACAAACCCTTGATCGCCATAGACCATTTCCAGACACCATGCGATTTAAAACCATAGAGACCCTATTTCCAGAAGGATTCGCCTTGCACCAACTGATTGATCCCCATACAGGGATTGGTAAACGAATCTTTAGAGACGCCTCTTCAGCGGTAATGCCCATGTATTGCATTGATTCAAGGATGGGTAAACGACAGTATTTTTCATATGGCAGAACACCTGATTTAACCCATGCAAAATATGGAGCCGCATTAGAAATGATTGAACGGTATGCCTCCATGGTGCCACATCTAAAAGCGCCTCTGTGTGGGAGCTATCAAGAACTATCAAAAACCAAGAAAATTTGCAACCCGGAAACCCTATCGCTACCGACTGAACAACAATTTTTAGAACCAGGTTTTGCCCTAAAACCATATGATGCTAAAGGGAGCTATAGATGGACCCCCTGCCTTGACTATTTTAAGCAAGAGACGGTTTATTTGCCAGAACAGGCGGTTTATTTTGACAATCAAGAAGTCGCACCTGAAGCCCGTTTTTTGTACGAAACCTCAAATGGCTGTGCTGTCGGGGGTACTTTAGAAGAAGCAATTGTGTTTAGTTTATTTGAAGTCGTTGAGCGAGATAGCTTTTTAGTTCACTGGTATAACGGACTGCCACCAATTCGCTTAACCCTAGAGGATTTAGATAATGTCGAGATTATGAGAATGATCCAATACATTGAAACTCAAGGGTACAGTATTTCAATTTTCAACATCACACTGGAGACAAAGATACCTGCAATTTGGGCACTTGTGGTGGATAAAGAGGGAACTGGGGCGCTCAAATCTTATACAGCGGCAGGGGCACATCTGGACCCAGAAAAGGCTTTGGAAGCCGCACTTGTGGAGATAATCACTTCTTTATCAGTCTATAACAAATTACTAGCAACACCAGATAAACAAGAGATCATGGCATCGCTGCTGAACAAGCCAAATAAGGTACGAGAAATGGAACAACATGTCTATTTTCATGGACTGGCAGCGCACCATCATCACTTGGATTTTGCAATAAACACGCCTAATGTGGCGGCTTTTAAAAAAGCATTTCCAGATTGGTATAATCACTCACCAAGAGAGGTCGTAACCCTTGATAAGGTTATCAGCCGCTTCAAGCCCTACCACCCAACTGTCTATATCGCTAATATGGAGAATACCTTGACACAAACCATGGACCTAAGTTGCGTCAAATCCATTGTGCCATCTATGTTAACCATGACATTTGGGCACCAAAACAGGCGTATCAATTTTGAAAGAATTGCAACGGCTCCAGTTTATGCAGGTCTTAGAGAAAAGGCCATCTCGTTAGAGCAACTCAATCTTTGTCCCCATCCTTTTCCTTGAGGAGGTGAAAGCGACGTCAGAACTGACTATTTACCAAAACATGACCCGGTTGCGCTATCAAACCCATAAAAAGCAACCATCCGTCACATTTGTTGACCACCTGATAACGGATATCAAGGGCGCTGTCTACCCGGTGACTATCTCAAGTTGCATCAATGACCCGCAGTGGTCATGGCTGAAGTCACTTTATACTTGGACGTTTGGGATCTTGAACCAGCAAAGTGATAACCCCTATATTTTCCATAAGGCAGTCCCTTCCGCCCGCAATATGCATCCTAACCAGGGCTACTTGTACCTCAATGGCAATATTTTACGATTCAATCCGAAGTTAAATGACTTTGAGTGGCTAGCGGGTTTGAATCCAGAACCTTTGGATGGAACCCATACTCAAGTCAATGATTCAGATATCGAAATCATTGTGGTAGCCGATTTATGGCGGATTATGAAGTACTATGGCGCATTTGGTGCAGCACTTGCCATGCTGGATGCAGGTCATATTCTTGGTCAATTGAAATTTCTATTGGGTAGCGCTGAGGATTTAACCTACCATGTGGACTTTCTCAAAAATCGGGAGGCGTTTTTAACAGCCATTGGAGATAAATCGAATAACCAGATGGTTGTTTTTTCGCTTCGAATCTCGTCTCTAACCAAGTTTTATCCATGGCATCACGGGAACATATCCCAACCGGCCATAGAGCGCCGAGAAGACTATACCACTGAAATCTCGGCGTATCAAGAGGTTGAAACTTTGAGGCACCATTGCCATCAACCTCAAAAGCAAGTCACAAAAACCTACCGGGTAGAAAAGGCAGATTCCCTTGATAGGATGATGGCACAAATCAAGGCTAGAGAATCACATCATACGCACATGGGCCTCCATAGTCTTTGGACAAGTCTATCCAAAGAAACCTATCATCACTTCTTCAGTACACTTTCAGAAATGTTGAAGCAGCAGAGAGGTCCATCTGGGACACTGTCAATTTATGCTGCTTTAAGGGAAAGTCCTGAGACGGAAAGTTCCGAAATGGGAAGTTCTGAAAAGGCGATGCATATTTTTCAATTAACCAACCAGGGAGGATTAGTGCCTGTTAGGTCGCTTCCAGATGTTATTGGCCACAGTCAGGAAGTGAGTGCCGAACCCGACAAAATTTTAAATGATTCTCATCACTACTTTAATATGGCAAGTCATCCAATGGTCATTTTTATTGTAGCTAGTGATCAGGAGGACTGGTCCGATCAAGACCACTGCTATTACCATCATCTAAATAGTGGCGAAATAGCACAGTACATCTGTTTAGTAGCTTCTCAATTCGATCTATATGCAAGACCTATTAAGAATTTTAATGATGAATATTTGGAATCAACACTTCTACTGGCTTCAGATCAACGGATACTCTATGCCATACTAATTGGCAAGGGGAATAGCCGGCATTTGAATTTACCGATTGGAAATGTTGTACCATTGCTGTTACCAAAAAGGAGGTGACATCATGAACTGGCTTGCTTTTCACTTTTTTATTCACACATACGAGATTCAAGATATCTTTTTACGAGACTATCTGCAACTGGCATTAGAAACACTCAAGGAAGATAAGCGATTGCAGCAGTATTTTTTTATACGGTACTGGCAGGGAGGTCCCCATATTCGCTTGCGATTTATTAAGACACAATCTGAGGATATGGGTGTTGAGATGGCAATTTTAAGTGCCTTTGACCGATTTAATCGCGCCTATCCCAATAATATAAGCCTTGAATCTGAACAGTACTATCAAAATCACACATTTGATGGTGTTCCCGTTTCAGCCAATGCACTTTATTGGTTTTCTTCAGGCAGTGTTGTTGCAAAACCTTATGAACCAGAGTTTGAACGGTATGGTGGTCAAGGAGTCATGGACCATTCCGAACGTCTATTTGAGGCATCCAGTGATTTAGTATTAGAGCTATTGAAAGATCCAAAAATGACAATCTCCAAAAAAATGATTATCAGCTTAGACCTTTTTCAAATTGCAGCCTGCTTAGCAGAAAATCAAAGTCAGTTTTATCATATTTATAGCCAGATTTGGTCAAGTCATAAATCTGAACACTTAAACTATAACAAACTGATTTTTGACTATATGAAGGTCTATCAAGAACGGCAGCGACAGATCATCGGTGCCATTTCACAGACACCCTATGCCAAGTGGCACCAATGTCTTAAAGCGGCTTTAGAGGCAATTTTAACGCAGCAAACCACATATCCTGATGGGATGATTGCAAGAAATAGTCTATTGGCCTCACACATTCACATGACCAATAATCGACTAGGTGTTTCGCCCCAATTTGAGTTTTTATTGTCTGAAGTAAGCGCTTTGATTCACGAAAGACGGGTTGGTTAATGATGATGATCAAAGAAATACAAGTACAAAGTCCACAGCCAAAGGGCGGGGCGCTGTGGGATTTTTCGGGGGCAAGTGATGCTCAAACGTATCTCTACCGCATGTATCACGAGAACTCAAAACATTCTCCCCACACTCAGTCAATAAGAGCGCCTAAAAGTGATTATCAAGACCGGTTAAAGGGGATTAGCACCCCCTTTGTGCCAAGTCGGGAGGTAGCACATTTGCCGACTATTTCTGAACTGTCACCTTTTGAAATGCCGCTGAGTCAGGCCCTGTTAGGGCGTAGAAGTTCTTGGAACTTTAAGAACTCAGCCTTGTCAGACCAGAATCTATTGGACTTTATGGGCTATGCATTTGGACAAAGCGATGCAAAGGAACAGACCCGGACTTATCCTTCGGGGGGGAGGTTTTATCCCGTTGATATTTACTTATTACCGACTGAAAAGCTGGCAAGTCGCTCCCAGGTCATGGGAGAGGCTTGCGCATATAGACTTGAAGAAAAGAATACGATTCTAAGTGCACTGCACCCTGTGAACTTGAGTGAACTTAACCGCTTGACATCGGCTTCAGAATTTGGGCTATATCCATTTGACGATGCACAGTTTTTAGTGGTGTTAGTGGGTAATACGCGATTTATAGAGAAGAAGTATAACTCCCTATCCTATCGTCTAATATACCAAGAATTAGGCCATATCGGTCAAAACATCATGCTTGTCTGCGAAATGATGGGTCTGAAATCGGTTCCCTTGGGTGGTTTTTTTGAAGAACGTATCAATGATTATCTGAAACTTGAGGCCCCATTTCAAACGGCCATGTACGTTTTTGTGGTGGGATAAGGAGGCATTATGTCAGGGGAAGCAGTTCAAATTGTGCAGTGGAATTCAAGATATGTTTTTTTTCAAGATCATTCTGATCATTTGATGGTTTATGATACGGAAAAGTCTTTAGCAGTACTACGCATACCTTATGCGGTCAATTTAGCAGCTTTACAACATGCCATCCGCTTACCAGTCAGACTTGGTGCTCTACTGGAAGGGACCTTTGGTCCTCTGATGGGCAAACTGTATGGTAAATATCCCGAGATGTTTATTGAGATCAGTGTAGAGGCGGCAAAGTTTTCATATGACTGGGCTACTTTACAGGATACCCTCCAGATCAATAAATTCTTGCCGACGGCACATTTTGATGTGACGCCTCTGGCCCAAAGTACTTTTGTCATTCATGGCTTGGGGATACTGGCACTGGATTTAGTTGAACTCTTGAGAAAACAAGGTGCAGGATGTGTATTGATGGTTAACTATGGAGAAACCGTAGAAGTTGCTGACCTCAACAATTCACTTTTTCAAGTCAATCAACTTGGTCAACTGAAGTCCGTGCATCTTCAAAAGAAATTTGGGAATCAAATTACGGTAATTGAGGCATCAGAAGTGAAGACACAAGTTGCCAATAAACCTTGGGTATTGCATTTAGCGCCTAAAGAAGAGAAAAATCGGGAATGGTTATTTGAGATTAATGAAATGGCACAAACTTTAAATCAGAGAGTCCTTTTTATGACGATTGACGAGCAATCGATCCTAATGGGACCCTTGGTAATACCTAAGGAAAGCGGCTGTTTAGCATGTCTTTCACAGTGGCATAATACCTATGGAGAGAATTTTGCACCTAATAGTCTGTCATTAGCTTTTCGCAATATCCTGATGGGCTTCATTACCCGAATCATACTGTATACACAGGGTGACCATTTTAGATTTTTATTGGAAGATGCTCAAATTCCATTTAATCAAGTGTTTGTGATTGATAAGTCCACACTTGCGGGAAGAAGTGATATTTTTCACCGGGAAGTGGATTGCCCCCATTGTTAGTGGCCGATATTCACTGAAAAGATGAGCTGAAAACTGAGATATTGATCTAGGTTCATTGAATTGATAGCGATAGTTGCGAACTTTCAGAAAATTATTAAAACCATTCATTGACAGGGGGGCCTAGGTATGCTAAATATAGTACATGAGCTCTGTAGAGAAACGAGAAGAGCCGACTAATAGCAGACGCTTTAGGAGGGCAAAATGTACTTAATTTCAATTTGCGAGGATCAGCCAGAACAAGTTCAAATTTTAAAACATTACCTAACCATGTTCTTTTCGGCACAAAAGACACCCTATACCCTGGACGTCCATCAAAATGCTGAAAGCTTGCTACAGGCTTTGAAAAGTGGCAAGCGATATGATGTATTTTTGATGGATGTCGAGATGCCGGGCATGAATGGCCTTGACTGTGGACGCTTAATCCGAGAGCTGGTAGATGAACCTATTTTAATATATATCACCGGGTATAAGGATTACGCATTTGACGCTTTTGGTGTGCGTGCCTATCATTACCTGCTTAAACCCATTGCCTACAAAAGGTTTAACGAAATCATGCTTACCGTCGTCCAGCGACTAAAATTAATTCAGCAGGATCAAAACGAAGTTTTACATATTGACACAAAAGAAGGTAATTTCACTATAAAATACTATGATATTTATTACTTTGAAAAGAATCTCCGTAAAATCAAACTCGTCTATAAAGGCGGCGAGATTGAGTTTTATGCCTCTTATCAAGAACTTGAAGAGAAGCTGGATATGGCTCGGTTTTTAAGATGCCATCAAAGCTACCTAATCAGTGCATCAAAAGTCAGCTATTATCGTAATAATGAAATCTACATAGCAGCATGTGATGTGAGCCTGCCAGTGAGCAAGGCACATATTAAGAGCGTTAAAGAGCGAATCATCTCAGAGATTTCTTAGAAAAACAATCAAAGGAGTCTACATATGGTGATGTTTAAGAACGTATTGTTACTAACCTCTGGGTTTGTAGAATTGTTAACCAGTTACTATTTTATGATGTCGTTTTTAAAACGTCATCAGTCATCTAAATGGTCACAAATAGCCGCATTATTGGGTATTGCTTTTGTAGGGCGATTTGTTGATTCAACTATACCAACTGATAGTACTTTTAGAATGCTCATTAATTTGGGTTTGTCGTTGATGATTATGATGTGGTTATTTAGGGACAAGTGGTACAAAGTGACATTCTTCTTTTTGCTCAGTATCATTTTTATAATGATGATACCAGAAATGCTGATTTTAGGATGCGTCGTTTTAGCAACAGGCGTCAATATTGATATCATAGTTAGCAATCCTAGCCTATTGATGATATCTGTTGTGAGCACAAGATTACTTTCCATTTTGCTAGTGACTCTGATGCGCCGTGTAAAATTGTATCCCCATCGAATGAATATGAAGTCTTGGTCGGAGTTGCTGATTATATTAATGATGAATATTGTAGTGACTGTGGTGGTTTTGTGTTTTGTCTTTTCAAACACCAATCAACTCATGACCTATTTATCATTTGGTCTATTAATCTCAATTTCTTACGTCTGTATTCGGGCTAGTATGTATATTGTTCGATATGCCAATGATGCCTACGAATGGTCTCTAAAAGAGCAAGAGCACTTACGGGTTCGTGTCTACTTTGAACGTATGAATGCTATTTCGGATGAACTTAAAGCACAGCGCCACGATTTTAATAATCACTTGAACTGTTTGCACGGCTTTTTAATGATGGACGACTATCAAAGCGCTCATCAATATACAGAAAAATTAGTTGAAGATACCAGTAATTTCAACGAGATTATTCAAATTAAAAACCCAACCGTAGCATCCATGATTAATACAAAACAGCGTATGGCAAAACTCAAAGGTATTAGGATGGATTTTAACATTCAGCTGCCAAGTGAAATGGCCATACATCCAACTGATTTATGTATCGTGCTTGGTAATCTACTAGATAACGCACTGGAAGCCACAGAGAAGATGAAAACCTGTTTGGATCAAGAACATATAGAAATCCCTTTTCTTGACCCTTGTGTTCGTGTAAAAATGTCACTGGCCGATGATTTTCTACTCTGTCATATCATCAATCCATTTGTGACTCCATTTCCTCGACAGCAATATGGAGAGCACAATGGACAACTGGATCAACAGTTAAGAACCGGTTTTACCAGTAAAGAAGATGCAAAAAACCATGGTTTTGGGCTAGAAAATGTCCGTTATGTCATTGGAAAGTACGACGGCGAGTTTGAGCAGTGGCAAGAAAATCAGCATTTTCATGCGAAATTCGCCATGAGAAACATGGTTTTACATGAAAAAAATAAGCATGCTAGCTAATATATAAAGCATGCAAAACAAAACTGATGCAAAATGTATGTGGTCGAAAGAAATATTCTATCGGCCACATGCATTTTTTATTGCATTCTGTGTATAAATATTTATAATGAGTCTAGTATCTAAAAAAATGCAGCCGGCTTATCAGGGAAAATGATCCCTATATACAAAGGCAAGATACTAAAAATCTATGATATGAAAGCAAGAGGTGATCTTTTTGAACAAACAAGAAGCGATGCCGTTATTTGAGGCACTCAAAGTCTATGATCAAAGAAATGTGGTGCCATTTGACGTACCGGGCCATAAGCACGGTAAGGGTCTAAAGCCCATGACGGATTATTACGGCGAAAGAATGATGGCTCTGGATGTGAATTCTATGCCCTGCCTTGATAACCTAAGTAATCCAATCGGTGTGATTAAAGAAGCTGAAGATTTAGCAGCGGATGCTTTTGGTGCAGACAGCGCCTTCTTTTTGGTCAACGGGACATCTGCTGGTATACAAGCTATGATCATGGCGGTTTGCGAGCCAGGGGATAAAATTATTCTGCCACGTAATTGCCATAAATCTGCTATTTCTGCTTTGATTTTATCCGGTGCAATCCCAATTTACGTTCAGCCTCAAATTGACGAGCGCTTAGGTATTGCAATGGGTGTTGAGCTTGACGACGTCAAAGAAACCATTATGGAAAATCCAGATGCCGCTGCGGTTTTTATCATTAATCCAACCTATTACGGTGCTGCATCAGACCTTAAAGAAATTATTCGCTTTGCCCATCAGTACAATATGTTGGTACTCGTGGACGAAGCCCACGGGGCCCACTTTCACTTTCATCCGGATGTGCCACCTTCAGCCATGAAGCTTGGCGCCGATATGAGTGCAGTTAGCCTTCATAAAACAGGGGGTTCTTTAACACAAAGCTCAATTCTACTCCTAAACGAAGAACGCATTACCCACCAAAAGGTACGCACAACACTGAGCCTTAATCAAACCACATCAGCTTCTTATCTTTTGATGGCAAGCCTTGATATTGCCCGCCAACAACTGGCAACCGAGGGTAATGCGCGAATTGGGGCTATCCTCAAATTATCGGACGATGCCCGTGCCCGCATCAATAGCATTGAAGGACTTTATGCCTTTGGCCCTGATCAAATTGATCAACCAGGGGTTTACGACTTTGACACCACAAAACTAGGTGTTAATGTGGCACAGCTTGGTCTTACTGGGTTTGAAGTTTACGATATGCTTTTTGAATTCTATAATATTCAAATTGAAATGGCTGATATGTACAATATTTTAGCCATTGTCAGCCTAGGTGATACCGAGGAGAGTTTAACCACTCTGGTAGACGCCCTAGAAGACATCGCCATAAATCGGAAAAAACCAGAACCAATCACATTGGTAACAGCGGTTCTGCATAATCCCCAAATCATCGTATCCCCAAGAGACGCCTATTATGCTAAAAAACATGTGGTCTCATTAGATGATGCCGTTGGCGAAATCAGTGGTGAATCCATCATGACCTATCCACCAGGTATTCCAGTGGTAACGCCGGGAGAACGGATAAGTAAAGAGATTGTTGAACACATCAAGGTGCTTAAAAAGCAGCCGTCCTTGCTACAAGGCACTGAAGATCCCTATGTGGATACGGTGAAGGTGTTAGGCTACTAGAAAAATACTAGATTACTAGTGAAAGTACTAGGTGTTAGTAAGACACCCAGCGATAAAAAAATGTAGGCAAATAAAAAAACGCTCCCAAGAGCTTCGCGTGTGCGACTTTCTGGGGGGCGTTTTTGTTGTTTAAGGAGCTTGATTGGCGAGTTGGTAGCGGACCAGTTTTTTTTAGAGTCTTTTTTTGTAGATGCTTTCGGCACGGCTAGTCAAGAAATCAACCCGTTTTTCATCCATTAATCGGAGATAATCAAGGGTGATATCATCCTCATTTTCAATCATATCCCGCATACCTTCGTAGGCGTCCATCATTTCCATGCTCAGGTTCAAATAAGCATTGAGAATCGCCAGTTGGCACTGGGCATAGAGTTCATCATTTTCTGTTTGGTTAATCACTGATTGGTAAACATCCACGGCGCCGATATAGTCTTTAAAAGCCAAGGGGCCCAGTACATCGCCATAAGTTTTCATGGCCTGGTAGTGAACGTCATCTTGAGCATCTTCTTCTAGGATGGCTTTAAGCTCTTCTACTGCTTGCTGGTACTGACGATTTTGAACGAGTTCAACGGCATTTTCAAGTAATTGTTGACGCATTGAGCACCTCTTGAATTGGAGTTTGGCTATGGCCACTCTTAAAAGATAGTGGACAGTAACAGATAGGAACAGTATAGCAAATTTTTATGGGTTGGTCGAGTGTTGGTTATATCGGTGCATAGAAGGTTATATCAGGACAAAGAAGGCTACTGTGGCTGTGATGGTAAATAGGGTGATTCCAAGGGCGACGGATTTAAGGCCTCGGCCTGCAATATCTTTGAAGTTAACTGTAAGGCCCATGGCGGTCATGGAAAAAAGAATGAAATATTGGCTAGTTTGTTGGGCCAAGTTTGTCACCAGTGGTGGCACAAGGCCTGTGGCATGGATGAGGCCTGCAAGGATAAAGCCCCAAAGATAAGCTGGTACATGGGCTCGCTTTTTAAGGCCACCTTTTTGGTGAAAAATCATGGAAAGGGCCAGTGATACGGGGACCAGCATCAGTACACGGGTCATTTTAACAAAGGTGCCAATTTCACCAGAAACCGCTCCTCTTGCAAAGGCACCTGCTAAAGAATGGGCAATGCCATGGAGTGTTAGACCTGCCCATATGCCATAACTGATATCGCTGATGGGGACGGAATTGGCAACGATAGCATAAATGATCACGCCGATGGCGCCTAAAAAGCTGACAATTGAAACGGCTAGAACCGTGTCTTCCTCGGTTGCATCGATGGTTGGCGCCAGGGCAACCACAGCTGCGGCACCGCAGATGCTTGATCCCACGCCTATGAGAGTCATCAATTTTGTGGAGACCTTGAACCACTTATTCAAGATAAACACCATTAAAAAGACAAAGAGCATATAGGAGATGATGCCCAGTAAAAGGGGGAGGCCTAACTGGGAAATGGCTTTAAAATTCAGTTTGAAGCCCAGGAGGACGATGCCGTAAATCAGGAGGGTTTTTAGGGCGTAGTCGATGCCTGGGGCCAGTGCTTTTGGTGTTTTAAAGGTGTTGGAGAGGACCATGCCCAGTACAATGGCGACTGTCAAGGATTCTAGTTGTAGCCAAGGCTGAAGTTTTAGACTGATGAGGGTGGCGGCGGTTGCCACAAGGGCCACATAGATTAGGCCGCGAAACCGTGTGGATGCAAGGTTTATAAGGGAGTTGAATTTTGGTTGAAGGGATTCCATTAATGCCGTCCTTTTGATTTTGAAATTTTACTGGATGAGATGGGAACCATGCTAGTCCACAAACTATCAATAGTATAGCATAAATAGGTCACTGGTAGGGATACTTGGACCACTTAGTATTGATTCTAGTACCGCTTGGTAGCAACAGACTTGTTTGTTGGACAATATTGGGTTATGCTGATGTCACTAGGAGGTTATGATGAAAGTTACGCTTAATAAAGATGAATTAGTGCCACCAGGTGAATTACATATCAAGTGTTTCAGGATTGATAATAATGTGATTAAAGTTCAAAGGTTTGCTGAAAATTTTGCCCAAACGATTTTAGGTCAATTGGAGGGTCAAACCATTAGTGTTCATCCTCAGAGTATTTACTATGCCGAGAGCATTGATAAAAAGACGTTTCTTTATTTAAGAGATACGGTGATTGAGTGTGCCCTTAGGCTTTACGAACTAGAAGAAATCTATGGAGAGCAGTATCTTTTTAGGGCTAGTAAGCAGACCCTGGTGAACCTTGAGCATGTTGCTAAGGTTGTCCCCCAGCTTAATCGCAATTTACTACTGACAATGGAAAATGGGGAAAGGGTTGAGATGTCCCGCAGGCAAGTGCCAGAGTTTAGACTAAAGATAGGAATGAGGTAAGGTATGGGTGATAAGATGGGAATGAAAGTTAAAGAGATTTTGAATACCCTTGTTTTTGGATTCGCACTTCTAGGTCTTGTGATGTTTCTAGCATGGGTCAAACGGGGTTATGATTCGGGTCCTGATCTGCCTGCCCATGGGATTGGTCAATTGATTGGATATATTGCCATTGCGACTTTGGGTGTGCTGGTCTGTTTTACCAATGTGATTTTTGAAAAAGCTTCAACCTTGCTTCGAATTGGGACTTTCAGTGGTGTGGTTTACGGTATCTCCCTCTTTGTCTTTTCAAAATCAGCAATCAATCCTCTTGGTGATTTGGAGCGGTGGGCAGTCTATACTGTGATGTATCTATTTGTTCCCGTGGCTGTTTGCTTGCTTTGGTATGTTTATGCAACTATGGTTGGCAATCAATATGGGCAGTACCTAGAAGTTTACAAGAGAAAAATGAACGAATGAGTTAAATGGTGTTGATGGGTTTGCCGCTTAGGTATGCCCTTAAGTTTTCCACAGCGGTGTTCAGTAGGCGCTGGCGCGCTTCTATTGGTGCCCATGCAATGTGCGGGGTAATGATGATATTGGGCGCCGATAGGAGGGGATTGGTTTCAAGGATAGGCTCCTGGGAAACCACATCCACTGCGGCGGCTCGGACTTTTCCGGTGACAAGAGCCGACGCCAGTGCGGATTCGTGTATCAGTAGGCCCCGGGCGGTGTTGATGATAATGACGCCGTCTTTCATTTTGGCAATGGCGGTGGCATCGATCATGTGCTTGGTTGCACCAGGAGCTTCGGGTTTTGCATCCAGTGTTGGAGTTAGTGAATCAGGATTTTCTAGAACCAATGGCACGTGAAGCGAAATCACATCGGAGGTTTCATAGAGAGCGTCCAGGGTCACCATCTCGATGACGGATACAAAGTTCACTTGGTCAACTGCAGTAACCAGTGTACCAGGGATAGCACGGTGATGGTAGGCCACAACGTTCATGCCAAAGGCCTGTGCGATTTGGGCTGTTCGCTGGGCTATCCGACCAAAGCCCACTAGGCCCAAGGTTTTTCCAGCCAGCTCCACCAGCCCTGATTGCCAGTAGCAAAAATCAAGACTCTTTTGCCAAACCCCATCAATCACGGTTTGATGATGAGATTCGACCCTGTGGCATATGCCCAGCAAAAGCGCAAAAACATATTGCGCCACGGCATCTGTACCATAAGCAGGAACATTGCAAATCGTTATACCTAAAGCCTTGGCCGCAGGCACATCCACCACATTATAACCCGTGGCTAACACCCCAATAAATCGGATCTGTGGGTTTGCCTCAAGGGTTTCTTTTGTCAGTTGTGTTTTATTGGTGAAGACCAGTTGGGCATTAGCCAGGCGCTGGTTGATTAATTCTGGGGCTGTTCGTTCATAGGTGGTGACGGGGCCAAGGGCTCTTAGAGGTTCCCAACTGAGGTCGCCAGGGTTAAGCGTATAGGCATCTAAAACCACAATATTCATAGTGAACTCCTTGATTGGTTTATTTATCTTCGCTCCTGATTTCATCCATTGCGAGGTTGGCTAGGGCATCTGCCCGGTTGTTGTAGACGATGCCAAGTTTATAAACATCTAGAGGCATTGAAAGGCCATAGTCGGCTTCAAATTTTGTGTGCCATTTTTTGATGGTAGGTAAATCGTCAATGTCAACGTGACCTTTTACTTTGTAAAAATGAACCAGGGGGTGTCTACCCACTAATTCTATCAGTGATTCCCAGAGCTCGCGGTTTTCTACGGGCTCTTTTTTGCTGTTTTTCCATCCGTTTTTTTGCCAGTTGACATACCACTTTTGATGGAAACAGTTGATAATATAGGCGCTATCTGAGTAGACACTGACAGGGAGGGCTGTATTGGTAATCGCCCTTAAGCCTTCAATCAGTGCTGTCAGTTCCATTTGATTATTGGTGGTGTTTTTCTTGCCACCTTTAAGCTCTTTAATATGGTCTTTATAGACTAAAACCGTTCCCCAGCCACCAATGTTAGTGGCGGATTGGTTACCTGAGCAACCGCCGTCGCAGTAAAGATGTATCATGTACTTTTCCTCCTGTTAATTGCTTCTATTATAACATAGAGGGTTCAACATTCCTATTTTCAATCCAACGTAAGGCCTCTTGTGCCTCCATGGGCTTGCCGTAATAATAGCCCTGGATAATTGGATTACTAATACTTTTAAGAATGTCTATTTGAGCCTCATCTTCAATACCTTCTATAATTAGGCTTAAATTCAAGTCTGCTGAAATCTGCATATTCGACTTAATTAAGCTATACTCCTTGGATTCGTATGTGATTCGATCCGTAAAACTCTTGTCAATTTTCAGTATATCAATGGGCAGCTGATTTAAATAGTTGAGAGATGAAAAACCAGTTCCAAAATCATCCAGAGCTATTTTGAAGCCCACTTGCTTAAACTTGTCAAGATTATGAGAAGCCACTGCCATTGATTCAATCAAAGAAGACTCAGTAATTTCGATGCAAATATTACTAGGAGAAATATTAGATTGTGCTGCAATATCTTCAATGGCCTGGTTAAAACCAGGATGCAATAATTGTTGGCTGGCAATGTTAATGGAAATCAACAGACCCTCTTGAAGATGCTCGGCTTGCTTTAAGAACTGGCAGGCTGATTCAAATATCCATGCACCAAGGGGAACAATGATCCCAGTTTCTTCAGCCAAGGGAATAAATTTAAGAGGAGGCACATTGCCATAAACCCTATTTTCCCATCGACATAAGGCTTCGAACCCATAAATAGACCCTGTTTCTAGATTTATTTGAGGCTGGAAGCATAAATAGATTTCATTATGGTGTACAGCATTGCGCAGTTCATTAATCATCAGTAACTTCTCAGAAACAGCATCTGACATATGGCGCTCAAATAAGATGCAACGTTTTTTTCCGAGCTCTTTTGCTCTTCTAAGGGCAATATCGGCCTGTCTTAAAACCGTCTCCGCCTGCTTGGCCTCATCAGAGAAAACGCTTATGCCAATACTAACAGTAAGAAAAATTTCTTTTTCGCCGATAAAAAACGGCTTACTAAGCTCTCTCTGCAGTTGATCAGCCAAAACCAGTGCCTCTGAGCAAATCAATTGATCTGAGGTCAACAGGATAAAATCAGCCCCACCAAATCGTGCAATATCATCTGTTGGACGTTGTTCTTTAATTCTGGAAGCAATTTGCACAATCAACAAATCACCGATATCATGTCCGTAGGTATTGTTTACCATTTTAAAGCCATCTATATCCAAGTAAAATAGAACCCCTTCGCAAATCTTATGAATAGGTTGATCCAGATGGTTTTGTATGGTTTTCAGAAGGCTAATACGATTTAATAGGCCTGTTAAAGGATCATGATAAGCGAGATTACTAATCATCTCATCATCTTTCTTTTTTGTATCAATATCTGAATAGGAACCGGCCATGAGAGTCACATGATTTTCTTCATCTACTAAGGATACAACCTTGCTCTTAAGCCATTTCCATCCCCCTGCCAAATCATTGACACGAATTTCAAAGACTTCTGATTGGCTCAGTCCATCTCTAACCCTTTCCATTGCGGCTACAAATAAGGATTGATCATTTGGGTGTAAATCATAGGCCCATTCTTCAAAATGTATGCTTTGTATCAAGTCTAGGTGGAGGATATCTACATAAGTTGCATTGCTGAAATGCCTTTTTCCTGTTTTCAGATCTAACTCCCAGATAACTTCATTACTCGCTTCAAACAATAAGTTATTACGCTTTTGAACTCTTTGAAGAAAATTGCGATTTTCAAGGATTTCATCGTATTGTGCTCTGAGTTCTTCGTCATTGGCTTCTAACTCTTCGTAAATTGACACCAAATCTGTATTAACCCTTTGCGCCTCAAAGATCTGAGTCTCCAAGATTTTTTTGAAATCGAAGCTTCTTTTTTCTAGGTAAAGAAGGAGAAGTGTCACCATTATAATCATGATGAGCACGTCTAAATCATGAAATAACTGTATGTCAAAAAACTGAAGGCTTAGTCTAATCAACAACAGCAAGAAGCCATTTAAGATGATGTTTAGGTAGGATACTGTGAAGAAAAAAATAATCATCGCAGCAATAGCGATACCTAAAAAAGTCAATATGACTAGTGTGGTTGCATGCAATATAAGACCGTTGATTATTAGAAAAAGGCTTAGGGATACTATAAAAATCATAGAGGCTAATTTGAATTGCTGTTGTGCTGACTTTTGAAATGTCTCAAGATATCTTAAAATATTAGTCATTAATATCCCCCTTGGGAAATGAGTGTTCTACAATAAGCAATAATTAGTATTGGTTTAAACGCTTATTGCCCCTATACCCATCTAGACCTAATCCAATCTCTACCTATTTCTATCCAGATGCAAGTTTAAATTGTGGGTATAGGGGCATATATTCAAAATAGGGGGTGGAAAGATGTCCATCAATACATTTTCAGCGCAACTCTTATCGATTAATACAAAAAAGATAATCAGAATACCAAATCCTGAAAGTGAACAGTTGCCATCTAGAGGGATGGTCATGATTGAAGGGACTTTCAACAAGGTGCCATTTCATTCTGCCATGGAGCCTGATGGCAGTGGCGGTCATTGGTTTGAAGTCAGTGATGCCCTACAAGAAGAGGCAAAAGTTGCGGTCGGTGATGTTATCGTCGTTACTTTTACGCCAATGGATCAGTGGCTTGAGCCCGATGTCCCTGAAGATTTATGGCAGGCACTAGAACAAGCTAACTTACAGGGCAAGTGGTCTAATATCACTGTCAAAGCCAGGTGGGATTGGATTAGGTGGCTTCAATTCACCAGAAGTGAGCAAACGAGACAAAAACGAATCAAAATAATGTGCTCAAAACTTCAAGATGATGATAACAGGCCCTGTTGTTTTGATAGGACAAGATGCACCCGTGTAGAAGTCTCAAAGAATGGGGTACTACTTGAGAAAGAGCCGCTAAAAGCAAATGTTTAATTTGCTTTTAGCGGCTCTTTCCATTTTTGAAGCGCTTTGCCCCAGGATTTTTCTTATGACGACTATCATCATGGGGCTTCAAGACAAACAAGTCACATAACCTACAATATTCAAATTATATAGTCTTATAGACTTATGGCAAACGATATCTATTGCATAATTAACTATAAAATAATTTTAATGCAGTTATATTAACTATATAGACTTGAATTTATTGAATCTTTGGATTACAATCATGGAGGAGGGCTCAAACATGGATCAATTTGATTTGCAAATCTTAAAACTGCTTCAACAAAATGCACGGATGGCCACGGCAGAAATCGGTAGACTCATTGGATTATCCACCACGGCCACCAAAGAACGGATAAAAAAACTAGAGGATGAAGGCATTATTCAAGCCTACAGCGCTGTGATTAATTCAAAGGCAATTGGCTACTTACTAACGGCTTATATCACTGTACCAGTGGGTGATATTGGTATTAAAGAAATGGGCGAGCGTCTGATTGCAACCCCTGAAGTTATGGAATGTCATAAAGTCACTGGCAACACCTGTTTTATGGTCAAGGTTAAAGTCAAGGACGCTGACCATCTCGAGCACCTTGTTGATGAAATCAACCATTATGCCCGAAACACATACACCTATTTGGTACTGTCAACTTTAAAAGAAAGCGGACAAATACCCCTTTAAATTTTGAATCACCACAATCATCTTGTCATCTTAAATCCCATTATTTATAGGAGGCTTTATGTTTACCAATATCCAAGTAGTTCAAAAGTATATTGTTGATAACGGCATTAAATTCGTGGACTTTAAAGTAGTGGATCTTGCCGGCAGATGGCACCATTTGACCATTCCTGCAGCCCGCATGAACGAACACACCATGACTAACGGCATTGGCTTTGACGGTTCCAGCTACGGTTTTAAAACTGTAGAAAAATCGGATATGGTCTTTATTCCAGAACTGAGCACAGGGTTTATTGACCCCTTTGCCAAAGAAAAAACCCTTGTATTTATCTCAAATGTTTATAACCTCACAGGTGGCCTCCACCGCTACGAGGCAGACCCCCGCTACATTTCAAACAAGGCTGAGCAGTACATGAAGGACAAGGGCATTGCCGATAAGTCCATGTTTGGGCCGGAGTTTGAGTTTTACATTCTAGACCATTTCTCTTATACTTTAACACCTCATTATACCTGTATTGACCTGGATTCTGAGCAGGCTGAGTGGAACACTGGCAAAGATAGCGTCAAAAACTCAGGTTATAAAGTCCGTCACCACGGGGGCTACCACGTTGATATTCCATACGATGTCAACTACGACCTTAGAAACGAAATGGTTCTTCAGCTGGAAGAGCTGGATGTTCCGGTTAAATACCACCATCCAGAAGTGGGCGGCCCTGGTCAGTTAGAAATTGAATTGATGCTGGATAGCAGTAATACCATGGCAGACCGTACCATGAAGCTCAAATATGTGCTTAAAAATATGGCCATTCGGGCAGGTAAAACCGTGACCTTTATGCCAAAACCCTTCTACAAAGAAGCGGGTAATGGGATGCACGTTCATATGCATTTATTTAAGGATGGGGTACCACTTTTCTATGATAAAGATGGCTATTCAGGTATGTCACAGATGGCTCTTTACGCAATTGGGGGAGTTCTCAAGCATTCCGCAGCCTTAATGGGCATCACTAATCCTTCTACCAACTCTTACAAAAGGCTGGTTCCAGGGTTTGAAGCACCGGTCAGTATATGTTTTGCAACGGCAAATCGCAGTGCGGTAATCCGTATACCTGGTTATGCCAACGAGCCACAGGACAAGCGCTTTGAGTTTAGACCATCAGATGCCACTGCTAATCCATATCTTTGCTATGCAGCACTGATGATGGCTATGTTTGATGGTATTAACAAGAAAATTGACCCAACAGCAGAGGGTTTTGGCCCATGGGATGTCAATGTATTTGACCTTGGTCCTGAAGATAAGGCTAAGATCAAAGGTCTGCCAACTTCACTGTTTGAAGCGGCAGATGCCCTTGAAGCAGACTATGACTTCTTATTAGAAGGGGATGTCTTTACAGAAGACATCATTAAAAATATTCTAAAAGCCATTCGTAAGGATGCAGCGGAAGTCAGCACTATTCCCCATCCAAAAGAATACGAAATGTATTTTGATTTATAAAGGACACGAATGGTTTAAGTTGTAAATTAGATGCATTGAGTTAAGCTAAAGTTGTCATTTGTCAAAAACCCCTAAAATCAGTCAATGATTTCAGGGGTTTTTGTGTTAAAATAGAAGTCTGAAAAAGTTTAAATGAGTTTTCAGAAGTCTGAAAACCCGGCTGCTATAAAAAGGGGGCACCATGATTCAAACGATATTAGCACATGAAAAGGACCATCTAGGCACCATTCGCGCCAAGCTGAAATCCGCTATTGAGACCATGATCGCACAAGAATCAGCTCTAGCAGAGGCCATGAAAGCCGCCAATTTATATTTGAAAGATGAGATGGGCTCGGCCCCAGGGGACTTCTTACAAGCCGTTGAATTCAGTCAAACCCTTCAAGTTGAAAAACAACTACTAGAGCAAATTGGATACCAAGACCAACGTTTACTCAGGTATCACCGGTTAATGCCAAAACCTTATTTTGCAAGAATCGATTTTAAAGAGCGAGGGGAACCACAAGAGGAGCAGCTTTATATCGGGTATGGGAATTTTATGGACGACCAGACCCTTGAAATCTATATTTACGATTGGCGCACACCAATTGCCAGTGTGTTTTACGATTTTCAAACGGGGGATGTGAATTACATGGCTCCCGATGGGATGATTTACGGCCATGTTTCACTCAAGCGACAATTCGACATCAAAAATGGCAAACTCATTGCCTACCACGATACCCAATTGCATATCGCTGATGAAAAACTTCTGGAAGCCTTGGCAGCTCGGACCTCTGGGCCCATGCACCAGATTGTAGAGACCATTCAAGCGGAACAAAATAGCATTATCAGAGAAAAAAAAGCAGCAGCCGTATTTGTGGAAGGTATCGCTGGCAGTGGGAAAACCGTTGTGGCCCTCCATAGAATCGCTTACCTACTTTACCACGGTCTAAAAAACAGCCTCACCTCGCAGCATGTTTTAGTGCTGTCTCCAAACGATCTTTTCAGCGATTATATCGCCCATGTTATTCCAGAACTTGGGGAAGAACAGGTCCTGACCAAGACCCTTCTAGAGGTTCTAAACCAGGTGGTTCAGCCGCAAGAACCAGATTCTGAAGACCCTGAGCCCCAGGCATTTCCCTGTGAACATCCCTATAGCCTTCTGGAAAAAGACTTACAAGAAGGCCTTAGCCCCAAGTTCCAGAAGCAACTTAAGATCAAGCAAAGTCCTCAGATGGCCAACCTCCTAATAGACTGGATCCAGGAATTTCAACAGACCTACATGCCTTATCAGGATTTTTATTATGGTGAAGAGCGACTGGCAACAGCTGCTAGTATGAGAAGGGCCCTGGAAGATGACAGTAAAAACAGGCCTCTGATGAAGCGCATGGGTCGATTTGCAGAGCGGGTCAGACAAAGGGTGAAGGACCACGAGAAAGCTTACTATTCCAAATTATTGCTTGAAATTATGGAGTCTGGAAAGCATCCTTTTGATTACAAGGCGGCGGCCCGGCTGGCTCGTTTCAAGACCTATCGGACTTTAAGCCAGTCTCTAGATGCCGTTTTGGCCATCAGCGCCAGTGAGGTTTACAGGCAACTCTTGAACCACCCCCAGTTTTGGGTGAAATACTTTGAGACTCTAACCCTGGAAGGAGCCCAGATTCTATGCCAAGATACCTTGGAGCGCATGGGAAATGGTGATTTGACTGTGGATGATTGGGTGCTCATTGCTTACCTACAGGTGGGTATGCATGGGGATCACGCACTACTGGGACTTAAGCAGGTAGTGGTGGACGAGTCTCAGGACTATAGCTTGATGACTTTTGCACTGATGAAAAAGATGTTTCCAAAGGCGCATTTTACAGTGCTGGGTGATTTTCACCAGACTCTACAAGGGATTAGAAAGCCGAGTCATCACCAGAGGGTTTCGGAAATCCTGAAGTTTGAAGATGCTGTCCATAAGCAGCTCAGTGTTTCTTATCGAAATTCCCAGGCCATTGGGCAACTGTGTTTGGGGCTTTTCAAGAGTGAAGCTGGATATGATATGGTGCCCCGAAAAGGGGAGAAGCCACTGCTCTTTAAGGGGAGCGGGGCAATGATTGAGGCAATTGATCATTTAAAAGCAGCAAAACTTGAGACCATTGCAGTGATTACCAAAACCATGGAACAGGCACAAGTAGTCTATCAAGCCCTTCAAAATCAAGGGGACCTACAGCCACACCTGATGACCATTGACAGTTTCACCCTGCCAAAGGGCCTATTGGTGATGCCAGTTTACTTGGCTAAGGGCATGGAATTTGACGGTGTGGTGATTGCTGATGTGGACTCAAGTAACTATGTGAGCGAGAGGGACAGACAACTGCTTTATATCTGTGCATCCAGGGCCCTTCATGGGTTGGCACTGACTCTTTCGGATGATAGGGACTTGTCTGGTTTTTTGGAGGGGCTGATTTAGTAGTTTTGGTCTTTTCAGATTTCTTTTTCTAAAACTTCAATGGCCCATAAAGGTAGATTTAAGAGCCAAGTCTCTTTCATGTAATCAGTCATAGAAGTTCGTACTGATAGCTTGGGATTGTATTTTTCGTAGTAGGTTTTAAGACTCTTGGCTTTGAGATTTGTTTCAGCTTTAACTTCGATAGGTACAATTTGTTCACCTGTATCTACAAGGAAATCTATCTCAGCGCTGCCCCTATCATTAGTCCAATAATAGGTTTGTAGTTGATGCAAAGTCTTTAGCTGTTGAAGGACATATTGCTCAGTTAAAGCACCCTTAAATTCTTTGAATAGATCATTCCCATTTAGGAGGGTTGATTTATTGAGTCTAACCATACAGGACAATAAGCCCACATCCAAAACGAATAATTTGAAAGCCTTCAAATCTTCATAGGCTTTTAGGGGTAGGTGTGGGGTTGTGACACTTTGAACCTTATGAATAAGACCACAATCGATTAACCACAGCATAGCCATTTCATATTCCTTGGCCCTAGAACCCTCTTTAATCAGACCATAGATGAATTTCTTATTTTCTTTGGTCAATTGAGAGGGGATGCTGTTCCATAACATTCTAATTCTAGGAACAACTTCAGTGGGGGCGTGTTTTGAAAAATCTTGTTCATAGGCCATCAAAATTTGAGTTTGTATTTCTCTAACCTGATTAAAATCCTTATGAGTTATGAAATTTGAAACCACTTCTGGCATACCGCCCACAAAATAATAGTATTTTAATAAATCGATATACTCTTGCTTGAATGTAGTGGCTAATTCAAAATTGCCGTCTTTCAAAAGCGTCACAAACTGATCTTTTCCCATGGCCCTGATAAATTCACCAAATGATAATGGATACAAGTCCAGAAACTCGACCTTACCAACTGGGAAAGATGTTCCTTTATGAAGGGCAACACCAAGTAGGGAACCTGCACAGATAATTTGATACTGTGGTGCATTTTCGTTAAAGTACTTCAAGGCTGTTAATGCCATTGGTACTTCTTGGATTTCATCGAAGATTAGCAAAGTCGTTTCTGGGTTTATTTTGTAGCCACAATAGAGCTCGATGCCAATTATGATTTTGTCTATGTTCATATCCGATTCAAATAAGGCTTTCATTTGTTTGTTATTATCAAAATTAATATAAACCGTGTTTTGATAAGCCACTTGGCCAAAGTTCTTCATGAGCCAGGTTTTTCCTACTTGGCGAGCACCTCTGATAATCAAAGGTTTCTTGCCTTCTTTTTTTTGCCATCTATATAAATCATCCATCGCATTTCTAAACATCATATCACCTCCAGCTTTATTTTATGGCATCTCTACATTAATTACAACGATAATATGTTGTTTGAATACATTTTATCGTACGAATAAATGTGAATAGACTGCAAATGCGCTGAATAGAACCCAACCATCCTATAAAAAAAGAGGGCACCTGAATATTCAGGTGTCCTCTTTTTTTAGACATAATAGTGTATTATCTTTAACAAAATACGATTATTTGTATTATGGGTTTGGAAGCAGCTCTAAAATACCAAGTGGGTCAAAGTAGATAATGTAGTCCCCAATCACTTTATAAGAGCCGTATTTTTTGCTAAAGCCGCAGATGGCCTCCAGTAAAAATTCCTCGGTCACGTTAAGAAACTCAGCCAATTCAAATCTGGACGAAACACCAGACAAATAGGCATTTAGCAGATCTTCTACCAAAATAAGTTTTTCGTGGGCCCATTTACGAGCCCGCAATTCTTGCTTTTGGTTTGACATGCTCTTTTGGTCAAGAATATTGCCGTGACTTGTATAATAATGGCCAAGTTCTTCGGCAACAACACATGCAAATTCGGAGGCGGTTTTAACTTCGTTACTTATGGCGATCACCTTATCAGCGTATAGACCTTTTAATGTGCCTCTCATGGGCAGCGTGTAAAGATCGATCTTTTCGTTTTCTATCAGCGCCATAAGCTCATTTGTTTGATACATTAGTCACCTGATTTCTTCATCTTCTTTTGTCTGAGGAGTTCCTTAAACATTTCGATATCTTCCAACTCTTCCTCTGTCCATTCGTCCCCTTGGTGATGGGCAGCGATGGTGGTCGGTTGGTTGACATCCTCTTCCCACCCCATTATATGTGAGGGGGTTACATGATACACCTTTGCCAAGCCTTCTATTTTATCAGAAGGGATATTGGTGACGATGTCGTTTTCATATTTGTAGAGCGTTTGTTTTGAGACACCAATCATGTCTCCAACTTGATCAAGTGTAAAATCATTGATTAATCTCAATTGTTTTAAACGCATACCCTTTGTCTCCATAGCACCCTCCTATCGCTGGTCATATTATATCACGATAACTTTAAATGATACAATAGCGAAAATATAAGAAATAAATAACTTGATAAGTTACAAAGACCATGTTAGAATCGAGTAACACATAAAGTATCTTTTCAAGTTACGAAGAAAAAGAGGCAAAAGATGACCACAAAGAGCAAAAAATCAGATTTAGCAAAAGCATATGTCAAAGTAATCGAACTCGAGTTGTCTTATTATCAAGAACAGAAGGCCCATTATGAAAGGATAAAAGAAAATCCATTGTACTCAGCCAGTTTTGCACTATTTGAAACGGAACGGCGGCTGAAAGCAATTGAGTTAACCCTTCTTCAACTGAGCAAGGGGCAGGAGCCAAAAAAACTTGAGTTTTTAAAACTAAAGTATTTTGATAAAAAGCTCAGTGATCTAGCCATTCAACAAGCACTCTTTATTGAACATGATTATTTCGCGTCAAGAGCATCACCGAGTTGCTCAAATGAGCATCATCGATAC
>CAZFST010000011.1:0-108905 GCA_964522015.1 uncultured Fusibacter sp. | reverse complement strand
ACTACGTGAGCAAGGAAGGCTAAGAGGTGGGGGTCTTCTTGCCAGGGATGATAAATTTGATAAGCAATGAATTCGTCAAGTATTGAATTCATACTTTACTATATCAGTCTTAGTGGTGAATGCCTAGAATTTACTGCAATCGAACCGTAAAAAATATACCCTTAATTCGGATTTTCAAGCACTTAAATCAAGCCAAAATCCACCTTTGTGAAACGTAAAAAAACTTTCAAATAATTCAATTGAAAATGTTTATCAGTTGTTATAAATGGTATCAGACTAATAAATCTAACAATTGAGGGGGCCTCTTATGCAAGAAATTATCAAATCAGTAGTCACTCTGTGTGCCATTACAGGTGTTTTGGCCCTTCTACTCTCCATTGCCAACCGGACCATCGCTAATTACGGCGAAAAAAAAATGGTGATCAATGGGGAGAAGACACTGCTGATTGAAGGGGGCGACACCTTACTCAGCAGCTTGATTGACAACGAAATCTTCATCCCCTCAGCTTGCGGGGGAAAAGGAAGTTGCGGGTACTGCAAAGTCCATGTTCTTGAAGGGGGCGGCGATGTTCTGCCTACCGAACTTGGTTACTTAACCCCCGATGAACAAAAAAACGGCCTGCGACTCAGTTGCCAGTGCAAGGTCAAAAGCGATATCAGCATCAACATCCCAGAAGACCTCTTTAATGTCAAACAGTACGACTACACCGTCCGACAAAACAACCTTGTCAACTCCACAGTGAAACACTTAATTCTTGACCTCCCAAAAGGCAAAACCATCGACTTCAAACCCGGTCAATACATTCAAATCCTGACCCCAACCTACAAGGGCAGCGACGAAGAAGTCTACAGGGCCTATTCTGTGGCCTCTCCACCTAGTCAAAGCGAAGCCATCGAGCTCTTTATCGGTCGCGTTGAGGCAGGTATTTGCACCACCTATATCCACGACTTTTTAAAAGCAGGCCAAAAACTCACTGTGGTAGGCCCCTTTGGAGATTTCTTTTACCGAGAGGGTGACCGTGAAATGGTAATGGTAGCCATCGGCACAGGCCTAGCGCCAATTATGTCAATCCTTCGCCATATGCACGAAAATCGCATCAATCGAAAAGTCACCTTGTTTTTCAGCGCAAGAAACCGTAAAGAGCTTTATATGATGGACAAAATAGAAACTTTTGAAAGGGACATGCCCAATTTCAGATTTATTTATAGCTTGACCCGAGCCACTGAAGAAGACCAATGGTCTGGCGATACCAAACGGGTACCGGAGCTGATCAAAAAATATCTTGATAGTGGAGAAAATAAAGAGGCTTACATGTGCGGCAGCCCAGTTATGATTGATGCTGCAACCATTGCCTTAAAAGAAATCGGCATGGAAGAATCCCTGATTTACTACGATAAATTTTAGGTGACTAAACCGACTAAGTAAAAAAAGACAGGTTAACCAAGCCATACACCCTAGGTGATGAGTTGGTTATACCTGTCTTTTATTATCTGTGGTAATTTAATCCAACAGAGACCTCTATTGCCTATTTGGCACTGTCGATAAAATCGCTATTTTGCATTGGGAATAAAAAGAGACTGACCAAATTCGACTTTCCCAAACTCCCCAATCAAAGCCTGTCCTTTTTCAGATAGAAGCCACTGAATAAAAATCTGAGCCCCTTCACCGTTGATTGCTTCGTTTTTTGAAGGGTTGACAGCAATGACACCATACTGATTATAAAGGGCTTTATCATTTTCAACAAGAATCTCTAAATCAAGATCTTTTGTCATAGAAAGGTATGTCGCCCGGTCTGTCAAGGTGTAGCCTTCTTTTTCATCTGTAAGACTAAGCACTGGGCCCATCCCCTGGCCTGTTGATAAATACCATTCCCCAGCTGGCTTATCTGCTGTTATTTCTGCGCCAGCTGCTTTCCAAATGGCTAACTCTTTCTTATGGGTACCCGAATCATCTCCCCGGGAGACAAAGGGTGCTTTTGCTTCTTTAATTGCTAAAAATGCTGCGTTGATATCCCCAGCAGCCTTATTCTTCAAATCAAGAGCATCGGTTTTTGGACCAACCAATATAAAGTCATTGTACATGACATCAAACCGTTCTAGACCATGTCCAGCTGCAATGAATTCTTCTTCTGAAGCTTTAGCATGGACTAAAAGCACATCTGCTTCCCCATCTTCCCCCATTTTAAGGGCCTGACCAGATCCAACAGCCACCACTTTAACTTCAATACCCGTTTCTTCAGTGAAAAGCGGGAGTAAGTAGGCTAGTAAGCCACTGTTTTCAGTGCTTGTGGTGGTTGAAAGCAGTAATGTTTTGTTCTCAATGGTTGCTACAGTGGTTTGCGCCTCAGTAGTTGCCTCGGTGACAGCCTGTGTTTGATCGGCAACTACAGTCTCTGTTTTTGCTTGACACCCAACCAAAGAGACCAGCAAACAGAATACCAGTAGGACCATTGATAACCCGCTTAAGTGCTTGGACTTAGTCTCCGTCTTCAACTTCATCTTCATCAACTGCTTCATCATCTAATTCTCCTTTTCATAATGGAAGGCAGCATCATTTCTAATGCAACCCTTTGGCAACCTACCATAAGCCCTTGCTTTTAGGTCTGGTTGATCGGAGTAAATGTCTACGTTAAAAATGTAACATACCCAGTGAAGTTTTGCAATCTTCACTCAATAAATAGGACTTGAATATTCTGAATTTCAGTGGTAAGCTTTTGATAGGCAGAAATGATTGCCTAAACCTATTTAATTTTGAGAGGTATTTTTGTGAGTGTGAGCGTTCTTAACTAAGGAAACTAAATAATCAGTGTGTTGAACCAATACTTTTTTTGGCGAGCCCACTATTCCTGTTAAGAACACAATCGCGAACAATGAAGTCACCGTGGTGTGCCCCGGTGTTTTTTTGTATCTTTTTTTAGTGCTGACGTCTAAAAAAAGCAGGTCGTGTCCCGATCTGCTTTTTTTGTTTTTTGAAACCAGGAGGTATTACCATGTTCCATACCGAAAAATTATCACTAGATGAGATCCTTACAGAAATCTCAAGTTTAGCATTGACGCCACAAGGTCAACAGGCCATCCTAAACCTTAAGCCCACTTTGGACTGCTTTTGGATAAAAAACAGCCAAAGTATCTTAGAAGAAATTAAGAGTATTCTTCAAGAAACCGGTTCAATACCACTGAATCCCCTCACCACTTTCAATCGGGCTTTTGACGACCTGATTAGACATGCTGTTCTCACAGCTGCCCAAATCGGGTCAATTGGCAGCTTCCTCGAGGACGTTTCAAGATTGAAACGCTTCATGGCCACGAAAGATGCCACAGCCCCAATCGTCAGCACCTACGCCCTATCCATGGACCATTTACCCAATCTAACAAGTCGCATCTGTGAAACAGTCAGTGGTGACAGCGTTTTAGATAGTGCCAGTTCAACACTTAGTAAAATCCGTAAGCAAATTCGCTTTACCGAAGATAAAATCAAATCAAAACTGCAGAGTATTATGCAACAAGCTGACCAGCAATCCTTGCTATCAGACGGTTTGATTGCTATGCGAGATGGGCGGTATGTGATTCCCGTGAAGGCCCATGCCAAGGGCAAGTTTTCTGGGCGTACACTGGACGCCTCTAAAAGCGGGTCGACTTTCTTTATTGAACCGGAAGCCGTCAAAAAACTCAGCGATGAACTTTCTGGCCTAAGGCTCCATGAAGAAGATGAGATTTACCGGATCTTAAGTGTTTTAACCGAAGAAATTGCACAGCACCAGGGGCAACTGTTGGTCAATAAAGAGGGTTTTATTCACTACGACCAATTAAGCGCCAAGGGGAAATACGCCATCAGAACAGACTCTGTGGCCGTGACAGTGGCCTATAAAGAGCCCATCAAGTTGGTTGATGCTAGACATCCCCAACTGGGAAAAGAGGCGGTGCCTTTAAACTTGACCATCGGGTCAGATTACAAGGGAATTGTGATTACCGGCCCAAATACTGGGGGCAAAACCGTGGTCTTAAAGACTGTGGGACTGCTGACGCTTATGGGAATGTGCGGCCTTCTAATACCGGCTGACCCCACAAGCACCCTAAGCGTCTTTGAACACGTCCTTGCTGATATCGGCGATGGTCAAAGCATCACCCAAAATCTCTCAACCTTTTCCTCCCACATCGTCAACATCAATGGCATTCTCCACACCACCCAGGCTCGGGGCAACAATGCCCTGGTCCTTCTTGACGAAGTGGGTTCCGGCACGGAGCCCAACGAAGGTGCCGGCATCGCCGTTGCCATCCTAGAAACCTTACACCAAAGAGGGTGCACCATTTTGGCCACCACCCACTATAGCCAACTGAAAGCCTTTGCCCAAAACACCCCAGGCTTTATCAATGGCTCCATGCTATTTGACGCCAAAACCTTAAACCCACTTTACCAAATCCAAGTGGGCGAAGCCGGTAAAAGTCACGCCCTTTTAATCGCCCTAAAACTCGGCATGGACACGGCGCTTTTAGACAGAGCCCACCGAATCACTTATAATGCGGCCTTTGACCAAGAGGCCTACCAAGAAATGGCCAACCTAAAAGACGAGCCCCAGACCCAACCGGACCCAGAACTCGCCTTTACCTTGAACACCTCAAATTCCTTGACTCCCTTGAACCCTTCACATCCACCTCAACCCCTACACGAAAAACCCCTAGGCCAAAACCTGGGCCCAACCACCAACTATCAATCCCCCTTTAAAGTCGGGGACTCCGTGTACATTCACTTTATGAAAGCGAGCGGCATCGTTTTAACCCCCGCCAATAAAAAAGGAGAGCACACCGTTGAGATCAAAGGCAAGCGCTTTAGTCTTTCCCATAAGCGCCTCAAGCCCTTTATCGACCAAAAAGAACTTTATCCAGAAGATTATAATTTAGACATTGTAACAAAATCATGGAGCCAAAGGAAAACAGAACACGACCTCTCAAAAGGCAAAAAAGTCGTGCTGGAAATACGGAGTTAAACATCTTTTTACATTTTTCTTATCCCTAGCTTCACTTTGCCAACCGATACATGGCATCTGCAAACATCCTTGTCATCAAAAGAAGATCCGCCTTTGTCAGGTACTCATCCGCCTGGTGCATGGTGTCGTGGGTATGGGGAAACAGTGGGCCAAAGGCCACAATATTTGGCATGGAACGGGCATAAGTCCCACCCCCAATACAGATAGGAGCAGCCTCCAAATCCCCAGTATGGTCACGGTAAACAGCCATCAAGGTTTGCACCAAAGCGCCATCCCTGTCATGGACAATTGGCGCAACATCATGGGACACCTCAACATCAAAGCCCGCCTCATCAACCAGCCTTTTGAAAGTCTCATTATAAACCGCTGAGCCATCCACCGACACAGGATATCGCACATTACAGTGGATACGAACCCCATCTTGATCCAAATACAAAGTCCCCACATTGAGGGTCAACTTGCCAGAAGCCTCATCCGAAAGGCCCATACCGATAGAACCGCCATGGACCTCAAGCCCAATCAGTTCTGTATAAGCATGAACAGCGTCTACTAGATCTCCTTTTCCAAGGGGGAGTTCGCTTAAAAAGGTCATCATATAGGATACGGCATTACGCCCCACCTCCGGTGTGGAGGCATGAGCAGAAACACCCCTGAGCTTTAAAGTGACTACGTGACCCTCACACTCTACCTTTAAGGCAACATCGTGCCGCCCGTTGAATGCTTGCAAAGCTAAACCAAGGCCCTCATCAGCGTATACCTGGTCGCTTATAACAAGGGTTGCCTCGCAGTAATCCGGAACCATATTGACAACCGTTCCCCCAGTGACAGAAATCAGTTCCAGGGCCCCGCCCCCACCATTTCTTGTAAACTGCTTTTCAAGAGAAAAAGTTGTGATGCCTTTTTCAGCATAGATTACAGGAAAATCAGCATCGGGGGTAAAACCTGCAACAGGGAGCTTTTCTTTCGTTCGGTAATGCTTGACACAGGCAGAACCCGTCTCCTCATTTAGCCCTAGAATTAAACGAATACTCTTATCAAGAACCGCACCAGATTCCTTCAGGGCCTTGAGGGCATAATAACTGGCAACCGCAGGACCCTTATCATCAAGGGCACCCCGGCCATAAATCCGATCTTCGGCCACCCTACCACCAAAGGGTTCTTCTGTCCAATAATTGCCCGCTGGCACCACATCCAAATGGCAAAGTACACCAATATACTCCTCTTGATCGCCAAACTGTATGTAACCAACCTGATTATCGTGATTCTGTGTTTTAAAGCCATCAGCCCTAGCAATTTTCAAAAAATAGTCTAGAGCATGAGTATTGGCCTTGCCATAGGGATGACCAAAAGCTGCATCTGCCCCAGTAAAAACACCAGGAAACTGCAGTAACTGAGACAAGGTTTCAAATATGGTCTCATCTTTTTCAAATATTAACGGCTTCATCAGAACACCTCCAAATTAGTTATCTATGGCACCATCATATAGATTTTAAAGATCAAATGCAATCCTGGTCCTGTTTAAAAGTGCAAAGTTGGGGTATCATTATAATGTATGATGTTGACATACTCCCACCACTTATAGAAGTGGAAGCTTCTTGTTTCAATGATTACTGCCTCATTTGACTTAGGTCTTACACAATCTCCACAAGCGTTAGTTTCCATGTGTCCCACGGTACTTACGACAATCTCATCCTTAGGCTCTTACGATGTGCAACTTACGTTTGTTTGCAACAAATGTTGGGCTTCCTTTAAGATGTTGATAGCAGCATTATGGTCGCGCATGTGCTGTGTGGTGCAATGTGGACAAATCCACACCCTAACCTTGAGGTCTTTAAGTTCAGGGTTTTTATACCCGCAAACGTTACAAAGTTGTGAGCTGGCATAAAAAATACCAACCTTAACGACGGTTTTACCATACCATGATGCTTTATACTCTATCATGGACACAAAACTCGACCATGAGACATCACTAATAGCCCTTGAGAGTTTGCGATTCTTGAGCATATTCTTAACTTTTAGTGTCTCAAGGCCGATGAAATCATACTTCTTTATCAGCTGAGTACTGGTTTTATGAAAGAAATCCCTTCTCTGATTGGCTATCTGCTCGTGCAACTTAGCAACCTTGATACGTGCTTTATGACAGTTTTTACTCCCCCTTGTTTTTCGGGATAGTGACCGCTGTAGGCGACGCATTTTGTTTTGCTGTGAACGTGCAAATTTAAGGTTTGGAGTGGGGTCTCCAACTGATGGCGTGAACATGTCCTTAAGGCCAAGATCTAGGCCCACACTAAGCCCTGTTTTAGCCAGTTGTGGCATCTCGACTTCAGTACAAAGTATTGACACAAAATACTTACCCACAGGATTTTTGCTGACTGTGGCACTTAAAATACGTCCTTCAACTTGCCTTGAGTAGCGACATCGCACATAGCCCAATTTAGGCAATTTAAGAACACCTTTAGACTGAAACACAGCTATATTCTCGTTGACTTTTTTAGAGGTGAAAGCCTTACGCATGCCATTTTTTTTATGAAACCGTGGGTAGTTGGTGCGTTTTGCAAAGAAATTTGAATAGGCTCTGTCAAGGTTTTTGATAGATGACTGTAGTGCAGTGGCATCCACCTCTTTTAGCCACACAAGCTCTTTTTTGAGTTTTGTCATTTCAGCAGAACAGCCGTTGTAGTTAAGTTTTTCACCACACGTTTCAAACAGTTCTTTTCGAAGTGCGAGGTCACTAGTGGTGCACCACTAGTGATGCTTGGAAATGGTTATACACGAAACGCGCACAGCCAAATGTATTCTCTAATTGAACAGCTTGAGCTTTTGTAGGTTCTAAACGGAATTTATAGGCGCGTTCCATGTACATTACCTCCCCAAGGCACGAACGTACGTTCTGGTATAATTGTACCACTTTCCCGGCAATATGACTAGTGATTTGCTCAAAAAAATGCCTTATTTGAGGCGCAGGCAATTCATCTCCCACCGTCGTTCTCACTACGTGAGCAAGGAAGGCTAAGGGGAGAGGGTCTTCTTGACAGGGATGATAAACTTGAAAGGGGTATACCATGAAAATAGAATCCTCTATGCAAAAAATAGCTACCGGTTATCAAATTAACCAAGCTAAAAATGACCCCGCTGGTTTAGCCATCAGCGAAAAAATGGTCACTCAAATAGCCGGGCTTGATCAAGGCGCACAAAATGCTCAACAAGCCACAGATGCCCTAAAAACCGCAGATGGTGCACTTAGCGGTATTGGCGACGCCCTTGGTCGTATGAAAGAACTGGCCGTCCAAGCCTCCAACGGAATTTTAACAAAAGATGATCGAAATGTGATTCAACAAGAAATTCAATCCCTCAAAGAAAGCATTACAGATCAAGTCAAGGGTACGCAGTTCAATACCAAAAGTTTACTAGATGGCAGTTTCCAAAATGTCCAATCTGGATCTGGTCCAAATGGTTCAGGGGCTCAGGTTGGCGTGGCCAACACAAGTCTTACCGAGCTTGGCATCGCAGATTTTAACGTCTCGCAACCCTTTGATATTAGCTCAGTGGACAACGCTATCAATAAAGTGACACAAGCTCGTAGCCAAATCGGTGCCCAAACCAACGGCCTTGACAGAACTGTAGCAACCAATAATATAGCACAAGAAAATACGGTCAGCGCAAGATCAAGACTAGCCGATACAGATATTGCACAAGAAATGACACGGCTGAGCCAATCAAAAATCACGCAACAGTATCAGGCCCAACTTCAAAGAATGCAGCAAGATCAAAAGCGCAATAGCTTAGATTTACTCCTCTAATTTCACCCTATAAATCAGCCCCTCAATCGAAAGAGACGATTAGCCATAACGGTAATCGTTTCTTTCGTACATAGAAAACGATTACCGTTATGGCTAATCGTTTTTTTCGTTAAGTTAAAGCAAAGTTAAAAAAAATGAAATTTGTTAATTCTTTTTTAGAAACTTGTGTTAGTCTTAAAAACTTTCGGGTATCTAGTAAGTACCACAAAAAAAATCGAATCCTAAAACGGATATCGAAAGGAGTTGGATTTATGAAAGTAATCGTAAGCGGAAAAAACCTACATGTGAAGGAAGACCTCAAAGAAATCCTCGACGGCAAACTCTCCAAATTCGATCGTTATTTCCACGAAGACATCGAAGCATTCGCAACACTGAGTCACATTAAAGACCAACAAGTGGTAGAAGTCACAATTCCCCTTAAACACGGCGTTATTTTAAGAGCTGAAGAAACATCCGACAATATGCTAACATCAGTCGATCGTGTGGTGGATCGCTTGTCTAAGCAATTGAAAAAGCATAAAACAGGCCTAGAAAAACGTTACAGAAAACACGATACCATTCGCTTTGAACATATTCCAGAACCAGAAGAAACATTTGATTTCAAGAAGATTGTCAAATCTAAAAAATTCCCAGTTAAACCTATGGATCCAGAAGAAGCAGTACTTCAAATGCAAATGCTCAACCACGATTTCTTTGTCTTCCTCAACGCAGCAACAGAAGAAGTCAACGTGGTCTACAATAGAAAGGACGGCCAATTCGGACTGATTGAGCCTTATATCTAAATTCACAATAATCAAAAGCACCTCAGCTAATTGGTTGAGGTGCTTTTTTAGTGCCTTCATACAGTACATTTGAAAAACCTTCATTCTGCCCTAATAGGGTGCCACCCTACTTGAAAGTATCAACGACTTCAATGGTAGGATCTGATTTAACTTCAGTTCCACCATCTGTCACCACCACAGGAACCTCGTCATATTGAATAATAGACAAGTTTGTGACTGGATCTTTCACGGTGAAAAAGTCATAAATTGAACTCATATTTACTGTTGCACCACCTGGAAAAGTAACTTTGCCTTTGGCGATGGCAATACCCTTAAATTCTGCTGTGTTTTCAATAGTTATATTGCCATTTAATGCAATCAATGCAGCATTTAAATTATCGTTACCCATTTTCAATGTGATGTTGCCATTCTTAACAACGATGATTGCATTGGTAATAGGAGAACTTGAAGCTCCTGGTGTACTGCCTTGGTAATCACCCGATGGTACAAACAGTTTCATATTACTAGCTATAAAAGGGTAGTAAGCAGTAGGATGATAACTTTTATCCGTAAAAAACTGATTTGGTCGAAGAGTAAATTCGTAAGTAGGCGGCTCTGGAATCACAACCCCCGTCAGTTGTCTATCTTTAACATCATTCAAAAACTCAGGAGGAACGTATGCCTTTGTCATATCTACAGGCACCATCTTATTGTCATACCACTGCTTAACACCCTTAGCAAATACTTTTCCGTTAGCTGAAAAAGCAAAATTTCCAGATCCATGGACATTTCCAGCCACGTAAACCGGTTCATAAAACGTAGGTGATGAACCGATTTTCAGGTCTCCTTTTGTATACAACGAGCTATAAAACTTCGTGCCTCCGGACAAGGTAATATTGCCTTGAACTACAGCCATACTTTTTTGACCACTGGTGCCTAAGCCGACCCCAGCTCCCATTGTTAAATTACCACTAACCCATAGTTCCTCGATACTTGATACAGAACCGCCATTAAAGTCCCCAAGATTCACATCACCTTTAATGCGAATAATACCACCCGGCGCATTTAATTTATCTCCAGCCATGGATATACCACTAGCTGCTATAAAAGTCTTTCCTAAAAAATTATTAACCGTCGTACGATCTCCCCAAGTCAATTTAACATCGCCACTAACAGTCTTTTTAGATGAACCAACTTTTCCAACTGAAGTAACTTTATAGATCGCGAATTTTAAAATCCCGTCATATCTACCGGAGATGGTAACCGTGGCATTGGGGTTTTCTCCAAATTGGGTTGTAAAATGGTTCACAGCAAAGGGGGCTTTGTAAATCGAAGAGTTCTCAAAAGCGTTAAAAAACATGGCTGCTGTACCTAACGAACTATTTGCGTTTGCTTCTTTCAAAATTTCACTCACCGCAAAGCGAGCCCCTGCTTCAGCAATATAATATGAACTCTGCTGCTTATGGTCAGTAATCCCAAAAGCATAGTTACTGCTGCTAGCCTGCAAGATAGCAGTGCCTAATATAATCGCAATCATTAGAGCAATGAGCACCACGCTCAAAGCACCACCCTTTTCGTCAATTTTCATGATGGCACCTCACTTTCTAATAAAAACAGTCACTTCCTGCTTAATGGTCTTCCCATTCTTATCTGGATTACTTTCAATAGAAAATGTCACCTGATCACCCACAATATTAACAGTGAAGGTTTTTATGCCCTTATAACGCTCAGCGCCGCCAATTTTAAGGGCGTCTGATTCTAAGATATAATCCTTCCCATCAATTGTCATCCCACCAGTAACAACTGTCACAGTGGATGCTCTTTTGATTGCAGTGGAGATTTGATTCACTGCCGAACGAATGGTCTGAGTCGTTGCGACATCCGAAGCTTGACGTGAAAAATTCGAGTTGATAAAGAGCAGTATATTAAAACCCAATACCATCACAATTAAAAAAATCGCAAGTGCAACCAGCAATTCAATCAGAGTGAAACCCTGTGATTTACTCTTCATCAGGGTTTCCTCACAGTCAAATAAGACTCAATGGTTGCCTGTGCCGTTGTGGCACTGACTGTTTGATACTGGGACACCACAATGCTCACTAAACCATTTAGTGAAGACGGCAAATCCAAAGTTACCATGGTTTTTTTACCCGAATCTAATTTAGAATAGGTATACTTAACGTTGGCTGACACCACTGCCTCTGTAAAATTAAAGGCTGTGGATTTTAAAATATCTCTGACTTCCTGATAGGTTTTACCCTTGCTGGCATATTGTATTTCTTCCATGTATGTTTGGCAGTCGTAAGAAGCATCCATCATTTTCTTAGATTTTGCAGTGACCAGTTCTGATTGCACAAAAGCATTCAGCATACCCGATGCAATAATACTAAGAATTGCAATGGCTAAAATCATTTCAACTAATGTAAAACCTTTATGCTTTTCCATATTCCACCTCTAAAAGATAACCGCTTTAACTTAGCATATGCAAATTAGTGGGTTTCGTCAAGGTCGATGTGATAAAGTGTGTGATATATCAAAATAACATCAATGGTATATTAGAAGCTGTAAATGGCAACTTCCATCTCTTGCACCATTCTAAACATAACGACCACAGCCATTCGGCTGTGGTCGTTATGTTAGTGACTATCTGTTTGTTGTTCAAAATACTTTTGTGTATAGTGATACAGCTTATTCTTATCCAGTTGGCGAACACTTTTTTTAAGAGCGTCAAAGGCTTGATCCACAAGGGAAGAAACCAGCACTTCAGAGGCCTTTAACTCAACCATCAACCTAAGTACTTGCCCTGCTTCTAGTTTAAGCGTTTTAATTTCAGGATATTTCACCACATCTATCTCAGAAAGATCTTTGGTACCCGTTTCTTCTTTTAACCTTGCAATCCCTTGAATGATTTTATCGTCCACCACATCAATGGCCGCAGCAAGACCCTGTTTCTTATCAATGATTTCTTTCATGGCCACAAAGTTTTGCTCAGTGGCCCTGGCCTCAAGCATATCGTTGGCCAGTAGGTAAGCTCTTAAAAACTCAGCTTTTTCTTGTTGAAATGTAATCAGTTGTGACAATACTAACATACCAACCTCCTACAATTTGTGATCCACAAACAAACCATTCACTTCCCAAAGTTTCGAGATAATTGTTTGAACGTTCTCTGATGGAAACTCTGAGAGTATCTGATTAGTGGTGGTATCCTTCACCTTATAGATAATCGCCTTTGTACCTGCATGGACCGACCGTTCAATCCGTTTATCAAGTGACGCCAATTTTAGATTAACTTTTTCAATCGCTAAATCCAGTGCGGGCTCTTTAATCTTCTCTTTGTCCTCGTTACTGGCTTGTTTAGTTTCGCTAATTGGTGGAGTCACATCCCCCACTGACATATCGCTTTGGGTTTTGACTTCAGGCGATGCTGTCATTTTCATACCATAGTTACTAGTGGTAAAACTTTGAAAATCCCCTATAGACTGCATCAGTGCCTCCATTAAACTCCTATCATTGCAGATGATATCTGTGATATCGTTCCTTTCGATAAAAAGAAAGGTGATATTTGCCAGAAAATTCTATCAACATTATATCACATCTTCTTATGCTTGACAAAATAAAAGCAACGCCAATGCGTTGCTTAAACCTTCAAGTCAAAATTTTGGCCAATGCCAGTCATCTTAGCCACATCTTTTGACATCTCAACAATGTTTTCCATTGCCTGAACATCTTGTTTCATCACTTTATTGGCTAAGCTTATTTGCACCGCATTTTGTAACCTATAATTCTGAATCGCCATATATGGATTGACCGTCAAAAGATCACTTCCTTTCAAAAGTATCTACCCAAATTGTGTTTTGATCCAAACACTGCGCTCTCCATCACATCAAACACCTTTACATCTTATCAACATTAAATTAATAGCATCGCTTCTTTCCAAGTATCTCTCATTTGTTCCGAAATTTCAAGAGCCTCTGCCATTGGTGTGTCATGTTTTTGTAAATTGCCATCGACTAATTTTTCGTAAATAAAATCATAGAGTTGATCGAGCTCATTGGAAATTGCATAGTCCATATTAAGTGTCGACTGAAGCTCCACCACAATGGCTTGAGCTTTTACAACCGCTTCGTGAGTCTTAGGGATGTTTTTTTGTTCATTAAAGAGACGTGCTATTTTAATGAATTTCACCAAACCATCATACAGCATCATGGTGAGTTCTTCTGGTTTCGAACTCAAAATCCGCTGTTCAAGATATGCATCTTGTTGGTTGCGCTGTGGGGCTGATTGCAGCGGCTGTGTTGCTGTTCCAGTTGGTACAGATGTTTCTCCCGATGGTTGTACTGCCGTAGTTTGCATACGCATCGGTGACGTTCCCGCTGGTTTTTTATAGTTATATGGATTCAAAATAGCCATAATGTCTCTCCTCTTAAATGTCAGTTTTATGCTTTTTCGTCAACAAACAATCCCGCAAGTTCCCACATCTTGGCAATCATATCTTGGATTTTTTTTGGTGGAAATTCTGCAATCACATCTCCAGTTGTCTTATCTTTAATGGTGTACATCACTGTTTTTGTCACTGCATGTACTTCTCTGTCAATAAAGCGGTTATAGGGAGAAAGTGATTTATTGGCTTGTTTAATTGAAGCATCTAACATCGCTTCATCTTGTTTACTGTGATCAACCGCTAAATCTGTAAGTTCCTTGACATACTGTTGGTGTTCGGCCATTGGATCTATTTGTTGCATATTTGCAGTTGACTGTTGGGTCTCAGTCACTGCAGTACTTCTCTCTTGCCCACTGGGAGTGGCTGTTTTTTGTGCATTCCGACTGATACCTTCGGTAATCGGCGGCTGACCCACTTGACTGAATTGATTAATTTTCATACAACCCTCCTTATCTTTCAATACGCCCTGATTTTATGCGTCGCTTGTTAGGAATCAATTGATTTAATTAGTACTCCTTATCATATATATCGGTTGTTTTTTTCTTTTATTGATAGACGCATAAAAAAACAGTTGATTTTGTATTTAAGGAAGTCCTCGAACATACTATACCCATAGCTCATTGTCTTAATCATTACAGGAGCTGGGCCGAGCCCATTATAGTTTAACATCCACCGTAGGTGTATAGCTGAATTTAATACTGTTATACTGGGACACAAAACCCTCAATACGAGAAGGTGTATAATCGTGTTCAACACGGGATTTTTCCGTGTTGTTTTCCACACTGCCATCAGTCACTTGGATATCCAAGGTTCCAGGTATCGTATCGATTTTCGGTCTTGATTTTGGAATGAAATCGATATTCCAATCCCCAATAAACTGATCAAAAGCATTATAAGCACCTTGATCAGCAATGGGATTACCACCATTTTGTATATTGGAAAGTTGCGTTCCTTGCTCTGATATACGGGCAATGCTTGCCATCATAGCTTGCTTTGCATAGGCAACATAGTCTTCACTAAAAGCGGCTATGCCTTTTAGCCCAGCTTCTTCAAAGCATGCTGTTTGATCAATCTGAATTTTAGGAAGGGTTGCTTCAATGTTCACCTTTGACAATGAAATATCCAAATCTAACATGCCGAAATTTTGAGTAATTTGTTGTTTTTCTGGTGTTCTCTCAATGCGATAGAGCATTGGCGTAGTAGATACTTGAACTTGTCCGATAGCCATAAGAACACCTCCTTAAAAAAGATGATTATAAACAGAAATGCTGTTATCTCAAGAAATCAAGCAAGGTTGGCTGAATAACTCTTGCACCTACAGAGAGGGCTGATTTATAAACGTTTTCTGAGTTTTTAAGGGTCATAATCACTTCGCTAATATCAGCATCCTGAGCATCGGATAATTGTCGAGTATAAGTCACCGTATTTTCTGCAATCCGATTGACTACAAGTTCCATGCGGTTAACACGGGCACCAATATCGGTTTGAATTGCAAGCACATTATTTAAGTGACCATCAATTTTACCCAGAAAACTGCTAATAGTGGCCTGGTCCCCTATTAACATTGCGCCGTAAACGACTTTCATATCATTAATCAAACTACTTTGAGTTGCCCGAATGGTTTCGACTGAAAGGGTCGGTACTTGACCATTTTGAGGACTATTTCCAGTGGCGATACTAATGGCACCACCAGATACGCCAGTGGCCACTACATTACCTGGGCCAAAAGCCAAATCAAATTTTGCATTCATTTCTGTGATGACATTTGCCACTGTTGTTGGTGGTGGCGGCGTTGTAAATAAAGTGATTTTTTGTCGATTCCCATTAATGGTAATCACCATCTCTTTATTAAGAAAATCATTGGTACCTGCCAAGACTTCTGCATCTGTGATCGTGGTCGGTGTGCTAACAACAGCCTCAACTGTATTAACCCCTGTTGTTGCAGTCGGTGTAAAGTTAACCGCTGCCGTGGTAAGAGTTATTGCGCCGTAGGCTTTGTTTTTAATCACTAATTTGTCACTGGCATCATAATAAATATCGGCTACAGAGGATAGCTTATTGCCAAGTCCATCGTCTGCATTACGATAAGCATTCAATACAGTCTCTTTTGTCAGGGGGTATATAGTGCCATTCATTAGGGCACTATTAACCGTAAAAGTCACTGGTGGATTGACACCATCATCCCGTACGACATTTAGATTATCAGCCGAATAGTTTTGATTCAGTGCAAAGGTACCATTTAAGACCGACTGGGTTGCAGCCCCACCTTTTACAACACCCACAGGCACTTTATTTGTGAATGTATCGGTAATGAGATTATAACCATATAGATCTAAGCCGTTGGATGAAATATTCATATTTTCACCGATGCCGACTTCGTATTCTGTAACCGGAGGTTTATCAATGGTTTGCTGTGATATATCAATATTAAAGCTGCCATCCTCTTTAAAAAGTGGCTTATTGGTCTCAAAACCAGAGAATATATAGCGGCCTGCAAAGTTCATATTCCCATTACTGATGAGTTGCTTCATCAGCCCCTCCATCTCTAGGGACATTTTCTTTGTGTCTGAGGGTGTATTGGTACCATTTGCAGCTTGAACTGTCAGCTCTCTAGCACGCTGCAGAAGTTTTACGTTATCGTAGACTGCAGATTCAGTAATTTCAAGCCAGCTTAGGGCATCAGTGGTATTCCGTTCGTATTGTGATAAAGCAGAAATATCCGATGAGTACTTGAGTACCTTAGAAGATAGTATTGGATCGTCCGAAGCCCTCTGAATCCGCTTACCTGTTGCAAGTTGATCTTGTTTGGTATACATACTCTGTTGGGTTAATAGTAAATTGCGGCGAAGCTGATCCACCATCATATTATTGGTAACGCGCATGCTTGTCACCTCCTGTCAATTGACTTTGTCATTCTATGCGATTTAAAAATACTATCTACCCACAAGTCCTAATCTACTGATGACTGTATCAAGAAGTTCGTCCAGTGCCGTCATCACACGGGCGCTAGCATTATAGGCATGTTGAAATTTTACCATTTCACTCATTTCTTCATCTAGTGAAACACCAGAAATGGACTGTCGACTATTTTCTACTTGTGCCAGTAGTAAACTTTGACTCTTTGACATCCGGGCAGCTTCTTGGGTATCAACGCCAAGATTTGATACTAAGGACTTGATAAAATCATCTGGGGACCCCCAAGCATATAATTCCACATTATTACGAACCGTCGCAAGACGTAGGGCATTGGTCCCATCACCTGGCAGTCCCATTTTTTTAGTCGCTGTAGCAATGGCGTTCAGGTCCGTTTGTACATCCTTTGAGAGGGTAATGGTTGTTGCTTGCATGCGATCAGTAATGAAATAACGACCATTGATAAATTTTACCGATTTATTTTCATAACCTGCAGTATTCTTCAGTACTGAAGACATATTTTTAACGATGATATTGTCGTTTTGTACATTGGTATTGGTTGGTGAAGTGCCAACTATAATTGAATCAGTGACATCAAGGGCTGCCCCACTATTAAGTCCTTCTGTCAAGAGAAACTGGTTGTACTCTTGTGTACTCATACCATTGATTGTGAAAAGGTTAATTCCTGTATTCGCACTTAAGTTGAAACCGCTACTGTGAATACGATTGAACTCATTTGTTAGGGTATCTGTAAACTCGTTGAGTTTATTGGCGTAAAAAGGAACACCTTTTTTGTCGCCTTCAATATTGTTTTGCATATCAAGCAAGGCTTTTAACTGGCCACCAGATGCGATAAAAGAACTACCACTGGCCCACTGAACATCATTGAGATAAAGGGCATCACCCTCATGCAGTTTCTCTGTACGCTTCACAGTTACCAGTTCGTCATTGCGAAAGTGAGAAACTAAGGCCCCACCTGAGGCATTGATGTAAAATCGGCCCATATCATCTTCAAAGTAATTGATATCGATGAGTTCTGAGAGTTTATCCACCAATAAATTTCGTTGGTCCCTTAGGTCATTGGCTTTTCCACCAGTGGCCTCTGCCGAAAATATAACTTTATTAAGATCTGCGATTTGTTTAGAATACCCATTGATTTGGGTAGTGGTGACTTCTACGCTAAAATTAATATCGGTTTGGAGTTTCTTGAGAGCTGTGCCCATGCTACCTAGTCCTGTTGTCACTGCTATTGCACGCTGTCTAACTAGAGCCCTTGTGGTTAAGCTTTCAGGATTTTTATTTAGCTCTTGGAGTGATGCATAGAACTCATCCATTAACTTCCTTACACCGGATTCCGAAGGCTCACCAAAAATAGATTCTATGGTCTCCATCCCATCTAAACGGGTGTCCCATTCCCCTAATTTAACGTTTTCACCACGGTATTTAAAATCCAAAAACTCATCTCTTATTTGTATAATCGATTGTGTATCAACACCGGTTCCCATAGACCCTTGAGTGCCAGGGAGCATATCAGGACGGTAAGCTTCCATGGTCACACGCTGACGTGTATAGCCTTCAGTATTGGCGTTGGCGATATTATGCGACAACACGTTTAAAGCCCGTTGCTGCGCAAACAGCCCTGATTTTGCAATATTTAACCCTGAAAAAGTTGAAGCCATATGCTCACCACCTTTATACTTTAACGTCAAATAGACTCTTTTTAGTTTTAACTTCCCGGCCCTCTGCATCTCTACCATAGCCAGCATCTTCCATGCCAAGGGACTGAGCAAGAGTCAATGTCATATCGATGTATTCTAAGGATTGTTCTATCAGTTTGCCATTGATGAAGTTTAGTTGCTGGATTTCTTCTACAGCATTCACAAGTTTTAATTCGAATACTTTTAACTGTTGTTGCTCAAAAATGTTAAGAAGGTCGTAAAGCTCTTTAATGGTCTCAATCCGACCAGTCCCCTTTTCTCGACAAAGACCATCTACAGCTTGTGTCCGTAAGGTCTCCAACTGTACGATGGTCTTAACAAATCCCTGTTCTTTTTTAGTGATGGCATCCAATGCCTTAACATCGTTGTTGATAATGATATTTTTTTTGTTCTCTTGAACGGTTTTTAGTTCGAGGTATAGTTGCGCCTCTTTTTGCATGATCTCGATTAAATCCGAAAAATGATTCTTCACTGGTTCACCTCAATCTATGTTAAGTATGTTTAATTGTCTTGTTGAAAACGAATCTTTATTGAATTTATTTTGGTTTTTCAAACTTATAGCGCTTGCTTATATGCTAGAACCTTTAAAATGATAAGGCAGCAGGCACAGTGACCCGAAATACTTCAGACCAGACCGTGCGCTGGACTTACCGTTTTAAGATTTTCTTAGCAATGTCTTCACTGGACGGCTTGTATGAGCCATCCTGAATGGCTTGTTTAAGTGCATTGACCATTTCTTCTCGTAACTCCGGAAGATTTCTAAATGCTTTTGAAGCTACTTGAACTTCTCTTGCGGCATCTGAAATCTCGATTTTGTCTGCTACAAACATTGTGTTTTGAGGCTTTTCAGCCTTTGCCACGGTTTTGTTATAGCTTTTCATCACATTTTGTACTGCCACATTATTGGTGATTTTCATACAATTCCACCTCCCATTGCTCCGAATTTCTTAATTACTTTATCGGCAAAGATGGGGGTGACTTTATAGGTAGTTTATTTTTTTTTAATTTTTGCAACCCCAACATTTCTGTTCGTAACAGTTACAGGTAAATACTCGTCAATAAAAATGCGTAAAAAGACATTTATTCGTATGAATAAGTGTCTTTTTACGCATTAATTTGCACCAATACTGCAAATCTATTCAAACTTTTCTGGTGTGTAAAAAGTGGTGGCTGCATATAATGTGATCCCATGGCCCTTGAGCATCACGCCGGCCTGTTCTAGGGTTTGGCCGGTGGTATAGACGTCGTCTATCACGAGAAGGGCCATGCCAGCAGGTAAATCCCCTACTTTTTCAAAGGCATGGGCCATGTTACTTTCCCTTTCTTTTCGCGAAAGCCCTGCCTGCGCATGCTCATGTTGAACGCGCCTCAGTGGCCTGACAATTGGGACGTTATAATGTTTTGCGACCTCTTTTGCAATATCTAAACAGTGATCGCACCCCCTCATATTGACACGCTTCTTACCGGAAGGTATGGACATGACTGCGTCAAACGTATGGCATACCTTTTGTGATGGACCTTTCAACTGGATTTCCGACGAGGTTTCCAGTTGGGCTTCTGGCCTTGCTGTAAAGCCCTCCTCAGTTAGCCGTTTGATGAGCATCTGGGCAAAACTGTGGGCCAGGTACCGCTGGTGGCCGTACTTTTGCTTGTAAACCATGGATTTTGTGACGGGATTGAGGGCGTAGCCAAGTACGGTTTTTGTGAAGGTGGCAGCCGTTGGATTACAATGCCCACAGGCCAGGTTTGGCCCCTCTTTTGACCAACCGCACACCTGACAGGGAAACTCAGGGGGGATCAGGTGCTTAGCGCACCGGTCGCACAAATAGGGGGCAGCCATATGCACAACTTTGCCACATGACATGCAGACCTGATCTAAGGGAAAGATCACGTCCAGGGCACTATCGATGACTTTACTGATTTTGTAGGGCAGCTGCGGCAGGGGCATTGGCTTTCCTCCTGTGGGCGAGGGGCTTGGCTATTTGGCCTGGCTGTAGACTCGTTTTAGTCGTTCGCCTAGGCTTGAGTTTCTGATAATGGGTTTATCCAGGTGGACCAGTTGGGTGAAAATTTGCTGGTCCCCCACCAGGGTCACCTGTTTTTTGGCCCGGGTGATGGCGGTGTAGATCAGGTTTTTGGAGCGTAGGGGCTCTGGCATGGCAAACATGGGTAGCACCACGTAATCAAATTCGTTGCCCTGGCTTTTGTGAATGGTCATGGCATAAGCCAGTACCAGATCGTCGGCCAGTTCTTTGGTGTACACTACCCGCTTTTGGTCTTGAAACAGGACTACCATCCCCTGTTTGCCTTGGAGTTCCACGGTGCCAATTTCGCCGTTAAAGATGCCGTCTCCGTCTTCAAGGGTGCCGGCTTTTGTCCAAGACAGGGTGTAGTTATTTTTATTTTGCATGATCTTATCACCGGGTAAAAAGCGGCCAAAGATTTTATCTGCTTTTGAAGGGTTCAGCCTTGCTTGTAGGGAAATATTCAGGTTTTCGGCGCCAAGGAGTCCCCCTCTGACAGGGGTCAATACGGTGATGTCCTTTATGGGGTCAATGCCGTAATATTTGGGCATCCGGGTTGCTACCACATCAAGCAGGGTGTCCAGAAGCTCACGTTGCTGCTTAACCTGGATAAAAAAGAAGTCCCTACCCTTTTGATTGACAAACATTTCGCCCTCGTGGAGCATGGCGTGGGCGTTTAAGAGGATCAAGCTATCCTGAGCTTGCCTGTGAATCTGGGTCAAAGCACAGGTCTTGATCACACCTGACGCCATTAAATCTGCCAGCACATTCCCCGGACCCACTGCAGGCAGCTGGTTTGCGTCCCCGATAAAAATCACCCGAGACCCCGTACGCACCGCCTCTAGCAGTTTTAGGCACAGGGGTGCGTCTAGCATGGACACCTCATCCACCACCAGAACCTTAGCATCTAGGGGGTTCTCGTGGTTTCTTTCAAAGTGCAAAAAATTCGTATCTTCATTAAACTGATATTCAAGGAGCCTGTGGATGGTGGAGGCTGGCCGTTCAATCACCTCTTCCATCCTGCTAGCCGCTCGGCCAGTAGGTGCACAAAGGGCAAAGGTCACCTCTGCGGCCTCCATCCTGAGCATCAGTTCTCTTAGAATGGTGGTTTTACCTGTACCCGGCCCCCCTGTCAGTATAAACATGGGCTCGTCAAAGGCCATATCAACAGCCAGCTGCTGCTCAAAGGTCAGTTCAAGTTTGCTAAAGTTACCTTTAAAAGAGATATCTTTTGTCATCCCATATTGGATTCTGGCAATCTCCCGGATGATGCCCACTTCGATCAGGTGCATTTGGTGGGTGTAGACACGGATAATCGGCTTTGGAGAGCTGGGGGATTCATTTGAATCCTGGGTAAAAGATGTGTCATGGGAACCCTGGGTACTAGGCGCTACCTGGGTGGTTTGTGCCCCATCTGCGGCAGGTGTCCGGTGGGCAGCGTCAAAGGGCTCAATGATCCGCTTCCCTGGGTGTAGGTCCCTTGGATCCATCATTGCACTTTGTATGGATTCGCCATCTTTAACAAGCTCTAAAAAAATGTCCCCTCGTATGGTCAGGTCTGTCATAGCGGTTTCAAAGAGTTCTTCTGGATGGCCGACCATCTCTTTCACCATGTGGTATAGGTCATCGTGATATAAAAACATGTGGCCGTTCATGGCTTCTGATTCTAAAAGGTAGATGATAATGGATTCCACCCGTTCCATGGACCGTTCATCAAATCCCAGTTTTGAAGCCAAGTGGTCCACCTGTTTAAAGCCCAAGCCCCGAATGTCCTTGACTAGGTAATAGGGATTGCGCTTGAGTTTATCAATGGTATTAGGGCCGTAGGCCTCGTAGATTTTTAGGGATTGTTTGACTGAGAGGCCCAGTTGGCTCAGAAAGAAAAGGGTGTCTTCAGCCTCCATGTGGGACTGGAAGGAGGCTTGTATTTTTTCAAAGGTGGCCTCCCCGATGCCTTGAATTTCCATGAGGCGGCGGGGGTTGTAGCGCATGATGTCTAGGGCGTCTTGTCCAAATGCGTCTACAATGCGGGCCGCCATGGTGTCGCCGATGCCCTCGAAAAGGCCCGAGGCCAGGAAGTCTTGTATTTGTTTGTTGCCACTGGGCTGTATAATTCGCGAGGCTTCTGCCACGTATTGTTTACCGTATATAGGGTGGGCTTTTTCTGTCACGTGGAACTCGTAGGTCATGTCCACCACAAGGTTGTTAAAAGTCCCGGTGATGGTCACTTCTTTGTCCCCAAGATCCACGGCTAATATGTAGTAGTGACTTTCTTCATTATGGTAGATGATATTTCTGACTTCGCCGGTGATGATCATACTGGGGTAGCTCCTTTACTTGAGGTGTGTGCTTCAATTGTATCATTTATGGCAATTTTCAGCACCTAATTATCATAGCACATTTACCAAATGAAAAGAAGCAATGGTTGCCTAGGCAAAAAAAGAGAGCCAAGGTGCACGTCCCCCCAGCTCGTCGAAGACAAAAAACCCCCTCACTTTTATTCAAAGAAAGGGGGTTTTCCATCTAAAACGTTTAAGCCCTAGGGCTTTTCTGTTCAAAAAGTTGTCTTACAGACCAGCTTCTTCTCTTAAGATAGCCGCTTTGTCTGTTTTTTCCCAAGGAAGATCAATGTCTGTACGGCCAAAGTGTCCGTAAGCAGCAGTTTGCTTGTAGATTGGTCTTCTTAGGTCAAGATTTTTAATGATTGCTGCTGGGCGAAGGTCAAAGTGCTTTTTAACAAGCTCTTCAATGCGCTCTTCGTCGATTTTAGCAGTACCAAATGTTTCAACCAAGATAGAAACTGGATGAGCAACACCGATAGCGTAAGCTAATTCGATTTCACATTTGTCTGCAAGACCCGCTGCTACAATGTTCTTAGCAACATATCGTGCAGCATAGGCAGCCGAGCGGTCAACCTTAGTTGGGTCTTTGCCCGAGAATGCGCCGCCGCCGTGACGAGAGTAACCACCGTAAGTATCGACTATGATTTTTCTGCCTGTTAGGCCAGCGTCACCCTGTGGTCCGCCAATAACAAAACGGCCAGTTGGGTTGATAAAGTATTTAGTGTTTTCGTCCAAAAGTTCTGCTGGAACGATTGGGCCAACCACGTATTTTTTAAGATCTTCTACGATTTGAGCATGCTCAACTTCTGGACCGTGTTGTGTTGAAATAACGATTGTGTCAACGCGAACTGGCTTGTCACCAAGGTATTCAACAGTGACTTGTGTTTTACCATCTGGACGAAGGTAGTTGACAGTGCCATCTTTACGGATGTTTGAAAGTTGCTTTGCAAGGCGGTGAGCCAAAGAAATTGGCAGTGGCATCAACTCTGGTGTTTCATTACAAGCAAAACCGAACATTAAGCCTTGGTCGCCAGCCCCTGTATTTGATTCTGCATCTGTTTCTTGACCAGATCTGTGCTCAAGGTCGTTATCAACGCCCTGGGCAATATCTGATGATTGCGCATCAAGGGCAACGATAACCCCACAAGTGCGGGCATCAAAGCCAAACTTGGCTCTGTCATAACCGATTTCTGCAATGGTGTCTCTAACTGTTTTTTGGATGTCTACATAGCATGATGTTGTGATTTCACCAGCTATTAGTACCAGTCCTGTTGTTACTGATGTTTCGCATGCAACGCGAGCCTGAGGATCCTGTGCGAAAATCGCATCTAGGATTGAGTCAGAAATCTGATCGCAAATTTTGTCTGGGTGGCCTTCGGTCACAGACTCAGAAGTGAAAAATCTTTTTCTCATTTTTGAAACCTCCTTGGTGTGTGTCCTGACGAATCAGGTAGATGTTTTCTATCCCAATCTCGTAGCCCTTGAAGTCATCTTTGGGGGTGAGAATGATTAGTGTTCAGTTTTGGATAAAACTTTTAGGTGATGCCAGAAATCTGAGTTGAAGCAAAGAAATGAATCAAATAGAGCATAAAAAAATACGCTTCATCAAGACAAGGCGTATGTGTTTATCCTCATCATTCAAGCTTTCGCTTGTAGGACTTAGCACCGTATTTGTTAAAACCGGTTGCTGGACTTCATCGGGCCTATTCCCTCAGTCGCTCTTTATAAGGTCACCAATTTTCATTGGCTTTATTCAGTTGTAAATGCAAGACCAACTATACCACAGATATTTTTGATGTGCAAGTTGTTTTTTAAAAAAAGTTTAAAAGCAAGAGAAAAACTAAAGCAAAAACGAGCCGGGAGGACGTGCACCATGGCTCGTTTACTTAATCAGGTAAATCAGCAGGGGGATGGTGCCCACCGACAAGAGGGTGCTGGCAAAAATCAGCAAGGAGCCCAGTCGGTAATCGCTGCCCAGCTGACTGGAAAAGATAGCTGTATTGGCGGCGGCGGGCATGGCGGAGATGACCACTGGAATGTAGAGGGTCAGGTCCTCAAAACCCAGGGCCTTCAGTACTAAAAAGGTTGCCGCTGGAATCACCACCAGGCGTAAACTCGATACCCCCCATACGTGGGCACTGCGCAGGGCCTCGCCCACCTTGACTTCTGTTAAGATGAAGCCGATAAACATCATGGAGAGTGGTGTGGTAGTCGAACCAATCATATCCAGAATGGTCTTAATGGGTCCTGGAAGTTTGATGCCTGTTAAAAATAGGGTATAGCCGATAATCAGCGCAACTAGGCCTGGGTTGAAGATTTTTTTGACCCGGGTGGCCAGTGGTACGTGGATTTTGACGCTTTCGTTTTTTAAGAGGTGGACACCGTAGCTCCATACCAAAATATTGAAGGACATGTTGTAGATGGCTGCGTAAAAGACTCCTTTTTCGCCGAAGATTTCGAAGACCACCGGGTAGCCCATGTAGCCGGAATTGGAAAATGTGATGACGTATTCCATGACGTTTTTGGACTGGCCTTTTGCCCCCGTGACCCGTGAATAAAGTTTGGAGAGCAAGATGGAGGCGCCGTACACGGAAAATGAAATCAGGATCAGGAAGGCGCTGTCTTTTAAAACATCCAAAGAAAATGGAAAATCCATGGAGGTGATGATAAAGGCTGGCAGTGCTACATTTAAAACAAAACTGCCAATTTCTCGGTTGATCGCTGCTGTCACCACATTGAGTTTGCGGATGATATACCCCACCACAATCAGTGAGAATAAGACAAATATTTGTCCCATAATGGCCATTTGATGCTCCTTGTGAGTTGTTTAAAGGGTTAAAAGATTAAAAGGGGCCAAAGACCCAAAATTCCAAGGCAAAATGACCTACTGATTAATGGGCTCGTAGGCCAAGAAATCGTCAAAGTCTACAAAATCGGAGTCGATAAAATTGTAAAGTATGGGGCTCTCAAAGTCCCATTCTTCATATTTTTCAAGGTCCCCGTCCAGTTCATTGCCAAAGCGATTGAGTAAAATGTCGTCCCATTTGATCATGGCTTTAAGGTCGTCACTGGCCAATAGCAACTGGTTGCTGTCTGTAAAATAAAGGAGGGCTTCAACGTCCCCATTGAGGTAAAATATTTTGGCGTTGACGTGGTTATTGTGACTGCGGTAGCAAGTATACAACCGCCCGTTCTTAAACGGCGTAGGATTGAGATACTTGTGCTCTTGGGTCAATAGGTCCTCAACAGCGGCGGAGTCCACGTCGTAGAGGTAAATATACTCTTTTTTTCTGAGCATCATGGCCGCTTCAATGTCGGAAACCGGCACATGGGCTGTGATGTCAAAGCCTTCCACAATGCCTTCAACCAGCAGGATTTCCCCTTCAATCACGGCATAACTTTCCTCAAGTACCAAGGCCGAGAAGTGGTATCTGTCGTCGTCCAGGCGCTCAAGTTGGTTTCTCATCAAGGTGTAGCGGGTTTCTAGGTAGGGGTGCCCCATGGGCGCATATCTTAGGTATATGGCGTCATGGCCTAGGTAGCGCATGAGAAAATAATGGATCAGTTCGAATGGGCTGCGTAGCTCTTCGCACACTTGGTCGGTGGCGTGGGCGAAGAGGTGGGGCGCAAAGGTGGGGGTTGGTCCGAGGCAAGACTTTAGCCAGGAGGACTTTTGCAGGGCCGCCGCGAAGTCTTCGGAGGCGGCGTTGATGGCGTGGGCCCCGATTAAAAGTTGCACAAACTCCGATGGTTCCATGGGTATCAGGGGCCCGCCCAAGCCACCAAAGATGGCCTGTTTCATTTGTTTTAAGTCAAATTCACTTGGATCGATCAACTGCTCAAAGCGGTCAAGGCCATATTCTTCAAATTCTATATGATAGAATTCTGTGATTTGTTGATCCAGGGGTGTTGATTCAGATAAAGTCAATTCAAGTGGTGCCGGTGCAGATGATAACCCAGATGAAACGCTGTTAGTATAAGTGATGTAGCCAGCGACAACACCCATTAGTCTAGTTTTGGTGGCAAAGCACGCCGTTATGACAATCGGTTGATTTTGGTTCAATGTTGTCACCTCCTTCGCAAGCATTGTAACACAATTTGGCCAAAAGAAAAAGCGAGCCGGGTGGACGTCCCCTGGCTCGCTTTGGCGTTACTGAGTCACTTTTTCAACAAATGCTAGGATGCGAGTTTCTAGGTTTTGCACCAATGCCTTGGCGCCAGCCGCGGTTGGCGCTTGCACCGAGCAGTAGAATTTAATCTTAGGCTCGGTGCCCGACGGCCTAACAGCAAACCAGGAGCCGTCGGCAAGGTAATACTTGAGCACATCCGACACCGGTTGCTCTAGCTGGGCTGTGGCCCCTGTATTGAGGTCGGTCTCGGTTCGTGTTTCAAAATCTGCCATCTTGACCAAATCAAACTCTGCAAAAAACGATTTTGCTTGGGTTCTAAAGGCTGCCATGATTTCACCAATCTGAGCCATGCCAGCCTTACCTGCCAAGGTTTTGGAAACCATCACATCCAAATAGTAGCCGTAAGTCTGATGAATTTTATCTAAAACCATTAAGAGGTTCTTGCCTTGTCCATAATAGTACTTGGCCATTTCAACCACTAGCATGGTTGCAACCACCGCATCTTTATCTCGAGCATGGGTACCCACTAAGTAGCCGTAACTCTCCTCAAAACCTAAGATGTACTGGTGGCTCCCATCGGCTTCAAATTGACGGATTTTTTCACCGATAAATTTGAAGCCCGTAAGGGTCTCGACACTTCCCACACCAAAAGATGCTGCAATCTTAGGACCAAGATCACTTGTAACCACTGTCTTAACCATCATAGCATTTGTAGGCCAAGAGGGTTTTGAACCAAGAATATAGTAAGTGAGCAGGGCGCCAACTTGATTGCCATTTAATGCCACATAGTCGCCGGCTGAATCCCTGACCATGACGCCAACTCTGTCTGCGTCTGGATCGGTGGCAATTAGCAGCTCTGCATTGATTTTTTGACCGTAGGCTTTTGATACATCAAAGGCTTGCACATCCTCAGGATTTGGCTTTTGGCAGGTAGAAAACTCTGTGTCGACTTCCATTTGCTCCGCCACAAAGTGGACATCTGTCACACCCAAATCTCCCATTAATTTTTCAACAATCATGCCCCCTGTTCCGTGAAGAGGCGAAAAGGTAATGGTCATTGGCACTTGATAAGCTTCTGGACGTCGGATTTGCTGCTTAACAGCCTCTAAAAATAAATGGTCCATAGGCTCGCCCAAGTAGGCAATCCAACCGAGTTCACGGGCTTGGTGGAAATCCATTAATTTCACTTGATTAAAATCAGTCACGGCATCAACGCTTTCGGTCACAGCATCGGCTTCAACTGGAATCAGCTGAGCACCATCTGGGCCGTAAACTTTGTAACCGTTGTATTCAGGAGGATTATGGCTAGCTGTTATCACAACGCCCCCGGTGGTTTTTAATTCTCTAACCGCAAAAGATAGCTCCGGAGTGGTTCTTAAACCTTCAAATAGATAAGTCTTAATGCCGTTAGCCGCAAACACCATGGCAGCTTCTTCAGAAAACTCCACAGACATCCGGCGGTTATCGTAGGCAATCACGCAAGTTGCTTTTGGGTCTTTAGAGAGTAAATAGTTTGCATAGCCTTGGGACGCTTTTCGCACAATGTATTTGTTCATACGATTTCTTCCGGCACCAATTACCCCACGCATGCCAGCTGTTCCAAAAGACAAATCTTTATAGAAGCGATCTTCAATTTCGTTTTCATCACTTAAATTTGCAAGTTCTCTTCTAAATGCCTCGTCAAAATTTTTGTCATTAACCCACTGTTCGTAAATTTCTCGATAAGTCATCGTGTCACCCCTCCATCGTCTCGCTGCGCTACACGCCTATACTTTATGCTTTATGCTACACGCCTCAGCCCCCACTACCCAGTTGATTGAGCAGTAGTTTCTCATAAACCGTTTTAAACAGTGCCATACGCTGTGTCTGACCTAGGTTATGGGCCTGTCCAAATACATGGGACTTTAAAAAAAGCTTGTCAATTAAATTCAGCTGCTCCTGATAAATTGTACCAGGACTGTAAACAGACCGTATCTCACTGAGAAACCCAGTTAAGGGTCGAACCCTAAATCGGTCTAAGTTCGCATCATCCCCAATGGCCTCTAAAAGGGCAATAAGAATCTCGCTATATGGTGCTTTGCTATCCACACCCAACAGTTCACTTAATTTGGGGAGCAGCACTTGAAATGTAAACCGCTTGGGATCCATACCGTCAACACCCAAAATAGTGGCTAAACTTTTTAAAGCCGATTCATCCAAATTTACAAGGGCGGCCATCAACCGGTCGCTTGCCACATCATTCACAAGATAATAATTCATCCCTTGGAGCTGGTCGAGCATCTTGAGACCATCAAAGTAGCCAAGCTTTAGATTCCTCTGCACCTGCGTTGGGGTCAGGCCTAAAATTGGACCCAAATCCACTTTTGGTGCTATGGTACGGCGCTCAAAATTCTTGGGAATCCGTTTAACCCCGATAGCTCCCAGTTCAATGGTGGTAAAATCTGTGGCTCCCATGCGTTTTGCAAGGGTCACTGGTAAATTGTCATAAAAACCGCCATCGATATAAAGTTTTCCTTTGAGCCGATTCATCTGAAATACCGGCAAATTAGAACTGGCCAAAAGATATTGGTGCAGCATGCCATCAGGAATCTCATCAATCGCCATTTCCAAGGGCTTAGCCTCAGAAAGGGAAACCGTCACCATCCCCAACCGCACCGGTGACTGCCGCAACCGGGCCTCATTCACCTGTTTTTTTAGCAAACTCTCAAGAGGCGAAATATCCAAACCCTTCTGCCCAATAATCTCTTTTAAATAACTCAACAGCTTCTGATAATCATTAGGATTCACCTGCAAGTTTACCAATTTCTCCAGTAGTTGAGGATCACCTTTGATGACTTGTTCAATGGTTATCTCAGACCATAATTGATACGCTACATCATAGTCACCTTGGGCAATCAAGGCGCCATTTAAGGCGCCAACAGAGGTTCCCGTGACGATATCAAAGGTCTCGCCCCGCTCACGCAGAGCACCCCATGCACCGATATGATAGGCGCCTTTTGCGCCGCCACCTTCTAGTACCAACGCTCTCATAAGAAACCACCTTTAATTTGAGTCAGGGCGAGCCAGGGGTACCATGGCTCGCTTTTCTCCTTATTTATACCGCGTCCTGAACTTTTTACTCAACTAAACTTTTAATTTACCAGTTGGCTCTCAATCATATCACTTTCTAGTATACCATATTTGTTTTCAGTTCAAAAAGGTTTCAGTTGTGAAATTCACATAAAAAAGGCGCCTCTCGGGCGCCACTTAATGGTGAGCCATGGTCATGGCCCCCTCTCTTATTCTCTTATTCCGTTACTTCTGTTAAACCAAACATGATTTCGCCTTTGCAAGCGACTTTATCATCCACATAAGCAGTTGCATTGCCCTTGCCAATGTTCTTACGAATCGAGATGATTTCCACTTCTAATCGCAATGTATCTCCTGGCAACACTTGACGCTTGAATCTTAAGTTATCAATACCAGCAAAGACAGCTAATTTACCAGCGTAGTCCGGATGAGATAAAAGTGCAACCGCACCCACTTGAGCCAAGGCTTCCACTTGTAAGACACCTGGCATAATTGGATTTCCAGGAAAGTGTCCCGGAAAAAAAGGCTCATTAATGGTCACGTTTTTTATACCGACAGCACGAACACCAGCTTCTAGCTCAATAATACGGTCAACTAATAAAAATGGATATCTGTGAGGAATAATCTTTTGAATATCTTTTGCTTCTAATATCGCCATGCCAGTCACCTCATAATGTTTTTTAAAGTCCCAGACTGATTTGCTACAATGACAGTCTTTAAATCGTCAAACTGATGCTACGGTGAATATAGGCACAGTATAACATAGTCACTGAGATTTGGCATTATCCTTTTGAATCCTTCTAGACTAAATCCTTTACCCCTTTGAATCAAAGCTCTCTTTTTCCTTTTCAGGCTGAGTATATTGGGAGAGTTGTTTGATCATCATCTCTTGAATGCCAATGCCACCGGCCTTAGAAATGCTTTTAGCAAACTCTTCATCTAGCATGCCTTCAAAAATGCCCCGTTGATTGCTTTTTTCCATCAAACCGCTATCTTCCACCGTGGCACGCATGGATTTTAGCAGCATATTGACAAAGATTTCTTCAAATTCTTGGGCAGTCTTCTTGAGTCCTTCAGTATCGCCCTTTTCAGTAGCCGTTTTAATGGCTGCCTCAAAGCTTTTTATCTTTGCATCGGTCTGGGCTTGCTCAGCCTGAAATTGACCACCCTCAGCCGTGCTAGCGCCCACCCTAGGGGTAATGACCGAACTTTGTGCCTGGGTATTGTTCACAACCGGTTTAATCGTCATCCTAGCACCGCCTATCTAATTATCGTTTCAAATTGTTTGCAAGTTCAAGCATTTGATCTGATGTTTGAATTGTTTTTGAGTTGATTTCGTAGGCACGTTGGGCCGTAATCAGGTTGATCATTTCTTCAACTACCTGTACATTTGACATTTCCAAAAAGTTTTGAACGGTTTCGCCAGCGCTTCCATCGGTTACAGCAATCGCTTCTCCAGATGCAGGGGTTGTTTTGAATAGGTTAAGCCCACGGCTTTCAAGGCCAGCAGGGTTGGGAACTTTCATTAATTTCAGGGTCCCAACTGGTACAAAAGCCCCAGTCTCATTATCTGCAAACTTAACATTAACGAGACCATTACGCTCGATTTTCACTTCAACTATCTCACCATCAAGGTTAATAGGACCATCAGCACCTTGAACTAAATAACCATCCGATGTCACAAGTCGCTTACCCTCAGCAGTGATCCCTAATTTTAAAGAACCATCTTTCGTATAAAATTTATTGCCCGTTGGATCTGTCACTTCATAAAATCCAGAACCTTGGATGGCTACGTCAAAAGGATTATCAGTTGCTTGCATGCTGCCCTGTCCAAAACTTCTGACCGTTGCACCCGCCATAACACCATGACCAATCTCTAGATTTACAGGGGCCCCAAGACCATCCGTACCATCTTTATGATCCAATTTTTGATAAAGTAGGTCTTTGAATTCTATACGCTGCTTTTTATATCCAGCTGTATTAACGTTTGCTAGATTATTTGAAATTGTATCAATGGAAAGCTGTAAACTTTTCATCCCCGATGCTGCTGACCATAACGCTCTCATATGATGCCTCCTCTATTGATTAGAGTCTCCCTACTTCGGTGACAGATTTTCCTAAAACATCATCATAGCTCTTGACTACACGCTGTGCAGATTCGTATAAACGATAGACTTCCATCACCTGAATCATTTCTTTTAAGGTATTTACATTTGAACCCTCAAGAAAACCCTGGGTGATTTGCCCTGTAAAAGGCTCTTCCACCATTTCTCCATCAAATCGAAAGGCTGTAGATCCAACTTTTTTTAGTCGTTCAGTGTTGATTGGGTTCACCATTTTAAATTTGTCAACAATAACACCGTCTATCGAGAGTTCGTTGAACTTGTTAAGAGAGAGATTCTCTCCTTTAAATCCTTCTAGGACAATTGGACCTTCAAGACCAATCACATTATAACCCTCACTGGTGACAAGCTCTAATTTATCATTTATCTTAAAATTACCGCTACGAGTATATCGCTCGCCGTTAGGGGTTTTGATGGTGAAAAGTCCTTTACCGTCAATTCCAAAATCCAACATACTCTCTGTGTGTTGAAGCTCACTCTGTTCAAAGTCGGTGACAATGCGGTTAAACTTAATACCACCACTCATTGTACCAATCACGCCTTTTGGTTGCTTATAGATCAGGCTATCAACCACTTGCCCATCTACTAAAACCTGGCCTTGATCGTTGACTTCAAAGGGCTTGCTGCCAACATTGATGGGACCATTAGCACCAAGCACATTATAGCCTGCCCCTTCGATTCGACTATGATTACTATTACGATAAACAGTTTTTAAGAAACCATCCTTATCAGCCATTAGCCTCACTGATGTATTATAAGAAATCCCTCCTGGGGCATCTATTTTGAAATAACCTTTATTGGTTTCTAAAATATACTCATCATTTGCAAGAGTTTTGGTTACTTTTGGTGTTCCAGTTACCACTTCGGGTGCGCTACCACCCATCTTTGAAAGTAACATGCTATTGAATTCTTCAAAGGTGGCGATATCTCTTTTATAACCATGGGAATTGGTATTTGCTAAGTTATTTGACATGACATCAAGTGCTTGTGCATGCTGTTCTAAAACTGTTGAGACCACATATAGACCACGTAACATAGATGCCACCTTCCTTAAAGTTTATTGTTTATTTTTTAAAATTTACTATTCCTAATCCCGAATTTCTAGTTCTTTTTCTTATGACTATCTTTAGTATCGGCTAGAATGGAGCATTTGCTTAGAAAAAAGTGTCCTAATTTTGAATCTGGTAATCATAAAATACGCCTGATATATCACACAAAACCTACGTATATTACGTAATACTCATTGACTTGTCCATCATGACAGCATATAATCCTATTAACGAAGCAGTGTATATTTGTCTTAACGAGAAAACAGACGTTTCAATTAATCAAACTAAACACTAAAAAATATAATATCAAAGGAGCTTTTATGCAAAAAATAGCGAGTTTCACCGTTGATCATTTACGCTTATTAAAGGGTTTGTATGTTTCACGAAGGGATCAGGTTGGACAAGAAGTACTGACAACTTTTGATTTACGTATGAAATTGCCAAACAAAGAGAGGTTAGAAAATGAAGCCATCCATACCTTGGAGCATTTGGTGGCAACTTTTGTAAGGAATGATGCCGAATATGCTTCCCGAATCATTTATTTTGGTCCTATGGGCTGCTTAACTGGGATGTACTTGATTGTTGCTGGTGATTTAACCTCAAAAGAAATCCTCCCCCTTGTGATTCGGGCCTTTGAGTTCTCCGCAGGATTTGAAGGAGATATCCCAGGTGTCAGCGAAATCGAATGCGGTAATGCCAGCCTCCACAGTCTTCAAACTGCCAAGCTCGAAGCCTCCGCTTATGTAGAGGTTCTAAAAAAGGCCACAGATGCCAATTTGATTTATCCTCAGTAAAAGGCGCAACGAAAAAAAGAGTGCAACTAGTTTAATAACTAGCGGCACTCTTTTATATTGCTTTACTTAATTGTCTTGCTTTGTTTATTCCCCTGAGCAACAGCCATTCTTTTTCTTGAGGCAAAATAAATTGACGACTGTCAATGTTGATGATACAAAAGCTAACACAACTGATGCAATTAAAAGTCCCATGACAATCATGTTAGTCGATTTGTAATCTTTTTCTACAATTTGTTCTTGAGTCGTGACATAACTTGGTATTCTTCTGGTTCTATTCGCACTGCGCATAAAAACACCTCTTTCTCAAGTTGTTAACTACCGTCTTCCTCGTTGCATGGACTGTGCACTTTCTAACAAACCGATGTGCTCCAATGACAAGCCTGTTCCTATAGCGACACAACTTACAGCATTTTCTGCAATGTAAGTTGGTATGCCCGTTCTTTTTTCAATCAACTTATTCAAACCGTAAAGTAATGCGCCACCACCAGTCATCACGATACCACGGGTACTGATATCAGATGCTAGCTCAGGTGGTGTTTTTTCAAGTACGGCATGAACGGCTTCACAGATTGAGTTTACTGGTTCTTGTAAGGCTTCCAGCATTTCCTCAGATGAAACCGATTTATTTTTTGGCAAACCTGTGATCAGGTCACGGCCTCTACAATCCATCAATAGTGGCTGTGGCCTTGGATAAGCTGTACCAATGGTCATTTTCATTTCTTCTGCTGTTCTCTCACCGATGAGCAAATTGTGGTTCTTTCTCATATAGCGAATAATGGCTTCATCCAATTTATCTCCAGCGATTTTTATGGATTTACTGACAACCACACCACCTAATGAAATGACGGCGATATCCGTGGTACCACCACCGATATCGATGACCATACAGCCATCGGGTTTGTATATATCAAGTCCTGCGCCAATGGCAGCCGCAATTGGCTCTTCAATCAAGTAAGTTTTTGCGCCGCCAGCTTCAGTGGAGGCATCAATTACAGCCCGACGCTCTACTTCTGTGACGCCTGAAGGGACGCAAACCATGATTTTAGGTCTGAAAAACCGTCTTTTACCGCAGGTTTCTTCAATAAAGTAGCGTAACATCCGCTCGGTAATATCATAATCTGAAATAACCCCATCTTTTAAGGGTCTAATAGCAACGATATTGCCTGGTGTTCTACCAAGCATCTTTTGTGCCTTTGAACCAACTGCTAGGACGCGATCTGTATCTCTATCAATAGCTACCACTGAAGGCTCATTAAGCACAATCCCCTTGCCTCTAATATAGACAAGAACATTGGCTGTGCCTAAATCTATGCCAATTTCTGCTCCAAATCCAAACATCTTTTTCGCTCCTTTAGTCTTCTATACGGGTTATGGTGATGCCTAAACCTCGTAATTTCCCAACCAGATCGTTATAACCCCGATCGATGTGATAAATATCGTGAATTTCCGTTTTGCCATCAGCCACAAGTCCTGCCAAAATAAGTGCTGCACCCGCACGTAAATCAGTTGCTCGAACCTGCGCACCTTGTAATTTACTACTGCCACCAATGATGGCACTATGGCCTTCAATTTTGATGGAAGCACCCATACGATTTAGTTCGCTCACATGCATGAATCTATTTTCAAAAACCGTTTCCATCACAACACTACCACCTTGGGCAGTGGTTAGAAGTGCCATAAATTGCGCTTGCAAATCAGTAGGGAAACCAGGATAAGGTAAAGTTGTTATGTCAACAGCTTTCAAATGTCCCGAACTCTTCACTCGAATAGCGTCGCCTTCTTCAGTTAATTCAACGCCACATTCTTTGAGTTTGGCTATGACTGGTTTTAAATGACTTGGCTCAACATTCTTAATGAGTACATTACTATCCAACATACCAGCCATGATTAAATACGTACCCGCTTCAATCCGGTCTGGTAAAACTGTATGTTTAGCGCCTCCTAGTTGTTTAACCCCCGTGATGCGGATGGTATCTGTACCTGCACCGGAGATTTTAGCGCCTATTTTATTCAAAAATGTTGCAATATCAACTATCTCAGGCTCTTTGGCCGCGTTTTCAATATGAGTGATGCCTTCTGCAAGAGTCGCTGCCATCATGATATTTTTAGTGGCACCAACACTGGGAAAATCTAGATAGACTGTATCGCCTATTAATTTAGTGGCTTTCGCTTCAACAAAACCATGGCCAAAGGTAATTTCTGCTCCCAGAGCCTTAAATCCTTTTAGATGCAAATCAATTGGTCTTTCGCCAATGGCACAGCCACCTGGCAGAGGTACTCTTGCGATTCCTGTTCGAGCCAATAAAGGTCCCATTACATCAAATGAGGATCGCATTTTGCTAACGTATTCGTATGGGGCTTCGTGGGCTGTAATTTCTGGTGTGTGAATGTGCATTACAGAACCATCCCGTGAAACCGTGGCACCAAGTGCCCGTAAAAGGTCCGACATAATACCCACATCGCTGATATTTGGAACATCTTCAATGACACATGGTTCTGTCGCTAAAAGCGAGGCTGCCATTAAAGGCAAAGCACCATTTTTTGCACCGTCAACGCGAATCTCTCCACGTAATTTTTCCATAGGTTCTACAATATATTTTGCCACCTGAAAGGCCTCCTTCAAGTCATGAGCGTCTGTTGATAAAAATGGCGCCCTCAAATTTTGGGCACACCTCAACAGACATTATATCATAGACAAACTAAAAAGCGAAGAAAAAAAAAGTCTACCCTGAAGACCGTAAAAGCAGCGCAACAGGCGATGCTAGGTCAAAGGGTAGACTTCAAATTTAGGTGTGAGTTAAAGAATCTTCTTATTCTTCTTCCATAAGGCCTTCGGCTACGATTTCTCTTAGCATGGCCACCACAACTGGGTCTAACTTGCCTCTATCAGTATCCTTTTGTATAATGTCCAACACTTTTTCTATTGGCATTTTTGACCGATAGGGCCGATCAGAATAAAGGGCGTCAAAGATGTCTGCCACTGAAACAATCCTTGTTTCAATGGGGATTTGTTCTGCAAGCAAGCCATCTGGGTACCCAGAACCATCCAGTTTTTCGTGGTGGTGGCGAACGGCATGGATGCAAGGTTCAAGGGCTGTTAGGGGCCTCAATATTCGGGCGCCTATCTCTGGATGGTTTTTCATCACAAAAAATTCTTGGTTATCCAATGCGCCAGGTTTATTGAGAATCAATTCTGGTGTGCCGATCTTACCGATATCGTGGATAATCCCTGAGATTTCTAGGTATTTGACTTTCTCATCTTCCAGGCCAAGGCGCTTGCCCAAGATACCGCATAAATTTGCAACGCGGCGTGTATGCCCATCCGTATAGCTATCCTTAGCTTCAATGAGATTTGCGAGGGCCACAACCACATCAACCATATTATCCACTTCTTGACTAAAGTCTCTCTTCAATAGGTCGTATAATCTGGTGATTTCGTGATTGCGCTGTCTTATTTCTTCCATGTTGACCTTGGCCTGATCTTTCAGTTGTTTCTTGTCTAAGCCATTTTGAATGGTCTGAATGATCTCGTGGTTGTCCCAGGGTTTTTCAAGATAGTAGTAAAGTCCTACCTCATTGATACTTTTAATGGCATTTTCTTTGTCTGAATAACCGGTCAAAAGTATGGGGATGATTTCAGGCTGTATTTCTTTAATGGCTTTTAAAAGGCCGATGCCGTTTAATTTTGGCATCATAAAATCGGAAATGACAACGTCAAAGACGGTGTTTTGCAAAATGCCACTGGTTAAAACCAGGGTAGGGTCGTTATAAGCATGGACTTCTACATCAAGCATCAGCTCGACAAGATGTGTCAACGTCTGCGTAATCATGATTTCATCATCAATAATCATCACTCTAGGCATATTTTGTACGCTCCTCTGGGGGTCAATCTCTCTAGTTTTTGAGTCATCATTATTATACCACTCAATACAGACTTAAAACCCCATTAAATTTTTATGAGACTGCATAATTACATTGAAATTCGGCTATAATAGTAATGTCAACTATCTGAAAGGAGCGACAACATGCCGATCAATCAGCAAACTCAGCATCCCGGGTCTAGGGTACCGATAACTTCAGACCATGAACATAAACAGCGGACCTACGGATCCCTCCGAGGTCGGATTCAATCTGGTATGTTTTATAGTGCTTTTTTAACCCTTTTAACCATGGTCTGCTTGTTACTTTTAATGATCAGTTTTATGTTCAAACCAATTTCTCTTTATTTGTCAAAATCCGTCACCCAAGATATCTATATGCGACTCAATACCATGAATGCCTATGACAATAATATTAAAGATAAATTGGAGATGGAGAACTTAGACAAAAAGACACTGGATGAGCTTTTGGCGTATGCGAATACAATGTATACTGAAAATTTGACACAGCCCAACTTAATCATGGATGGCATGGCACCATCGGATATGATTCCCGATAGCATCGTGACACAAGAGATGAATGATAGTTTTAAAAAAATGACCGTCATTTCTGTTTTAAGTGCCATAGAAGAATTTAATCGTCGTTTCCCCATTAAACAAACCCTGACCATCGATCCCATTTTAGTTGAGTTTAAAGACGCTTCCGATGCCAAGATTTTATGTATACCTGTTAGTGCCCATAAAAATAGTATCGATTTCTACCGAAACGTCACCACAAAAGAACAAAAGCAGCTCAAGCAAATCTTTATGGATAGTATGTCAGAACTGAAAATTGTCAATCCAAAGGGCGAAGTGATTGGCATGATTACCACTTCTTTAAATCCCTACTTCGTTTATATTGTCATTGCTGCCATCGTCTTTATTTTAGTGATCGTCACCCTTTGTAGCCTTCCCATCAATTTAATGCTCATCAAATTCCACTCAAAAAATATCATCAAGCCCATTACGCAGTTGAATAAACAGCTATCTCTTTTAGCCAAGAATGATTTTTTTGGTATTGGTGATTTTCATTTTCAGGTTAAGCGTCCCCCAAGAGAACTGGTGACCCTCATGAACAGTGCCACCCAAATCATGGAGCACTTAAATGACTTCAACCAAGAGTTAGATGCACAAAAGCAAGAACTGGAAGCTCAGAATATTGAACTGGAAGTTCAAAATGTGACCTTAACCGATTCAAAAAACATGATACAAGAGCAACAAGATCAGCTGGTTCGCATTGAAAAAATGGCAACATTGGGTCAAATTTCCGCGGCCATTGCCCACGAAATCAACACCCCCCTTGGGGCAATTAAAAGTAATATCCAAATGATGGAGATGGTCTTAGGCCAATTGGACACATCCTCTTGTGACCCAATCCTACAAAAGAAACTAGCTCGCCTAAAAGATATGAATAGCATTAGCACCAATGCTTCTGAGCGCGTAACAGAAATCATCAGAAGCCTTAAGAATTTCTCTCGCATTGATCAAGCCGACTTCCAAGACTTCGATGTCCACGAAGGCATCGATAGTGTACTGGTACTCACCTCTAACCTCTGGAAAAACAACATCACCATTGAAAAACAGTATGGGGAAATCCCTATTTTAGAAGGTTACGCCAGTATGCTCAATCAAGTCTTTATGAACATCGTCGTCAATGCCATTCAAGCCATGGACGATTCGGGAATACTGACGATCACCACAGAAGCCACAGAAAGTGCTGTCAAAATCAGTTTTAAAGATTCTGGCAAGGGCATTGCGCCTCAGTTACTGGAGCGGGTTTTTGAATCCGGCTATACCACTAAGGATATCAACCAGGGCACAGGCCTTGGTCTGGCCATCAGCAAAGATATTATCGCAAAACACAATGGCCGTATTTATGCCTTGAATCACCAGACAAAAGGCGCTACTTTTGTGATTGAATTGCCCCTTCATCAACCGACTCCTGCCTAAAATGTGATTGGAGCTCCTATGCATACAGCCATCTTGAATTTTGGCACCACCATCAAATCACTCTTCAAAGCAAAACTGTGGCTTACCCTCATGATGGTCACTCTGGGTCTCGTGCTGCTTTACAGCGGTATCAACGAGCTCAAGTATTATTCAGTTGATGCCACTAACTTAATCCGGGTTTCAAGGCTTGCCGTTAATGATGCCATAAAAAACCTAGATGAAGTTGCTTTGACACAATTAAGTCAGGGTGATTTGGTCGCCATCAGCAAGGGGTCATGGCAAGATATAAGTGAGCCTAACCCTAGGCTTCACGAGCCCATGGCTTCTGAAAGTCAGTTACTCAAAGTTGACTTGGCGATAAATGACCTAAAAACACCTATTTTGCATTTAAAGCGAGTCTATGGCGGTTCTTATGGTGTATTTGATGAAAAATTTAATCTTTTGGGATACTATCCAGTTGCTCCAGAACATCACCCTTATTCCCATGTGATCAATGAATCCTATACACACATACCTGAAAATGCCACAGTTGTGTACTTATTGATTGCCGGCAATGTTTTTAACGGGCCCTCTGATATCAGCAATATGAGTCGTGTGGAGACATTTGACCAACTGGGTTCTAATGGCTTTGACATCTCCAGTAATCGCTACTCCTTTGCCATCCTATTAACCATTGTCGCTATCTCACTCTTTGTGTTTAGTCTTATTTTTAAGCGCATTGAGAGTTATAGATTAATTCGAGCATTAGCAGCCTTCATCGGTCTTTTTAGCCTTTGGACCTTTTTAGATTTTCCACGATACGGCTATTGGGTGATTCATCACTTCAACAACGTCCCCATTCCATTATTATATTTCATATTTATCGTAGCCTCTAATCTAATGACCCCGGCCTTTGTTTATTTAAACTTCAATTTATTGGTTAAACAAAAACACCGGCAAGCTGTAAAAATTCTATTCTATCTGACCCTGACCATATCCGTGGCAACGCTCTTGGTAGAATCCATCAAGTTTTTCACTTGGAACAGCGGATTGGATTGGGTATTCAATGGGCTTTTTGACCTTCAAAGTATGATTATAACACTTGGAAGCATGATACTCATCGTGGTGGCTATTTTAGATTTGCCCTATCAAAAGCGCAATGGTTATGTCTATATTACTGGTCTAGTCACTTGCCTTGCCACTTTTGTAGTGAGTCAAATCACACCCTATCTTATCTCCCATTGGGGTGTCTTGTGGTTATTGATTAGCATCGTTACGGTTATGGCCTTGTCTTTTTTAGAAGCCCAAGATAAGAAAAGAGAGTATTTAGAGCAACTGGTCACCACTAATAAGCAGATGGAAATCTTAAACCAAGACCTTGAGTTAACCCAGTCAGAGCTCCTATTAAGACTGGGGGGCACCGTGGATTTAAGATCAAAAGAAACCAGTTCCCATGTCCAGCGGGTTTCAACCTTTACCCAGATTATTGCAGAAGCCATTGGGTATGCACCAGAGGAAGCGAAAACCTTGGCCATGGCTTCCACCCTCCATGATATTGGTAAAGTGGGCATACCAGATCGTATTCTCAATGAGCCTGGCAAGCTATCAAAAGAGGATTTTGAGGCCATGAAGCAGCATGCGATTATGGGCTTTGAAATCTTAAACGGCTCCTACAATCACCTCTTGGATATTGCAGCGATCGTTGCATTAACGCATCATGAGAAATACGATGGCACAGGCTATCCCTATCAACTGAGCGGAGATGACATTCCAATGCACGGCAGCATCGTTGCAGCATCCGATGTCTTTGATGCCTTACTGTCAAAGCGGGTCTACAAACCCGCATGGACTTTTGAACAAGTTCTGGATTTTTTCAAATTCCAAAGTGGTCTACATTTTCATCCAGAGGTGGTTAAGGTTTTATTGGCCAATCAAGAGGCAATCCTTGCAGCGATAGAAACACTACCCTACGAAGAATGAAAAATGATGCCATGAGAAAAGGCGTCCCTACAATCAGAGTCGGCACTTCAGTACCACTAAAAAAGCCGTTATCAACGATTTTCAATCGTTTGATAACGGCTTTTGTTTAGGTCTATTACATAGACCTAAGGTTTAACCTCTGTTGTGTTGTTCGGCAATGGTAATGCGATTGATGGCACGCATCAAAGCAGTCTTTGCACGTAAGTGATCAATACTCTTATCATTTGTTTGGTCAACGCGCGATTTGGCACGGGCCCTGGCAGCTTCTGCTCGGGCTTTATCAATATCCGCAGCCCATTCAGCTGAGTCGGTGATAATCGTGACAAGTTCTTTTTCAACGTTTACAAAACCGCCAGAACAAGATGCGATGGTTTCTTCGTCCCCATTGAAAAGTCTCAGGGCGCCCACTGTTAAGGGCGCAACCGTCATTTCCATACGTGCAAGAATCCCTAAATCACCTTCTGTTGTTCGTAGTATTACCATGTCCACATTGCCGCTAAATAGTGAGCGATCAGGTGTGACAATTTCCAGTCGAAATGGTGTTCTCATTGGCTTCTCCCTTAAAGGTGCTTAGCCTTTTCAACCGCTTCCTCGATAACACCAACGTAGAGGAATGCTTGCTCTGGTAAGTTGTCATGCTTGCCTTCCATAATTTCCTTGAATCCACGAACAGTTTCTTTTAATGGCACGTATTTGCCACTAAAGCCTGTGAATTGTTCGGCAACATGGAAAGGTTGAGACAAGAAGCGTTGAATTCTTCTGGCACGGGCAACAACGCTTTTATCTGCTTCAGAAAGCTCATCCATACCAAGTATAGCGATGATATCTTGAAGTTCTTTATAACGTTGCAAAATTTCTTGAACACCACGGGCTACACGGTAATGCTCCTCGCCTACTACATCTGGTGACAAAATTCTTGAAGAAGAATCCAGCGGGTCTACCGCAGGGTAGATACCCATTTCAGAAATTTTTCTTGAAAGAACTGTTGTTGCATCTAGATGGGAGAAGGTTGTGGCCGGTGCAGGATCCGTTAAGTCATCGGCAGGTACATAGATTGCTTGAACCGATGTAATAGAGCCTTTTTTAGTAGATGTAATACGTTCTTGAAGTTGACCCATGTCTGTTGCAAGTGTTGGCTGATAACCAACTGCAGAAGGCATACGGCCAAGAAGTGCAGATACTTCTGAACCGGCTTGTGTAAATCTGAAGATATTATCGATAAACAAGAGAACGTCCTTGCCTTCGCTATCTCTAAAGTACTCGGCCATGGTGAGGCCAGCAAGGCCAACACGCATACGGGCACCCGGTGGTTCGTTCATTTGACCGAACACCATGCACGTTTTATCGATAACCCCAGATTCTATCATTTCGTGATAGAGGTCGTTACCTTCACGGGTCCGTTCACCTACACCAGCAAATACAGAAAGACCACCATGCTCTTTGGCGATGTTATTGATCAGCTCTTGAATTAGAACTGTTTTACCAACGCCAGCACCACCAAAGAGACCAATTTTACCACCCTTTACATAAGGACAAAGCATATCGATAACTTTGATGCCTGTTTCAAAAATCTCTGTTGTAGTTTGTTGCTCTTCAAATGCTGGGGCTTCTCTGTGAATGGACCAACGCTCTTTAACATCAGGCATTGGTTTTTCATCAATTGGTTCACCCAATACATTTAATAGACGGCCCAGTACGATTTCACCAACTGGAACGGAAATTGGTTTTTCTGTGTTAATGGCATCGATACCCCTTACAAGGCCTTCTGTTGAAGACATTGCAACGCATCTTACTGTATTATCGCCAATATGCTGAGCGACCTCTGCCACGATGTGTATATCATTATAGTCGACTTTAACTGCGTCGTAGATTTTTGGTAGGTCATCTGCACTGAATCGAACGTCGATAACCGCGCCGATTACTTGGACGACTTTACCCACTTTTTGCGCCATCTAATACACTCCCTTCAGAAAACAGAAATTATTCAAGGGCATTTGCACCACCGACAATTTCTGATATTTCTTGTGTGATTGCAGCTTGTCTTGCTTGGTTGAATGTCAACGTTAGAGAATCAATCATCTCTTGAGCGTTATCCGAAGCATTTTCCATCGCAATTCTTCTCGCCGCTTGCTCTGAAGCTGACGCTTCAACTAGTACACCATAAATCGTACTTTCAATATATTTTGGAATCAAATAACCCAGTACAGCCTCTGCAGATGGTTCATATGCAATGGTACCACTTGCTTTGACGGACTCAACCGCCTTAAGATCAACCGGTAGTAATTGGATGATTTCTGGCACTTGAGAAATGGTGGATTCCATTCGAGTATAAACTAATTTAATAACGTCTATTTTTTCTTGCGCGAACAAGCGAAGTGCTTTTGTAGCAATATCTTGAGCATTTGCAAACGAAGGTTTTTCTGCTATTCCCAAATAAGTATGGATTGGTTCCACCTCATTTTTCTTAAAGAAATCAGCACTCTTCTTACCAATTGCAATCACTTTAGCTTGAGTTGGGTCCTTAATATCTTGAGCGGCTTTTTTTAGCACGTTGACATTATAACCACCGCATAGTCCACGGTCACCAGTTATGACAATATACAGCGTGTTTTTGACCTCGCGCAAAGTGATATACTCGTGCTTAAGGTTTTTTTCATGGGTTAGAATACTTTTTACAGTACTCAACACCTTGCTGTAATAAGGCTTTGTTTTATCAAGAACATCCTTATTGCGCTTCAATTTTGCCGTTGATACTAGTTCCATTGCCTTTGTAATTTGCTTGGTACTGTTAACACTCTTGATCTTACGCTTGATATCGCGGGCACCCATACCAGCCATGATGTACCTCCTTAGCTGCGATTAATGGAACTTACGCAATTTCTGTGCGCTTTGCTTCACGTTCATGGAACTTTTGCTTGAAGGCGATTATTGCCCCTTTGAGCAGCTCATCTGTGTGCTTATCAATTTGCCCAGATGTTTTAATGGCTGTCAAAATTTCCGGATGATGATCCCCAACATATTCAATCAATTGATGTTCAAATCTCTGAAGTGCACGAATCTGAATATCCACCAAGTGTTTATTTGTGGCTGCATAGATGATAATAATTTGGTTTTCAACTTTCATTGGTTCGTATTGCTTTTGTTTAAGAATTTCCATCAACCGTTCACCATGATTAAGAATCGCTTGTGTTTCTTTATCAAGTTCCGAACCAAATTGAGAAAACGCCGCTAGCTCGCGGTACTGCGCCAGTTCAAGTTTAATTTTACTAGCAACTTGTTTCATGGCTTTAATCTGAGCATTACCACCAACACGGGATACAGAGATACCAGCATTTACAGCTGGGCGCTGACCTGAGTTAAAGAGTTCAGATTCAAGGAAGATCTGACCATCTGTTATGGAGATAACATTGGTTGGAATATAAGCAGAAACGTCACCTGACTGAGTTTCAATAATTGGAAGGGCCGTTAGTGAACCGCCGCCCAATTTATCACTTAGTTTTGCAGCACGCTCTAATAGTCGTGAATGCAAGTAGAATACATCACCTGGGTAAGCTTCACGGCCTGGTGGTCTTTTAAGAAGAAGAGCCATTGCCCGGTAGGCCACCGCGTGCTTAGACAAATCATCGTAAACGATCAATACATCTTTGCCTTGATTCATTAAGTGCTCACCCATGGCGCAACCAGCATAAGGTGCTAGGTATTGCAATGGTGCAGGCTCACTTGCAGAAGCCATAACAACGATGGTGTACTTCATTGCCCCACGCTCTTCGAGGACTTTAACAATTTGAGCAACTGTTGATTTCTTTTGACCGATTGCAACATAGATACAAACCACATTTTCTTCTTTTTGGTTAATGATTGTATCGATAGCAATGGCAGTTTTACCTGTTTGGCGGTCGCCGATAATCAGTTCCCGTTGACCTCTACCAATTGGAATCATTGAGTCAATTGACTTAATGCCCGTTTGAAGCGGTTGATGAACCGATTTACGGTCGATAACACCTGGTGCAGGGGATTCAACAGCACGGAATGTGTCTGATTTAATCACACCTTTACCGTCAATCGCGTGGCCTAATGCATTAACCACACGACCAATCATTTGCTCACCTACTGGCACTTCAACAACTCTGCCAGTACGCTTGACAATGTCTCCCTCAACAATAACCGTATCAGACCCAAGTAAAACGGCACCAACACTGTCTTCTTCTAAGTTCAGGGCCATACCAAATACATCATTTGGAAACTCCAAAAGTTCGCCGAACATACATTTATCAAGACCATACACACGTGCAATACCGTCGCCGACTTGAATGACTGTTCCTACGTCTTCTACTTGGAGCTTATCCTCATATCGTTTAATCTGCTCTTTGATGATTGAGCTGATTTCTTCTGGTCTAAGCTTCATATCGTTCACTCCTATTTTGTTAGCATGCGCTTTAAACGGCGATTTGAGATAAGAAATCCTTTAAGCCGCTAAGCTTGCGTTTTAAAGAGCCATCCATCACTTGGTCGCCGATTTGAATCAGCATACCACCCATAACTGACGGGTCAATAACATTGACTACTTCTATCGTTAAGCCAGTTGACTCCCCTAGCTTCTCAGAGAGTGCCTGGGTTTGCTCAGGAGTTAACGGTGTCACTGTTCTAATATACGCCGTTTGGAGTTTAAAGTGCTCACGGTAATGGGCTTCAAAGGCCTCGAATATGCTGATGATATAGAAAGTTCTGCGAGTGTCTATCAAGATTTTCAAGAAATTCAACACTTCAACCTGCACTTGACCCTCAAAAATCGTGGACAGAATCAGTTTTTTCTCCTGTTTGTCGATTTTAGGGGATTTCACGAGGTCGAACAATTGAGGTTGCGCTTTTAAACAAGACACGATTTCTTTGTAGTCTTGGTAAGAGTTTACCAGAATATCACTATCTATGGCCGCATCATATAAGGCTTGAGCGTATACTTCACTGACTAATTGTGCCATTTGGAATCGCCCACTCTCTCAATGAAATCGGTGATCAACGCGCTGTGTTTAGTGCCATCCAATTCTTGATCAATTACTTTGGATGCCGTCAACATAACAAGCGAAACGATCTCATTTTTCATTTGATTGATTGCCTTTTCTCTTTCTTGCTCCATATCTTTTACAGCTTGTGCTTTCTTGTGTGCAATTTCTTCTTCAGCATGCTTGATGATCTCAAAAGCACGTTTTTCAGCCTTATGTCTGGCTTCAGAAAGAATATGCGCCTCTTCTTCTCTTATAAGGGACATTTTTTTCTCATAAGAAAGACGAAGATCTTCAGCTGTTTTTACTTTTCCATCCGCTTCGTCAAAAGAGGCTTTGATACGATCAGTTCTTTTTTGTAGCATGGCCGTAATTGGCCCAAAGAGTTTCCATCGTAAGAAAGCAAATAACACAAGGGTGTTAAAGACTTGAAAAAACAACTCCGGTCCAATGTTGACTAGACCGAGTGATATGCCTGATGCTAAAACGGCTTCCATACAGTCCCTCCTCGCTAAATCCTCAGTGGTTCGTCATTAAATTAAAGCATGCCGACCAATGGATTTGCAAATAAAAGGATCAAAGCGATAACAAGACCATAAATACCTGTTGACTCGGCAACGGCGCAACCTAATAGCATTGTTCTAACAATGTCGCCCTGTGCTTCTGGTTGTCTACCAACTGCCTCTGCACCTTTACCAGCTGCAAAACCCTGACCGATACCAGGGCCAATACCTGCAATCATTGAAAGACCTGCGCCGATTGCCGATGCTGCAAGAACTAAAGCTTTACCTGTAATAGGATCCATATGTATTTCCTCCTTAGAAATGCACTAATCGTAAACTACTTGTCATTTGAAATTCAAAATTATAAGCTGTTTTACATTTTCTAATCCACTGCATTTGTAATAAATACCATTGTCAGCATTGTGAAGATAAATGATTGTAATAAACCAGCAAACAAATCAAAATAGATATGCAAAAATGCTGGGATTGGAACCAGTGCAAAATTACCAAGTGCACTGTACACTAACCACATGATGACCATGCCGCCAGTGATATTTCCGAAAAGACGAAAACTTAAAGAGATTGGTGTTGCAAGTTCGCCGATAATATTAAGCGGCAATAAAAACGGTACTGGCTCTAAAAATCCTTTGTAAAAACCAAGACCTTTGTTGGCGACACCAAATATATGGCACGAAGCCACAGTCATTAGGGCTAACGCTAAGGTTGTATTCAAATCTGCTGTCGGGGGTCTAATACCCAACAAGCCAATCAGATTACAACAAGCAATTAGAATCATGATTGTTCCCATATATGGTGCAAAATTAAGGCGCCTTTCACCCATGGTTTGTCTGACCAAACCATAAATGACTTCAACAAAAATCTCTAAGAAGTTTTGAACCCCTGTTGGTATGATTTCTTTTTTACGCATGGCGAGTGTTACAAAAATCATAATAGCCGCCATGATATACCACGTAACAGTAACGGTTTGAGAAATATGAAAATTCCCAAACTGAAATACAACCTCAGGGCCAAAACTTGCTGTACCGATCATAGTTATTCCTCCTTTCTTAAAAAAATAACTACTGCTTTACACCCCATCACCATCCGGTAATTGTGGTGCTTTTTTATTGAAAAAATTCATTATATAAATAACGAATTTGATCGATACAATTCCAAATGCTGTTCCAAGTTCGTTGAGATAGGGTGCTTTAATAGCCACCATAATGACAACAGCCGTTATGGCCAATCGACCATATGCACCAAGTGCCACTGAAGTTGCCGCTTGACTTGGAGATTTTTTAACTGCTTTTTCAAGGGAAAGCGATAAAGCATAGAACTCTAATAAAGCAAAAGTAGCGCCAAAAATGATACCTAGTACCATTGGGATTGAATTTTTGATGAGTATAAACGCCAGTATAATAGCACACAAATTTAATGCAATTGACCACTTACCAACTTGAAAAACCAGTTGTTTGACTTCTTTCATCATCTGTTCCTCGCTACTTCTTCTTTGTTTTTTTTGCAGCAGCCATGGTCACTTTATAAAGGTTCATAAAGGCCGCAATTGTACAAATCAAAATGCATAATAATAAAAATAGGGGCGATGTATGCAGTTTACTATCTAGCCATCTACCAACAAAAAGACCACCGATAATTGGAACCAACATATTGATACCTATCTGTGATAATAAGAGGAGATTTGAATACATCCTAAAGTCGTTCTTACCCACTATTTAACCTTCCAATCTTCAATGTTGCAGTCAAGAGGTTGCAATAAGCAAATTACTGCACTTAAATGCAAAATCATAATTTTATACAGGCATTGGGATTAAGTCATCTTCAATGAGTAGATCGCATCCAGTTGCCTCTTGAATTTCTTCAAGGGTAAAATCAGGATGGTATTCTTTAAGTTTGAGGCCATTTGGGGTCACAATCATAACGCCCATTTCTGTCACGATCATATCCACTGCCCCAGCTGCAGTCAGTGGTAAAGTACACTCTTTAAAGATTTTCAGTTCCCCTTTTGCAGTATGCTCCATGGCCACAATCACGTGTTTAGCCCCCGTAACAAGGTCCATAGCACCACCCATGCCAGGTACTTTTTTGCCAGGAATCATCCAATTTGCAAGATTCCCTTTTTCGTCTACTTGCAGCGCACCAAGAACCGTATAATCTAAGTGACCACCGCGAATAATGGCAAAAGAAGTGGCACTATCAAAGAAGGCACCCCCTGGAAGAATCGTTGCGGGCATAGAACCGGCATTGACTAAATTCCTGATTTCTTGACCTTTTTCTGGCGCAGTGCCCATGCCGATAAAGCCGTTTTCCGACTGAAAAATCACTTCAATGGAAGTCGGTACATAGTTAGCCACTTCAGTTGGTAAACCAATACCAAGATTGACTAAATCCCCATCTTTAAATTCCATAGCAACGCGTTTGGCAATCACTTCGCGAATTTTATTTTTGTCCAAAATTAAGCCTCCTTAACAATGACATCAATAAAGATGTGCGGCGTGTGTACCAAATTGGGATCTAAATCGCCGATTGCCACAATCGAATGAGCTTCAACAATCACATGATCCGCTGCCATAGCCATCAGTGGGTTAAAATTTCGAGCCGCTTTGTCATAGACACAGTTGCCCTTTTGATCAACCCATTCTGCACTAATCAATGCGACATCAGCTTTCAAGGCTTTTTCAACCAAGAATCGCTTACCATCCATTTCTAAAATCTGCTTGCCGTTTTCTACAATGGTGCCAAGACCAGTAGGGGTAATGACTCCCCCAAGACCCGCACCAGCAGCTCGGACTTGTTCAGCCAAAGTGCCCTGTGGTGTCAGAATGATTTCCATACGACCATCATTCATCCGGTCCCCGGATTCAGGATTTGTACCGATGTGAGATGTGTAGACTTTTTTAACTAAGCCCGCACACACCAATCGACCAACACCCTTATCTGGAAAACCAGTATCATTGCAAATCAGAGTCAAATCCTTGCAACCCTTTGCAATGACTGCGCTAATGAGAGTTTCAGGCGACCCTACCCCTAGGAACCCACCCACCATTAGCGTCATGCCATCTTCAACTAAAGAGATAGCATCTTGTGCTACTTTTAACTTGTGCATACTTCACCTCCACAATACCCAAACAGATTACTCTGTACAATTAATAGAATAGCACATTTAGTGGGTTTCATACACTAAAAACATTCAAAGATTCAAGCAACATTCAAAGTATAAGTGTAGACCGTTATGCAATCGTTGTCAAATTTCCTTTATTTGCTTGTACTGCATCGCTTCCACTAATGTTACGAAAAAAATGGGCTGTCTCCAAATGATTTAAACATCATTTGGAGACAGCCCATTAAAGTTTTATGATTGTTTTTCGTCATCCAGAGGCAATCAGAGCCAAAACCAGAGACGTACTTTGTTTCTAGGCAAAGTAACGCTTTATTGCTGCCACGATTTTCTCGCAGGCCGTACCATCACCATATGGATTCTTGGTATTGACCATCCGCTGGTACATGGCATCATCTGTCAGGAGCTGATGGCCAAGGGCATAAATCCGCTCAGTTTCTACCCCTGCCATTAGAAGGGTTCCTGCTGCAACTCCTTCAGGACGCTCAGTTTCTGTGCGCAGCACCAAAACGGGAACTTTTAGGGCTGGAGCTTCTTCTTGCATGCCACCAGAATCCGTCATCAAAAAGTAAGAACGGGCCTGAAGATTTGCAAAAGGCTTATAACTCATTGGTGCAATCAGGTGAATCCGGGGATGATCGTTCAAGATTTCTGTGGCGATCTCTCTCACTTTTGGATTTAAGTGAATTGGGTAAACCACTGTGATTTCAGGGTGGGTATCAGCCAATTGCTTGATGGCTCTAAAGATATTGCGCATGGGCTCTCCAAGATTTTCCCGTCGGTGAGCCGTTACAAGCACAAGCTTTTGACCAGAATCCAAAATCTCATTGATCAAGGCCTCTTCAAAGACATAATCCTTTTCTACCATCATCAACAGAGCGTCAGTTACCGTATTGCCCGTCACAGAAATCAGTTCTGCTGGCACCCGCTCCAGTAATAGATTCTCTTCGTTTGTCGTCGTCGGCGCAAAATGCAAGTCAGCCAACCGAGTGGTGAGGCTGCGATTCATTTCTTCCGGATACGGCGACCATTTGTTGCCACTGCGAAGCCCCGCCTCAACGTGGCCAACCTTAATACCCTTGTTAAACGCCGCCATACTAGCCGCAAGAGTTGTAGTAGTATCACCGTGAACCAATAACATATCCGGCTTAGCTTGGTCTAGAACGTCCTCCATACCGATCAAAATATTACTGATAATCTCAGATAATTTTTGATTTTGTTTCATGATATCAAGGTCGAAATCAGGTGTTATCTCAAATAACTCAAGGACTTGATCGAGCATTTCGCGATGCTGAGCTGTAACGCAGACCGTCGCATCGATCCAAGGGGTATTGGCCAATGCCTTAACCAGAGGAGCCATCTTGATGGCTTCAGGACGGGTACCAAAAACCGACATGATTTTAATTTTCTTTTGGGGTTCCTGGTTCGTAGTTTGTGGCTCTGAGTTTGTATTTTGTGAAATTTCGCTCATGGTTATTCTCCCTTTTCGTCGCGACTGCGCTTTTGTAAACTCAAACGGATTGGAATCGCGATTAAGATTGCGGCGACTATGATTGCGATGCTCATTTGGAAATAGTGCTTTTTAAGCAGCAAAATTCCGCCAACGCCCAAAAGCGTATTGATCAAGTAGAGTGTTAAAACTGTTCTCTTTTGCCCAAAGCCCATCTCTAAAATCCGATGATGGAGATGACCCTTATCTGCCTCAAAGGGATGCTGACCCTTGGCTAGACGCCTAACGATGGAAAAGAAGGTATCGAAGATTGGGATACCCAAAGCCAACACTGGTGCGAAAAAAGCAATGGCAGCAGCACTTTTTAAGGTGCCTTCAATGGAGATAGCCGCCAGAATAAAGCCCAGGAAGAGGGCTCCCGTATCCCCCATAAAAATGCGGGCAGGGTTAAAGTTATAAGGCAGAAAGCCGATGCTGGCGCCTGCAATAATCAGTGTGATAATGGCGATTTCAATACGCCCATTAACAAAGGCAACATAAGCAAGGGTCAAGGCTGAAATGGAAGCGACACCCCCTGCCAGGCCGTCAAGACCGTCAATCAAGTTTAAGGTGTTAGTAATGCCCACAATCCATAAAACAGAAATAATCAGACCGATGGCGCCATCTAGATAAATGGTTTGCTCAAGGTTAAAAAAGCTTGAAATCCCAGTGATGCGAATGCCTGAAAAAATCAGTACAAATGCTGCTAAAATTTGGACCATTAATTTATATTTTGCTTTGATTGGCTGGATGTCATCAATAAAGCCCATTAAAACTATAATCAGGGAGCCAATCACGATGCCAAGCAGTTTTGTGGTCGGTAAATCGATAAAAATCAATAACGAAATCATAACGGAAATGAATATGGCCAAGCCACCTAATCTAGGAATAGGGCTTTTATGGACTCGTCGTTCGTCGGTTGGTACATCAATAGCCCCGACGTGGTGGGCCACCTTGATAATGATTGGCGTCGCTAACAAGCTGATAAAAAATGCTGTCAGCATCGGAATAAACAATTTTAAAACCACTTTAGTTCCTCCAGGCCATCGCCCATATTTTTGTGACACTCGCCGTTATTTTATCGGTTTAACGCACACAAATCAACAACAAAACTGTTACCCTTTTTACTTTGTGCTAAATATAAGGCTAGGCAACATTTTACTTTGTGCCAAATAAACGATCCCCAGCATCCCCAAGGCCCGGAATGATATAAGCGTGATCGTTAAGTTTTTCATCGATTTTCGCAACGAAAATGTCCACATCTGGGTGGGCATCCGACAGGGCTTTAACCCCCTCTGGGCAAGCAATCAGGCAAACAAATTTAATGCTGATCGCGCCTCTAGCTTTTAAAAACTGGATAGCCGCTATTGCTGAACCACCTGTTGCAAGCATGGGATCTACAACAAATAAGTCACGTTCCGCTAAATCAGTCGGAGCTTTACAGTAATATTCCACTGGTTCAAGGGTTTCTGGATCTCTGTAAAGACCAATGTGTCCCACTTTTGCAGCTGGTAAAAGGTTTAAGAAACCATCTACCATGCCAAGACCCGCTCTTAGAATTGGGATAATCGCTAATTTACGGCCTGAAAGCATCTGGGCTTTTGTGGTCATGATCGGTGTTTCTATTTCAACTTCTTCAAGAGGCAATTCTCTGGTCACTTCGTATGCCATCAACATGGATACTTCTTTGACCAGTTCGCGGAACTCCTTTGAACCAGTATTCTTATCTCGAATGATGCTTAATTTATGCTGAATTAACGGGTGGTTCATCTCTAAAACTGTACTCATATTTTCACCTATCCTTTGTCAGTTAGCAGTGAGCCATGGCTCGTTTTTAGTTGTTTTCTTCTAGTGCCATTATCTTGTTGATTCGTGTTTGATGTCTGCCACCTTCAAATTCCGCATCCAAGTACGCATCCACTATTCTTAGTGCATGTCCAACCCCAGTGACTCGGCCACCCAGTGCAATCACATTAGCATCATTGTGCATCCGTGTCATTTCCGCACTAAAAACATCAGTCAACACAGCACAGCGGATGCCTCGCATTTTATTGGCAGCCATTGCAATACCTTGGCCTGTGCCACAGATTAAAATACCACGCTCGCAATCGCCATTTTGGATGGCTTGACCCACTGCTTTTGAATAGTCTGGATAATCCACAGATGCAGACGAGTTTGTACCATAGTCAACAACCTCAAATCCCCGTTTCTCCAGATGCTGGGCAATTGCTGCTTTCAATTCTACACCACCGTGATCACAACCCATTGCAATTTTCATAACAGCCTCCTGTTCTATCTTTTAACTCTCATTTTTTACTTTTAACTTTTAACCTATATCATTCGCATTATACACTATTTTACTCGCCCATACGGGTAACGTTTTAGAAATATTTTCTCATTTCGATTCCAAAGAATGATGCCATACACCGCCCCAGCCACTAAAAATCCTATTGCAGAAAAAACAACTACAACTAAAGAAACTGGCGTCTTGGTTTGGAGAACTAAGTTGAGCAGTAAAACAATTGCCCAATAGAGCACATAGGTAAAGCCGCCCCAACTAAGCACACCAAATTTAAACACAAATTTCCACTTGCCCTGGTCTCTATTTGCCTTCCAGTTTTCGTGGATCATTTTCTCATATTCTTGTTCACGCTCAAGCTTAGTTTGCTTCTTCTTTTTAGGCTTCCCGTTTTTATCTAACTCTTGAACAGGCTTTTGATTGTTTTTATTAGACATAAATCCTCCACAGTTTTAGTTAATCGTAAAACCTAGTAATCGCAACACTTAGTTGTCGTAAAGCCCATCTATCGCAAAACTTGATGACTGGCAGCCTTTAACAAGCGGTTCATCACAGCAAGACCAACACCCTCAAGGGCCACAGCCCGTATGAGGACAACCGTATAACCATGGACATCCGCGTCTCTGAGTTGATCAAAAAGTACCCGTCCCAGTTCCACAGCATCGGCAATGTCAACCACCATCACCCGCTCCCCAGCCCCTTCAAAATCGGCAACATGTTGATTGAGAACCGTCGTTGTCATTCCCTGATCAATCACAAAAACCTTGGCATTTGGAGCATAATGGCGATATTTCATGCCTGGCGCGCGGGGCGCAACATCTCCAAAAGCCTCTAAAATCGTCTGATCCCTATCAATGGGACCAATCACAGCCTCAATTTGCTCTTGGGTTACCGACCCCGGTCTCAGTAGAATGGGGGTTTCTTCGGTCACATCAAGGACTGTTGATTCTATACCATAATCCACATCTCCAAAGGTCACAATGGCATCCACACGTCCCATCATATCGGCAATTACGTGGGCCGCCTTTGTAGGACTTGGTTTACCTGATAAGTTTGCTGACGGCGCCGCAACAGGGACCCCCGCGGCCTCTATCAGGGCCAGAGCAATGGGGTGATCGGGCATGCGAACCGCAACCGTGTTAAGTCCCCCAGTGACGCTAAGGGGTACTGCATCGGATTTTATAAATACCAAGGTCAAGGGCCCAGGCCAGAAGGCATCCATTAACGCAATGGCCTTTTCTGGGAGGCACTTGATTAAAGGTTGCAGCAAAGAACGGTGATGGATGTGAACAATCAAAGGGTTATCAGAAGGTCTGCCCTTAGCAGTATAAATCTTTTGAGTGGCCTCAGGGTCTAGGGCATGAGCCCCCAATCCATAAACGGTCTCTGTGGGGAAAATAACAGTTCCACCAGCTCTTAGCCAAGCGGCCCCTTGCTCAATCTTAGTGAGCATCTCCCCTGAACCAAGGGGCATAGCATCTTCAAGACGCAACACCAATGTCTCTTTTGTCTCTGTATTTAGCATGACTTTCATCTCCAAAAAATAAGTGCTCCCAATGGGAGCACCAAAATACCGAATTACATATCGTCCGTGGCAGCCATTTGCTCAGCTTGTCTCATGGTAACTAGCGCATCGATCATTTCATCAATCTCGCCATCCATATACTGCGCAAGCTTATAAAGCGTCAACGGAATACGGTGGTCGGTGATGCGTCCCTGAGGGAAGTTGTACGTACGCACTTTGCCAGCGCGGTCACCAGAGCCAATTTGCTCCTTACGATCCTTGGCAATTTCGGATTGTTGCTTAGCAAGTTCTGCATCATATAGTTTGGCTTTGAGTACTTTAAGTGCCTTTTCTTTATTGGAAAGCTGTGATTTACCATCCTGACATGAAACCACAATCCCCGAAGGAATATGAGTGATTCGCACAGCGGAGTCTGTTGTATTTACAGACTGACCACCATTACCAGAAGATCTAAACACGTCCACCCGAATATCCTGTGTACGCACTTCAATTTCAACGTCTTCAACTTCTGCTAGTACAGCAACCGTAGCCGTTGACGTGTGAATACGTCCCTGAGATTCAGTGGCAGGAACACGTTGAACACGGTGAATGCCACTTTCAAACTTCAGACGGGAGTAAGCCCCTTTTCCGGTAATCATAAAGATCGCTTCTTTAATACCACCGGCGCCGCTTTCGCTAAAAGAAATCATTTCAACTTTCCACCGTCTACGCTCAGCATAACGCATATACAGACGCTGTAACTCTTGGGCAAAGAGCCCTGCTTCGTCACCACCAGCACCGGCACGAATCTCCACAAGAACGTTCTTGTCATCGTTGGGGTCCGTTGGCAAAAGTAGCAATCTCAATCGCTCCCGGATTTCAGTCTCTTTAACTTCATTTTCTTTGAGCTCCATTTTAGCAAGCTCTCTCATTTCTTCGTCGTTCTCTGTTTCTAAAATTTCCTTTGCATCCGCCAACTGCATCAATACAGACTTGTATTCTCTGTAGGCTGCAACCACCGGGGCAATCTCCGCATGTTCTTTCATGAACTTTTGCCACTCGCTCTGAATACTAATGACATTGGGGTCGGATATCTTAGATTCCAAATCCCGAAACTTATCCTCTAAACTGCTGAGTTTGTCTAACATTACGCACCTATTCTTTCCAAAGGCCACTGACCACACGTTGGTGGCCTGCCAAATCTCTTTCAATCAACACTTCACAAAAGCCCCGTTCAGTTAGCATCTGGCTAACTGCAAAGCCTTGATCATAACCAATTTCAAAAAACAAACGGCCACCGCTTACCAAAAAATTCGGCGCCTGGTCGGTAATCTGTCTATAAAAATCCAAGCCATCATCGCCACCAAAGAGTGCCAAATGGGGCTCAAAATCGTGTACATCACGGATCAAAAGCGCCATGTCCGCCCGAGAAATATAAGGTGGATTTGACACGATAAAGTCAAATGCCTCACTGGGAGATAGCGCTGAAAAAACATCAGATGTTCGCAAATCCAAACGGTTTTGCACATCATTACTATATGCGTTTTTGGTGGTGATTTCAATGGCTTTTTGCGAAATCTCTAAGCCCACCCCTTGAAAATTCTCACGGTACACCAAAAGCGAAACACAAATCCCGCCACTACCTGTGCCAATTTCTGCAAACCTGATGTGCTTAGCCACATTACCTGGAATCCCACCTGCTACCTGTGAGTCAGGCTCTATTCTAGAATCGGCAATCCCTGCTGGATAAGCGCCCTGACCTGCTGGATAAGCCGCCAAAATGGCTTCCACTAAAATCTCCGTGTCCGGTCTTGGAATCAAAACCCCGGGTTCAACTTCAAAATCCAAACCCATAAAGGGCTTGGTACCTATTAAATAAGCAACCGGTTCACCTGCAAACCGCCGTTCTACCAAGGCTTCAAATTCAAGAACTTGATGATCCGGAAGAACTTCATCGCTTCTTGTTATCAGGTGGTGTCTTTCCAAAGCGCTCACGTGCATCAGGAGTAACTGGGCGTCCAGGGCCGGCGTGTCACTGACGCCGGACAGTCGCCGTATAGCAGCCTCTAATAGTGCTTTGACCATTATACGTCACAGGCCTCTGTTAACTCTGTTTGTAGCTCGTTGGACTTTAACTCACTTGGTAGGTCACAGACCTGAGGTGACTCTTCTTGCAACACTCTGTTCATGGCTGTGATAGCAACGTCGATTTGAGCCAGAGTGGGCTCTTTTGTGGTCAAGCGCTGCATCCAGAGCCCAGGCATTGATATGGCCCGCATAAATCCGTTATCATACTTGGCTGAGAGTTTGATGAGTTCAAAAGCCAAACCCGCTACCACTGGCATTAAAAGAATTTTTAATAGAATCCGGATTAAGATGGACTGCCAAGTGATCATGGAAAACAAGGCGATACTGATGGCCATGACAAAGAGCAAAAAGCTGGTGCCGCATCTTGGATGGATTCTTGAAAATCTTTGGGCATTCTCTGGGGTCAAGACTTGTCCCGACTCATAACAGTGAATGGTTTTGTGCTCAGCTCCATGATACTGGAACACCCGCTGAATGTCTTTCATTTGAGAGATCAAGAGGATATACCCCACAAATAACCCGACTTTTATAAGTCCTTCTATTAAAGAGAGAGCTGTCGGATGTGAAATAGCACCTTTTAGGAAACCTGCTAAGATAGCAGGGAGTACGGCAAACATCAATAGTGCCATGCCTAGGGCCATGACTAAAGAGCAGAAAATCAAGATGCCTTCAGCTTTATCTTTAAAGACTTTTGTGATCCATTGATCGAATTTTGAGGGGTTTTCAAGTTCCTCTTCTGTCATAAAGAATTCTGCAGAATAGGTAAGGGCCTGGACCCCAATGATCATGGCATTGATTAGGGCTACCATGCCTCGGACAATTGGCCACTTGAAAAAGGATTTGCTAAAGATGCTGTGGACCTTTTCAACTTTTGTTTCGATTTCACCGTCGGGTTTTCTAACGGACATGGCAATGGTTGTTTTGCCACGCATCATCACCCCTTCAATCAGGGCTTGACCCCCAATATCACAGTACTTTTCTTTCATTATAAGTTCTCCTGTTTTCACTGAGCCAAGCTTGCCCCTTTTAATTTAAAGTAGCAGCTGGCGCAGAGGGATTCGTAGTGGACGTGTCCCATGCCATCAATGGCCACTTGGTCCCCTTCAAAGACAAATTCTCCATCGATGGTTCGCCCGTTAAGGACCGCTTTTTTACCACAGCGGCAGATGGTTTTAAGTTCTTCTAATGTATGGGCTAGCAACAAGAGCCGTTGACTGCCTTCAAATCCGTCTGTTCTAAAATCCGTTCTGAGACCGTAGCAAATCACAGGAATTTTTGTGGTGACAGCAATTTCAAAAAATGCATCGATGTGCTCTTTTGAGAAGAACTGTACCTCATCCACCAAAATGCAGTCCAGCTTTTTAGTGGCGATGTAGTCTCTTAAAAGTGCTTTTAAATCTGTACCATGGTCGATGATAAAATCGACTTTTCTGGACATGCCAAGACGTGAAACGATGGTGCTTTCACCCTTGCTGTCCGTATGGGGTTTCATAAGAATGACATGCATGCCGCGCTCTTCGTAATTATAGGCCACTTGCAGTAGTGCTGTGGATTTGCCTGAGTTCATTGCGCCATAACGGAAATACAACTTTGCCATTTTTTCCTCCATGATAATTGACACATCTATTTCAAAATTTTACATATACCTAAATAAAAAGGATTAGAGCAATTAAAGGCCCTAATCCAGTTTGACTACTTAAGATTGAATTTTGCTTTGAATTTCTCAGCTCTACCGCCACGATCTGTTTGCTTGATCGTACCAGTGAAGAAAGGATGACATTCAGAACAGATTTCGATTCTGATTTCTTTCTTAGTAGACTTCGTTTGGAAGTCATTACCACACGCGCAATGAACTTCAACTGCATTGTAAATAGGATGGATATCCTTTTTCATAAGGCGCACCTCTTTCCGTAAAATATCTTATCACCTTAAAAGTCATGCCCAGTAAGGTGCATGATTCATCTAGTATGAAAACCATTAAATTATAACATGCGTCCATGGGTATGTAAAGCTTAAATATTTACGAAAGTCACAAACCTGTTAATTGACATCATTTCAATAGTCGCATAATATAGTAACGAGGTGATTGATATGCGTCGAATGACAACTTATATAAGTATACTCCTACTGATTTCATGTGGCATTTGCCTGGGCTTTATCACCACCACTTCCCAGGCTGATAGTGCGTATTTACCCTATACGCTAACATTTGATAATAAGCCCCTTGCACTGAACCAACCGGTTTACCTGGTCGAGGGTGTACCCATGGTCCCCATGAGAATCTTTTTTCAAATGCTTGGGGCACAGGTCAATTGGTTTGCCGATACCCAAGAGATCACGGCTTACCGAACCAATGCTTTTTTAAAGTTTAAGATGGGCCAAAACAAAGGGTATTATAACGGTCTTCCCATCACCCTAAAACAAGCCCCTTTAATGATTGACAAACAAACCTATTTACCCCTTGAAACCATTGCCAAATCATTTGATATGACATTTACCTTTGAAGGCAATGCCGTCACCTTAAAAAACAGGGACGCAACCCGATATTACTACTTAAATGACACTTTTTTTATTTCTCAGCATTTTGAAAAATTCAATCTCACAGCAGCCTTCCCATATGGGTGGAAAATGCTTTCTGAAGATTACTACGGTTTAAAAGATGAATACGATGATTACGGCATGCGCATTGCCCAGTACGAGAATAAAAATCTTTTGAATCTCATACAGTATCGGGATCTTTATAAAAAGAATCTCACAAAGCAATACGGCAGTGCCATCACTTTTCAAACAGAAGGGGTTTATCAACATAATCATCAGACCTTTGAAACCTTTGGCTATTTGGTCACAACACCAACCTCTGAGCGTTTTTATCAAACCTATATGATTTTGCACGACAATGCCGTCTTTGTTTTTGAAGGCAGTTACGCAGCCACTTCCGACTTAAAATACACCCGGGATACTTACCAAAACATATTGAGCACCATTCAATTTTCCGACTTTACTGTCATGGCAGAAAATGAGCACTATATCGAAAAACCCGCTTTTTTAAACTTGGGAGCAGCCTTGACTACGCCAATTATGTCTAACGAAGAAGTGGTAGAAGTCTTACCTTTTGTTGGTCAAATGAAGCAATTTAAAAAGGTGAAAAAGGTCTATGCCCTGGTTTCAAAAGGGGAGGCTACCACAGAGTTTTTAATCCCTCTCAGTTCAAGCGGGGCCTTTAATACCACTCTATACACCCCTTTCGGACTGGGTCGCCATAACTTTGAAATCTATGGGACACTTAAATCCGGAGATACAGATATCCTATTGATGCAGTTTAGCGCCATTAACCTATCAGACCATGTCACCAGGTATTTGATACCGTCTAAGTATATTCAGAGCAATGTGATGGAAGTTTCTTCACTTGCGAGTATCCTAAGCTACGAAAAAACCAGCGAGTTTTTCAGGGCGAAATCCTACTTTGACTGGATTGTCACAGAACTTAAGCCGGAATTTCGGGATTCTAGAGATAACCTGGATTTGGATAAGGATACCCCCCGGGCCCTAAGAAACGTTGTGATCAACAAAAAAGCCACTAAGCTTGAGTATAATTTATTGCTGGCAGCCATGCTGCGTAGCGATGGCATCCAGGCAAAAGTGGTGGCAGGCCAAATCGATGAGATATTTTACTTTTTTGTTGAGGCCAATATCAATGGTCGGTGGGTTGTGATAGATCCTGTGAGTCATGTGATGGCGAGAAAAGATCCGAGACTCACCACCATTAAGAGAGGGGCCACACCAACCCCAATCAATCAATTTGAAAGCTATCACTTTATGGACTTGAAAAGATACCACGACCTCTTTGAAGCATTTACAACCGTTGAATAACCATTCAATAGCCCCGTAGCAAAAATACAGTTCATAGCAGAAACATAAAAACCCCCAGAAGCCCTTTCAGGTGCTTCTGGGGGTTACTATTTGAGTGCAAAGATTGACTACTGGTAGATTTTCAGGCATTGTTAAAGATTTACCGCGCTTTTAGCCCCAAAATTTGACGAGCCTCATCTGGAGTTGCTACCCCGCGCCCTGCCTCAACAGCAATTCGCGCAACACGTGCTACAAGTTGCGCGTTGGAAGTAGCCAACTCACCCTTATTGTAGTAAATATTGTCTTCAAAGCCCACGCGCACATGGCCTCCCATAGCAATAGCCATGAGCGCCAGTGGCGTCTCGTATCTGCCGACGCCCGCCACTGTCCAAGTGCAACCCTCTGGGATACTTCGGACCATGTGCAGCAAATCCTCAGCCTCACCAGGGCATGCGCCAGGAACACCCAAAACAAAATCAAAATGAAGGGGCATCTCTAAAACACCCTTCTTGACTAACTTTAAGGCATTGGTAATCATCCCACGCTCAAAAACCTCAATTTCAGGTTTAACCCCGTTGGCTTTCATTTTAAGGGCAAAAATCTCAATGTTCTCTTCGGTATTCATAAAAACTTCAGCCCCAAAGTTACAGGTACCAGCGCTGAGTGTGGCCATTTCAGGACACAAGTCCACTGGCTGAAGCCGCTGCTCAGGAGTATGCCAAGTGGCACCACCTGTAGAAGGCTGAACGATAATCGGGCAAAGAGCTCCGATTTTATCAATAATTTCTTTGTACACAGCAAAATCCTGCGTTGGATTACCCTGCGCGTCTCTTGCGTGAACATGGACGATTGAAGCCCCCGCTTGATAGCACTGAAAAGCCTCTTGTGCAATTTCATCTGGTGTAACAGGCAGTGCAGGTTGTAAGTCTTTTGTCACCTCTGCCCCTGTTAAAGCTGCGGTAATAATTAATTTTGACATGGTTACCCCCAAGAATAATTGTCGCCATGTGAACCGGCACGGCGCACCATTATTATATCAGAAAACCCGTAGTCGGTGTTTAAATCCTTGCACCAAAATGCCAAAGGCCAGTACAAAATTTAGAACAAATAGAATCGGCAACACCGCCAAGCTCTCTGGGGCCCAGGACATAATTGAAGAGGGCACAAGACCCAATTTAAGACTAATGGATTCAAATAAGGCGCTAGGCACCAATTGCCAAAAAAGACGGGCCAAAGCAAAAGACAGGGCGCTCATACAACTTGCAAAGACAATCAAGCCAAAGGTGGTCTTTAACCACGAAATTCGAAGCACTAAAATATGACGTCGCAGCACTAGTAAAAGAGATTCGATATGGGCGTAAAAAATACCCACCGTCAAGATGCCAATCAACAGAACGCTATTTGTAAAGGACAACATATAAGCCGCAAGATTACTGCGAAGTAGCAAGAAGTGACGTTTGACGTGGGCGCTAAAATCGATAATCTCATCATCGGTTTCTACGCCAAAAACAAAGGTCTTTTCTGCGGCTTTGCAGTAGCCAAAAATTCTCCCCTTATCAAAGAGTGCATTGCCAATGCCAACCACCAAACCACTGTGCCAACCGGATTTGTCATAAAAGCGAAGGGTGCTTCCCACCCCATATCCCTCATTGGCAAGACCAACCCCTACAATAATCTCATTTGTCCATTTTGGCAACCTACCAGCAACTAGAACAATACCAAACTTCTCAAAACCAGACTCACTGATAACAGCCCTTGCCTCCTGAGAATTTGGTCCCTCAAGCACAACAGACTCAAAGGAAAATCCCTCTCTATCCGATGTTATTGTTGAATTAAGACTGACCGGGGTATTGGGAAAGCCCCACAGTGAAGGGACAGTGGCAAGGTGCTGTGACCAAGCACCGGATTCGATGCTGACAATCAACAAAAATCCCACCAAGGTATTGGCAATCAGGATAAATAAAAGTCTTTTGAAAAAGAGCTTCTCGTAAGCACGATCAACCAGGCGCTTTTGCGAACGAAGCCCTTGTTTAGAAGGGGCTTTCCCCCGAGGTTTAATTCTAAAGAAACGCTGTAAAATCCAATTGATTAGGACAAAAACTGTCATCCAAAATCCTAAACTCATCAGGTGAATGGTTGCAAGCTCCAAACCTGTCACCGGCACCACTGTTTCCAAGGTACCAGAACTAAGCATCTCAATATAGGCGCCCACCACAAAACTGGATACCACAAAAGCTGCCAATATCAGAAGCATTGAATAATTCAAATAGACATCTAAGTGATCAAACCGTGTGCTTCGGCTGGCTATCTGAGACCCTGGATAAGCGGTTACCAAGTAATACATCACCTGAGCCATGATCAAGATGATCAACAAGAATTGCACTAGCCAGATCATGAGAGCCACTATAAAGACCATGGCAATTCCCTCTAATTTCATCCGCAGTTCCTTCTCTACAGAAAGCTTTTCTGCCAAAAATGGCTTTCCGAATTTCGTCTGAAAAGCAGAACTCAAAGCCTCATGGTTGACCCCATCTTTAAAACTAATGGCAAGGGCAACTCCTTGGCTTTCTTCAGAGGTTAATTCAGACACAAAAAAACGGGTATGACTCAGAGGTCGCACTCGATAGAGGGGATCTTCAATAATGCCCACTACGGTAAATGGGGTTTTTCTATCATAACCGCTCACTGTGATTTGGTCCCCAACTTCAATGGCCATGGCGGCAGCAACAGCGGTGTTAATCATCATTTCATTGGGCCCAATGGGTTTTCTGCCAGACACCATGACAAGGTGCCATGAAGGACCATATTCAACTACTTTACTGGGGTAAAACGTGAAATCATCTCGATTTAAACTAATGCCATAACCCTGCCAATAGGGTGTCACCCCCAAAATACGCCAATTTTTTTGAGACTCTAACCAACCCTTAGCCTCGCTGGTAAGCTCAGGGGTATAAAACAGTTCATCCCTATCATCATTAACGATTTGTTGCTGTCGCTCATCGCCCAGTGACATCAATAGTCCCAGTGCTGCGGTGGTGTTGATCAATGTCAGCACCATGATCGCAAATATGAGAATGCTCAATAACCAGCGTTTGCGTATGACTTGAAAAGCCAATGAAAACACCCTACCACCCCTTGCCTTTTAGCCAGCTATAAACCTGAGCTTCACGCTCAATCAATAAACTGTGCTGATCTAGGAGCAACTCGCTCTTTAAATTACCTTCGTTCATAAATAGGACCCGATCAGAATAGCTGGCACAAATCACATCATTTGTGAGTACCAGCATCCCCGAACTGCGGCTAATACTTTTTAACATATGTAATAACTTGAATTTCTCGTTAGGACTCATATAAAGGGTGGGCTCTTCCACAAAAAAGAAGTCTGGTGATATTAAATCCATTTTAGCCAACGCTACCCATTTCAAGGTCTCTGCCGACAATGTTTGTGGATAGTCATCCAGAACACCGGCAAGGTTATATCGCTTAACCATCAGTTCAAAGCGCTCTTTATAAAGGGCCTTGGGCATTCTTGCCATAATCCCTTGCATGCGAAAATTCCCCTTAATCTTAAAATCAGCAAATAAATTATTGTCCTTAAACACAACACCAATAGACAACTGATTTAAAGTCTTAGGCTTACCCTCTTTAAAATAAGTCAAAGTTCCAGAATCCATTGAAGTCAATCCCGATAAAATCTGAAAAAGTGCGCTTTTACCAGAACCCGAGGGTCCCATCAAGCACACCATTTCACCGTATTTTAATTGCAGACTGACCCCGTTTAATAGGGACTTTGTCCTTATGCCATGTAAATGCAACTTACGAATATTCTCAGCCTCAAGAAACATGGTAATCCTCCACAATTGGTAATAGTACTGTAAAAATCGCACCCTTTCCTAGGGCACTTTCCAAAGTAAGGTCCCCACCATGCCTGTGGGCAATCTGCTTCGCAATATAAAGACCAATACCATAACTCTGAGCCGATGCCCCCCTGACCCGATCAACTTTAACAAAGGGATCAAAAATACTCTGCTGTTCAGACTCGTCAATGCCAATTCCGTAGTCTTTCACAGACAGATGCAACATCTTTTTCACAATCATGGCGCTAAGAACAATGGGTTTACCCTCTTCAGAATACTTATGAGCATTTTCTACAAGAATATCCATCATTTTTTTAAGTTCCATCACGTCACAGATCAAACTACAAGGGGATTCCATCACCACCAGCTGAATGGTACGGCCCATCTGAACAAAATTCCGTTCTGTTGCCATAAGCACATCGCTAACCAGGGTTTCCATGGGAATCTTACGCATATTCACCTTAGTTTGAGATGAATTATACTTGATAAACTCATCATATTGCTTGGTTAAGTGCAACAAATGATTTACATTAATAGACACCAAAGGCATTTTCATAGGGAGCATATGATCCTTATAAAGGCCGTCATGATAAGCCTCAACAAAAGCATGAAGAGCTGAAATCGGGGTTTTCATATCGTGCATCATATTACGCATCCGTTCATCATGCTTGGCATGTGCCAAAGAATGGGAGTAGGCCTGCTTTTGAAGTTCCCTTTCATATTCGGAGCATTTATGAATTAAAAAACGATAGAGATCTTGCTGATTCACCGCCTCAATAATCTCCCGATCTTCCTTATCTACCAATAGTGACAGACGGACCTTGAAATTTTGGTAGCGGTAATGTAGCATCCAAATCGTGATACATAAAGCGATAATGACCAGCCCAAAAATCCAAATCAAGATAGAATTCTGATTTTGAAACTTGATATCAAATAGAGACACCGGGCCATACAGAACAATTTTTTCATATCTTGCAGTGCTCTTTGAAACAGGCACACAGTAATAGACCATACCCCGATCAACGCTGAGTCCAAACATGACCGGGTCAGACTTGATGGGATGGGTCTGAAATAAGACCTGATCATTTGAAGACACCACTGCAATTTTTATCTTTTGGGACTCCGATAGTTCTTGGATTAATCCTTCCAGTTGATCTGGACTTTGGCTAATCTGCTGATCTATATCATTAGCAAGCACATTCAGTTGCTCTATATGCAACTTGAGATTGTGTATGTGTTGATAGCGCAATAAACCGAGAACAGATAAAATGAGCAAACTAATCAGGATCAGTTTCTGTGCGAATTTCGAATTTATAACCAACACCCCAAATCGTTTTAATGCACTCAGTGGTACACCCTGCAGCGACAATTTTTTTGCGAATGTTTTTAATGTGGGCTGAGACTGAATTAGCCGTTAAATTATGATCGGTACTATCACTGGTTTCAATCTGTTTTAGGAGATTGTCGTAGGTAAAAATATGACCTTCATTGATAGCAAGTATTCTAAACAGCTCATATTCTTTAGGCGTCAGGGACAAATCCTCTTTTTCAAAACAGACTTTAACCTGAGAATCAATCAGTGCAAACTGATGGATCTTTATCTGTGGGGCTACCACCTCATCAGGATAACATCTAGAAATCAAAGCATTGACCTTAGCCATAAGGATTTTAGGCCTAAAGGGTTTGCCCATATAATCATCGGCGCCCCCTTCAAAACCTTTCATCATATTATAATCGTCGGATTTTGCACTGGCCATAATAACAGGTATTTTAGATTTTTTACGAATGGCTTTCAAAACGTCAAAACCACTGGCACCAGGTAGCATCACATCTAAAATTGCCAGATGGGGATTGATACGGTCCAGGGCAGCTAGAGCTTCCCGGCCGTTCACAAAGTGTTCGGGCCAATAGCCTTCAAAATGCAGGTAATCCAAAATTACTTCTGCTAAACTTAAATCATCCTCAACCAGCATTATCCGTTTCATCTATTCACCCTTATTCTTCGAATCTAAATACCTTATCGCCGCGAATGATACGATCTTCCATGGCGCCGTAGCAAAATACCTTTTGGCCAGGTTTGAAAGCACCAATGGTAATTTTAGAACCATCGGCTGCCATTTTCAAGGTTACATCAGTCATATAGACCGTATAAACATCTGTACCCACTTTTACCGTAATCACATTCAGGTCCAAATAAACCTTCTCAATCACACCAGTTACAAAAGATTTAGTCAGTATAGAAACAGCGCGAATCTCCTTGATGACATTGTTATCAATTTTAAGCTCAACGGTATAGTTCGCTCTTAAATCAAAGAACGTTGCGGTTTTCCCATCCACTAAAATTATGGCATTCTTATCTACTTCGTAGGTCGTTTCAAGGCCTTTAGCATCTTTAAGGCTCAGTTCGTTTTTGGTACCCAGTGCAATTTTAGTAATGGTACCAGAATCTTTTGAAACCACACCAGTGGCCACCACTTTTGTGATGGCTTCAAAGGTGGCATCAAAGGTGATTTCATCCCCTGAAAGCAACGCCCCAATGTTCTTAATGGCAGAATTTCTTGTGACCACAACCCCGTCAGCAAAGGTAAATGTCATATTTTCCCCAGCCACAGTGACAATCACCTTAGGAACACCATCCACTAACACCTCTTTTATAACCCCTTTAAGCGTTCTAAATTTAACTTTGAAGTCAAGGGTTTTAACAATGTTGTTTTGAAGAGTCATTACCACGTAATCTGTTTTTTGAAGCTTGTCAAAAGAAGACGGTTTACCATAGCTCGTGACTACAGTATCGGCTTCTAAGTTATAAAACTTAGAAGTGCCATCTTTATCACTCTTCACAAACACCGCTCGCTTAGCACCGTTAATCACATCGAGCACATCCCCGGAAGCAGGCACAGTGACATAGATAACGGGGGTAGCAGCCACTTTAGACAGCTTACCATTGAGGTAGGTGAGAGTGGCTGGCATATCCTTAGCCAAGTCAGCAAAAGTCGCTTTCGCCCCACCTAGGGTCACCTGAACGCTGTCATCGATGATTTCAATGTAGGACTTAGTTTTGTCAACCACATCGTAAAAAATAACCCGTTTGCTATCATCGGTTTTAACCATCACAGTAGCTTGAATAACTTGCTCTTCAGAAACTTTGCTTTTTAGAACATCAATCCCTGTGACCACCATTTTAGCAAGGGCAGCCCGTGTTAAGCTATCTTTAGGTAAGAAATTATTATTATTGTCCCCACCCATGACTTTGTGCTTGACCAACAAGTTAACATACTTAAGGTTTTCAAAGGTGATTTTAGCCACATCCTTAAAACCCACCGTGATAATTTGATTGGTGGTATCTTCCTTTAGAAAAAGGTTGAGTCCACGACCCATAAACAGGGCAAATTGCTCTCTGGTCATGAGTTGTTGCTCACCGTTTACCATAAACGTATCAAGATCTTTTTCAGTGATAATCTTGTACTCAAGGGCAAAAGCAACGGCCTCAGGCAGATTAGGCCAATTAGGCACTTTTTTATTAGACAAAATAAATGCATAACGGTTTTTAAGCACGGTTTTGTCAGTTTCCATCACGAGCTTTTGAGAATCCAAAGTTCTATAAAGGGTTAAGATCGCCACATAGTGGTTAACAGCCTCGTTGGGCTTAAAAGAACCATCGGCAAAACCCGTGACGATATTGAGGGCCTGCACCTTTTCAATATAATCTTTTGCCCACTTAGCCTGGTCAAGATCCGTAAAGCTGGCCGCAAAACTAGCATTAAACACCATCCCCAGTGTGAGTAACAACATTAAAATCTTCTTCATTTAAAATTTCTCCTTTCAATACGGTAGTAACCTTATTATCTCTGATTCTCCATGTAGGTGCAACCAAATGTCACCAACTTAATGATATTGTTATAATTTGACTCGGGAGATTAATGGCTTTACGGAACCATATAGTAGACCTTAGTATCCGGTGTTATCACATTCCCTGCACTATCCTTAATTCCATTTAAAATCAAGGTAATCATCTGGCCCTTAGCAGCCGTTGGCAGTGCTAAGTACACCGTCCGTAAATCCTGATCCAAAACAGCCTTAGCCGCATACCCTAAATCCTTGGCATAATAATTTTGATTGTTTTGAGCAGTGACTGGGTCAAGATTTTCTGCAAACAGCAATTTACAAGAGGTTCCGTCAATACCAATACCAACAATCCCCCGGGCAAACATGTCATCCTGAGCAGCACCAACTACATAATAAAGCTGATCCGTAAGCATCCCCTGACCATCCGCATCTTTTAGAGCCTTAAGCAGCAAGACTTTCACCATCTTGTCTCTCACAATGGGCTGGGTTTTGAGCCAAACTTTCTTTTTATCCACGCCATCAGGTAGCATCAAATTCTGAGCATAAGACACCGAATTCACGGTGAATCCCCCATCCAGCACAAAATTCTCAGGAATCAACGACTCAACATGAACATCAGAACTAAACACCACTTCAATTACATCCAGAGTCTTTGAAATTGCATAAAGCGACTTTAAGTTCAAAGACCTGCCCTTCCCAACAAAAGCTAACCGCTGCGAACCAGGCATAATATTCTCACCGTCAGTCATGCGCATGGCCGTAATTTCATAAGCTACATCCGCCGTTTGGTGATCTGTTAAAACATACACCACATACTGACCAGGCACCCCACTTGGGGTTAAGGTCACACTGCGGATATTTACTGAAGGGGTAATATAAAAATTCTCCTGCTTTATAGATGTTGGGTCTAAAAACGTTTGATCTTCAAGTACCAGCTTTAACTGATCACTGGCTAGCACTGCCACCGACACCATTTTAGGCGCACTTTTATCAATGGAAGCACTCTCAAAAATGACACTGGTATTCCCCGAAAAACCCTTATAGGACGTCAAACCTTTAACCGTCAAGGTATAGTTTTTTGCTTCCGTTAGGGGCGTCACTGAAACCGCCAAAACTAACTTGTTCATATTTTCAGCAAGAGCCATCTGCCCAAGATCCACCGATACATCATTGATACTCACCCCACCATCAAGACTAAAGTTCTCAATGGCGATACTAGATCTTTGAACCATATCAGAAGTCAATGTCACCCTCAGTTGGGTTTGGGTCACGGCCTTGACGGCGCTTACCCTTGGAAAATCAACGCTGGCAAGCGCAAAAGGGACAACCGAGAACCGCTGCGACTTATAAATCAGTAAATAGGGCTGACCTAGTACCATCTTAGCCGTGGTTAAAACCACGGTATCTTCACCCACAAAGGTTTGTATCTGATTAATAGATACCAACACACCACTTTCAGATTGTAATATAAAATCAGATACTTTAGGTTCAACAGCCCCATCAAAATCTAGCTTGATAGCTGTGGCATCCATGGCGGAGGCGCTTAAAATCTTCCTAAGAGCCACCACAGAGTTAGCCCCAGTACCTGGTGAACCACCAGCGACACCCTCAAAAGATTGACTAAGGGGTTCAGTGAACCCTTTTTTTGCTGTTGCCATTACCTGATTCAAAATCAAAAATGCCTCACCACGGTTAATGTAATGGTATGGGGATTCTGTTGCACCATTAAAAAGCTTCAAGGCCTTGGCCTGAGCCATTACCTGATCAAAAGACACCGTATACCCAAGGCCCCTTAGCATAAAAGCCATAAACTCTTGATTGCTTACTGGTGCCCCTGTTCCAAACTTACCACTACCAACACCCTTGGTATAACCCTTACCCTGGGCATAAAATACATAGGGTGAAAACCAATCTCCCCGCTTAACATCCAGAAACGTAGACCCAACGCCAGTCAGCTTCTTAACTGCGGCTTCTTCGTTTAAAGTCCGAATAAATAGCACCAAAGCCTGCTCGCGGGTGAGACCACCAGATAAATCAAAACCAGACTCAGTCCCTTTTACCACACCAAAGTCTTGAAGACGCTCCGCAGCCGACTGCGGGGTGGTGGCAAAAGCAACTGTACAGAGCAGAATCACAACTGTAAATAACATAAGAAGAAAAAATTTATGCTGCATTTAACACCTCCATTATTGCCAGTATAACATGATTTAATCTCTTAGTTTAGGTTATTTACACATTAAAATGACACGACCAAGTCGTGTCATTTTAAATTATTTAATTGCAGACTCATTAAAGGTATCAGTAAAAGTTCCATAGGCTAAGAGATAGTCAATTAACGAAGAATTATAGTTGCTTAACATTAGCATTGTTTGACTTTTGATTTGATCCAGTGAAACCGAGTCTACTAATCCCAGTGTGTACTTTGTTTCGCTAGCCTTTTGAAGTTTAACTTGATAATCATAGTTCAACTTAGCAATTCTAAGATCATCATTAAGATTTTTTAACAAATTAAGATCAGTGGTGAATTTAACACGTATCCGGTTTTCTTCACGTAACTGCTTATCCTTAAGCAATACAATATCATCACGCAGTCCATCTAGTGCTTCATCATCACTGACTTCATAGGTTACATTATAGCCAAGTAAAACCCATTGCTCTTTTTCTTTAATTGCAATATCCTCTTTCAGTTTAATAAATACAGAAGATTTCAGTAATTGGCTTGCAACACTTTTTTCATAATCAAGCTGAGGTAAATTAACTGGCTCTAATTTCTCATATTGAAGTACTTGATTTGTTAATAACGGCAAACCCAATAAGTCATTCAGTGCAACTTGTGCATTTTTGATAGCGTTTGTTGTCTTTAGAATCGCTATTTGGTTCTTAGCAACAATATTTTCTCTGTCAGTCACATCATTGGCAGTCACTGTTCCTAATTTGAATTTATTCTTATTCACAGCTAAGTCTGAAAGTGAACTACGCAGATTCTCTTCAGCTGCTTTTTTTTGAAGTTCCAATGATTGAATCGTATAAAATTGTCTCTTAACAGACTTTGTTAACTCACTTTTTTGATCCGAAATCACTCTTTCTAACATAGCAACTGATTGTTTTACAATTAAAGGATTTAAATACACATCTTTTGCCTTTGTCAAACGTTCAACTTCGCCATTCCAATCGCTTAAATCTGTAGAGGTAGCTTTGGTCTGCGCTTGTTTTACTCGACGAGTTGCAGTCAACATTTGATCATTGGCTAATCTTATTTCCGGACTGTTCTGTATTGCCAGGTCTGTAGCAGCCTTAACTGTTAATGGATTAGGAGCTTTAACTTCTATTGCAAATGAAAACTGTAGCGCTACTACTAGCATTATGATAAGACATCCAAACTTTTTCATATATCCTCCCAATAGATTACTGGCCTAGCTCGTTTAAACTCAAGATCGCAATCTGAAGATTTAACAATTCAGCAAAGTAATTGATTCTCGCAGATTCATAATTCGCCTCTGCTGCATATTTTTGAAACCCATTGACAAGTCCCAACTTATAGTAATTTTGAGTGCTTCTTAGAGTTGATAAGCTAGATTGAAGAGTAAGGTTGGCTGTTTCAAAGTTTGATTGTTTATCTAAAGCATCAATATAAAGGCTATATACCGAACGCTTCAGTGCGATTTTTGCCAATGCCTGTGCGGATACTTTAGTATCAACAGCCACTTGGGAATCAATTCTTTCTGTTAATAGCGCATCCTTATAGTGGACAACAATTCTATCATTCTTATAGTTCACCACTTTAAGATCATTTTCGGCTTTAACAAGGGATGGATCTATGATAGTAGCCTTTTCATAGTAGGTTTCAAAAGGCTTAAGATTCTTGTCAACAGATGGTAAAGTGGTTGTTACTAGTATTACTTCTTGATTTTGAGATATGCCGACCATACTCTTGAGCTGAGTGATCATATTTTCACGGGTTCTTTTTAACTTCTCGATCTCAATTTGGGATTTCATAAGATCTATGACCGATTTTTCAAAATCGATTTGTGAAATGCGACCTTGCTTCTGGAGAGCAACCGTGTCTTGGTGCTGTTTGTCTTGTATGGTTACTTTAAGAGCAATGCTCTCAATTGTATTGTCCAATGCAATGATCCCAAAGTAGAGCTGTCTTACGCCATTTTTTATTTGCGACTCTACTAGACGCTTATCTTCTTTGATATTTGCCGCCTGATAGTATAGTTCAAATGGCATCACTTCCATTGTGTGTATATATCTTTGATAAATCTCCTCTGAGGAAAGGGTTGGTTTTGATTGTCCAAAAACCATCACGCCATACTGATAATCGATTAGATCTAATCCCTGTAAATAAGCCCCACTTGCAAGTCTCTCGTGCAGGGCAATATACTTTTGTAAGTCATTGTAAACAGATCCAACTTGTTTTGCACCTTCTTCAGCTTTCAAATAGCCTTTTCGAAGCGCGTCATAACCGTTACTTAATTCACGTAATTCAAGGCTCTCACTTAGTGCATCATTCAATGCCCTCTCATAAGTCAACGAAACCTTTGGTAATGCCTTTAAAGCATCTGCAAAAGTCATTGAACTTAGCAATATTAAAGTAAGAGCGATACTAATTACCACTTTTCTTTGCATATCTCACCTCTTCTAGTCATCTGATAGTTAGATTCTACCACATTCTTGAGACTTTAATCGATAACCTACAAGTTATTAATGCATTTCTAATAAAAAAAGCAATAAAGCTAACCAGCAAATGTTCAACTAGCTAAATGCCAATTTCTATTGTCAGGCATAAAAAAAAGTGACAATAAATTGCCACTTTTTTAGAGAGATTTAGTGATTCATTAGTTGACACCAAATATAAGATCTGTTGCATGGGGATCTGATGTAGTGGCTGTAAAAACACCTGAGTAATCCTGAAGATTTGTGAACTTTAAAACATAAGCCGTAGAGGCACTCACATTTGTAAACTTCATCACTGCGAGTTTACTTGACAAGATGCTAACCCCAGAAGAAACAATTGTTTTGGTCTTACCATCTTCTCTATACTCTAAAAAGTAGTTTGAAGAGCTTTGGTTGATACCAGAAGTTGCTATATCCTTTGAAAATGTTACAAGAACAGAATCAGAACCAATAAACAATGCTTTTTCAAAAGAAGGCTTATTGTAAGATCCAGTCGACGTTGTCAATTGGTGAACTAAAGAGGCTGCAGGAAGCTGCATCACATTATTTGACAAGGTATTCGAAACCGTCAATGTATACTGGGAATTATTAGCCAAGGCAGTTGCCAAATAAAGGGTTACTTGTTCTGGGAATGCGGGATCATATTTAACTTTTAGGGGCATACCTGCAAAACCAGGTCCAACAAGTGTGTACTTTGTAATATCCTCTGCTTGAGCTGGATTAATCGGTCTGCTAAAGTAGACGACAACCGTATTCAGATCTGTAGCGCCACTATAAACAACCTCATAAGCCTTTCCATCCACAGCACTACCAAAAAACTCATAATCAAATGTTGTCATAGACTTTGACTTACCACCACTCAATACAGACTTAATCTGAATTGCATAAAGATTCTTTTCAAGCATTGGTTGAAAAACTGAAACATGAAATTTATTGGTGCCGTAAATTTGAGCAACACTTAGTAAGTTCAAGTTTTGACCATTGTACTTAAGCGTATAATTTGAAATTGTCTTAGCTGTTGCAAGATCCACATCGCCGCTAAATTCGATTTCAATTGTCTTTTGATTGATGAGTGTAACAGCCTTTACAAATGGTGCTTCTTCAGCAGACCCATTACCTGTAAAAGCAAATTTATCACCCTTGTCTTGGTTTAGTTTGAGACCATAATTACTATATAAATCCCCGGATATTCTAATTTCTAAATTATCAGAGTCAAAGAAAACCGCTGAACCTTGGGTGACTATATGAATTGTGTGATTACCAACATTTGTCTTTTTAACTGTCAGGGTGCTGAATGAACCATCAATCCACAAAACCCCATTTTTATAGATATCGTAATAGGTCGGAATCTCTGCATTGATATTAATTGGTTGCGTAAAATCTACCTGTATGGTCCGTTCGTTAAGTGCCTGAGCTTTTCTAATTTTGAAGTAATCAGAAAGAACTTCAAGAGATCCGAACCCTTTAAATTCCCCTGTAAGACTCTTAGTCAAAAACCCAGATTTATCAATTATTCTATCGATTTTTATCCCATAAAGATGTTGAGGTATCTGAAGAGCTGTCGTGATGGTTAAAGTATTGGCGCTAAAAGTAATATTCTTTATCTCAACTGGTGTCATTCCCTTATCGGCTACGATTGAAATAGCTTCTTTAGATATCGTACCGATTTCTTCATTAAAGGTCACCACCACTGATGTTGCACTATTTGCTAACACTGACTTAATAGTGGTTGTCACTTGATCTATTGGCAACAGACCTGTAGATTGCGCTATAGTACTATCTGATTGTCCACTGGAGACTAATCTATGGAGTATTGTTGCATTGCCGCCAACAATCACTTGATTAAGTGCACTGTACAGTGATGAAGCAACATGATCTCTTGAATAGTTTGTGTTATCTTCTAGTTGCCCTGTGACAAATAAATTTTGATTCTTTGCATAGGTTAGAACTGTATTCCAATTAAAATCTTTGCCATAAATATGACCCATTGTACCCAGTACTAATTTTAAAAAAGCCTTTTCTGAAACAAAATCATTGGGCTTATAGGTACCATCATCATAACCATTGATAACCGACAGAGATGCCAAGTAGTTAACATAAGGCGCATACCAATCAGTTACTTTGACGTCTGAAAATTGGGTGGTAGCGATTAGTTTTGCATTCGCAAGTACTTTAGACTCATCGCCCATCAATCTAACGATAAAGGCCGCTGCTTCTGATCTTTTTAACTGACCTGTTAAGTTAAGCGAATTGCCATCTCCTTTCAAGATGGTCAATTGATTCAATACTAGTGCCTTTTGATTAACTGTATCCAGTGCAAATCCGGGTAAAACCATCTGCAACATCATGATTAGAATGATACCTATCGTCAATAGTTTTTTCATAACAAACACCCCTCTGATCCTTCGATAACTATATTATACCAAACAATCAAAGGGGTGTATTGAATTAACAACTATTGTAATGGAGACGTAAAAAAAGATGGCCCGAAGGCCATCTTTGATTTTAAGACTGACTGCTTTAACAGCAGTTGTTAAGCTAAGAAGATTACTAATAGACGTTAACAGAAATCGTTATGTTATTAGTTTACTGCTGCAAATGTAACAGCATTTTCATTTACAGTAGTTGTTGTAACATCGTCAGCTTTGATAGCATCTTGTAAAGAGATACCTGTAATGCCTGAACCAGCAATCACACTAACTTCGTATGTTGTACCAGCAGTCAATGCAGCAGTTGCCAAGATATCAAAGTAGTCGTTGCCAGCTGTGTAAGAAATAGTGTAATCAGTTCCGGCAACTAACGTTACATCAGTTGTACCTTTTTTAACAACTTTAATTGCAGAAGTTGTGATTCCAACGATTTCTTCTGACAAAGTAACGCGTACCTTTTGGTTAGCAAGTGCAGCAGCGCCTACCATGTAAGGTTTTGCATTTTCAGTGTCTACAGCTGCAAATTGTGCAGTGTTTTTACCAGTTAAGATGCTGATTGCGCTATTGTACTTGTAGTCAACATCTGTAAGAGTGTTGATTTTTGCAGTGTAAACTGTACCAGCAGTCGTTACTGTACCCAAGTTTGTGAAGTAGTAAGTGATTTTTTTGCCATCTACAACATAGTTACTTGGAACAAGGATAGCACCAGGTGTAAGTGTAGTTGTACCATCTGCAGCGTAGATTACTAAGCTGTCAGCAACTGTAGCATCATCAGCAACGTCGTTGTTAAAGTAAACTTCAAGTGTGTTGACATCTGTCATCACAGCTGCGTCAACTTTAAGTTCTACAGTTGGGATTGAACCAGTTGCAAATACAGCTTCTGATTTTGTAGTAGCTGTATCGATTTTAACAGCATACAAACCAGAAATATCAGTAATACCACTTGCAGTAGCGATATTTACGTAGTAGATAGTGCTAGCTGTCATTGCAGCTGACAATCTAACTGTCAATACGTTTTTAGAGATTTCATCAGTTGCTACTGCAGTACCGATAGCAGCTGGTGAAGTTGTTCCAACAGCAGCTTCTGTAAGGTAAAGCTCGATTGCTGTTTCATTAACAGGATTTAATGATGATTTGATGTTTTGGTTGAATGCGATTTGAATTGTCTTGCCATCGATTACTGTTACAGCATCAACTTTAAGATCTGCTTTTGCAGTAGCGATACCAGCAAATTGAGCTTTAGTTTCAGCAGCAGTAGCACTTAAAACAGCACCGTGCAAACCAGCTACGTTAGCAACTGTCAATTCGTAGATTTCACCAGCTACCATAGAGAAAGTAGATGGGAAAGTAATTGTTACTTCAGATCCAGAAACAGTCGCTACAGCTGAAGCGCTGATTGCTGAAACAGTTGTTCCTGTTGTAGTACCAATGTTTGAAGCAGAGTTTGTTGCAGATTTGATAGAGTAGTTAGCAGTAGAAGCACCAATTGTTTTGTTGATAGCTTGGTTAAAAATAACTTTAACTGTGTGCTTATCAACGCTTACAACGCCGTCAACTTTTACAGCAGAAAGAGCTGCGCCGATACCAGCAAATTTAACTTTTGAGCTTGCTGTAATCGCGTTACCAGAAAGGTCTTTTACATTAGAAACCGCTACTTCGTAAACTTTTGCAGCTTGGTTAACTGTACCAAGAACAACTTTATAAACGCCAGCTGTTTCTGTGTAAGTAGCAGAAGTTGGGTAACCAAGATCATTATCGATTACGTAGTTAGAAAGTGTTTGTGCAGATGTTTTGTCAACTTTTTCAGAGAAAATAATCTGGAAAGTGTTTTGTGTCAATGCTTGTGCTGAAGAGATTGTTGGTTTAACTGTATCAGCAGCTACGCCACCAAATTTCTTTTCAACTTTAGTAATTGCATTACCAGCAGTATCTTTAACATTCTCAACTGTCAATGTGTAAAGTTTGCCTGATGTTTGAGCAGCAGTTGTTAATGTAACAACAGCGCCATCAACTTCTGCAGCTGTTACTGCAAGGTCAGTGATTACATAGTTAGCAATGTTTTTAGCTGAATCAGCTGCAAGATCGTCTTCATCAAATGTAACTTCTACAGTTGTGTTTGTAGTCGCTGTTGCAGTAGCAATTGTTGGCTTAACTGTATCAAGAGCAGTACCACCAAATTTAACTTCTTGTTTTGCAATAACATTACCAGCAGCATCTTTAACGTTTTGAACAGTTAAAGTGTAAAGCTTACCAGCTGTTTGAGTTGCAGTTGTAAGAACAACGATTGGGCTCTTGTCAAAATCGTTTGTTGTTTTATCATCTGTACCATTTTTCATGACCGCTGCTGTAATAGCCACGCCATCTACTGTGTAGTTAGCAATGTCAAGTGCAGTAGCTGCATCAAGTTTTTGATCTTCAGTGAAAGTTACTTCAAGTGTGATACCTTTTTTAGAAACGACAGTAGCGACAACTGGCTTAGTCGTGTCAGCAGCTTTACCACCGAACTTAACTTCAGACTTATCCATTTTGTTAGCGCTAAGATCAGTAACGTTTTGAGTTGTCAATGTGTACAATTTACCAGCAGTTTGAGCAGAAGTAACAAGTGTTACTTTAGCTTTAGAAACTGTAGCAGAAACAACTGTCAAGTCATTGATAGAGTAGTTAGCAACATCTACAGATGTTTTAGGATCAAGATCATCCACAGCGTATGTTACTTCTACAATTGTGTTTGTTTTAGCAACTACTGTGCTTACAACAGGCTTCACTGTGTCTTTTACAAGACCAACGAATTCTTTTGTAACTTCGCCAACAGTAATTTTGTAAAGTGCGCCAGGTACTTGTGCAGCAGTTGTCAAACGAAGAGTTTTACCAGCATCTCTAAGTTCTACAGCAGTTACTTCAAGTGCTTTAGCATCTTTGTCAACGATTTTGAAAGTTGTAAGAGCAGGCGCTACTGTAACAGCGTTAGCTTCTAGAACTTTTACATCTACTAAAGCATTTGTAACCGCTTTAACAGAATCCATTGTAACTGGTGTTGCTGGAACAGTAGCTAACTTAAGAACATATTTAAGTGCAACTGTTTGACCTTTTAAAGGTGTGTTCAAAGTGTTGATCAAAAGTTCAAAACCAACGCCTCTGATAAGCTTAGCATCAGCAGCTGCTGTTACGTTTGTAAGAAGCTTAAGCTCAGTAGCTTTTGCCATTACATCTGCATAAGCAACATCACCGTAGCCAAGACCACGAAGGATGAAAGCTACTAATTGCTGAGTTGTTGATTCGCCACCAAGACCAAATTTGCCATTGCCCATGCCGTTAGTATATTTCTTAGCTTCAGCGTAAGCGATATACTTGTATGACCAATGTGCTTTAGGAACATCTGTGAATGTTGTTGGCTCAGCATAAGCTAATGCTGCAGCTTCTTCGCCTAAAAGACGAATGAAGTAAGTGATTGCCATTTCTCTTGTCAAATTCTTATCTGACATGAGGTCGCCTTGAACGATTTTCCACTCTTGAAGTTGTGCGCCTGATGTTGCAGCGTCAGCAAATGCAAGTGGGAAACTTCCAAGGATTAATGCGAACGCGAGTACTAAAGAAAGTATCTTTCTCATAGTATGTAGTTCCTCCCTTTAAATAGTTGTTTGGGGTTTTGTTCGATCACCATCTCCCCCCCTTTCAGGAGAAGGTGCACTAGCAGCGAGAGACAATATGCCTACACTCACAAGCTAATGAGATTATAACACTCTCTTGTTACCCAAAACAATAAGAGTTAAACAGTTGTAATGCAAGTGTAACACACCTTGGGCTATCAACAGCCTATCCACAGGCTTTACTGTGTTTTTGTGCATAACTTACACTTTCAACCATTCGTGCATTTTCATTATACTGTCTCTTTATTAGAAAGGCAAGATTTGTTCTTAAATATTCGAAACATGTCGTCATTTTGCAACACTTCGAAATAATTTTGTCACATAATGATCTTAGTTTTTAGCACCTCAAGCAAATTCTTATTAAATGAAAGAAAAAAGAGTTGCTACTTATCTAAATTCTAGACTCGCAGCAACTCATTTACAGTTAGCCGACTTTTAATACGTCTTATCAACTAAGTTATGGTTTGAGTGTCGATTAGATAACCATCATCGCTTGAACTCTTAACCTTTACGTTTCAAGTAGACACCAAGTCCGCTAATAAGAGCACCTAAACCGTAGAGCAACTGAATTGGCAATTCATTTGTCTTCGGTAAAGCATCTCCAAGTGGGACAACTTCAGCAGGAATCGCAATATCTTCTTCCAATGCACCTTGTGGTGTCACTTCTTCATCAATCACTTGTGCATCTAAGAAGGCAAAGTCTGCTAGTGGATTAACTGGTTCTTCAATGACTGGTTCTGGAAGTGGGGCTAGCGGTACTTCTACTGGAGCTATAACAACTGGTTCAACTATTGGTTCTTCCTCTGGTTCTTCCTCTGGTTCTGCTGCAGGTGCTGCAGTAGTCGGTGGTACAGTCGTTGGTTGTTCTGTTACTGGTGGTACAGTCGTTGGTTGTTCTGTTACCGGTGGTACAGTTGTTGGTTGTTCTGTTACTGGTGGCACAGTTGTTGGTTGTTCTGTTACTGGTGGCACAGTTGTTGGTTGTTCTGTTACCGGTGGAACGGTTGTTGTTGGTATCTCAACAAATACAATTGGCAATTCTGTGATGTCTGAAGTGTAAACCCCATCTAAGTCAACTGGTTGGTAGAAGTCCTCGCCGAGCTTAGAAACAGCATCATAAAAGACCTTCATCAGTGTCACCACTGTTTTTGCATAAATAGTGGTGTTTTCAGTGATTTCAAATGGCTCTGAATAAACTACAAATTCATCTGCTTGGCTTGTTTTGTAGAACATTTCTTTGTTTAAGTTATACTGAACGCCATATGGGCTAGTCCAATATCTCGCAGCAACATCTACTGGCAACATTTCTTCGCCTATTTGTAATTCATTGTAAGTGATGGTGACAGTTGTTGAAGTCACTGGGCTCACTGGGTTAATGGCAATTGATGGTTTAAGAACAGTAAAGTTTAGTGTAATTGAAGGACCTGCTTCATAGCCTTTTGGATAACCATTATTTGTTTGAAGATTTAGAGCGTTAATGTCCATTTGTTGATCTGCTTTGTAACGTAATTCTACGTCTACTTTACCTGGGAATGTTGGCGGTTCTTCTGAATTATAATCTATCCAACCTTCAAAATGTCTGCCTGTTGCTTCAATTGCTGGTTGATCTGGGAATGCGTTAACAATTCTGTATTCAAGGTTCATGTCAAAACCTGAATCAGGTAGAATCAAGTTATTGGCATCGTCAATGGTAGCTACTGGTGTTTTAATCAGATAGATATATTCTGATGTCTGCATTTGAGTCATGGCTTGTGCCAATTCTGATGGTGCAAAATTCCCTAAAAAACCATACATCATAAAGTAAGTGTGTTTTGCGTTTTTTGTAACTGTCAGTGAACCTGTTTGAGAAACAAAGGCTGTTCCAGTAGGATTGTTGGCAAAAATTGTGGTATCTTGATTTGCCATTTCAATACCATACTGATCATATACTTTTACAGTGTAAACTTCGGTTACATCAGTATCATTTTGAGGAACATTGATACTGTTTGCGCCATCAATTTCTATCCATGATGGATGGGATTCTTGCTTGTGAACTGTAACTGTCATTTGAGGATGAAGCTGATCAACAGAATCGGTCCCTGCCAATTCACCAAGTTGTGCTAATACTGTAAAGTCACCTGGCAACGTAATGTTATGAAGTGTTGCAGTACCATTGCTAAAATCAATATTTTTGCCTTCGTGCCCTTGCGCAAAAATGTTGACTGGTAAATCCATTACTGCACCATATTGATCATAAACGACCGCAGTGTAACCAAAATCTGCTGTTGGTGTTCCGTATAGTGGAACATCGATATCACTTGGTCCTGATAGTTCAATACGGGTTGGTATTTGTGCTGCTTTAATTAATGTCACATCTAAAGTCTGAGTCATATTGCCATGTGTTGCATAAAGACGAACCATACCTGCTATAGCTGATGATGGAATAGTCATCACGCCGGGTTGACCTTCATTAAAGCTAGCGCCAAGCATTACGGCATCATTCGTAGAACCTTGTGCAACGTCTTTCACTGTAAGATCTTTGTCTTTAATCCAAGACAAGTCCCATTTCCAAGTTGACCAATTCCAAGTCCATTTCTCTTTCTGTAATTCGGCGTAATAATTTTTACTTATAGGGCTATCATTTAATACAGGAATTGTAACCTCTTGGTCACCACTCATCACAATTCTAAAATTAATAGACTCTGGTTCAAGTGGTATTTCTTCTGCAAAAACTGGCATAATCGGTATCAACAAGACGATGGACAATAAAATCGCCCAAACTGATCGAATCATTCTTTTCGTTTTCATAATTTCCCTCTCCTTTACTCGCGTAAGAAAAGGGTCGGTTGCACTATTTGCTCCATGCGTCTCAAGTGCCCAGGTGTAAAACGCACTTCATCACACCCCTTATGTCGGTATACTTATTAGTGTCTTAAATAAATCGGGGTTGGCAAAATGTGATTGCCAATCAACCTTATAAATTAAAAAAGTCTATTGATAACATAATTTTTCTGCCACTTTAAACAACATAACTTTTATACCACATTGGAGCACCCCTTTCACTTGTTTAAGCCATCAAGTTTTATGTAGGATACGAGGTGTTATACTGTTACCCAAATTTTCACGTTTAAATTATTTTTATGACAAATAGGTTACATAAATAAGACAAAAGTCCCATGAAGGCTATAAGTTATTGACATATTTAGAACTATTGGCAATTGATTAAAGCCTTGTTACACATGTGGCTTTACTGTGTCAAAGGACGATGTTTGGGTATATAATAGAGGTGAATAAATGAGCTAGTCTTGCATATTCACTCTAAGATGACACAGCAATTAAAAATCGATATAACAACGTTAACATAATACAACAAAACATTAACAGGCCTGACCCTTAAAATGGAGGGATTTTTATGAAAATCAAATGGATAATCAGCTATTTAATAGTCCTTTGCCTGGCCTTTGGCGGTACCAGCTTCGCTTTCAAAACCAGTACAGAAATCGATCAAAATACAGCACCCCCTTCGGGTATTGTCCCTGGTGTCTTTACGGTTAAACATGCCAGCGGCCATTTCGAACAGCGGTCCGTGGGCTCTAAGGCTATTCTTCAGAGTCTGCGAGAGGTGTCAAATCCTCTGGCCAGCGCAGAGCTCAATGAGCAGGCGCTGCATGTTGCCATGAAAGACGCTCTAACTGAACCAGATGTTATCTATGTTGAACCTGTATACTATCTCCAATTAGAAACCTTTGAGCCAAACGATGTCAACATCAACGATAGATGGCGTTTTGATCAGACAGGAGAAACCAATATTTGGTCCCAGGTCTTTAGTCGCTATGTGGTGGCTGGAGGCTCACCCCCAGATGTTACGGTGGCAGTGATTGATGATGGTATAACAACTATCCATCCGGATTTGAATGTCATTGCTGGTTGGGATTTTGCCAACAATGATAATAACCCAAGTCCTACTGGGAGCCATGGTAACCATGTGGCTGGCATTGTTGGGGCAAAGGGCAATAATGGCTTGGCAACCACCGGTGTTTACCCAAATGTCAAATTGATGCCTTTAAAAGTTTTTGCAGATACCACTGGGGCAGGTACCACCGCCAACCTGGCAGCTGCCATTCGATACGCAGCTGACAACGGCGCTGAGGTCATTAACATGAGCCTCAGTTACCCAGGTTATGTTGCAGAAGTGGAAAGTGCCCTACAATACGCCTATGACGCAGGTTTATTGATTGTTGCAGCCACTGGTAACGACTCTGAACTATGGACCAATACCGCCCCTCAAAATGAATTTGTAGCAACTCCGGATGTGGTGGACCCTAGAGTGATGGGTTTCCCAGCAACTCACACGACGGTTTTCTCCGTTGGCTCAGCGCAATATGTCGGTTCAAGTGTTGCTATATCAGACTTTTCAAATATCGCCGGTTCGTTTATATCTGGTCCTGGCACCACCACCTACACCCCTGCGGTGGATCTGATTGCACCGGGTTCTAGGATTTATAGTACTTTCTATAACGCCGCCGATCCTGGCAATAATATTACCATTAAATCCGGTACTTCTATGGCATCCCCCCATGTGGCTGGTTTAATGGCCTTAATGAAAGCCCAATATCCAACAGCTACCCGTACCCAAATTTATAATGCCGTCAAAAATACAGCCTCAACTGCAGTGGCTTTACCAGTCATTGCAGGGGTTACAAGTACCCAGATAATGGGGCCCGGGCTGATGCAAGTGGATAAAGCGCTTAAGTATTATTTACCAAGTAATATCACCATAAAAGGTAAAAAAGGCGTTACTGAAACAACTCAAAGTCTCGCGTTTGACCCCTTAACTAACAGCTACAATTTCACCTTAGCAGACGACTATACAGATCTACAAATCACCGTAACCGGCGCTCAAATTACGGGCTCTACCGCCAATGGCAGCACCCTCACTGCAGGGGTTTCACAGTGGATTCCAATCACGGGATCCCCTCAAGCCATTACAGTGGTTACCACAGCCAGTAGCTCCCATCAAGAAACCTACACCTTTAATTTAAGCTCTCCAAATGCTAGCAATGCACTTTTAGACAATTTAACATTCGCATCCAGCAGCAAGTCTCTTAGCGCCACAGACCTTGCAAACACATATAAGATCCCCGCCAACCTCACGTCCCTTGACATGACTGTCAACACTGAAATGGTAGGCTCAACCGTTACGGTTACCGATACCGCAACGAACACCACCACCACCACAAAAAATCGTTCTCTTGCCCTAAGTACAGGCACCAACACCTTTACCATTGTCATCACTTCCCAAAATACCACTCAGACAACAACCCATACCCTCACAATTGTGCGGGACGCCACCATGACACTCCAAACCCTATCCCTAGACTTTCAAAATGGCTCCGGAGGCGTCTTTGCTAGCCAAACCCTTAACCACAGCAGTTTTTCCGCATACTTCAAGCACCTGATTTACACCGCTTCAGCTACCCATTTGCGCCTCAGATACAATCAAGACACTTATTTGATTCCTTATGATTTTTCTGTCGGTTATCCAACACCGGTTTCTATCCCAAGTGGGGACACGGTTCAGGCTCTAAGTAAGCCGCGGGGTAATTTGAATGTGCGCCTTGGTTACGGGGCAAGCACCCAGACTTACAGCATGACTTTAGATGATAATAGTGCCATCAGCTTGAATCTTGGTTCTTTATCCCTCTCTAGCGGCACCTTAAGCCCCGCATTTAGCGGCCCTACAGTAGTTTACGCCGCCACAGTACCCTATGAACAAGACAGTGTCATAATTAATGCCACAAAATCGGATACCAGAGCCCAATTATCCATCGACGGAGTGGTTCAAGCTTCTAAAGTAAAAGAACTGTCAGTTGGTACCAATATCGTCACCTTAGTTGTGATTAAAGATCCTGCAACATATAGTGGAGATCCAGCTATTTCAACGATTACCCTTACAATTACAAGAAGCGCTCCACCACCACCAACCACTGCACCACCTGTAACAACAGCGCCGCCTATAACAACAGTCCCACCTACAACAACAGTTCCACCTGTAACAACAGTTCCACCTACAACAACAGTTCCGCCTATAACAACAGCGCCGCCTACAACAACAGCGCCGCCTACAACAACAGCGCCGCCTACAACAACAGCGCCGCCTACAACAACAACGCCGCCTACAACAACAGTTCCGCCTATAACAACAGTCCCACCTACAATAACCTCACCTGTAACTACAGTCCCTCCAAGTGATCCACCACCTGCCGGAGGTGGTAGTGCACCACCACCATTTATCACACCAGTAATCTCACCAGTAATCTCACCAGTGATCCCACCTGTTACAACAGCTCCAGTGACAACATCGCCAGTGCCTGACACCACAAAAATCGTGACAGATCCACAGGGGAATGTGATTGAAACCGTTTTAATTTCAGATTCAACAGTTAAAGAAGCGCTGAAAAATGACACCATTGTGATTGCCATCGATAAACCTAAAACCAATGTGGATACACAGGTGCTCAATTTACCAGCTGCTGCTTTAAAACTTCTCATCGCCTCTAAAAAGGATGTAACTCTGGCTTTTGATGGGGTCAATGCTGTTTTACCAAGTTCTCTACTGGAAAAAGGCAAGGAAAGTTTTGATTTTTCCATGGCTGCAGTGCCTGACCCACCTAATAAACAGGCATCAGATGTATCTGATCAGTATGTCTTTAACCTAAAAGCTGATGGTAAAACCATTAGTAAGTTCGATGAACCCATTGGTATCACTTTGCGATTTGATGTTGAAAAGGTTAAAAACGTCAGTAAATTAGCGGTTTATTACCTCAATCCCCTAACTGGGACTTGGTCTTATGCAGGTGGGAAAGTTTTGAAATCTGGAGAAATTGAATTTGATGCCTCCCACTTTTCAACCTATACCGTGAAAGAGTACGATATTACTTTTAAGGACATCAAGACCCACTGGGCAAAAACCGCCATTGAGTCCATTGCTTCTAGAAAAATAGCCAACGGTTTAGCCCTTAACGGTGTGCCCCTTAACCTTTTTGCCCCCGATGGTAAACTCACAAACGCACAGTTTATTGCATTTCTAGTTCGTACCTTGGCCATCCAGGGTGATGTGTACCAGGGATTGCTCCCCTATACTGATCTCAGTGCTGATGGCTGGTACCAACAGGAACTTAAAATTGCTTATGTAAATGGTCTTCTAAAGGATGCTTACGGCACTAAACTCGGTCCAGACTTGCCAATCAGACGAGATATTATGGCTAAGCTCCTACTGAATGCCTACGGCATTAAGAATAGACTCAACACAGATACCCTGCTCCTTCAAGAGGTTGTGGCATTTAAAGACCTTGGTGATGTTCAAACAGCATTCAAACGGGACGTCCGTTTAGCCAATCAACTTGGTCTAATCAAAGGCACCCCAGATGGTTACTATCACCCATCCCTTGGGGCCACAAGAGCTGAAGCCATGACAGTTCTGGAACGGTTTATGAAACTGGAATAGAATATAAAAACCACCCCAAGTTCTTATGCTTGGGGTGGTTTTCTTGTGGCGGGACATGGTGATGTCCCCTAGCACGTTTTTCACATAAAATCATTCATAATCTCATCAAGCACAGCAAAATCCCTTTGATAACTGATCAGAGGCTTATTTTTTTCAATATGCACCAGGCGATCCAAATAGCTATCTTTGCTAGTATTCTTATAAATGATCCCCAAGGGCACCCCTGCATCTCCAAAGGTTTGGGCTAGCTGATAGGCAGCCATCTTATCTGTTGGATCGTGGGGTTTATCTGTGCCCGGGCCAATGTGATAAACCCGTTCTTTGTACCACTGAAAAGTGTTGATTTTATTAAAGCTTGGGCAAGGCTGCAAGACATCCACAATGGCATAGCCATCATGCTCAATGGCAGCCTGCAAGGTGGCTTTAAAGTGGGCAATGTCCCCGGAGAAAGTTCTAGCCACAAAGGTGGCCCCCATGCCAATGGCCACTTCTATGGGGTTTATCTCGTCTATCCTCACCGCGTCATAAACCGATGTGGCGCGGCCCCTCGGAGTGGTGGGAGAACCTTGACCTTTAGTGAGTCCATAAGTCTGATTATCGTGGATCAAATGAACAATATTCATATTTCTTCTAATGGCATGCATAAAATGGTTGCCACCCTCAGAATAGTTGTCCCCATCCCCGGTGTTCACAACAGTGAGCAGTTTGCTATTGGCCATATGGGCCCCCATGGCCGACGGTAGGGCCCGTCCGTGCAAGGTGTTGTAGCCATTGCCCTTGATATAGTGGGGCATTTTGGCAGCCTGCCCGATGCCGCTGACAAATAAGACGTCTTTTGGCTGGTAGCCTAGGGATTCCAGCACTTCTTCCATGCCCTTGAGTATCATAAAATTACCGCACCCGGGGCACCAGGTGTTGTCGTTGACCTTGAGTTTAAAGAGATTTTCCATGGTTGTTTTCCTCGTAGTTCTGGTAAGCATCCAAAATGGATTCTGCTGTCATGGGGCGGCCATCGTATTGGTTGATGCTGCCATGATAGCTAATGCCGGTTTCTGCACGGATGAGTTTGCCGAATTGGTTGTTGTAGTTTTGCTCAACATTGATAAAATGGGCTCCTGACTCAGCCAAGTGTCTAAGCACCTTGTCTGGCACTGGGAACACGTCGGTGAATAGGAGGGCCCCAACCGATGGTGCCTGAGCAGCCACCGATTTATCTGCCTGTGCAGCCAACTGTTTATCAACTTGTGCATCAGTTGGCCTTTGGGCATTGATGGTGGCCACGGCATCTCTAAGGGCTGCAACCGTTGAACCCCAACCGATAAACACGTGTTTTGCACCTGGGACCCCAATGTACTCGGGTTCCAGCAGGTCTGCTTTCATTAAATCCAGCTTAGACATCAAACGGTGCTTGAGTTTAAGGGTATTTTCAATGGTTTCTGTCATATGACCGTGCTCATCGTGGGTGTGTGAATCATTCATAATCAAGGTGTCATCTAGGCCAGGGAACTTGCGGCCATTAAGAACCTTGTTATAATCGTACCGCTTGTAACCGTCGGCGTCTGTATTGATGTGTCTTTCAATGGGAATCCGGGTTGGATCAAACTTATTGACCGTGGCAGTGGAATCTGCCAAGAACTGATCTGTTAGGATCACTACTGGAATTTGGTATTTATCTGCCATGTTAAAGGCCCGCTGGGTTTGGTAATAGCACTCTTCTATGCTTGTGGGGGCCACAATTAGCCGCGGGAACTCCCCTTGGGAGGCCCTACTGATAAATTCCAGGTCCCCTTGTTCTGTTCTAGTAGGCAGGCCAGTTGCAGGGCCCGGTCTTTGAACATTGGCAATAACGATGGGGAGTTCGGCCACGCCGGCAAAGCCCAGGCCTTCTACCATCAGTGAAAAGCCGCCGCCAGATGTGGCTGTCATGGCCCTTGCACCATTGGATGAGGCTCCAAGGGCAGCTATGATACCTGCAATTTCGTCTTCCACTTGCTCAACGGCCATAATATGTTGGGTTTCGTATTTTGATAGGGTCATCATAATCCCTGTTGAGGGGGCCATGGGGTAGGCAGAAAAGAATCTTAAGTCTGCAGACATGGCGCCAAGGGCAATGGCTTGGTTCCCGTTGACGCGCATGAGTGGTTTAGCACCAAGATCCACTAGATCAACCATCACTTTGCCCTTTTGATAACCTATGAGCGCTGCTGCCTGATTGCTCTCATTAACAGCCTCTGACCATTTGGCCATTTGGATGTTTTTCAAGAAACTTTCTGGAAAATTAAAGTGCTTCAATAGGGCACCCAGGAGCATCATGGGCTGTGCTTTGGCATCAATACCTGGGTAATCCCCTTCAAAATCCTGATACTTGATCTCCACGGCACCTTCTTTAAGGTATTCTGGGATGCTATGGCCCTCTTTGTCTAGGCAAATAATCACATCTGCCTGCTGCTCAATCATGTTCACTGGTTGATCGGACAGGGTGATGATGGTAAAGTTGAAGCCTCCCCGAATCCGGGACATATAGTTTTTATACGAAAGCATGTGGTAGCCATATGTTTTTAGGGCGTTCTCAAAGAAGAACTGCAACGTGTTAAGGCCATAACCCGCTGCCCCTGAGACAATAATCGTTTTTTTCACTGTGTCACCTCTATATTAGACATGCAATGAGATTGATTCTCACTCGCTGTTAATTTCATGTTAACGGGTTCTGGCAAAAAAGTCAAGCGGCTCAGGGGGACGTGCACCGTGAGTCGTTTTTGGCAAAAAAATAAAAAAGGCTTGTCGACGGCCTTTTTTGGGGGATACTGCTTATGAGCAAATCTGAGGTTGGAATACTCTGAAATAAACAGGTAACCTACAATGTTCATTATAAAACAAACACTCAAATCTGCCTACACTTAAGCTGATTATTTAAGTTTAATTTAAGGTTGCGAGCATTTCCTTACAATTCGTGCAATTATAGCTCAAAATGTTCTTCGTTGAAGTATTCGGAAAACGCTACATCACGGCCACGGCGCTTAAAGCCTAGGATTGCGTCTAGATGAACGTTTTGAGAGGACTTCAAGATGGATTTACCCACATCTGGGTTGATGAGTTTTAGGGATTTGATCAAGTCTTTCATTTCCCGTCTTTTACTGGAGGTACGCTTTGCAGCCACCACACACCCGCAGTTCATGGCATTGATCCCGTTATAGGATGCCCAGTGCTTGATGTTGTCCTCTTCTACATAATAGAGAGGGCGAATCAGCTCCATCCCTTCAAAATTACTGCTATGAAGGCGGGGCATCATGGTCATGTAAGTGCCGGCATAAAGCACGTTCATCATAATAGTTTCAATGACATCATCAAAGTGGTGCCCAAGGGCTAGTTTATTAGCTCCTAGAGATTTGGCTTTCTCATATAGGGATCCCCGACGCATGCGAGCACAGAGGTAGCAAGGGTATTCCGCCGCCACACCATCCACGATATCAAAAATATGGGATTCGTACAGGTTAATCGGAATGCCCAAGTGTTCAGCATTTTTCAGGAGCAGCTCCCGATTGGACTGGTGAAATCCTGGGTCCATGGCCACAAATGAGAGTTCAAATTTCACCGGGCCATGCCTTTGAAGTTCTTGCATTAACTTTGCAAGAAGCATGGAGTCTTTTCCCCCGGATACACCCACAGCGATATGATCCCCCTCTTTTACAAGGTCAAAATCCTGAAGTGCTAAGACGAATTTTCGCCATATATCTTTTCTAAACTTTTTAATAATCGATCGTTCAATTTCTGCCAAGGGCTTGAGTTCGTTTTCGGGAATCACGAGCTCGCAACCACTGCCTTGAAGAGAATTGCTCCCCTTGTTTATTTTTTCTTGCTTTATGTCTGCCATCAATTCACTCATTTACGTTTGCCTTTCCCCTTGCCTCTCCCTTGAACCATCAAAGGATTGAAAAATATGATGCCTAGCACCGAAATCACCGCCACCGCTAATACTGCAAGCATGCCGATAATCCCAACCTTCGAATTATACTGGCTGTCCTTTAAATCTTTATGGCTATTGATATTAAAAAGCGCGTAGGTATTGCCATTGTTTGAGCCAATGCTCTTTTTGGTTCTGGGTTTAAAGAATGTCATCGTAGCCTTCCTTTCCATGGTGGTTCGTATTGTTAGGGTTTCCTGACTTTTGTGATGAATTTTGAGTTTTTTGAGCCCTTTTGAGTTGAAGGGTTTTTGTAGGGCAACTGTCTATGCAGTGGCCACAGCCAACGCAAAGACTGGATTGCACGGGCTTGCCTTTTTTTGCTTTTGACATGATATTAATGCCCATTTCACAGTTGGCATTGCAGGTACCGCAAGCCACGCAGACTCCGAGGTTGGTTTTTAGGTTGTGGCCAAAGAGCAGCTCCCAAAATGCCATGATGGTCCCTGCGGGACAGTAGAAACAATACCCCCTGCCACTTTGGACAATCATCAATAGATAAAATAAAATAAATTCAAAGGCCAAAAGTTTAACGCTTTCTATCACCCTTAAAAGGTTTGGATCTAACCATTTGGCCCCTATTAGAATTGCCACCCATGCTAATATCAGCCCAAAATTCAGTAGGATGATCAAGGCCTTTAGGGTAATGAGAAAGACTTTCAGATTGGCAGAGATGTGGTTGCGTCCCTTTGAAAAGTCGCCTATTAAAGGAAAGGCTTCTGAAAAGGTTTCGGCGTGGGCTCCGGCATGGCCGCAAAGCCTACTACAAAATACCCGCCTGCCGTAAATAGCCACCGCTGTATAAATCCCAATTTGCCAAAGGATGTAGGCGCCTAACAGCCATGGGACCCCATTGCCACCAAAGTGACCAGCCACATTCGAGGCTAAAAAGTGGCCATCATATAGGAGTTGCAATGGATAGGTGGACCAAGGAAAAGGCATGAGCACGTACAGAAAATCGTAATAACCTGTGGTGACGGGGAGGATGCCAAAGACGATGATCATGGTGATCATCAGGCTAGTGAGACTTTCACGGCGAAGCTTGTCCCGAGTTTTGTAAAACCCAAGCATCAGGATGCCCCCAAATAGGACAAAGCCTGTTCTAATCACGGTGTGGAAGATCTCATACACGTTGCCAATGCGGCTGGCCTTGGTGAGGTCCAGGCCTGGGGCGAACACAGTGCTCAGGGCAGCAACTGCTGTGGCCAATAAAATGTAAGCTGCTGCGGCCTGTTTTAGCTGTCTGAGACCCTGCTCTTTGATTTGCTCAGGGGTCATCTCATCCTTTTGTTCCGCCACTTTTCTAGTGGGTTTGATTTTTCCCGGCTTACGCTCCGGACTGGGCACTGATCTTGGCCCTGCTTTGCGTCTTCTCATGGGAGACCTCCGTTTGTTTTATTGATGATTTAATTTATTTCGGTAATCGAATTATATTGACGAATCCCTCAGAGAACCCTTACAATAGATGAGGATAGTCTGGAGGAAACCATGAAATTATTGACAAAAACTAGCCCTTCTCCTGAAGTGCTAAACAATGAAAGTTTGCTTTTTAAGCACAACTTGAAAATCTTCATTAGTTTTGGCATTTTATTTGAACTGATGAACACCCTCTTTAACCCCTATGCCATCAAATACCTAGAACGGATTGGGGGCACAGACTTTGATATTTCACTTTTCACATCCATGAAAGGTTTTATCATGATCTTTGTGGTTTTGCCAGGGGTGTTTTTACTCAACAGGGTCAACGATAAAAAGCATATCACCTCTCAAGTGGTCTTAGTCAGCGTCTGGTTTGTTCTCTCACTTGTTATTGTGCCATTTATACCCGCAAAATTGCAACCTTTTATTTTTATTCTACTCATGACATTGATGACAATCCCAAGTGCAATCTACAACGTGGCCTACCAAGATTTAATTGGGGACCTCTTCCCCATTAAGCGCCCAGAGGTCATTGCCAAAAGAAGTATGCATACCATTGTGTATACCACCCTCTTGACCCTTGCCAGCGGCTTTGTCTTTAAGCTGATTCCAAAGAGCAACAGCGATGTGATTTCAATTTATCAAATCTTCTATCTCAGCGCTTTCTTTGTGGGGATGATTGCCTATTTTCGGTTTAAGCAGTTTGTTTATACACCCAACACCAACCGTCAACCCCTTGCCTTTAAAGGAAGTTTCAAAACAGTCTTCAGCAATAAACGGTTCACTAAGTTCGTCACTGCTTCCACCATCTTTCACTTTGGCTGGCAAATGGGTTGGCCGCTATTCAGCATCTATATGATTAAAAATCTTGGGGCCGACGAATTCTGGCTCAGTCTGATCAGTATCGGATCTGCCATTGCCATGTTTATGGGTCATAAAATCTGGCCTAAGATGATTGCTAAATACGGCAACGAAAGGATTACCACCATTTGCGCCGCAGGCATGGCCATCACACCTATTATCTATGCGCTCTCCCCAAATCTCATGGTACTTCTTGTGATTTCAAGTGCTTCAGGTCTCTTTGTCGCCGGAACTGTCACGGTTCTCTTTGCGGATATGCTCACGGTTACCCCAGAAGAAAACCGGATTATCTATGTGGGTTATTACAATACCTTGACCAATATCACATTGGCTATCTCACCATTTTTCGCAAATTTTTTCTTGTCTCACTATGGTATCTATGTGGCCCTGTACGTTACGGCAGCCTTTCGCATGGTGGGCTGCATTGCATTCCTACTAAGAGAAAAATCAGAGCACAGACAACAAAAAACCAAGTCCTTAGGTTAGAGACTTGGTTTTTTTATTATTGATTGCCTTTACCATCTAAGCCAACATTAAAACTTAAAAAATAAACCGAACTTTCTAGGTTAGTCCCAAAATCAGGGTGGGTCTTATACTGGTCCACCGCATCGGATGTTAAAAGGCAACGGTCTAGCTTTTGAGAGTCAAAAAGAGCCACACTTCGCTGGGGATCTGCCACAATCCTAAATGAGACACCATTAATTTTAACAGCTCTGCGATCCCAATAGGATAGATTCTTCTCAATGGCATAACCAAAACCCGAATCCCATTGACTCAAAACAAAGGGACCATTATAAACAGTGGATTTAATATCCTTGCCATAGGATTCACCTTTTGCCTCCACAACTCCTTGATTAAGTGGGAAGAATGAGGCAAAGCTCATGAGCTTCACAAAGAAAGGCACTGGATTTTCAAGGGTGACTTCAAGGGTAAGGTCATCCTTGGCAACGACACCTAATTCCGACGGAGGTTTTACACCAGAAAGTACGTCTGCGTAGTTTTCAATCTGTGCTGACTCAATAATAAAACCATAGCTGGACCCAGTATTCGGGTTAGCAAGGCGCTGCCAAGCATAGACAAAGTCGTGAGCTGTAACCCGATCCCCATTAGACCATTTAGCATTTCCCCGGAGGTGAAAGGTGTATTTTTTACCATCTGCAGAAGCTTCCCATTTGGTAGCAACCCCAGGTACCACTTGGTCTTCTTGATTAAGACTCACTAAACCTTCCATAACATTTGCAATCACTTCAAATGAGGCTGAACTAGAAACCAAACTCACATCAAGGGTTTGGATATCCCCTTGGGTCATAATGGTAATCACTTTTTTTTCATCATTACCCAAAGGTGCTTTAGGGTCATTGGCAGTGACCATCTCAACATCTTTATAATTGAATTTACCAGCAAAACTATGGGCTTTAACTCCTGCCATATTGGTCGATGCTAAAAATGCTTCCCCGCTTTGAAAGATCGGAATGATGATTGCATCGTCTTCAATCAACTGCCTTTCTGCTTCTTGCAACTGCTCCCAACGCTTTTGTCCATCGAGCATGGCGATGTCACACTTGGCAGCTCTAATAATCTCATCATATTTAGGATTACTATAGCCGGAATTATTTTGTCCACTGGTAGAAACGTAAAGGTCTAAATAGGTAACGGGGTCTGGATAATCTGGCACCCAGCCAATATACTCTAAGGCATATTGCTTCTTTTTAGAGGTGGCTAATTTATCATTGAAATTCTGTGCGACGATGACCACTGTTAAACCCGGTAGGTTGGCTTCTAAATTTGCTTTGATGGTTTGAGCAATCAATAGGGTTTGCTTTCCATTAAAAGTTAATAAATCTAAAGTGACTTTTTCAAAACCAATATCCTTCTTGGCTTTCTCCCAAAACTTTAAAGCTTCAATTTTGTCAAAGTGAGACCACCCCTTTGGGTAGGCTTCTCTAAAATCAATATTTTGATTATTTTTTGCAATATCATAGGGTACAAAGTAATCAATGGCCTGTGAACCATTTTTTAAGATGCCATTGGTAATCGCCTCTTTATCCAGTGCTAAAGCAAAAGCCCGCCTAGCGTCCAAATTCTGGAGCACTTCTTTTGCTGTTTCTGTTAACACAATGGGTTCTTTAACCACACTGGGTTCTTTAGACTCGGAATTTTCATTTTTAGAATTTGCCCCTGCCTGGTCCGAATTAAGTGCACAACCATTTAGCGTTAAGATAAACACACCTAAAAAGACAACTGTTAGCCATTTAGCTCTGATAGCAGATCCGTTCCTTGTCATCCGTCACCCCTATTCACTCACTGCGCATAATCAGCGCTCACTAGCGCATGGTCAGCGCTCACTAGCGCATATTAAAGACAAAGTAATACACCGTCGCATCAAAATACGTTTTTAACTGAGGGTGTTGCTTGAAGTCAGGCATCATAACACCCACCAAAGAAACGCTGTCAATTTCCCCTGTTTCGTATTGGGATAAAGCAACCTTGGCATCTTTGATCAAACGATAGTCCACCCCGTGAATGGCAACCCCGGCAGCATCCCAATAGGTAGGATTTTTAGCCAGATGATAACCATAACCAATGTCCCAACTCTCTAAAACAAAGGGACCATTAAACAAGCTTGTTTCAAGGGAATCCCCATATTGGGACCCCATCAGTTTAACAAAAGCCTCTGACTGAGGAAAAAAACCTGGATACGTGATTAGTTTTAAAAAGTAAGGAACCGGCTCTTCTAATGTCACTTGTAAAGTAGCGCTATCCAGTGCTTTAACACCCAATTGATCGGAATTCAATTCTCCTGACATGACACTGGCATAATTTTTAATTTTCGCTGTAGCCAGCATGCGATTTGAAGTGTTTTGGGTTGATAGGGCTGCTAAGCGTCCCCATGCAAACACAAAATCTTGGGCCGTGACGGGTGTGCCGTTGGACCAGAGTGCGCCTTCGCGCAGGTGAAACTTATAGGTTAAACCATCTTCTGATTTCTCCCATTTGCTAGCCATACCCGGCATCACTTGATCATTTTCACCGATTCTTACAAGGCCTTCGTTAATGTTAGCCAATACTGTAACAGATACATCACTATTGGCCAATGTGCCATCGGTGGTGGTTAAGTCCTCAGGGGTTACCAGTCGAATGATTTTCTTGCCCTGGGTCATCAAGGTCGTTCTGGCATTCTTAAAGGTATATCGAGGTCCAAAATTATGCTTTAGCATACCGCTAACATAGGGTTGTTGTAAGACCGCCCCACCCCGTTGATAAACGGGCAAAGCGACAACATCTGTTTCTAGCAGATGCTTTTCAGCACTTTGAAGTGCAGCGATGCGGGCATCATTATCCGAAGCAACTTGTGCAGAATTGGCATTTTCCAATAAATCATGATAGGCTTCGCTCTTATACCCCGCAGTATTATAAACGGATTCCCCTGCCCAAATATCTAAATAGGTAAGGGCATCTGGATAATCAGGGCCCCAACCTGTAAATTCCATATCAAATTCTCCTGCTGCAGCTTGTTTGACTTTTTCATCAAAAGGCTTTGCAACGATTGTAACCGTGAGGCCTACTAATGTGGCTTCTATTTGTTCTTTAAATGCCTGAGCGATTTCTGTTGCAACCTGTGCATCAAAGGTTAATAGTGTGATTTCAAGGGTTTCAAATTTGAGTTCCTCTTTGGCCTGAGCCCACAAGGTCTTTGCTTGTTCAGGATTGTAACTCAAGTAACCAGTAGTGCCAGCTTTTCTAAAATCTTCACCGGCTGTTGTGCTCATAATCCCCGATGGTACAAGATAATCGATTGCTTTAGAGCCGCTTCCTAGCTGAGTCTCAATAATTTTTTGCTTGTTTAAGGCTAAGGCGATAGCTGTTCTGACCTTCGTGTTTTGCATAATGGTACGGGTTTCACTCTGTCCTTCTTTTGGGGTGATTGCTTGGTCCTTATTGGGTTGTGTAGGTATCTTGCCTTTATCAGTTGTTGTAGAACAAGCTGCTAGCCCTAATATCAAGACTACACTCAGTATTATTTTCAAGTATTTGGTCATCTGTTTCTCCTTTTTAGCCACTACCTCTATTATACTGAAGTTTCTCGATTTTGCCATTACGTTCTGTTAACAAAAAAGCTTGTAGAATTAGCCCTTTCGGTCATTCTACAAGCTTATAGAAAAAAAGTAAAACGGAGCCAATTACTCGGGTGTTCAAGCATCAAACTTATTCAAAAGCGATATCGTAACCGCACTGATAAGCTGCCCCAGGGTTCAGTTTTCGAATCATCTCTTTGTCTTCTAAGTTTTGGTTGGTATCAACATAATCAGCAATTCCCCACCAAGGTTCTAGGCATACAAATGGTCCTTTATCAGTCCAGATCCCCAGTTTTGGGATCCCCACAAGGGACATGGATACCCGGCGATTACTTGTGGCATTATGAAGGGACACATAACGGGATTTCAGGTGACCAAATATCAAGGCATCGTGATCGAACACAGAGGGGGAGAGTCTTAGGCTATCTACTTGATCCCCCATGGGACGAAACTCCCGCTGAATTAGTCCTCTTTCTAAGTCAATAATCTCGGTGTTGAGGTTTTCTGGTACTTCGAAGAAAAGTTCACAGGTACCCTCGACTAGTTCAGCGTTGAAGGCTGGATGAGCCCCAATTGAAAACCACAAAATTTCCTGGGGAGATGGATTCTCAACTTGATAACTAACAGCTAAAACCCGTTCGTGGAGGGTGTAGCTGATTTTAAGAACAAAGTTAAAGGGATAGTTGGCTTTTGTGGCCTCGGTGGACCGTAACTCAAAGGTTGCTTGCTCTTCACATTGGGAAATCAGGTTAAAGTCGTAGTCTCTGGCAAAACCATGCTGGCCCATGGTATAGGTTTGGCCTTGGTAGTGATAGGTTTTGTCTTTTAGGGCCCCCACAAAAGGGAAAAGTATAGGCGCTGTGCGCTTCCAGTACGGGGCATTCCCTTGCCACATGTATTGGTAGGGATTATTAAGATCCATCACGGATTTAAGTTCTGCGCCGAATTTAGCAATAGTGACTTCTAAAAAGTCGTTTTGAAGTTTGATCATCATTTGTTTTCCTCTATTTTTTTATTTTAGTGAGCAAGGCAATATTTTTTTTCATGGCTGTGGTAATGGGGAGCTTTGCCACTTGATGGACATCGCCCACCCAAGCGATGGGGGGGTAGTCTATGGTTAGGGTGTCTTGGTAAAAGTCTTTTGAGATTTCCATTTGGTACAGGTGCATTAGCCATGTTTGATGGGTGAAAACGTGTTTGACTGTAGCAATTTCAGGGTCATCAATCAGGGTTCTATTGAACTGGGCGGAGGGTTCTGCTACCAGTCCCCAGAGTTTATTTTTTTTCAGTTCTGTATCAAGCCATTCTTGAAGATTTTGGTGAGCTTCTTCTAATGACTCTCCTACCCCATATGGCAGAGCCCAGAAGCCACCCAGTAGTCCCTCTTGGTCTTTTTGATGCAGCAAGTATTGTCCTTGATAGCTAAGAGCCACCACTGCTACTTCCTTGATGGGGGATTTTTTCTTTTTACTCTTGACCGGGTAATTGGAGACGGTCCCTTCTTGAAAGGCGGTGCAACCGTCTTTCACTGGACACCTTTGACAACTTGGCTGTTTAGGGGTGCAAACCATTGCCCCAAGCTCCATCATTGCCTGATTAAACCCTCGCATATCATCTGGTAAATGGTCTTTTAAATAGTCTTCAAAGACTTGTCTATTTTTAGGATTAGCAACGTCTAGATCCCAGGCAAGGTACCGGGATAAGACCCTTAGAACGTTCCCATCAACCGCTGGTTCTTTGATATTATAAGCGATACCAAGGACTGCCCCTGCCGTGTAGGACCCAACCCCTGGGAGGGTCAACATTTGTGCCTTGGTTTTTGGAAACTGCCCGTCAAAGGTTTCAACCACTTTTTGGGCACAAGCAATGAGTCTTTTGGCTCTTGAATAATAGCCAAGGCCTTCCCAAAGCTTAAGGACTTCGTCCATTTGTGCGTTTGCTAGATGCTTGACCGTCGGGTATTTGCTTAAAAATTTGTGGTAGTAAGGAATCACAGTCACCACTTGGGTTTGCTGGAGCATGACTTCTGAGAGCCAGATCGCATAAGGGTCTGTGGTTTGTCGCCAAGGTAATGGCCGCTGATGTTCATAATACCATATCAGTAGGCCTTGTGTCATTTCTGATGTCATGGTATTTGTCCTTTTGTCGTTTGGCCGCTGATTAATAATGGTTTTGTATCCATCAAATTACATAGATGTCTACAAATCATAGCCTGTCAATCAAAGCTTCCACCAGTCGCCGCTGGGCATCTGTTTCAATTGCCAGTTCAAGTATGGCTTCAATCACATGGTCTTTATCGCTTAAATCCAAGGTGTCTAGACGGTCTTTGATCCGCCTATTGACTTTTAGTTCTGTGGCGAGATAGCGCTGATAATAAGCTAAGGTTTCTGTTTTTCCAATACTGCTGAGGAATTTTTCAATATCCTTCATTTGCAGGGTGCTCTTTAGTCGGTACAGCATGGTAATGGTCATCAGATGGTTCTGATCGTACTTTTTTTTGGTAGGTGGTTTGATTAGACCTGCTTTCACATAATTGTTCAACATGGTTTTTGTCAGGCAAGGTTCTTTAGCATCTCGCTTTAAGGGTTCCAAGGTAGTTTCTAGATAGGACAGGACTTGATCCATATAAAGGGGGATTTCTGGGACCCTATCTGCTGGTGTGCTGGTATAATGACTAAGGGCTTCTATGAGATTTGTATTCACGAGAGACTCCTTTGATGGGTCAACTATGTCTGAATGGATAAGCCTATGGTTAGAGATTTTTTTACGGTTAACCGACTATTTACAGTTTAGCGCTTTACAAATATAAATGGAAGTGTTATGTTTTATGTAGTAATGAATACTATGTGAGGAGGTTGTGTATGTCACGATTAAGAGAACCCTTTAATGCACTTTCCCACCTAATAGGGGCTGGTTTTGCCTTGGTGGCTTGGATATTACTTGTTTGGAGAGGTGTGTATTTACAAAGTACCTTATTTGTTGTTGGGGCTACCATTTTTTGCATCTCCATGGTGGGGCTTTATACCATGAGTGGTCTTTATCATGGTTTGAAATTAAAACCAAGGGCCATTGCCATCATGCGCCGGTTAGATCACACCATGATTTATATTCTTATTGCGGGTACCTACACACCGGTTTGTTTAATGGCCCTGACAGGTGCTTGGCGGGTTGGCTTTTTAGTGGCCATTTGGTCCATCGCCATACTTGGCATCACCACTAAATGGCTTTGGTTTAATATGCCCCGTATCCTTTCAACGGGTATTTACGTGGTGATGGGCTGGATTGCCCTGGTTGGTATTTGGCCCCTTTATTTAAACTTAACCACCTTCGGATTTTGGATGCTGGTCACTGGTGGTGTGCTCTACACACTTGGCGCTGTGGTCTATGCCTTTAAACCTAAATTTTTCAGTCATCTGGTGATTGGTTTTCATGAATGCTTTCATTTGTTTATTCTTGCAGGTAGTGCTGCCCATGTGATGATGGTCATGACTTTGGGTGTTTAGCAATAGGATTTTTCGGTATCTATAGCATAAGGACACACTTGTGAAGGGTGATTTTATGCAAACCTATTTTATGACCATCACCAATGAAATCAAATTTCAAATTCTTACACTTACTGACGAGAACCATGCCGATCGCTTGATGCGCCAGCTTGGTTCTTTTCGTCTGCCCATTTTACTCTATCACCAAAATCAACCTGGCGAAAGTTTATTCAATACCTACTTTGAATTGGTCTTTGAGGATATTCCCAGCCTCAAAAAACGCTATCCCCATCTGATTGATGCCCAGAGGGAAAGCGGTGGGGACTTTTTGAGTTTGCAGTATAAAGGACAAATGTATGATGGGTATATTGGTCCAATTGTATGGAACAATATGAACTATCGCCTTTTTATCATGGATTATCGTGTTGAATACGCACAGCTACTGCAGCATCAAGAGAAATACTTACTAGTAGACCTTGTCCATAAGACCAGCGACTTCGTGGCTTTAGCCGATGAAAGCGGGAATTTTGTCTACATCAATGAAGCTGGACTTAAATTATTGGGAATGGCCCCAGACGACGTGCATATTTTAAATGTATGGGATCTCCACGACCATCAAGAACTCATTCAAATTTTAGAAGGGGGCAAGCAATCTGATGGTAGCTTTTCTTGGGTAGGTCATGTTAAAATTAGAACTTACGCAGGAAAATGGTTGTATGTCTCTCAGAGTATTACCTCCCACACTTGTGAAGGTAAAAGATACTTTGCCAGTGTCATGCGGGATATGTCCCTCCTTAAGCGCATCGAGGACCAAGTAACCCAAGCCACTGAAAAAATTAATCAAACAGTGGCCACCCGCACAGAAGAAATTCAGGAACTGAATATACAGCTCCTCCATGAAATCGAAGCTTCAGAACGCATGCGTTACATGCTACAGGAGAGAGAACAGCGCCTTTCCACCATTATTGAAACCACATTAGATGGGTTTTTCAGACTGGACCAACACCTGCATATTGCTAAAACCAACCGGGCCTTTAAAGCATTGGTAGGCGCAAAATTCAAAGAACTAGAAGGTGAGCGGATTATCCGCTTTATCGCCTCTGGCAGTAAACTTGAATTCAAGCAGATTACAGAGCGGGTGTCTACGGGAGAAAGGATTCTGGCAGATTTAGAGTTTCAATGCTTAAACGGGGTCACCATCATGTGTTCTGTTTCCCTCAATCCTTACTTTGTTGAAGGTCAGGGTTATCAAGGGATGTTTGGCTTTATTAGACCCCTTAATTTAAATGAAATGCCCGATGTTGGGGAATTTTTCTAGAATATTATAAAGGAGCGATACCCCAAATGTTACAAAAAAAAGCGCAAGACAAAGTCACACTAAGCCCTATTCAATCTCTGTTTGAGAGATTGTCACTTTCACCTGAAGCCCGTCTTTTAGATACTGGTGGGTTTATTTTAAAAGCAGCACTAGCCATGTTAGCAGCCTTCTGGCTTGGCCCCATGATGCCCCTTGCTAACCGGGATATGATTTCATTCCTGTTCGCCATGATGTTAAGCCTAGAACCAGTTAGCACCACTGGTTTTAAGCGGGGTAAAGATCAATTTGTCGCCACCTTGATAGGCGGTCTTGTATCTGGTGTGATTGTGGCTGTGGTGGGAATTAATCCTATGGGCTTAGCTTTATCCATTGCCGCCATACTTTACTTGACCCTTCACAGAAATTGGCGAGAAATTTCAGTGGTTGCCCTCTTTACTGGGATTTACATGACACAATTTTTACAAACTGATGTCAATGGCCTAGTGGATATTCCCCTCACCATGCTGGTGAGAATTGTGGCCCTGACCTCTGGTATAGCCTTTGCCATGGTATTTAATGTCTTGACCTCACTGCTTTTGATGGGTGGCATACCAAAAAAAAGACTCTGTTTTTTAACTTACCGCCTTTCAAAACACCTTGAGCGCTTTATTCTAAAACTTGAAAGTGGTTCGCCTATAGTGGACTCTGACCATTTAACCATGTCAAACTTATTCAATGATATCGACTGGACCATTAGTCTGCTAAGCGATCTACGGGCAGATAAACTATTAAAGCTTGGGCGATTAACCCCTGAGACGGTGGATGAAGCCATTAAAAAAGCAAAAGGCTTAAGAACCTTTTGCCATTACTTATTTGACTTGGAAATTGGGGTCAGACAACACCCTGACTTGCTGAATCCAGAGGGAAATCTTGCCATCATTCAGATTCTGAATACTTATGTCCATGGTTTTGAAAATTGCCGCGAGGGCAAGATTGAAGTAGAAACAGCACGGATGCACCATCTACCACTGAGATTTAGAGAAAATATCGCCAATATGACAGAAGCCATTAACTGAGCCAGGGGGACGTGCACCGCGAGTCGCTTTTTATCCGAGTTCAATGGTGCACAGGGCACCGTTTCCATGATTTTCAATGGTTACTTTTGCGCCGATTAAATCACTGGCCACCTTTGTAATCGCTAGGCCCAGGCCAAAGTTCCCCTCTTTTCCCTTGTAAAAACGGTTGAATAGGTGGGGAAGCACATCGGTTGGTATCCCCGGTCCATCATCCTGTATCCTTATAATAGTCCCCTCCTGGTTTTGTACCACATCCAAGATGACCTGGGAATCAGCATATCGAATAGCATTACCCAGCACATTGCCAATGATTTTATCCAGCAGGTCTTCGTCTGAAAGAATCCGAAGACTCTGGTCACAATTGAGGGTGATGTGCTTTTGTTCTTTTCTGGCCAATCCTTGATACCTGGCAACCACGGTTTCCATATATTCACCTAAAGCGATGGTTTCTTTCTTGCCAACGGGTAGGGCCGTATCCAGTCTTGACAGGGTGACCAGTTGCTCAACCAAGTGCTTAAGACGAAGGCTTTCGTTGGCAATAATGGCAGCAGGTTTTGTTGGCTCTGGAAACACACCAGCAACGATGCCCTCGGCATACCCCTGAATCGACATCAAGGGGGTTCTTAAATCATGGGAAAAATTTTGCAAAAAATCAATTTTGGTCTGCTCACTTGACGCTAAAGTTTGGTTCATGTCAACGAGTTCTGTATTCAATCGGTTCATCAGTTTGTTTGAAATGCTAAGACCTAACAAAAATAGGATTGAAATGACTCCAATCAAAATCAGATTTAAACGTAAAATATCCCGCAGACTCTGATTAAGGGGGCTTATGATCAACAAGTAGTGATTTGTTAGCTGAGATTTTGATAGATTTAAAGGTTCAAGTCTTGCTAAATAGCGCTGTCTTTGAACCTTGGTTTTAAAAGTCACTTCTTTTTTAGCTTCTATTGAATTTTTAGCCTCTATTGAACTTTTAGCCTCTATTGAACTTTTAGCCTCTATAGCGATTGCCTGCATATCAGTTGTCATCCCTTGTGCACTAGGCACTGCAAGAGTCCCATCGCCATTCAAAATCATGATTTTGGTACCAAACAGTTGTTGAGTCATCCAAAGGGTCTGATTGAGCACTTTCAAAACATCTGTCTCGGTCTGGGTTTCCAGTTCCCGCTTAAAGATGGCTTGGCCAGCTTGTTTGCTACTATTGATTTTCTCTATATGGGTCTGATTCATGGCCATCACTAGGGCAACATTAAAAACAACCAAGAGCATTAGCGGGAGTAAAACCATCAAAATCATGTAGGGATACTGAAATTGGCGGTATAAATTCTTTTGTTTTGCCCCACCCTCAGTCTTATTCATTGATTTTCTCCTCTGCCTCAATCTTAAAACCAAAGCCCCATACAGCCCCGATACGGACATCTGTCGCTGCCAGTTTTTTTCTAAGGCGCTTCACCACATCATCGGTTGCCCTGGTATCAACTTGTTCGTCAAATTGCCATACGCTTTTTAAAAGCTCATCCCTAGAAACCGCCCGATCCTGATGCTTAAACAGATAACTGAGAAGGGCATACTCCGTTGGAGATACCTCAAATGCCTGTCCTTTAAACGTAATTCCTCGGGTTTTTAGGTTTATGGTCATGTCGTTGAACTTAAGATGTTCGCTTTCTAATACGCTGGTGGTTTGCACGTGATTCAGCGCCATTCGGCGGAAAAGTCCATTGACACGAGCAACCAATTCCATGGGAGAGAAGGGCTTGACTAAATAATCGTCGCTGCCGATGGTAATGCCCATAATCCGGTCCAGTTCTGTGTCCCTTGCAGACACTAAGATGATCGGGACCGGTGACTTTTCTCGAATTCGAGTGCAAATCATTAAGCCATCAGTTCCTGGCATCATGATGTCCAGTATCACAAGGTCAGGGGCTTCTTCTAAGAATGCAGCGTAGAGCAAGTCGCCGTTTTCAAATGTTCTCACCGTGTAACCGGCGTTTTTTAAAAAGGAGGCGATGAGTTCTCGTATGTTTTGTTCGTCGTCAGCAATGTATATCGTCTTTTCTTCAAGGATACTGTTAACCATGGTGCACTTCCCCCTGAGTCATCGGCTGCTCGGTTTGGTAGACGATGCCAAGGGCACCAGGGCCCACGTGGGTCCCAATCACTGGTCCGATGGATACCACTTCAATGTGGTGGCTAATCGTCTCAGGCAAGGCATCCTTAAGGGCCTGAACCCCCTCTGGGTTGTCTATGTGGTGAATACAGGCCCGTTTAAAGCCATAAAGAGATGTATCCTCTACTACCTTAGCCACAATCATGGCGATGGCTTTATGTCTTGAACGTACTTTTCCAAAGGTATCCGTGCGACCGTCGTTGACGGTTAGTATTGGTTTGATATTTAAAATAGTCCCCACCATGGCTGACGCTTTGCCGATTCTGCCACCCTTTTCAAGGTATTTGAGGGTGTCCACTGCGAAGATAAACCGGGAAGCTTCTCGGGTATGATGAACTGCTTGGACAATCTCTTCTATGGTTTGATTATTGGCGATAGCCTGTGCCGCAGTCAGCGCTTGGAACCCCAGTTGCATGCAGTTACTGCGAGAATCTATAACCTCAATCCGTCTATGAGGATAGAGTTCTAGGAGCTGACTTGCAACCATGAGAGCTGTTTGATAAGTGCCGCTCATCTCAGAGGATATGGCAATCATGATAATATCGTCACCTTTTTCCAATGTTTCTTGAAATGCCTGCGTCATCAGGTGGATATTGGGTTGGGATGAAGTTGGCAGTTGCTTTGAGACACCGAGTTTCTCATAAAAAAAATCATATGCCACTTCCGTTTCCAAAAGAGTCATATCAGGAAAAATCACACTTAAGCTCAATACCTTTATGCCGTAGGTCTCAATATGTGCCTTGCTCAGGTAAGCTGTACTATCCACAAAAAGTTGTAAGGCCATGGTTTTGCTCCTTTAGTCTTCTGTATTATCATTAATCATCCTATTGTCCCTTTTAAAAAACTCAAGTGACATCTCTTATCATGTTACACCTACTGGGGTTTGAACACAAGTAAAAACCATACATGCAAAAGAGAACAAGCTACAGCCAGGCATCCATGCTATCCCTTGCAAAAAAAAACCTGGTTTTTCGGGTATAGATAATCTAGCTGTGGGGATTACATTTCCGTTGTTTATTATATAAAGAACAGAACCAAGTGATATAGCTATAGCTTTGGTAGTGGAATTTGGAGATACTATTGACACATCACTATCAAAAGGTTTAATATGAACTCATCATGTATTTGCGAAAGTATGCAAACATAAAAAGGAGCAAATTGCTGTGCAAAGTGAAAAAGAATTATTCAGATTACATGCAGAATTTTGCAAGTTCATGGCAAACCCCAAAAGGATAGAAATTCTTTTTTTATTAGGTAGACAGGAACTCTGTGTTGATGAGATTGCATCCAAAATGGATGTTAAGATACCTAATATCTCACAACATTTAGCTGTCATGCGAGAAAAGGGTGTAGTGACAGTTCGACGTGAGGGAACTAAGATGTACTATTCTCTTGACAATCCTAAAACACTGCAGGCGTGCATGATTATGAGAGATGCTATGGTTGAGCAGATGGAAAAACAATTTGAAAAGATTAAATCCATAAGAAATGAGGGAACCGAAAAATGAAGATAGGTTTAATAAGATGTATGCAGACAGAGGACATGTGTCCTGCTACAACTTGTTTTAAGGTTATGAACACTAAGAAATTAGCATTTGAAGGCGTTGAAGAAGATATCAAAGTCGTTGGCGTAACGACGTGCGGTGGGTGCCCCGGCAAAAAAGCAGTGACGAGAGCAGCAGAGATGGTCAAATGTGGAGCGGATACAATCGTTCTTGCTTCATGTATCACGCGAGGTAACCCGATAGGATACCCATGTCCTCATGCTGAGCAAATGAAAGCAGTGATAGTGAAGAAAATTGGTGGTTCGATTAAAATCATAGATTATACTCACTAACTCATTTTAAGGAGGAAAGATTATGAGGCTTGGAATTATTATTGAAACCAAAGAACTTGAGAAAGCTTGGAATGCCATGCGTTTTGCAGTAACTTCAAAGAAAAGAGGCCATGAAGTTAAAGTATTTCTAATGGGAGAAGGTGTAGAAATTGAAACTGTTGTTGATGAACATTTAGATATTTCTACTCAGGTAAGAGTCTTTCATGAACTTGATGGTGAGATTATGGCTTGTGGAACGTGCTTAAAGTCAAGAAACTTAAATGGGACTGCCGTTTGTCCCATATCTACGATGAATGATTGTGTGGATCTGGTTGAATGGGCAGATAAAGTGTTAACGTTCTAATTGGAAATCAAAGAGGGTAAACTTCGTAACATTGTAACTTTTGTGGGTATCATAAGAAGGATGTGAGTACAAGGAGGCAAAAATGAAGCCAGTGGACCAAAGCCATCGCATCTATAAAATGACATTCGCCAGCGTTTATCCCCTATACATTACTAAAGCCCAGAGAAAGGGACGCACAAAAGAAGAAGTGGATCAGGTCATTCACTGGCTCACCGGATACAGCTCAGTAGAGATTGAACAGCAAGTTGAAAAAGAGATAACCTTTGAAGCATTTTTTGATCAAGCACCACAAATGAACCCCAACGCCCCGCTTATCAAAGGCACCATTTGCGGTGTGAAGATTGAAACAATCGAAGACCCGCTGATGCTAAAAATCAGGTACCTTGACAAGTTGGTCGACGAATTAGCAAAGGGTAAAGCTATGGAGAAAATCCTTAGAAACTGAGCCCGCCGCTTTTAATCCTTTAATATGTCTAGCCCGTTTATAAGCGAAAGTCATTTAAGTAGTCTTTTAAGCAAGCTATTAACAATCAAGCATTTAGATCTTGAGTAAACAAGGGCGTTGCCGCCCAAGCTCCTCATCAGAACCGCACGTGCC
>CAZFST010000010.1:0-109339 GCA_964522015.1 uncultured Fusibacter sp. | reverse complement strand
ATACGAATGCCTGCTTCGCGGTATACGGTTTGATTTCTTAACTTAATGACATTGGAGCAGGCTCTGTCTTTAACTGTTAACCTAATAATTTTTTGACTTGTTCAGCAACAAATTTGTTATCTGACTTGCCATTTAGTTGATCTTTAACAAGAGCCATTACCTTGCCCATATCTTTCATGGTGGTGGCCCCTGATGCTTCTATACCCGCTTGGATAATGGCAACCACTTCATCTTCAGTCAACTGAGCTGGCATATAGCCCATCAAAATCTCTATTTCAGCCTTGGCTTCATCAGCTAGGTCTTCTCGTTGGCCTTTTGTAAATTCTTCAATGGCTGCACGCTTTTGTTTAATTTGTTTTATGATTATATCAATCACAGCTTGATCGTCAAGTTCTGTTCTTGTATCAACTTCAATTTGTTTTACCGCTGCACGAAGCATTGTGATGGTGGTTTTACGCAATCCATCCTTTGCTTTCATGGCTTCTTTTAAATCGTCCATTAATTGTTCTTTAAGAGCCATGTGTTCACCTCACTGGAATTTGTCTACAATCGAAGTAATGGCGCCATATATATGGCGCCACATTTAAGATGTCGGATATTAAAAACTATCTTTTCTTCTTCTTTCTTCTTGCAGCTTCTGATTTTTTCTTACGCTTAACGCTTGGCTTCTCATAGTGCTCTCTTTTTCTGATTTCAGCCATCAAGCCCGCTCTCGCGGTTTCTCTTTTAAAGCGTTTAAGTGCACTATCGATTGATTCATTTTCACCAATAATGATACCAGACATGACAAAACCTCCCTCCGTGCTATAATGCACTCTGCTTATAGTTCTAAGACTATACTCACAGAGGAATAAGTCAGGAAAGCCCTCCAGACTCATAACTGCGTTGACAAACGTCCACAGTACCTAGTTATTATACAATAGATTTTAAGGCAATGCAATTAAGTTTTACATTTTTTTTTACAATTATTGATTTGGAAACGGTGGCCAGCCCATTTTTGTCCCGCCAAGTAGGTGATAATGTAAATGTTGGACGGTTTGACCGGCATCTCCGTTGCAGTTCGACACAAGGCGGTATCCGCTCTGATCAACCCCTTGCTCTTTGGCAATGGCGCTTGCTGCAATTTGTATGGCGCCCAAAATCTCGACATCGCCTGCCGACACCAGATTTAAGGAATCAATATGTTTTTTGGGAACGATTAAAATATGAACCGGAGCTTCTGGATTAATATCTTTGAATCCTAATAGTTGGTCATCTTCGTAGACTTTATTGGCAGGAATCTCTCCAGCAATGATTTTACAAAACAAACAAGACATAAAGGCCTCCTATCTACTTCAGTTGATTGGCAATAAGAATCGTATCTTGGCGCTGAATGACCAGGGCGGTGTACTGATGGTTGGTTTGTAAGTTTTCACCTGTGATTTCCACGGTTGCGTGTTGAGGAGTCAAACCCTTTGCCACAGTGCCATCATCTGAAACCCGCTCAACCAATACTGTAACCTCTTGGCCCACAAAGGATTCAAGATAGTGATCTTGCATCTTTTGCGCCAGCAAACTCAATTTATCTGCCCGTTGATGTTTAACCTGCTCATCAATTTGATCTGGCATGTAATAGGCTTTTGTGCCTTCCCGTTTGGAAAATGGAAACACATGCATTTCTGAAAAACCGATGTCTTTGCAATAATCGTAGCATTCTGTAAAAGCGATGTCACTTTCCCCAGGGAAGCCGACAATCACATCAGTTGTAATGGCCGCACTTGGGTAATAACTTCTGATGATACGAACCGCTTCTTTGTAATCTGCTGCGGTATACCGACGGTTCATCCGTTTCAGGGTATCATCGCTACCACTTTGTAGGGATAAATGAAACTGATCGCAGATACTTGAAATTTTGTGTAACCTGGCTACAAAATCCTCTGTAATCAGGTTTGGCTCCAGTGATCCCAATCTGATACGCTCAAGGCCAGGGGTTTGGTAGATGCCTTCTATCAGCTCAATCAAACCAAAGTTGCCCAGATCCTTACCATAGGAAGCCAAATGAATCCCAGTCAATACAATCTCTTTAAACCCGTGGGCTACAACCCGTTCAACTTCTTTTAAGACATTAAAGGGCGCTCTACTTCTGATGTTGCCCCGGGCAAAGGGGATGATGCAATAGGAACAATACTGATTACAACCTTCTTGGACCTTTAAGAATACCCGGGTCCGATCTTGAACAGCATCGATTTCCAGCTCCTCAAAATCCATTGTATCCATAATGTCCCCTACTTCTTTTACTTTATCCCCAGGTTTAATATTTTCTAAAAACGATACAATTTTGTGTCGTCCATCAGTGCCAAGGACAAGATTAACCCCTTCAAGGGCCATGACTTCATCTGGAGATATTTGGGCATAGCAACCTACTACAGCAATTAATGCATCTGGATTTTGCCTCTTGGCTTTTCTAATGAACTGGCGAGATTTTTTATCCCCAACACTGGTCACCGTACACGTATTAATCACGTAGATATCAGCGCTTTCCGATGGGTCAACTACAGTATCACCATTTTTGATAAAAATCCCCTTCATAGCTTCTGTTTCATATTGATTGACTTTACACCCAAGGGTGTAAAAAGCAACGGTTCGCATATCTTCTCCACCTTTGTTATCAAGGCTTTTGAGGACTTTATTCAAGTCAAAAAAGCCGAAAGCTACTCTAGAATATAACTGATTTGTGCTAGTAAAACGATTGGGGCAGTTTCCGTACGCAGTATCCGCTTTCCAAGGGTAATGGTGGTTCCAAGGGCACTAAGGGCATCCACTTCTTTATCGTCGATGCCACCCTCGGGGCCAATCCAAATCGCAATCCGCTTGGCAGCTAATACCTGGGGTTCTAAATCCTTAAGCAGTTTGGTTGCCTCGTGCTCATAAGCGATGATGACTAAATCATAGTTATTTTGCAGCTTCAGTGCCTCTTTAAAAGAAAGGGGATTATGAAAAATCGGTAATACCCCACGTTTTGCTTGCTTTGCTGCTTCATCAGAAATCTTTTGCCATCTATCTGTTTTCTTATCCGATTTTTCTTCGCTGACTTTTGATACCGAACGGATCATGGCCACGGGCACAATATGATGAACCCCGGCTTCGACAGACTTTTGAACTAGGTACTCCCACTTTTGTCCCTTTGGGATCCCCTGAAACAAAGTGATTTCAACTGGTAGTTCCCGATCAACTAAGGTTTGGGGTTCAAGGCTCAAAATCACTTGATTTTGATGGACTTCTTCAATGGTGCCTATAAATTCTTTTCCCTTGCCATCGCAAATCTCCACTTGATCACCTGGGCCAAGTCTAAGAACTTTGACCAGGTGCTTCACATCTTGAGCATCATTGATACTTGTTATCAACTTAGACCCTTGGTCACCTTGATCTATTAGCCTAAAAACTGAAGTGTAAAACCGATTCATACACTTGCCTTTTTAGAAACGATTGCGCACCATTCCCCTTTTTCTTCAACTTCTAAAATATCAAAACCATTTTCCAGTAGTGCTGTTTCTACAAGGGCCCGCTTCTCAACGAGGATACCAGAGGCAATAAAAACGGTTTTTTCATGCATCAAACGATGGATATCCGCCGCTAATAAAATAATGATATCTGCGATAATATTGGCCACAATCATGTCTGCAGGCTCACTAAACAGATCAATCAAGTTGCCCAGTTTAAAATCAATGGTGGTTTCTAATTGATTAAGGGCTGCATTTTCATTACTGGCTTCGATGGCTTTTTCGTCGATGTCAACACCGGCAACCCTTTCAATGCCATAGAAGGCACCGATAATGGCCAAAATACCACTGCCACAACCTACATCGTAAAGGGAATGAACCCCCTCGCGATATTTAAGGATTTTCTGTGCGCACAGGCTGGTGGTTTCGTGGGTACCCGTTCCAAATGCTTTACCTGGGTCTAAGAAAATAACTCTTTGACCGGGCTCTGGGGCATACTCTTCCCAAATCGGGCAAATCACTAGACCAGGTGCAATTTCGAATGGCTTATAGTATTTTTTCCATTCGTGGGCCCAATCTTCTTCATGAACTTCTGTGTAAGTGATTTCAGAAAGACCAGGATCTAATCCAAACTGTTTCAAATCTATAACCCGTTGTTGAATTTCATCAACTTTGTTTTCTACTTCGTCTACATGGAATTCCACATAGGCTTTTATCAATGTACCATCGTATTCAAATACTCGGGCTTCTTCTTCAAAGTAGTCCCAGTCACCTTCGTAGCCTTCTTGATAAAAAGCATCATTTGGATCTTCTATGACAATGCCGCTGGCATCAAAGTCATATAAAATGACATTGACAGCCTCAACTGCTTCTGTAGTCGTTTTTATTTTTAGCTCATACCACATAAACTCACCCTACCTTTCCTATCATAACTTGGTTATTTTCTATCTGTTATTGTATACTAGCTTGACCCATGTGCCTAGTTCTTTGTGTAATTTCACTGTGCTTAAAAACGAGGTTTGACAGATTTAAACATTAGTATTTAGTCTTAAAACATGCTATTATATTATGGCAATCTATTTTCAAGGAGAGATTATGACAGTTCTATTTTCAATCTTAATTGGTTATTTTATTGGCGCTTTGCCCTTTTCTTATCTGGTGCCGAAAATCATGAAGGGCATCGATATCCGTCAAGTGGGTAGCGGCAATGTAGGTGCTACAAATGTTTACAGAGCCATTGGTCCAGCAGGAGGTTTTTTTGCCTTTTCAGGGGACATTTTAAAAGGGATCGTGGCCACTTGGATTTGCATGGCGCTGTGGGGTGAAACCCCTGGCTTAATCGCTGGTGCATTTGCAATGTTCGGGCATTGTTACTCGTATTTATTAGGATTTAAAGGTGGCAAAGGGGTTACCACTGCAGCTGGCATTGTATTGATAGCCAACCCGCTAATTTTTATGCTGGTGTTTGTTTTTCAATTTGCTGCCATTGGCACCTTAAAAATCGTTTCACTGGCATCTATCTTATCAGCAATCCTTTTTCCAATCTTAGCGATTCTCTTAAAAACTTCAACCCCATTTATCCTATTTAGTTTAGCCATGAGTCTATTTGTCATTTACAGACACCGCTCAAACATCGAGAGATTGCTCAAGTTTGAAGAACCAAAGATCACAAGTAAGAAAAGTCGCTAAAACCGACTTTTTTTTGTTTTATACTTTTTTAAAAAGGTATCTTTACAATAGAGGCATCATCCGACAAGGATTTTAACCAATATTTTTCTGATGGGACGCCATACAGCATCGTTGAAAGGAGCACTTCCAATGAAACATCGCTATGACTTTAGAGGCAAGGGTTATAATTACGTACGTGCAGTATCTCGCCTGTTAGGTTCGGACTTTTCAACTGAACAATTTGATGATGGCGTCACCTTTATATATAAGGATGGTCGTCGCTTCTTAAAATTGGTGGATGACACCAATATGCTACTAACTGTGTTCTACGTACCTATTCCAAGCCTTCATAAAGATAATCCTATTGAGGTGGTTCATTTTCATAGTGCACCGGTTCCTTATCACGAGTATCGCTTTAAGGCAATTGATGTGGATCAAATCTACGCAATCATCGAAATTGCATTGGTGAATTTTCTTAAAAACTAGGAATGGCTTTGAAATCATAGGATACAATAAAAAAACGCGGTTCTTTATGAACTAGCGTTTTTTTGTTGTGTTTGTTTTTGTTTGGCTGCCAGACTTAGATTTTTCTATTCTTGGCTTGCCATATGTTTTAGGCTTATCACTTGTTTGTGTCTTGGCTTTTGGTCCTTGCTTTGAAGGCGTACTGCCGATTGATTTCCCAACACCTTTTGGACCTAGCACAGTCACTGCCTTCTGAGCAGCCTTTGGTGCTGCGGTCTTGTGAGTGCTGGGGGCAGCCTTTGGTGCTGCGGTCTTGTGAGTGCTTGGGGCAGCCTTTGGTGCTGCTGTTTTGTGGGTGCCTGGGGCAGCCTTTGGTGCTGCTGTTTTGTGGGTGCCTGGGGCAGCCATTGGCTTTACATCATCTGAAGGCGCAGGTGATGCCTTCGTGACCTTCTTTGCTTTCGGCTTGCCTTTTGACTTTGTAAATTTTTTAGGTTTTTCGTCAGGATCTTTCTTCAAGCGCTTAGCCTTGTAATCTCTACGGGCTTCAACCCCTTCTTTGGCGTCTCTCGCACGTTTTTCAGCCTTCTCTTGAGCCTGCTCCTCAACATGTAGTCGCATGGACTCAGGGGTCTCTAGGCAGATCTGTCCGATGGTACCTTTTCTGAATTCATCAAGCACCAGGCGGCTCACGCGATTGTAGTCGATTTCCTTTTTAGAGATGACACAACCTCGTTTGATGGCAATCAATTCCATTACTTCGAGAGGCGTTAAATTCTCAATCTCAACACCATAGCGAGCAGCAATCTCAGCCCCATAGCGGGGCAACATATCACGGAGGAATAAAAGTGCAATTTCATCTATGGGTAAGATTTCATCTCTGATAGAACCCGTATATGCCAAATTCAGACCCACATAAGGATCATCAATTTTAGGCCACAGGATACCAGGGGTATCGAATAGTTCAATGTCATCACGGACGCGAATCCACTGTTTACCGCGGGTCACTCCAGGCTTATTGCCAACTTTCGCAGACTTAGTACCCGTAAAGGTATTAATCAAGGAGGATTTACCCACATTGGGTATGCCGATGATCATCATGCGAATTGCTCGTTCTTTTCTATTTTGGCGCTCAAGTTTTTCGTACATCACCGAACTGGCATCCTTAACGGCACTCAGTAAGGCTGTAACACCTTTATTGTGAAGCGCATCAATGGGAATGGCCGTAATGCCGAGCTCCTTATAATAGCGCACCCATTGCTCCAAAACCTTCGGATCCGATAAATCTGATTTGTTCAGCGCAACTACCCGTGGCTTATCGCCGACCAGGCCATTAAAAACGGGATTTCGACTTGAATAAGGCATACGTGAGTCCAAGAGCTCCACAACGCAGTCCACAAGCTTTATATGCTCCGTAATCAATTCATGGGTTTTTTTCATATGCCCAGGATACCAGTTAATTATCATACAAACTCCTTAATGGCTAAAAAACCAGTTAGAGACTTTTCGGCTCCAACTGGTCTTTACACTTGTCACAATTGTTTGTTAAGAATTATCGAAGTAATTCTTTAACTTTTGCTGCTTTACCAACTCGATCTCTCAAGTAAGTAAGTTTCGCTCTTCTGACTTTACCTCTTCTTACAACTTCGATTTGCTCAAGTTGTGGAGAATGGATAGGAAGTGTTTTTTCTACGCCAACACCGTAAGAAATCTTTCTTACTGTTACATTAGCACTGACACCACCGTTTTGTCTTTTGATAACGATGCCTTCGAAAATCTGAATACGCTCACGTTTTCCTTCTTTAATTCTGATGTGAAGTTTAACAGTGTCGCCGACATTAAATGGCGTGATTTCAGCTTTCAATTGCTCTTTTTCTAATTGTTGAATAATATTCATGGGTAACCCTCCTCTTTGCATAGACGTTCAATACCTCATGGGCAGCGGAACATCCGTAATCACAAATCACATTATATCACATAGGATCTACCTATACAATAACTTTTTCAATTCTCTCGGAAGATAACTTTCAAGAGGTGTGGTATCTAACTCGGCTGCACGGAAGGCCTTAATTAAGCGCTTTAGTGCGGCCTTCTCACCAGAGGACGCCACCGAGTGGAGATGGGCGTCAAAGAGATCTTTACGACGCTCTAGAGTGATTTTAAGGGACTGGCCATAACGCCAAATTTCTATTAATGCATGATTGCCGCTTAGTAGCACTTCGGGAATAGATAACCCTTCCGCTTCTGGTGGCCTTGTATAATGAGGGTATTCCAATAGCCCATTGCTAAAGCTATCCTCTTGATGGGATTCATCTTTTCCTAAAACACCAGGGAGTAAACGGACAGTGGCATCCATTAAAACCATGGCAGCAAGTTCGCCACCGGTTAAGACATAATCACCAATAGAAATTTCTTCGTCAACATATAAGTCTATAATCCGTTGATCAAAGCCCTCGTAATGACCACACATCAATGTGAGATGGGGCATTTGTGAAAGTTCTTCAACACGGGATTGGGTCAGTGGCTTCCCTTTAGGAGACAAATAGATGACATGACTCTTTTGTTCACTATGGATATGCTCAATCACTGCTTTTGCAGGTTGTACCTGCATAACAAGGCCAGCACCACCACCATAAGGTGCGTCATCCACCTTACGGTGTTTATTAAAGGCATAGTCCCTATAATGATAGAGTCTGAGATCAAGCAATTTAAGCTCTTGAGCCCGTTTCATCATGGATTCGGACATGCCCGCTTGGACCGTGTCCGGAAACAAGGTGACAACATTAATTCGCATCTTTGATCCCTTCAAGGATGGACACGATTAAGGTTTTGGCTTCCATATCAACTTCTATTATAAAAGGATCAACAAATGGCATAAACCAAATGGTGCCGTTTTCTTCGATTTCAAGTACGTCTTGCATTTTAAGTTGTAGCACATCTTTAACAACCCCATGGCGGACACCAGCTTCATCTACTAGCTGCATTCCGATTAAATCAGCGATATAAAATTCTTCATCATCTAAATCAATCCCTTGAACATTTCTATCAATATAAAGGTCTGATTGATTCAAATGCTCAACGTCGTTGATATGGTTATAACCTTCGAACTTCAAAATCACCATATTCTTCTGATACTTGACACCGATGATTTTTAGTGGCTTTTGACAAGCTGCATCTAAATACACTTGCCCTACTGTCTCAAAGCGTTTTAGATCATTTGTAAAAGGATACACCTTGACTTCACCTTTTAAGGCGTGCATATTGACAATTTTCCCAATGATTAATGCACTTGGCATAACGGCTCCTTTTCTATAACTCGAACGTGATAAAACCAGTCAAGACAAGCCTTGCAGGCTCGCACTTGACTGGCTCATAAGCATTTCTTGGCGTGCTATTATTGCATGATCTCTACAGTAACGCGTTTATCTTCACGCATAGACGCAGCTTTGACAACCGTACGAATTGCTTTCGCAATACGTCCTTGTTTGCCAATCACTTTACCCATATCTTCAGGTGCGACTTTCAGTTCAACCACAATGGATTGACCATTGTCAGTTTCTGTGACACGCACTTGATCCGGATGTTCGACGAGAGAGAGTGCAATTACTTTTACTAGTTCACCCATTTAAAAACACCTCCAATGGTTAGATAACCTTACTTAGCGTCTTTAAACTTTTGGATAACACCTGATTTTTCAAGAAGAACTTTAACGGTATCAGTTGGTTGCGCACCATTCAATAACCATTTAACAACTTTTTCTTCGTCGATTTTCAATTGAACTGGCTCAGTAAGTGGGTTGTAGTAACCAACTTCTTCGATACATCTGCCGTCTCTTGGTGATCTTGAATCAGCGACAACCAATCTATAGAAAGGTTTTTTATGTGCACCCATTCTTCTTAATCTAATTTTAACTGCCATTGCTTTCACCTCCTAGTGAATTTTTAATCTATACATAAAATGCTTCGCATTTTAAGTCTTAATAAGTGGTTGATAGTAACGAATCACTATTCGTGTGATTAAAACGGCATTTTAAAGCCGCCACCGCCGCCCATTTTACCGAGCATATTACCCATGCCTTTTTTGCCGCCCTTACCCATCTTACCAAATTGCTTCATCATCTTTTGCATTTCTTCAAATTGCTTAATCAGACGATTCACATCGGCGACGGTTGTACCGCTACCAGTGGCAATACGACGACGTCTACTGGCATTTAAAAGACCTGGTTTTCGACGTTCTTTAAGGGTCATACTCTGAATAATGGCTTCTGTTCGACCAAGTTGCTTTTCGTCAACATTGACATCTTGAAGCATTTTCTTATCCATACCCGGAATCATTTTAAGTAAGTCTCCGAGGGGCCCCATTTTTTTCATTTGTTGCAATTGATCGAGAAAATCTTCTAAGTCGAACTCAGCAGTTTTTAATCGATCAGCCATTTTTCTGGCTTTGTCTTCATCCATATGCTCTTGCGCTTTTTCAATCAAACTAAGCACATCACCCATACCGAGAATTCTACTTGCCATACGGTCCGGATGAAACTCTTCAATTTCTGAAAGCTTTTCACCGACGCAGGCATATTTAATTGGCTTTCCTGTAACAGCCCGCACTGAAAGTGCAGCACCACCACGGGTATCACCATCAAGTTTTGTAAGAATAACACCATCTACTGAAAGACTCTCATCAAAATGTTGAGCGACATTGACAGCGTCTTGCCCTGTCATTGCGTCTACCACTAAAAGTATTTCTTGAGGTTTAACAGCCTCTTTAATTTGTTGCAATTCAGCCATTAGAACTTCGTCTATATGCAGACGACCCGCTGTATCGATGATGACAATATCATTGAAGAATTTTTCAGCGTGTAGAATACCATTTTTAGCAATTTCAACGGGACTGACTTGATCACCCATGGAAAACACAGGTATATTCAAGCTGTCACCAACTACATGTAATTGCTTGATTGCTGCCGGACGGTAAATATCACAGGCTACAAGCAGAGGCTTTTTCCCTTGTTTTCTTAAAACCGCGGCCAATTTAGCAGCCGTTGTGGTTTTACCAGCACCTTGCAAACCAACCAACATATAAACCGTTGGTGCTTTTGGTGAAATCGTCAATTTAACGTTTTTCTCACCCATTAATTTAGTGAGCTCTTCGTTGACAATCTTAATGACTTGCTGACCTGGGGTTAAGCTTGTTAAAACAGATTCGCCAATGGCGCGCTCTGTAATGGTGTTAATAAAATCTTTTACTATTTTAAAGTTAACATCCGCTTCTAGCAAAGCTAGTTTTACTTCGCGCATGGCTTCTTTAACGTCTTTTTCTGTTAATTTTCCGCGACCTGTCAGGTTTTTAAAAGCGGATTGGAGCTTGTCTGATAAATTTTCAAAAACCATGATAACCCCTTTAGAGCGATAAAATCGCTTGAATCTCTTCTATAATAGGTTCCAATGCGTCAACATTGCCTTTTGATGCTAGACTTTCAAGATGGCTAACAACATAAGCTAGACGGACCTGTCGTTCTTTATAACGAGCCACCAGTTTAAGCTTATCTTCGAATTCGTAGAGTTGCTTTGAGCAAGTCTTGATTTTATCGTAGACCGCTTGTCGCGTCGTACCTAACTCATCTCCGATTTCCACTAATCCGTAATCATCGATTAGATGCATCGCCATCACTTCACGTTGTTTATCTGTGAGTAACTCGCCATAGAAATCAAACAATAATGTGAGGGCTAATTTCTTTTCAATCATCTTTGAGCTCCTTGTAAAGCTATTTGACTTTACATTAAGAGTATAGAGGTCATTCACCCTCTTGTCAAGCACTTTCACTTTACAACTTTAAAACTTTTCAATTGCCACTTTACTACTTTTCAATTTCCATCAGTGCTGTAGCGAATGTCTCTGGATTGAAGTGTTGCAAGTCATCAATCCGCTCCCCTACCCCAACGAGCTTAATGGGAATCCCCAGCTCGTTCTTGACCGCAAAAACAAAACCACCCTTTGCTGTGCCATCGAGCTTAGTGAGAACCACACCTGTAATAGCCGCTGTTTCTTGGAATAACTTAGCTTGTTGTATCGCATTTTGACCTGTGGTGGCATCCAAAACCAATAGCACTTCTCGATTGGCTTCTGGATATTCCCTATCGATAATTCTAAAAATTTTATTGAGTTCGTCCATAAGATTTTTTTTGTTGTGTAAACGGCCTGCTGTATCACAGATTAGGACATCTATTTTGCGGGCTTTAGCAGCGTGGATGGCATCGTAAACCACAGAAGCCGGGTCTGCCCCTTCTGCTTGAGACACAACGTTTATCCCTGCCCGTTGTCCCCAAACCACCAATTGATCAATAGCTGCCGCTCGGAAGGTATCGGCAGCCGCTAGCAGAACAGTTTTTCCTTCTGTGCGGAGCAAATTGGCAATTTTGCCGATTGAAGTTGTTTTACCTGCACCATTGACACCAATCACAAGGACCACGGATGGGGTTGCAATGTTCAATTTAGCTTCTTCTGATGTGTTAAGTTCTTTGACCATCACATCTCTCAAAACAACCTTTACCTGTGAGGCATCGCTAATTTTCCGAACTTTGAGTTCTGCCTTTAACCCCTTAATTAAGTGCATGGCTGTATCCATGCCGATATCTGCCATAATCAAGATTTCTTCCAGCTCATCAAATAAATCGTCGTCGATAGCACCATAATTATTGACCAATTGATCGATGCGGTCAGTAAACTGCTTCCGTGTTTTATCTAGCCCTTGAAACAATCTCTTAAAGAGTCCTGCGGGTTTTTCTTCAGCGGTCACCGCTTCAGTTTCATTTACCATAATAGCTGTATCATCTTGCACCAGAGCCATTTCGCCCTCAATCACTTGATCCTCTAAGACTTCCAGGATTTCAAGTTCTTCAGCCAGCACTTCTTCGAAGTCTTGGGTTAGTTCTTCTTCATCTTCTTGGACGACTACGTCTTCGACTTCTTCAAACACCGAATGGATTGAGTCTTCTAATTCTAACTCTGCACCATCAGCAAAATCTAGCTCACCAACCTGTTCTAAGGCGCGGTCGACTTCATTTGCAATGTCATTTGAGACAATAGGTTCCTTCTTTTTAAACCATTTTTTAAACATGGCACACTCCTTATGAGGATATCTCACGCAAGACATCGTTGGCATTATCTAACTGAACGCTAATCACAGTGGAAATCCCTTGTTCTTGCATGGTAACTCCGTAAAGTGATTCTGCTATTTCCATTGTTCCTTTGCGGTGAGTAATAATAATAAACTGGGATTGTTGGACAAAATCTTGCAAGAAGGTGGCAAATCTGAAGATATTCACATCATCCAGGGCCGCTTCAATTTCATCTAGAATACAGAATGGGGAGGGCTTGGTTTTCAAGATAGCAAATAATAGGGCAATGGCTGTCAATGCTTTTTCGCCACCGCTCATCAAATCAAGACTCTGCAACTTCTTCCCTGGCGGTTGAGCATGGATCACAATCTCGGCTTCAAGAATATCTTCATCTCCTTCTGCTACGATATCCCCATAACCACCACCAAATAGACTTGAAAAGGTTTCTTTAAAGTAGCCATTAATTTCTTCTAGCTTATCTTTAAAGGTTTGTCGCATTTCTTTATCCATCTCTTTAATTAGTTTTGCCAGTTGGGTTTTCGCTTCGTTGAGATCTTTCTTTTGCTCTGATAAAAAGAGATACCGCTCACTGACTGTGTCATATTCCTTGATGGCACCAATGTTTACTTCTCCAAGGGCTTTGATACTTGATTTTAAACGTTTTGCCTCTTGCGAGAAAGCTTTCAAATCAAATTCATGCTTAAAATCTAAGGCATGAATATAGCTAAGCTCATATTTTTCCCATAAATTTTGCAAAATATTTTCTTTGCGTGTCTCCAGTTTGGTTTTATCAATTTCCAATCTAAAGAGACTATCATTCAAGCTTGAAACTTGATTTCGTAAATTTTCAACTTGAAGATTCAGTCCTTGCATGCTGATTTTAAGCTGTTCATTGCGGCTTTTTTGCTGCATAAGGGCTTCTTCATACTGCAAAGCGCTTTGCCTATATTCTTTTAAGTTTGCTTGCTTCTCCACCACTGATAAATCAAGATCCCCCAGGGTTTGAGTTAAGTTTAAAATGTCGTGGTCGCGCCTTTGGGCAGCTCGTTCTAGTTGTTGCAATTGCTCTTTCCGTTCGATGCAAGTGCGCTCCAAGCCCTTGATTTCTTCTTCACAACGAGCATCAGCCACGCGGAGCTCAGTCAAACTAGCAACCAACAAGGCCTGTTGTTTGTCATCTGCCTCTAGATTGCTTTCCTGGACTTCGAGGTCGGTCTGATCCATGGCCATCTGGTCTTTAGCACTTGCTTCTTCTCTTTTAATGCGGTCCAGTGTTTCTTCTAAATCTTCAAGCTGAGTATTGATTTCCTGTGAAATCTGATGGAGCTTGCCTTTACCCTGCGAAGCATTGGATATATTCTGACGGACTTGATCTAGGGCTACACGCTGTTGCATTACAAGGTTTTTTTGCTGATTCAAATTGGCTTCACTGTCGTCAAATGCCTTTCGACTATCAACCATGGCCATTTGACAACCGTGTCTCTTATTATCCAATTCCCCTATTTGTTGATCCAGTTCTTCAATAGCCTCGCCCAGTTCAACAATTTCTCGTTTACGCTTTAAAAAACCTGTTTCTTTTTTAGACAGGGAGCCACCGGTTACAGTACCCCCAACATTGAGGACCTCACCATCCAAGGTCACTACACGGGAGCCTTTTGGTAGGTCTCTTGATGCTTTTTTTGCGGTTTGAAGATTTTCTGCAAAATAGACATTTGAAAGGATATATTGTAGAGCGGGCATCACTTGGGGCTCACACTGAATATGATGAACTGCGCAACCAAAAAAGCCCGGTTTCAAATCCAATTTAGGCACTTCACGGGGCTCTAAACTCTCTAGTGGCATAAACGTAGCTCGACCTGCTCGCTCACTTTTCAACCGCTCTATATACGTATCCACAGCGTCCTCGTGGGTGACCACAAGATTTTGAAGATTTCTTCCCAAGGCTGTTTCAACGGCTGTTTCATACTGTTTATCCACAGTAAAAAGATCTTTAACACATCCTAAAACTTGTCCATCGACTTTTGACCAATCAAGAACCTGTTTTACGGCATACGAAAAACCCTCTTGTTGATTTTCCTGCTCAACCAGAGCCCCTCGTTTAGCCGTGATTTCTGCACAGCGGGTTCTTTCTTTATAAAGAGATTCTTCAATTCCCGCCAATTGATCCTGAAGTTCCCGCTGGTGCACCTGTAAATTAACCCTTTGGGTTTCAATGGCTAATAAACTTTGATCTTCTTGATCCAGTGTGTGCTGAAGCTGAGACATCTGTTTGACAGCATGAGCCTGTGTTTCTTCAAAAACCGTTACATCCTGTTTTAAACTAACCAACCGGTCCCGTAGACCGTCGGCCATATTAGTTAAACGGTTGATTTCAATTTGATGTTCAGAAATCTTATTGCGTGTAGCTTCAATTTGTAATTGAACCTTTTTTAGGTGTTCTCTTTTAGCTTCACGAAGGTCAGAAATGGTATCTAGTTCAGTTTGTGATGTCACCAACAATTGGTGCTGACCTTGATATTGCTCTTTCTTTTCTTCTAAAAGCCCCTCTTGATGGGCAATTTGAGCTACCAAAATCTCCTGATTTTGCGCCTGCTCGCTTTCTTGTAAATGCAAGGAAGCAATATTTGTTTCAATCAAGCTATGTCGCTCTTTAACAATAGCTATCTCATGGGCCAGTTGAGTGGCATTTTGTTGGACTTCCAATTGCTCAGAGTTTAATTGCCATTCCTTAGCCAGATTTTCTTCTAGCTGCAAATCCGTGCTGGCCATGGTATCAAGATGCTGCTCAAGTTCATTCTTAAACCTGTGGTTTTCTTTTTCTTTAGCCTCGATGTCATCTAAAATAACGTTTAGATTCACATCCACTTGTTCCACTTCATGAATAAACAGGTTGATTTCTAAATCCCTGAGTTCTGTTGAATAGAGCTGATATTCTGTAGCCTTCTGAGCCTGCTCTTTTAATGGACCAACCCGCTGTTCCAGCTCCTTGACAATATCCTCAATCCGCTCAAGATTTTGCCCCGTCCGGTCAAGCTTTCGCTGGGCTTCTTCTTTGCGGGTACGAAACTTCACAATGCCTGCAGCCTCTTCCAATATCAAACGTCTTTCATCCTTGTTTGTGGACAAAATACTTTCAATACGCCCTTGACCAATAATAGAATAACCCTCAACACCAACACCGGTATCCATAAAGAGCTCTTTCACATCTTTTAGTCGACATTTATTTCCATTTATTTCATATTCACTTTCACCAGAACGAAACAACCGTCTCACAACAGCCACTTCCGTATAGGCCACTGGCAGCATTCCAGTTGAGTTATCAAAGGTAATCATGACCTCAGCAAAACCAAGGGCTTTTCGCTTGGTGGTACCATTAAAAATAATATCTTGCATCTGAGAGCCACGAAGGGTTTTAAATCGTTGTTCCCCCAAAACCCATCTGAAAGCATCGGTGACATTGCTTTTTCCACTGCCATTTGGTCCGACAATACAAGTAATCCCTTGGCCAAAATCTACAACTGTTCTATCTGCAAAGGATTTAAAACCCTTTAGTTCAATCTTCTTTAAAAACAATGGATACACCTCAACTCTTAAGGAATTTGAAGGGCTCTACGCCCAAGTACAATCATCAATTCACCTTCTGCCAAATCCACATTTCCCACCACCACTAAATTTAAACCAAACTCTTTTAATAACCAGGAGACATTGATTTTTGACAAACCAATGGTCTTGGATAGACATTTGGGGTGGCAATAAACGGTGAGGGTTGCATCTTCTAATGGCTTAGTGGGTGTGGTTTGGCCCATGAGTCTATGCACCCCGCCTCTTAAGCGTTCTTGTACCATTAAAGCCTCTACCCATTCCCCATAGGCGGGATGATAAGGGCCAGCAAGTCTTACATCGGGGTCCATCAGGGCTTCATTTGCTTGTAATCCTACTTTAATCACTTTTACACCTGCATTTTCGTAGGCCCGTTTGGCCCATATTGTCCACTCAAGCGCTGTCTGCGTGGGGAGTGGCGTGTAGCGGCCCCCCAGATAATCGGCCGCCAAAGCGGTCTCTTTTAATACCTGAGTGGGGTATAGACGAACGACCTTTGGCCCGAGGGACAAACTTAACCTGACGGTTTCCTTGAATGTTTCAAAATCATCTCCAGGGAGTCCGATCATCAGTTGGTGCCCTAGTTCCAAGCCGTTTTCAACAATCAACTTCGAGGCATTTTGTGCATCTAGCTGTGTATGACCCCGTTGACAGCAAGCTAAGACCCGATCGTTTAGGGATTGAACCCCGAGTTCAACGGTTTTGACCCCGTGTTGAATGAGATAATCGATGATATCTTGGGTGATGGCATCTGGTCGGGTAGAACAGCGAACGCTTTCAATCTTCCCCTGATCGATAAGTTCTTTGGCCCGGGTTAGGTAATATGACAATTCATCCCGTGGTATGGCGGTGAAGGTGCCACCAAAAAAGGCCAATTGATAGGGGGTATCCGGTACCCAAACGCTCGTAAACTTTGTAATAAACGCCTCAAAAGCTTCAACGGAGTGAGTTTCTTGTTGGTTGATGACGCGTTGATTACAAAATACACAATGATGGGGGCAACCGGCGTGACTGACAAAATAGGGCACTATCTTGAGCTGACCTCTCATTTATGATTGCCTGATTGTTTATCTTGTTTTTGCTTCAGTACCGAATGAAGGGCCATTTTGGCCGCCCCTTGCTCTGCTTCTTTTTTACTGCGCCCTGAGCCCTCACCGACGATGGTGTCGTCGATTGTCAAACGGGCCAAAAAAGTCTTTTTGTGGTCTGGACCTTGGGTATCAACGATGTGATATTGAATCTTTTGTTGCGTGGATGCTTGAATATGCTCTTGAAAAGCAGTTTTGTAGTCTAAAAATATTTTACCAGCAACCGCATCCTGAATGGTAAGCTCCAAAGTATTTAGAATGACCCTTTGGGCCTTTGCAAATCCACCATCTAGGTAGATTGCCGCAATAACTGCTTCAAAGGCATCTGCTAAAATTGAGGGTCTTTCCCGACCGCCGGTAAGAGCTTCTCCGCGGCCAAAGGTCATGTAATTCCCAAGTTGCCACTTTTGTGCATGTTCAGCTAGGGTTGGCTCACAAACCACCGATGCCCGTATTTTTGTCAATTCACCTTCTGGCAAATTGGGATAACGATGAAACAAGTAATCGCTGACTGCCAAACTAAGAATTGAATCCCCTAAGAATTCCAGTCTTTCGTTATGAGCAGTTTCTTTCGAGTTTTTTTCGTTGGCGTAAGAGCTATGGGTAAGGGCTTCATGCAAAATAGACTTTTGAGAAAAAATATAATCAAGTTGTGCTTCAAGTGCTTGATACTTATTCAACTAGGTGCCTCCTTAAGAGCTATGGGTAAAAAAGTCCACCATTATTATACTGTTTTAAGAGGTGATAAGCAAGGTAAAACCACTTCGTCACCTTCTTTAAAAAGTGGTTGACAAGACCCTGCTACTAGTTTACCCTATTAATTGAGGTGATGCCATGCATACAATTATTAGACAATTGACAAGCCAATTAAAAGACTCACACCAATTACCAACTGATCTCATCCTTTGTAAAGTTGAGATTGTTGTTCTATCGACACCAAACGACGGGGATATGATGGCGCATGCCAGACCTACCGTCAAGATACAAGCCCGGCAAAACGCTGTGCATTATACGGTTCAACTTAACCTGGTTGGGTATCCGCAAAAAAAAGCGATTCTGACTTTTTTGCAAACGGAAGCAGCCAACCATCATAAAATCTCTTTTGGTCCCCGTACTGGCAACCAGTCTTTTTCAATAGAACAGGTTAACGCCTATTTACAGGCCAGTGGGGATTTGAACCCCTTACATGCAGGCCCATTCCCAATCGTCCCTGGACTATTGATGCTTGACTGGTTTTTAGAACACTACAAAATCACCTATGACTATCTAATTGTCAAATTTCAAAATCCACTTTATGTCAATCACGACTTTGCAATATTAGCAACACAAACTGGTTATGCTTTGACACAAGGGGATAGCACATTGATGAGCATCTCAATCGACAACCACCTAAAGGGAGAGAACCATGAAACAGTTTAGCATTCAAGAAATGGTCAAAATCGCACTTTTCACATCACTTATTGCAGCACTTGGTTTCGTCAGTATCCCATTGCCGTTTAGCCCCGTCCCAATTACAGGTCAAACATTAGGGATCTTACTGGCTGGTTTATTGCTAACACCACAGGCCGCAGGTTCTTCAGTTGCACTTTGGGCTTTTATGGGAACCATCGGTCTCCCAGTTTTTTCAGGGGGCCGAGCAGGATACCAAGTACTGATGGGCCCTTCCGGTGGCTATATACTCGGCTTTTTAGTCTGTGCTGTTTTCATCGCCTTTTTACGAGGAAAACAACCAAATCTAGTTCGCTATGCTGTTGTTAGTACCATTGGCAGCATCGTCATCATCTATACCTTTGGTGTGTTAGGTTTAATGTTAATCGTGAAATTGCCTTTAGCTGCTGCCTTTGCCAATGGTGTTTTACCCTTTTTAATCGGCGACACCTTGAAATTAATCATTGCCGTCGCAACTGCTCTTCAACTTAAAAAGTCAGCACCACAACTATTTGTCAATTAATCATCCGGTTGTAGGACCTGAAATAAACAGCTTACTCATTTAAGCTACTCAAAAGGAATCTCATTGATTGAGGTTCCTTCTCTATTTTCAGCTTGAGTCCTTTTATCCCAGAAAGAGGTGCTAAATGTCTTCACAACCCGAAGTTTATCTCTATCGGTCAAAACGTACAATCATCGGACAAAAGAGTGGCTACCACAACCAAACCCGCCCTGAGATTTTGATGTCTAAAGTACTTTGTGCCCTAACAGAAAATATTGATCCAAGTACCATTGACGACTGCCTCATTGCAAGTGCCGTGGGACCAATGGGCAATATCGCTAGGCTCAGCTGGCTTGAAGCAGGACTGCCCCTTGCTAATACCGCAACAAGTATTGACTTCCAATGCGGGGGCAGCTTAAAAGCAATTGAATATGGTTTTTATCAAATTGCCTCCAAACAGAAAAATGCAGTTATAGCTGGGGGCACTGAATCCACTAGTCTCCAACCTGATCGCTATTATAACGACAACGACCCCAGAAAATCGGCTGTACCAGGGAAGTTATCACGGGCCCAGTTTGCGCCTTCTGACCTTGGGGATGTGGACATGGTCCAAGGTGCCGAAAATGTTGCTCAGCATTTTAAACTCTCCCGTGAAACCTTAGATTGCTATGCCCTGATGAGTCATCAAAGAGCGCTAGATGCCATGGAAAAAGGAATTTATCAATCTTTGATACTAAGAGATAAAGGCAATGACCAATCTGATTGTGATGAAAATTTGCGCCCAACCATCTCCAAGCGCTTATTAGCGCGGGCCACCCCTTTACTTGGAAGAGAAAGCGTCACCACATCAGGCAATTCCTGCCTGATGCACGACGGCGCATCTGGGGTTTTATTGGGTTCGGTGGCATTCGGTGTGAAGCATAGTCTCCCACCCTTAGCTCGAATTTTAGGTTTTTCAAGTGTGGGGTGTGATCCTACCCTATCTCCCCTTGGCCCAATTTACGCAGTAGAAAAACTGCTAAAAGAGCAGCAACTCTCTCTTGAGTCAATTGAGCTTATGGAAATCAATGAAGCCTTTGCGGCAAAAATTTTAGCATTCCATAGCCACACAGGTTACCCGCTAGATAAAATCAATGTGAACGGAGGGGCTCTAGCCTATGGTCACCCTTATGCAGCATCCGGCGCCATTTACCTGATGCATCTTGTAGAAAATTTACACCGCATTGGCGGTGGCCTTGGCATTGTCACATTTGGCGTAGCAGGCGGGTTGGGCATGGCTTGCCTTTTATCTGTAGAAGGGCCATCCACAAGGAGGGAAACATGCTGGCGTGGGTAACAGGTAAAATTTTTGATGAGTCTGGAAAACATATCACCATGGCAATCAGCCCAACTGGAGAGAACATTAAATCTTTAAGCGCTTATCGAGACCACTGGCTCCCAATAGAAAACCAAACACCTTGGGTGGCCATTTCACATGCCCTTGAAGCGCTTCAATACGGTTTGCCATTTATGTTTTTAGCCCCAGGAGAAACCCCAGAAATGTTTGATGCTTTGGTACTTGAAGCTATACAGCGCCAACAGCTTTCTTGCGAAGTTAACCAAGTCCCCATTTCCTTATTTAGTCGTTCCTCTGGTTCTTCTGGGCGACCAAAACTTGTAGCTCGGACCTTTGATAGTTGGCTAGCAAGCTTTGAAGCCCATCAGATTGCCTTTAACCTTGAAGGGACAAAAAGATGGCTAGTGCCTGGCAGTCCTGTGTACTCTGCAACGATCTATCACTGTTTCTTGGGTTTATATTTAGGAAAAGATGTGTATTTACAAGGCAGTTTATCCCCTCGAATCACTTCTAATCTCATAACCCGATATCAACTAGACACTTTATTAACTGTCCCAACGCGTCTAGGACTAATTCTAAATGCTTTTGAAATTAAAGATTCTGCTTCAGCCACTACCTCAGCTCCGCCCTCCGATACCATTTTGAGAACAGTCATAACGGTGGGCGAACGACTCACACTTAAAACTGCGGTTTTAACAAAACAAGTCTGTTTCAATGCTGATTGTTGGCATTACTACGGCGCCAGTGAACTTGGCCAGGTGACGTTTGCAAGTTACGAAGCTATTATCCAGGAGCCAACGCTACTTGGCATACCGTTCAAAGAAGTTTTAGTCACACAAGATTCCCAAAGCAACATCATTGTCAGTTCACCCTATTGTGCTTTGAATTACGGCTCATTTGCAACCGTCTACGATAAAGGATTTTGGGATGGAGAAAGGCTTTATTTTAAAGGTCGAGAGGATTTACAAATCAATCGCTATGGTCGCAAAATTAATTTGGAACCCCTTCAAGAACTTCTATTGGCTCTTCCTGAGGTGAAAGATTGTTGGATTGCACCAACGCCGACCCTAGATCAGTACCATCTTCATCTTTTTCTCTCGCACTTTGATAAGCATATAGAAAGTGATATCCAGGATATCTCTGGCGGGTTCTCACCTCCCATAAAAACACATTTTTACATTAAGCCAGTTTATTCCGCTGGGGGAAAACTGTCATGGCATAGTATGAAAGCACTGACCACTACAAAATGATTCTGAAACACAACAGCCTTCCAAACACCAATTTGCTTCAAATCTGTATTTTAGGGTATGTATTTTTAATATAAAAAGTTCAATTCTCTAAAGATAGGAACCACTTTAGTTAGGAGGCATGTTTAAATGCAAACAACCAATACCCCCATGAGCCATTTACAATTGAAAACAGCCAATAATCATGATTATAATCATATCGATATAACTAATTTTGATCGTGATCGTTTCATTCTACTAGAACAACATAGCCATTCATATACTTGGGAAGTTGATTTAAATGGTCAGTTTACCTATATAAGCCCTGGTATAACCTATCTTTTGGGTTATCAACCAGAAAACCTACTTGGTCAATTCTATTTTTGCGACCTTCTCACCTCAGAGTTTAAGGATCTCTTTATAAATGATCATATTCTAGATCAAGCGCTTACCAATAGCTGTTTTGAGTGGTCACACCAACAAGTACATCTCAATGGCGATGCCCTCACTTTTCTGGCCTATATCTCACCACTTAAAGATTCTAACCACCAAATCCTTGGTTATCGAGCTGTCAATCTCGATATCACAAAGCAACTAAACACTCTAAAGGCCCTCTCTACTACAGAAGAAAGAATGCGCACTATTATCACAGTTTCTAATATTGGAGCTTGGGAATACGATTCTCAAACCTCCGTTTATTGGTGTTCCGATGAGTACTTTACCATGTTGGGTTATGATGCACAGCGCTTTCCTCAAACCGGCCGATTCCCCGGCCCTTTTCAGGATCTATTGGATAGTTTATTGAATGTAGAAGATCTTAAAGGTGCTCAAGAACGGCTTAGCAACTATATGAATTCTGATTCAGACCAATTTTACGATAGCTATTTTCGAATGAAAAAAGCGGATGGTACTTGGGCATGGATTCGCTCCCGTGGTCGTCGGGTTAGAGATGCAGACGGCAATCTGACCAAGCGAATGATAGGCACCCATATAGACGTCACAGATTTAAAAGATATCGAATCCGACACACTGAAACTCAGCTATACAGATCAATTGACTGGTGTTTATAATCGACGGTACTTTGAAGACCAAATGTCCTTAATAGACAGGGAAGAAAACCTACCAATAACAGTGTTTATGGCAGATGTCAATGGTCTAAAGTTAATCAATGACGCTTTCGGCCATGCTGCTGGTGATGCTCTTTTAGTAAAAGCCTCAAAAGTTATTTCAGAAGTTTTTCGTTCAACCGATACAGTGGCACGAATTGGCGGAGACGAATTTGTAATTATGATGCCAAAAACCAATGCTCAGCAAGCCAATAACCTCTTAACCCGGATCCAAACTCGCCTATTATCTGAAACGATCATGGGTATTAATGTCTCCGTGGCCATCGGTTCATCCACAAAAGAGAGTGCAAGTATTTCACTTTCAGATACCTTTAAAACTGCCGAAACCCTCATGTACCAGATTAAAATTAACAACAAAGAAAAGAACCGTCTCCATAGTATTCAAGTTATTATTGACACCCTATTTAGAGAATGTCCAATAGAAGAGTCCCACGGAACACAAGTGGCTTCTATGTGTTCACAAATTGGCATTCAATTGGGCCTAAACACGAGTCAAATACAGGACCTATATACCATTGGTCTTTTCCATGATATTGGCAAGGTAGCCATTTCAAAAGAATTGCTCACAAAAAAGTCAAGCTATAGTCCCGACGATTGGGAAGAATACTATAGGCATGCTGAGATTGGCTACAATATTATGAGCAGTGCTAATGCTTATGCCCCATTTGCCAACGATATTCTCCACCATCACGAGCATTGGGATGGCACCGGTTATCCAAGAGCAATTTCTGGGGACGCCATTCCATTTTTCGCACGAATCCTTGCAGTATCCGATGCCTACGAAGCTCTGAGCAGTGGTATCAGACACGAAATACCGGCTTCTGAAACAACACCCCTCAGTGCCATCATAGAGCATTCAGGTTCCTATTTTGATCCACTGGTTGTTAACGCACTTAAAAAAATTCTGCGCGACACCACCCACCAAGGGCAGATTAATTAGAACCATAACCTCATCACAGCCCAAAATCAACCGATAAAAAACCTGTCCATAAATTAAATGGACAGGTTTTCATTTTTGTTATATTTGGATTTGCATTAAGAACTTATGGCATACTAGCCTTTGAACTTACCAAAACAGATAGTTGCGTTATGACCACCAAAACCAAGGGAATTAGATAAGAAGTAATTGACTTCTCTTTCTATGCCCACATTGGGTACATAGTTAAGGTCCAATTCTTCATCCTTTTCAAATTGATTGATCGTTGGATGGATAAAGCTCTCCTCGATTGCCATAAGGCCAGCAATGGCCTCAACAGCACCGGACGCACCTAAAAGGTGACCTGTCATGGATTTAGTCGAGTTCACCGCCAAGTTATAAGCATGGTCGCCGAACACGGATTTAATCGCCATTGTTTCAAATTGGTCATTATAAGGTGTTGACGTACCATGGGCGTTGACGTAGTCAATCTGCTCTGGTGTGATGCCGGCATCTTTAATTGCCAATTTCATTGATCTTGCAGCGCCTTCACCGCCTGGAGCTGGTGTTGTAATGTGGTAAGCGTCTGAGCTCATGCCATAGCCTTTGACTTCAGCATAAATCTTAGCACCACGGGCTACTGCATGTTCCAAAGTTTCAAGTATCAAGATACCTGAACCTTCGCCCATAACAAAACCGTCTCTATTCTTATCAAATGGGCGACTAGCTGTTGCTGGGTCGTCATTACGACGTGACATGGCTTTCATGACACAAAATCCGCCGAATCCGAGTGGGGTGATTGACGCTTCTGTGCCACCTGCAAACATGATATCTGCATCTCCGCGCTGAATGACCTTGAAAGCGTCACCAATCGCATTTGTACCTGATGCACAAGCCGTTACAACCGTGTAATTGGGGCCCTTGGCACCAAAATGCATGGAAACTTGGCCAGATGCCATATTTGTAATCATCATTGGGATAAGGAATGGACTTACGCGCATTCCGCCCTTAGCAAGCTGTTTCTGATGTTCTTCTTCAAGTGTAGCAATACCACCGATACCGCATCCCATAACAACGCCAACGCGCTCTAGGTCTACAGCAGTCAGGTCCAAATGAGCATCTGCAATTGCAAGGGATGAGGCAGCAACTGCAAATTGTGTGAATCGATCCATACGCTTAGCTTCTTTTTTATCGATGTAAACCGTTGGATCAAAATCCTTAACTTCGGCGGCGAACTGAGTAGCAAATTCAGAGGCATCGAATGTCGTGATAGGAGCTACACCGTTTTTACCTGCTCTAAGGGCTTGCCAGTACGCTTCTCTACCAGTTCCAATGGGACTAACAACACCTATACCTGTGACAACTACTCTTTTCATGAACGCCTCCTATTTGTTTGCTTCGATGTATGCTGCGATGTCGCCGATGTTTTTGAATTTCTCAGCTTCTTCGTCTGGAATTTCAACATTAAACTCATCTTCAAGAGCCATGATGATTTCAACAGCGTCTAAAGAATCCGCTTGAAGGTCTGCCATTAAAGATGTACCAGGGTTTACTTCTGTGTCAGCATCCAAACCTAGTTGATCGATGATGATTGCTTTTACTTTATCAAATATCATGTTTGTTCTCCTTTTCCCTATCGGAAAGTTAATTTTTTTCGCCCTACAATCAGGACACATTTATTAAACTACATAACTAGCCCACCGTCAACATGAATTGTTTGACCTGTAATATAGCGGGCCATGTCAGAACAAAGAAATGCAACCGCATTTGCTACGTCCTCAGTTTCGCCAAAGTTACTCAATGGAATATTGGCTAAATAACTTGATTTTAGTTCATCAGAAAGTGCATCTGTCATATCCGAACGGATAAAACCAGGTGCGATGGCATTGATATTTACCCCTCTTGATGCAAATTCCTTTGCAGTCGATTTAGTAAACCCAATGACGCCAGCTTTAGAAGCTGCGTAGTTCGCTTGACCGGCATTCCCCATGACGCCGACCACCGAAGAAATATTGACGATTTTCCCTGCCCGTTGCTTGAGCATAATCTTACCGACATGCTTAGTCGTTAAAAATACACCCTTAAGATTTGTGTCTAATACAAGATCCCAGTCTTCTTCTTTCATGCGGATTAACAGGCCATCCCGGGTAATCCCTGCATTATTGACCAATATATCTATTGAACCAAATGCCGTTTTGACAGCATCGGTAAGACTAGCAACATCAGCATCGTTTGAGACATCTGCTTTAAATGCCAAGGCCTCAACACCCATTTCTTTAGCAAGGCCCACAACTTCTAGAGCCGCAACATCAGAACTCGTGTAATTCACAGCAACATTGACACCCATTTCAGCTAATTTAAGAGCAATGGCACGTCCAATGCCTCTTGCGCCACCAGTGACAATTGCATTTTTTCCCTTAAGATTCAAACCGTTTAAACTCAAAGTGTCCCCTGCCTTTCTTTCAAAAAAGCCACCGTTTTTTCAAGACTTTCAGCATCCTCAACCGATAAGATAATTGCATCCTTAGCAATCTTTTTAATGAATTTTGAAAGGGCTTGTCCCGGTCCGACTTCTACAAAAATCTCAACCCCCTGAGCCACCATTTCAGACACACACTTGGTCCATAACACAGAATGGCTAACTTGAGCCACTAATCGATCCTTAATAACCGATTCATGTTCATAGGTTTGGCCATTGACGTTTGCCATCACTGGCATTATCATCTTTCCAAAAGTGCAGGCTTCTAAATAGTGACTGAGTTTCTCGCCAGCGCTCGAAAGGAGGGAGGTGTGAAACGGAGCAGATACAGGTAGCATCACAGTTTTTTTGGCCCCAAGAGCCTTGGCCTCAACCACTGCTTTTTCAACTGCTTTTAATTCACCAGCGATGACTAGTTGCATAGGGCAATTGTAATTGGCAGGCTGTACCACCCCAATATCGCTAGCCTTAGCGCAAGCCTCTTCTACCAAATGATCTTCAAGACCTAAAATGGCAGCCATACCGCCAACCCCATCAGGAACTGCTTCTTGCATCAGTTTGCCTCGGGTACGGACCAATTGTACAGCTTCTTTAAAGTCTAGAGCCTGGGCAGCCACCAGAGCCGAATACTCTCCAAGGCTTAAACCAGCCACCATATCAGGCATGATGCCCTGAGCCTTCAAAGCTGCATAGGCAGCCACCGAAACCGTTAAAATGGTAGGTTGTGTGTTTTCAGTAACCCGTAGAGCCTCTTCTGGGCCATCAAAGCAAAGAGCCGGCATATCGTAACCAAGGGCTTCTGAGGCTTGATCAAATATCAACCTAGACTCAGCGAAAGAGTCATGGAGTGATTTACCCATCCCAACATACTGTGCACCTTGCCCAGGAAAAACAAATGCGATTTTAGACATCTACTCAATTCCTCCTAAAAACGTATGACGGCAGAACCCCAAGTGAGTCCACCACCAAAGCCAGTTAATACAATATTATCACCTGGGTTGATCATACCTTCTTCAAGTGCTTCATCTAGCGCAATTGGTATTGAAGCGGCAGATATATTACCGTATTTATTAAGGTTGATTTTAACTTTATCCATTGGTAATGCCAATCGCTTTGCGGCTGCCCCAATGATACGCATATTGGCTTGATGGGGTACCAGAATATTGATATCTTCTAATTGTAAGCCTGCCTTTTCGATAGCTTCCAGGGAGGCATTACCCATTATGCGAACTGCAAATTTGAAGACATCTGTTCCAGACATATTGACAGTATGTTCCCGATTTGCAACTGTTTCAGCAGAAGCAGGTCTTCTTGAGCCACCTGCTGGTTGCAGAAGAAACTTGCCACCATCGCCATCAGCGCCCAAAATCGTTGATAAAATACCCTCTTCCCCTTCAGATGTACCGATTACAGCTGCCCCAGCACCATCTCCAAATAGAACACAGGTGTTTCTATCTGTCCAATCTAGAATTCTCGACATGGCCTCTGCACCAATCACGAGTATGTGCTTATAAATACCAGCTCGAATATAGGCATCTGCAATGGATAGACCATAGACAAAACCAGTACAAGCGGCCTCTAGATCAAACGCAGCGGCTTTTGTGGCCCCTAAGTTTGCTTGAACTAAGCAAGCAGTAGATGGGAATGCCATGTCAGGGGTTATAGTCGCCACAATAATCATGTCAATCTCATCAGCACTAATGCCAGCTTTTTCAAGGGCTTTTTTTGCTGCCTCTGTAGCCATATCTGAGGTGGCTTGATCTTCCCCAACAATATGTCTGGTCTCAATGCCCGTTCGCGACACAATCCATTCGTTTGACGTGACAACGATTTTTTCTAAGTCGAAATTTGTGAGCACTTTTTCAGGTAAATATCTACCTGTACCAAGAATTTTGGATCGCTTCATGAATATCTCCTATTCTTCTGTCGCCTCCGAAAGATAGGCTTCCATTTTTGTGATGATGTCATGGGAAGCATATTTGTCGGCATAGCGTATTGCGTTCATAAATGCTCTCGCATTTGAACTGCCGTGGGCTTTAACCACTGGTCTTTTTAAACCCAATAGCGGAGCGCCACCGTATTCTGCGTAATCCATTTTATTTTTAAATTCATCTAAACCTTTTTTTATGAGAAGTCCACCAATTTTCGAAAAGGTATCTTTCATTATCGCTTTTTTGACTGCAGAGCCAAAGGATTTTGCAACCCCCTCAGAAAGCTTGAGTATCACATTACCAGTGAATCCATCACAAACTATAACATCAGCAAGGCCAGCAGGAATATCCCTAGCTTCAAGATTACCCATAAAATTAATGCCTTCCGTAGCTGCCAATAACTTGTGGGATTCTTTGTAGAGTGCAGAACCTTTTTCATCTTCTGTGCCAACATTCACAAGACCCGTAATCGGGTTTTCAATGCCCATGACTTCTTTAGCATAGACATGACCCATAAAAGCAAACTGTTGCAAATTGATTGGGTCACAATCCGTATTGGCCCCTGCATCCACCAAGATGCCAACCCCTTTGTCTGTGGGATATGCCGTGGTTAGTGCTGGACGCTTAATGCCTTTAATACGACCGATTTTCAGAGTCCCACCAGCCAGTAGGGCACCAGTGTTACCTGCTGATATAAAAGCATCAATTCGCTCTGCTTTTAAATCATCAAAACCCCGGACCATGGATGCGTCCTTTTTTGTTTTAATAGCCTTGACTGGGGCTTCCCCACTTTCAATGACCTCAGAGCAATGAACGATTTCGATTCGGGATTGATCGTATTTTCTGGTCACCAGTTCTTTTTCAATTAAGGCACCGTCACCATAGAGTACTAGAGTCCCTTGAATTTTATCAAGCGCCAATAGTGCACCGTCAATAACCGCTTTAGGGGCGTGATCGCCTCCCATGGCATCTAATGCGATTTTTAAAGTTTTTGTGTCTTTCATAGTCTATCCTTCCATTCTGGTCATTTTGAATTTTGAGCGGAACACTTCTCTGTCCTTAACTAATATCCTGACATGGACGTAAAATTCATTGCCCTCAGACTTAATACAAGTCGCTTTAGCAATTAATTTTTCTCCCGCATAGACAGGTTCTTGGTATTTGACATTTGCAACACCTGTGAGTGCAACCTTCGCATCGATTACTGCTAGTGCAAGGGACTCGGCCATGGCAAATATGTAGTGTCCTTTCACAATCTGAGTCTTTTTAAAGACTAGACCATCATGGGTTTCAAGATAAGAAATACCACTTTGATTGAGTTTTAGATCGATTAATTCACCAATGATTTCGGTTTGAGCAATGGATTGTAATTGATCATATTGTTTTGTAGCAACTGTTTTAACGCGCTCTCTGAGTTCTGGAATATTCAGTTCAAGACGATCTAATCTAATCGTTTGAATGCTGACTCCGAAGCGATCGCATAATTCTTCATCCGTTGAAAACGGATCGGCATCTAATAATTCTGTGAGGGCTTTATGCCGCTCCTGTTTCTTGACCTTACTTCTAGACAAGAGACCACCACCTATCATCTTATTAGTACCTGCTACTAGAATAAAGTATAACATCAAAATCACAAATGTCAATCATTCTTATGCAACTCATCCTAAAGCTTGTGCTTATGAGCTGGTACTACATTAGTATACCATAAAAAAACACCAAAAAAATAAAAATCCGGTAGCTTACGCTACCGGACACTCACTTATTCTGCAACAGTGATAACTACTTTGTTATTATAATACCCGCAGCTCGCACAGACTCTGTGTGGCACGTTTGGTTCGTGGCATTGAGGACATTTAATGATATTAGGCGCTGTCATTTTAATGTTAGACGCTCTTCTCTTGTCTCTTCTAGCCTTGGAAGTTTTCCGTTTAGGTACTGCCATGTTTCCACCTCCTCAGAGTTATTTAAAGAAGTTTTTAAGGCCTTCTAACCTCGGATCAATTTCTACTTGATCGCAGGAACACGTCTCGCGGTTCCGATTGGTGCCGCAAATGGGACAAAGTCCCCCACAGGTCACCGAACATAACATTTGAATCGGTAACTGGACCATAATGTCGTCGGTCAAGGCTTCTGCCAAATCTATGAGGCTATCTCGAATAACAAGCCATTCCACATTGAATCCATCGACATCCGAACACTCTCTTAAGACCTCACCCGAAAGGGTCTGATCAAAAGGGGTCAAACATCGGTCACACACGAAGTGAACCATTCCTTCATACGTAAAATGAACCCATAACTTGTTATCTTGATTGTATACCCTACCACGTAATGCAAAAGGCTCCATACCTGTAACGGAGTGATTACTTAAAAACTCCCAGGTCTTGAAGACAATTTTTTCATCAAACGCAACCTCTTTATGATTATTGCGTTTAATATCAGATGTGTTGATCTGCATAGTCCACCTCTAAATACAACATTCTCATTATACAGAGACCATCGTTTTTTGTCAACCCAGAACCAAGAAAGTTTTACGTAACTAATGCGACTAATTAACCGATCAGTTAATTAGTCGCATATAGACTGATTAGCCAATCAGTTAAAGTGCCTCATAAGTGCACTTTAACCAACCAGTTCTAGTGTATCGCGAGCAATCATTAATTCTTCGTTTGTTGGAACCACCATTACCTTGACTTTTGAAGCATCAGTGCTGACGATTGCTTCTTTGCCACGGATATTATTTTTAACAGCATCAACTTCTACACCCATAAAACCAAGGTTTGTACAGATGCTTGCGCGGTTCATACCAGAGTTTTCACCCAAGCCGGCGGTGAAAATAATGGCATCGACGCCGCCCATAACAGTTGCATATGCTGCGATATATTTTCTAACGCGACCGTCAAATGAATCAAGAGCCAATTGCGCCCGTTTATTGCCATCAGCAGCAGCGTTTTCGATATCTCTAAAGTCAGAGCTGATACCTGAAATACCAAACACGCCTGATTTTTTATTTAATACATCATTGATACCCGCAAAATCAAGGCCTTCTTTTTCCATCAAGTAAGTAACAATTGCTGGATCGATATCGCCACAACGAGTGCCCATTACAAGTCCTTCAAGTGGTGTAAAGCCCATTGATGTAACAACTGATTTTCCGCCTTCAATTGCGCACAGTGAAGCACCATTGCCAAGGTGACAAGAAATCAATTTAAGATCTTTGACATCTTTACCAAGGATCTCAGCAGCGCGCTGTGATACATATCTATGGGATGTGCCATGGAAACCGTATCGGCGTATCGCATATTTTTCGTACATTTCGTATGGAAGTGGGTAAATATACTCAACTTCAGGCATCGTTTGGTGGAAAGCTGTATCAAATACGCCAACCATTGGAACACCAGGAAGCAAAGCTTGCATTGCACGGATACCCATGATATTCGGAGGATTATGAAGCGGTGCTAATTCAATACATTCATTAAGAGCAGCCATAACATCTTCAGTGATAACAACCGATGCAGAGTATTTTTCCCCAGCATGGACAACACGATGACCAACAGCGCCAATTTCGTTAAGATTAGCTAGAGCGCCGTGCTCTTCACTAATAATTGCAGCAAGAACACTATTAAGTGCTGCTGTATGATCTTTCATTTCAGTTTTAATTGTCACTTTAGGATTTTCAAACGCTTGGTGTTTAAGAACTGATCCATCTAGACCAATACGCTCAACAAGGCCATTTGCAAGAACAGATTCATCTGTCATGTTGATTAGTTGATACTTAAGCGAAGAACTGCCACAGTTAATAACAAGAATATTCATGGTTACCCCCCAATAATGTTGTACCGAACGAAAAGCACATAATCATTATAATTCATCCTGAAAAAAATACAATAGATTCGAGGAAATTCCCTCGGGAAAACGTTATTCCTAGATGTAGATACAAGCTTTTCCGACTTTCAAAAAATACACAACATCTAGTGAAAACGGAACCGACACCACACAATACAGGGGTTCAAGCTGTTATACGCAGAATTATCTTGCGATGTTACAACAAAATTTTAACCCTTCAACTTTGTATACAACATACACAAATAAGGTAGTTTTATGTCAGCTTGAAAAAGATATGACTCAGACATCCTAGAGCTATATACCCAGAAAATAATCCCTTACACACCATTGTGTGTGTCCATACAGAAAAGTCGACACAATTAGATATCACGATAGGCACAAAAGGGTTTTTTGGTGTAGTCCGAACCCATCTGAACCGTGTAATTGACCTGTGCATACATATCAGTCGCTAAAAAATCCAGTTGGATTAGAGGATTCTTTTTTCTGTATTTTTTTAGGTCCTGTGCAACATTTGTAAAGATTGCTAGGGCGGTGTCAGATTTAATAGAGCGCAGAGCCTTTGCACCTTCTGCATCAAAGGCCAAAACCCTGGCATAGTCAAGATACTGAAGACTTTCTGTTTCAGTCATCGCTTCAATGCCAAGCAGGGTCCCAATCAGCAGACGTTGAATCCTGGTAAATGTATACCGTTTTGATTTAATATCTAGCACCATATCCGTTAAGGTTCCCACTTGTGTTAGTTCAGCTAAAATTCTATTCTCAAGACCTTCACGCATATCCCGAATTCGCCTTAAGCCCTTAGCCCCTTCCCTAAGCGCAATCCCATTGAAGAGGCTCTTGAAATCATTGAGCTCCGTGTAGATTGGATAGGCCAAGATGCCTTGGTAAGTACTTTCAGGCATCACGGCCCTTAGCAAATCCCAATCGATTGGCCGCTTTTTTAAAAGATTTCGTATGGCCGTTGCAGAAGCAATGCTTGAAGTCACCAGTGGATCGTTGTAATCATTGCCAATGCGCTTTATGGTATGCGGCGTAATCTTAGCGCCTAGTCGATTAATGGCCCGCACATATTCTATGCCTAAAATATTATTTGCCTTTAACTGCAGATTTTGCGCACCACGTCCGTCTTTTGCATCTTCATCGCCTTTTGTGTTTGCTCTTATCGCCATGGTCTCTGACAACATGGTGGCTACCGCTTTTTCCCTTGCGACATGATAACCCTCACCCTGATCTAAAGACTCATTGAGAGCCACACTATAGGCTTCTGACGGGTTGTCAATGGCATGGGCATAAGCCTTGATCTCTTCAATATCACCTGACTCAGAACCAAATACCAAATCCGTTACCCCTAATTGTTCAAGCAAGGCCACCGCCCCTACAGCAAAACCCTCTGCACTGGCTGTACTAAAGTAGACTGGCAACTCAATCACCAGATTCACACCGGCCTGTACAGCTTGCTTTGCCCTTGTCCATTTGTCCATAATAGCCGGTTCGCCCCGCTGTAAAAAATGACCACTCATGACAGCGACAACTGCATCAGCACCTGTTAAAGCCTTCGCAGCCTCTAAGTGATGTAAATGACCATTATGAAACGGGTTATATTCTGTGATCAGACCACAAATACGCACTGAATGCCACCTTTCTTTTCACAATAAATTGATTTTTTATCAGTTTTCAATCAGTTTCAATCAATTCTCTAGCAGTTCTCTAGCAATTCACCAACAGTTTTCTAGCAAATAAAGGTCAAAAGGCGCTTGAGTCTCCCCAAACGCCTACAAAATTTTATTTTAAAGCTCTTGCAAATCAGTCAACAAACCTTATTCAGATTGCTTTTGTTGATAACGCTCGAGTTCCATGCGATTACGTTTAACTGAATCGTGATGCTTTTCTAGACTTTGCTCAACTTTTGTCATGACTTCATCCGCATAGTGATAGGCACCTTTTCGGATTTCAGCTGCTTGTTCTTTTGCAATATCAACTAGCTCTTGGCCTTTAACCCTAGCAAGGCGCATGATTTCATCTTTTAATACCAGCTTTTCCACCCGTTCTTGGGCCTGTGCCATAATGCCATTAGCTTCACTGTGGGCGCTACGAACAATACGGTCTGCTTCTTGTTGGGCATCATTTAAAATCTTTGTTCGTTCATCTTTTATCCATTTGGCTTGCTTAACTTCATCGGGAATGGTTACGCGGATATCTTTTAAAATACCCATAACCTCTTCACGATTGATCATTGCTTTGCCAAACAAAGGCATGGAAGATGAATTCTCAATTAAGTCCTCCAGTTGATCCATTAGGTCTAGTACTTTCATGACGCGCTCTCCTTTATTCTTTGTATGGCCTCTGCAACGACAGGTGGCACAAGATCTTCCACATTACCGCCAAAGCGGCTGACTTCTTTAATAATTGACGAGCTTACAAACGCATAATCCATACGCGTCATTAAAAATAACGTTTCAACATCAGGCTCAAGCTTGCGGTTCATTAGGGCCATTTGAAATTCCATCTCAAAATCCGACAAGGCCCGAAGTCCTTTAACAATCACTGCCCGGGGCTTGGTTTTTACATAATCCACCAACAAACCACTACAGGTCTCCACGGTGACATTATCAAATTCTTCAACAACCTTATTAATCATCTCCACTCTTTGCGCCACTGAAAACATTGGTTTTTTTGTGGTGTTAATTGAGATTGCGACGATGACTTCATCAAATAGAGTAGCCGCACGTCGGATGATGTCAAGATGACCATTGGTTAGCGGATCAAAGCTACCAGGGTAAATGGCAATGGACATATTATTTCCCCACATATCTACTAAGATGGCTGATGCCGTACTTCTTAGTTTTAACAAGTTGTAAATCCCCGTAAGTAGGTTGCAATGGTTCAGATGCATTATGCTCAATCACAACAATCGTGGTGGGCTTTATCAATCCTTTACTCACTAAAATGGTCATGATTTCATGACAAAAACCCTGCCCATAGGGCGGGTCTAAAAAAACTAAATCAAAAGCTTCCCCTTTGTACTGTGACAAGATACTACGATAATGATCACAATAAACAGTGGCTCTTGATTGCATACGAGTTTTATCTAAATTAAGGTTAATAACCTTTTGACAGGCTGGTGATTCATCAATAAAGACCACATGGCTAGCGCCACGACTTAAGGCCTCAATGCCCAGAGCACCAGAACCCGCAAAGGCATCTAAACACCTTGCATCTCTGATTTCAAACTGAATACTACTGAACAAGGCCTCTTTAACCCGATCGACGGTTGGCCTCGTGGCTTCGCCCTCAATGGTTCTGAGAACCGTTCCCCGAGCGGTGCCGGCTATTACACGCATAGACACTCCTTAACTTTTCTAAGCACATTATACACGAAAGTTGACATTGTGTGAACCTATTCTCGTTATTTTTTGGACATATACACTTAAAGGGTCAAATGTCTTGATAACCATATCCCATAATCACTGGTCAGCATGCTTTCGCCACCAAGTTTAATCAGGGCTTTGGCATCCGCCTGGGCAGCAGCTAGTATGCGGCTGTGTTTCACGAGGTCAGCCATTTTGAATTCGGGAACACCGTGCTGTCTTAAGCCAATTAATTCACCTGGACCCCTTATTTCTAAATCCTTGTTGGCGATTTCAAACCCATCATTGGTGGAGACCATGCATTCAATACGTTTTTTAGCGATGTCCCCATTTGAATCAGAAACCAAAAAACAATAGGATTGCAAGTCACTTCTGCCAACACGTCCCCGCAATTGGTGTAACTGGGCCAATCCAAAACGCTCAGCATGCATTATCACCATGATGGTTGCATTGCCCACATCCACCCCAACTTCAATAACAGTGGTCGCAATAATGACTTTGGTCTCACCTGATTTAAAGCGGGTCATGACAGCATCTTTTTCTTTTGACTTCAGTTGCCCGTGGAGCACCTCTAAACCATGATCCTCAAAGTGAGGTGTCAAGGATTCAAAAAGGGCCTCAACACTTTGTAGATCTAAATTCTCCGAGGTTTCTATCAAGGGGGCCACAATATAGGCTTGTTCACCCAAAGCCAACCGCTCTTTTACAAAGGCGATCATCTTACCGGTTTTACTGGTCTTGACAGCAAAAGTTTCGATTGGCTTTCTACCCACAGGGGATTGGTCTATGATAGACATTTCCACATCACCGTAAAGGATTAACGAGAGGGTTCTGGGAATTGGGGTGGCACTCATTACTAGTACATCCAGTGGTTCGCCACCCTTATCTGCCGCCAGCTGCCTCTGACCAACCCCAAATCGATGTTGTTCATCTGTCACAACTAGTTTAAGAGACTTAAAGGTAACGGCTTCTTGAATGAGAGCATGGGTGCCTATGATGATTTGACTTTTGCCATTTTCAATGGACTCCCTAAGGTTCTTTTTATCTTTAGCTAAGGAAGACCCAGTCAACAGAACAATTTCGAAATACTGGCCTAGGATTTTTTCAAAATTGATAGCATGCTGCTTAGCCAGTATTTCAGTTGGCGCTAGAATAGCTACTTGATAACCACTGATGGCGCACTTATAGGCTGCGGCCATGGCCACTGCCGTCTTACCAGATCCCACATCCCCTTGAAGCAAACGATTCATACAGGTTTCACGATCCATATCATCATAAATAGAACGAATCACATGGTTTTGAGCATCTGTGAGAACAAAGGGGAATAGTTTTGCAACCGCTTCCTCTTGAACCGGCTGATACACTTGACGTTTTGGTAAGTGGCCTACTTTTTCTTTGATCAACATAAGAGCCATTTGGAGATGAAAAAACTCCTCGTAGATAATCCGGTAGCGGGCTGCTTTTAGGGCATCAAGACTTTTGGGAAAATGAATCATTTGAAGGGCTTGAGCCAAGTTCATCATGGGCTTTTCACCGCTGGAAAAACAGATGCTTGGCAAAGTTTCTATTACCTCTGCCATCAAGGGGCGGCTGGCTGCAATGGCCTTAGAGACCTCCCCCTGACTTAACCCATCTGTCAAAGGATAGATGGGCACAATCCCAAAACCCAAAGGATACTGTTCCAGATCCCTAAACTCTGGGTGAAAGAGACTAATAGAACGACCTTTTTTTTGAACAGAACCGTAAATCCAATAGGTTTTCCCCCTAGAGAATTGCTGTGCAATAAAGGGGACATTCATAAAAACCAGGGTTGCCTGATGGGTACCGTCATCGACTTGAATTTTGATCATGGTTTGGCTGCCCTTAATGCGGGATGAATTCACACTTAGAACAAGGGCCTGAAAGAGCGCTTTATCGCCTTCTGCTGTCCCAGCAAGGTAACGGCGTTCTGAACGATCTTCGTAGCGCAAGGGGTAATGGGTGATCAAATCCGCAATAACCTTCACCCCCATATTTTGAAACCTTTTATACTTTTGTGGCCCGATGCCTTTTAGACTCGTCAAAGGTTCTTGCCAATTTGTGGCCTGCATGTGATCACCTCACTTTTATGAACGATACAAAAAATCAGTCAAAGTTGCAATGTGCACTCTGACTGACTTATTGGTGTCTGGATTTGGTTTGCCGTTTAAGTCACATTATTCAACAGAAATCAGGTAGTAATAAATTGGCTGTTTGCCGTTATAGCACTCAACTTCAAGCCCTTCATATTGCTCTTCAATAGCTTCTTTCAATGCCTCTGCATCTTCTTTTGTCACATCTTCGCCATAATATAAAGTGACGATTTCAGCTTCATCGGAATTGTCGATAGCCGAGGCCAAGGCCGTGAAGATCGCTTCGTTCATATCTTTTCCTGCAGCGACAATTTGATTATCAAGCAAAGCGAGGTAGTCATCTACTTTTATTTCAATATCGTTGACCATGGTATCGCGGACCGCATAAGTGACTTGAATCGACTTCACTGAGCCGATGGCTTCTGCCATTTCTTCAAAGTTTTCTTGTGCCGAATGGGCTTCATCAAAGGCCAGCATGGCTGCAATCCCTTGAGGAACAGTCTTTGTTGAAAGAACGTACACCTCTTTGTCAGTCAATGCTTTAGCTTGATTGGCAGCAAGAATGATATTTGAATTATTAGGTAGAATGTAAATTGCTTCTGCATTAATTTTTTCTATCGCCGAATGGATGTCTTCTGTGGACGGATTCATGGTTTGCCCCCCCTCAATAACCACATCCACCTTTAAGTCTCTGAACACATCAGAAAGACCTTCACCCAAAGCAATGGCTACAAAACCATATGGTTTTTTTGGTTGAGAAGGAACTTCTGCAGCGAAAGCTGGCTGTTGATGTTCTGCCATATCCACAAGATTACCATGCTGCTCTTTCATGTTTTCAATTTTTATTTTGATGAGCTCCCCGAATTTTAGAGCTTCCTGCATCACTAAGCCTGGATCATTGGTATGAATATGAACCTTAATCAAATCTTCGTCTGGGACATAAACCATACTATCGCCCATATGCTCAATCAGTGATTTTAAATCCGCATTTTCAAGATTGTTTCCGCGGACAATAAATTCCGTGCAATAAGCAAACAGAATATCTTCTGTTTTCATGTGAGCCTGAGCAATATCCAGTTGATTAGAAACAACAACCGGCTCTGAAACGTGACCTATTTCTTCCATCTCTTTTCCCAGTAAAGCATCATAAAAACCAGCCATAATAAGCAATAAGCCCTTACCACCAGCATCTACAACACCAGCTTGCTTAAGTGCCGGCAAAAGATTTGGCGTGTTTTTAAGTGTTTTATCACCTTGTTTTAAAGTTGCTTCAAAGAAATGATCTAAAGTGATCGGTGCTTCCACTAAAACCTGGGCCCGGTCTCCAATTTCACGTATCACTGTCAGGATTGTACCTTCTACTGGTTTAAGAACAGCTTTATAAGCTGTTAATGAGGCTTCTTTCAAAGCACCTGCCAATATATTGACGTCCAGTTCGTCGTGACCTTCACAACCTTTTGCAAACCCTCTAAATATCTGTGATAAGATGACACCCGAATTGCCTCGCGCGCCCATCAAAGAGCCTTTTGCAATGGCTTTCGCAACTTGCTGAACACTTGTGTACTGACCTTTTAACAATTCTCCTACAGCATAATTCATTGTCAAAGACATATTGGTGCCCGTATCACCATCGGGAACAGGGAAAACATTCAGTGAATCCACAAATTCTTTATGCTTTGTAAGGTTCGCAGTACCCTGTTTAAACATCTTGACCATTAAATCTGCATCAATGCGGTTGATTTCCACCGTGAGACCTCCTACTGGACGTGTTAGCCTTGAACGCGCACGCCTTCGATGTTAAGATTGACTTTTTTGACCTTAAGGCCCGTTTGGTTTTCAACGCTATATTTAACCTTTTGAATTATATTTTCAGCCACTACAGAAATTTTAGTGCCAAATTGTACAATCACAAAGAGGTCAATCACAAGCGCATCTTCTTCTATACGCACTTTAATACCCTTAGTGAGATGTTCGCGTTTAAGCAGTCTAGCGATACCACCAGCTGAGGCTTTTGAGGCCATACCGACCAATCCGTAGCATTCAATAGCAGACGCACCAGCGATTGTTGCTATCACTTCTGGGCTAATATCGATAATGCCAATTTCATTTTCTACTTGTAAGTTCACATCATACCTCCTAAAAAGGATCTTCAAAGGCTAAATAACAAGGCTTGACGCCTTGTAGAAGTTGGACTATTATAAGAGTAGTCTGTGCCCAATGCCTTTATTGCATATATTTATTGTATATGATGTGAATTAATATTGCAATTAGTTCTATTTTTTTTTATAATGGATATTGGCGCTACTAAACAACAAGGTAATGTTCCATTACGACATCTCGTCATTCTGCGTGTTTTAAACGCTTTGACACGTCGATGGCGGATTCGTTACCGATATATTTTTAACTCATCAGGATTGACTTGAATAAAGTTTATTTTTTGACTTGTACAAATCAAAGTTATTTGATAGAATAAATGTGCTATTCTGTAGAGTTACTCGAAGGAGGTGTAAGATATGCCAAGAGTTTGTCATGTTTGTGGTAAAGGCAAGATTTCTGGTAACAACGTGTCTCACGCAAACAATCACACACGAAGAACATGGAAGCCTAACTTGAGAAAAGTTAGAGCCAATGTTAACGGTTCACCAATAAGAGTGACTGTTTGTGCAAGATGTTTGAGATCCGGTACTGTTAACCGAGCTGTCTAAATGATTAAACCTACTTTTTTAATAAAGTGGGTTTTTTTATTGTCTTTTTGTGATTAGTATGTCACTCTAAAACTATCACTTACACGTGATTAGTATGTCAATCACTATTACGTGATTAGTATGTCAGCTATCACTCTTACTGGAGGCTTTATGAAACCAATCAGCAAGCAAAGGGCAATTCTATTAATGGTATTAGCAGCGTTCTTCTGGAGCCTTGCGGGACTTTTCATCAAATTGATAGACTGGCACCCCATTGTAATCGCAAGCATTAGAAGTGGCATAGCGGGTCTTGTGATGCTAGCCTTTGCTGGACCCTTACCAAAACGCTTTTCAAAAGATGTGTGGCTTGGCGCAACTTGTTATACCATTCTCGCCTCTTTTTTTATACTTTCCAATAAACTGACAACCTCTTCAAATGCCATTCTACTGCAATTTACTTCTCCAATTTGGATGGCAATCTTAACCACGTTTTTCTTAAAACAGCCCCTTAAAAAGAAAGATCTTTTTGTGATTGTCGCTGTGATGATTGGTATGGTCTTGTTTTTTATTGGCGACTTATCCTTTGGAAGATTAATTGGCAATGTCTTGGCCATTCTTGCCGGTGTTGTTTTAGCCATTATGATACTGATTATGAAGCGTGACCCCAACAATAACCCTCTCCATATGACTCTGCTTGGCAGTGGCATGCTCTTTGTAGTCGGCTTACCCTTCATTTTTTTCTACCCACCAAGTCTTTCATTTCAAAATGTTTCAAGCATCCTCATTTTAGGTGTGTTTCAACTGGGACTTGGCTATGTTCTATTTACAAAAGCACTCCATCACGTTAGCCCCCTTGAAGCTGTGATTATACCAGTGATTGAACCCCTCTTTAATCCAATCTGGGTCTTTCTTGTCATTGGCGAAAAACCAGGCAAATACGCATTATTGGGTGGTGTTGTCGTGCTTGGAACCATTCTGTGGAAACAAATTAGCGACGCTAAAGAGGCAAGACTGAACGCCCCAATTCAATGACCTCCGTACCATTATCAAGGCCAATATCAACTCCTTCCAAAATTAAAAGCTGTCTTTAAACATCATACCAGTAGAGTAGGATGCTTAAAGACAGCTTTTTTTGTGTGTAATTTTTAGATTTTTATGTTTTTAGACTTTTGTGATGATGACATACCCCATCCCATTGGTAATGGAAACTCTGACAGTTTCCATTTCTATGACATTAGAGAGTCCCAGTGTGGAACCTAATGGAACATGAGCCTGATTCAGTGGATAATAGCAACCTTCAATGGTTGCCCCTTGTAAATCATGAATGGGCACCAATGATAATAAACACCCTTGCAAGTTCTGAAAACTCAAGGTTTTTTCGATCAACCATATCTGTTGGGCTTCGTCTTGAATATGCGCAGGGATTCCCTTGCGGTTTAAAGACACTAGAAGCCCTATGTTAAAGAGTAAGTGATCCACTCTACCACCTAACATACCCATGAGCAACAGCTCTGTGGCGCCATTCTCAATGGCCAAATCGATTGCCAACTCAGTGTCTGACATATCTTTTTCAACTGGGAATTTTGCCACTTTAACAGCCTTAAGCCAATTGACTTGTTTGCCCGACTCTTCAAGTTTAATATCTGCAGAGTCCATATCCCCAACCCAGAGGTCGGGAGCAAAGTCAATGGCCAAAAGATAGGCCATTCCCCCATCAACTGCAATGACAAATTCGGCATTTTCACAGGCTGTTTTTAAAGATTCAAGGTCCCTCACTTCTCCATTAGCCACAATCAGTGCTTGCATTACTAACCTACCATAACGGCATTAAAGTTTTGCACTCTCTCAATGACATCCTGTGCACCAAAAACTGCAGATCCCGCCACTAAAACGTTGGCGCCAGCCTCAATTAAAGCTCTTGCATTCGTTAGGGTCACGCCACCATCAACTTGAATCACCGTCTCTAGACCACGGCCATCACATAAACTTCTAACAGCACGTATTTTTTCATAACTGCTTTCAATAAACGCCTGACCGCCAAAGCCAGGATTTACCGACATCAAGAGCACCATATCCACATCATCAATGATGCTTTCTAGTACATTGACTGGGGTTGCGGGATTTAAAGAGACCCCGGCTTTACAACCAGCCTGCTTGATTTGTTGAATCACCCGGTGTAAATGAGGGCAAGCTTCATAGTGTACTGTGATCCAGTCAGAGCCTGCATTCTTAAAATCTTCGATATAACGCTCTGGATTTTCAATCATCAAATGAACATCAAACACCATTTCAGTGTGGGGTCTAAGGGCTTTGATCACGACTCCGCCAAATGAAATATTAGGCACAAAATGGCCATCCATAACATCAATGTGAAGCCATGGGGCACCCCCAGCTTCTACTTTTTTTACATCGTCCAAAAGACGGGCAAAGTCTGCGGATAAGATAGATGGCGCTAAGGCTACCATGATTTTTTCCTCCTGTCTGAAACCAGTTGCTTAAGCATTAATTGATAAGATGTATAACGACTCTCATGTATTTTCCCTTGGGCCAGGGCTTCTAAAACAGCACAGCCTGGTTCATTGACATGTTGGCAATCATCAAAGCGGCAATCCTCTTGAAATAGGACAAAATCCGGCATTAAGTCCTTTAGCTCTATGGCTGTTACGCCATCTAACTCAAGGGATGTAAAACCTGGGGTGTCTAATACAAATCCCCCGAAGGGCAGTGCAATCAACTCAGTATGCCTAGTGGTATGCTTGCCCCGTTGGATTTTCTCACTGACTTCACCGGTAATGAGTTGAAGTCCAGGTATAATATTATTGACCAGTGAGGACTTACCCACACCTGATGGTCCTGCAAACACAGAAATCCGGTTGGTAAGGGCTTCTATTAAGGCATCCTTACCGTGTTCTACTTTGGTAGATGTTTCAATCACGTGATACCCAGAGGTTTGGTAGATTGCCTTCATGGCTGCAAAGAGAACCCCATTGTCGTCTAGATCACTTTTATTAAAGCAAATAAGTGGTTCAACACCGCTCATCTCACAAAAAATCAGCAATTTATCCAATAGTGGTAAATTCGGTTTTGGGCTGGTTAGTGAAAACACAATCACCGCCTGATTGACATTGGCAACCGCAGGGCGCACTAACTCAGTCTCGCGTGGCAGCACCTCAATTATATAGCCTTTATGAGTTTCTAGTGAATCTGGCTGCACCAGCACTTTATCACCCACTAAAGGCTTGATATTTTCATTTCGGAACAATCCCCGTGCACGACAGCACCAAATCTCACCGCCCGTAAAGACGTAGTAGAAACCACCTAACAGTTTGTGTATTATACCTTCAACCAATTAAAACTCCTCACTAAACAATATCGCATGAAATTCACACGCTGGAATACTACTCAAACACTTCAGTCCGTTCTCCTAAAAGTTCATTATCGCGATAGAACAATATATGCATCTCGCCTTTGCCAGAAATAGTGACCGACACTTTTGCCTCTTCTTTTTTATGGGTTTTCTCATAGAGCACTTCTTCAATCCCATTGACCATTTTTGTCACTTTAATGACGGTCTCATCTTGATCTGTCTTAAGCGGGATGATAAATGATCTTTCCACAGTTCCATCTCCTGAAGCCGCAGCCGTTGTCGGTTCGGTTTCGCCACCTTCTTTACCTAGAGAAAGGGTGAAATTAACCAAAGTGCCTTCTTTGACCGGTGTATCGACTGCAATGGATTGGGCCATGACTAAATCTAATTTGACGGTATTGCTATAAGCGGTTTCAATGGCTCCAAAATTCAATTTAACCGACTTTAATAATTGAATGGCTTCTTCTTGAGTCTTGCCTGTTAAATCAGGGACCTTGATGTCTTCTGTTTCAGGGCCAAGACTGATGACTAAATCAACCGTCATTCCCGCTGTATAATCATCATTTGGTTCTGGCCTCTGAGATACCACAAGACCAGGGGCTAGATCATTGACTTCTTCTTTAACAGCTCCTAGAATAAGTCCTTTATCTTCAATCACCAGCTTAACCTCTTCTAAGGTTTTATTCCGTAGATCGGGCATAAACGAAGCCTCTTCCCCTATGCTGACAATCACTTGAATTTCTCTGCCCGTCTTAATCATGGTACCGGCTTCTGGGGACTGGGATAAAACTATACCGGGTTCTGTATCTGCTGAAAATAAGGTTTCCACTTGTTTAAGTGTCAAGCCTTTTTCTTTAGCAAGGGCCGTAGCTTCTACAAGGGTTTTACCTGTGAAATCTTGTAGCACAAATTCTTTTTCAACATCGATTCCTTTAAATGGCTTGTAGAAAATCAAGACTAGAACAATTAATGCAACCATGATACCCACCACTGTTGCAATGGCGATACCCATCGGATTCATTTTATTGTCTTGGGTTTTTGAGACTTTAATCGAATGATCAGCCAAAGGTTTAACAACTTGAGCGCTTTGATGTTGATTTTGCTCTGTAAAATTACTTAAATCCGGCAAAATCGTCGTACGAGAGAGTTCATCGTATTGCTCATCTTCCCAATCCAATTCAACATCTGGATTAATGGTAAGCTGTTCGAATTTCTCCATCATTTCGTACGCGCTTTGGAATCTCAAGTTAGCATCTTTTTGAATAGACTTAAGAATCATTTTTTCAATCGTCGGGTTAAGGTTCATATTCACCAAAGATGGTGGTACCACAGCCTCTTTTAAGTGCTTCAGAGCAATGGTAATCGGTGTATCACCTTCAAAAGGCACCCGGCCAGTGGCCAGTTCGTATAATAGAATACCAAAAGAGTAGACATCAGAACGCTTATCGATAAAACCGCCTCGTGATTGCTCTGGTGAGGCATAGTGGACAGAACCAATCGCTTCGTTAGTATTGACCATAGTAGAAGAGGTTACTGCTCTTGCGATACCAAAATCGGCGACTTTGATTTTCCCTTCCTCAGTGATCAAAATATTTTGAGGTTTGATATCCCGGTGAATAATCCCCTTGTCATGAGCCGCTTGCAACGCATCTGCAATTTGAAGGCCAATCTGAACGATCTGTTGATTTTTCAGAAATACATCTTGAGACTTAATATATTCTTTCAGGGTTTTACAGTTCACTAGTTCCATCACAATATAATGAACGTCGCCATCATGGCCTACATCATAGATATTCACAATATTATGATGTTGCAAACTGGCAGCCGCTTTAGCTTCTTTGTCGAATTTCCCCAACAAATCTTGATCTTGATTGAACTCTGCTTTGAGTATTTTGATGGCTACCATGCGATTTAACACATGACATTTTGCTCTATAGACAGTGCTCATGCCACCTTCACCGATTTTTTCAATCAATTCGTAGCGATTACTCAATAATTTTCCAATCATTTATCCACCTGTTCATCTTCTCTTAACAAATGACACCCGACCAATACAACACTGCAATTGTCTGTGCCACCTCTGCTATTTGCCAGTTGCACCAATGATTCTGAAGCACTTTGAAGCGTTTGTGCCTCAAATATGATTGCCTTCATCTCGTTAGGTTCCACTAAATTACTCAGGCCATCTGTACACAGTAACAGCACTCCTGGATGTTGAATCTTATAAATCATAATTTCTGGCGACAACGGCGTTTCAGAACCAATGGCCTGTGTTATCACGTGCCTTTTGGGATGAACTTCCGCTTCTTCTTTTGTAATGGAACCGATGTCAATCAGTTCTTGAATGAGACTGTGATCTTTAGTGAGCTGTCGCGCATCACTTTCTGTTAGATAATAAGCCCGTGAATCCCCCACATGGGCAATGATCACGTCTGAATAGTCCTGATCTAAAACAGCCAATACCCCTGTGGTTCCCATGCCCTGCAGTTCTGGCTGCTTTTGTGCTATACCTGCGATATGGCTATTTACTCGGGAAAACCCCTCCATAAGCGCTTCACGTCTCTCATTTAGAGACTCGAATTTCAATACAACTGTTTTAATATAGCCTAATAGGAATAGAGATGCTTCGCGGGAAGCGATCTCGCCGCCTTTATAGCCCCCCATACCATCTGCAACAATAAAAATTCCTGCTAAGTGATCCACGAGAATAAAGTCTTCGTTATGCTCACGTACACGACCTACGTCGGTACAAAATCCATAATCCATAGTACCCCCAGACAACAATTAATTAATACGTTGTAATTTAGCGATAAAAAAGCCATCCGACCAACCATTAGATTGACGGAGTTTAACTTGGAGACTCTCGTTTTGATAAGCCTCCGGCAAGACTCCACATGCATCTACCAGCTTAAATCCGGGATGATTCGCTAAAAAAGCTTCAATTTGGTCTTCATTTTCTTCTTTTAAAATCGTACATGTAGAGTATATCAAATAACCACCAGTTTTAACATAGCCACTTGCCAATGATAACATGTGTTTTTGGAGTGCAACCAACTCGCCGATACTCTCTGGTGTTTTTCGATATTTTATCTCCGGCTTACGACCAATGATGCCAAGGCCAGAGCAGGGAGCATCCAATAAAACCCCATCAAAACGCTGATCAAACTCTGGATTTAGACATGTTGCATCCCACTGTAGCGTTGACACATTATTCAACCTCAATCGACTGGCGTTTTCTCTTACCAGAGCCAGCTTATTAAGGTGCAAATCACAGGCTAAAACCTGGCCATTTGGATAGAGTCTCTGGGCTAAATCAGTGGCTTTACCACCTGGGGCGCTGCATAAGTCAAGCCACTCTTGATGGCCTGTTGGCGCCATTACTTGTCCCACCAACATAGAGCTGATGTCCTGTACAATGAACATACCCTTTTGAAAAGCCTCAAGAAACTCAAGTCCAACGTTACCAAGGCGGCTGACGATCAGTGCGTGAGGGACTATCTCGCTGATATCAGCCGACACACCTTGCGCTTCCAGTGACTTTAAGACTTCTTCAGTTGTAAAATACGCAGTGTTGACCCGAAGTGTCAATGGACGTTCACTAAGATTTGCCTTCAGCAACGCTTCAGTTTCATCTTCTCCAAAAACTTTAAGCCATTTTCCTACAAGCCATTCAGGGTGAGAATAAAGAATAGACAAGGCTTCTTTTTTCTTTAACCCCTCAACTGACATGGGCTCTCGGTAAGCCCGCCTAAGGATGGCGTGGACAAATCCTTTGGCATAGCTATATTTATCTTGCGTAAAGTTAACATAGCGATTAACTACGACGTGATCTGGCATCCCTTGTAAGAAATGGACCTCATAAAGGGCTGCCATCAAGAGTAAACGGACATCTTGTTTCATCCTTTTGTCTGCCAGTTTATTTAACCAAGCCTCTAAGAAGAGCCAATTTTCAACGGTACCATAAACCACTTTTCGTAAATGTTTAGCGGCTTGAACCTCTAAACTAGCACGTTTAAGGGTTTCATTAACCACGATATTTGAATAACCAGATTCCAACATCACTTGTTTCAGACATTGGATGATCCAAGGTATTTCCAATTGCTTTTTCACCTGACACCTCCAAATAGTGTTTTATGAAATAAAACACGTTAGGTTTTAAACGCAAAAGAAACGCCATTTTAGCGGCGTTTAGATCGCATTAACTAATTATTCGCCTTTATCCTTGATGACGCCCTCTAATTTAACCACATCAAATGTGGTATCCACACAGGGACCAAAGGGGCGATGATTTTGAATGGCGAAGACTGGCAAGGCTCCGGCATCCCTTAAACCACTGACTAAATCCCTTTCGCATGCGACAGCGATGATGAGTTTTGGTTTTTTATCCACAATCACTTTTCTGGCCAAGGTGCCCCCGGTGGCAATGGCAACTTGAACACCATAGGCCTTTTGAATTGCTTTAAGGGTTCCAACGTTGCAAGCACCGCACTGGGTACAATGATTTTCTTCTCCAGTGACTTTGAAACCGCACTTAGACAGTTGTACACAGTGGGGTGTCAACACCAAAATTCTTTCAAATGGCACTTTAAAATGACAAGCGTCAATCAGACGATTATTCAGTACAATTAGAGCTTGTTGCAGCTTAATTAAGTTCTTTGATCCTTTAAAAAGGATTTCAATAAACCCGTACAGCCATAAAATCTGCAGACGAATCAGAAGTGCAATTTTAGGTGTCAATGTGAGTCTGCCTAACAGGGATAATAATATCATCATCCCTGCTACATAACCAAAACTCACACCCAACACCAAAATCACAAGCCACCATAAGAACGACGGAAGCCAAATAGAAACTAGCCATAAAAGACCGGTAATCATCATAATGATCACCGCAAAAATCCCTAGATAGGCTTGTAATGCCGGTTGTTTACCCATCAAACCCACTCCCTACACAGTGACTATAGTTACTCTTGGGCACTGCCATACTGATTAATGACCAAATACCGTGCCGACCGGAAGAGGATGCCCAGCCATAAAGGCTTTGACGTCCATTCGCTTGCCATTTGGAGCTTGTACTGCTTTGATGGCTATTCTGCCGTCTATGGTTTTCACCACAATCGCAGTTGGTAAAATCTCCACAATTGTACCAGGAGCCATTATTGCCAACTGATTTTCTGGGGTTTCATCGTTTTTGGTTTCTAGCTGGTTTTCTAAAATATAGGCTTGATAAAGCTTTATGCGTTCTCCATCAAGGGTTGTGAAGGCAATTGGCCATGGGTCAAAACCACGAATTAGGTCCACAATCGCCTTTCCAGGGGATTGCCAATCAACTTTTGCCATATCCCGATCAATCATCTTCGCATACGTGAACTGAGAATCATCCTGCTTTTCAGGCCTCAAGGCCCCCTGTTCAACCAAATCCAGGGTCTCAATAAGGGCAAGTGCTCCCTCAACTTTAAGAACATCATGCAAATCCCCGTAGGTCATGTGTGGGGTAATAGGCACTTGCTTTTTAAGAAGCATATCTCCTGTATCAAGGCCTACATCCATTTGCTGAATGGTGATACCACCCTCGGTGTCGCCACTGACAATTCCCCAGTGAATGGGCGCTGCCCCCCGCCATTTTGGCAAAAGGGAAGCATGGACATTTAAGCAGCCATAGGTCGGCAAATTCAAAAGCCAAGGTTTTAAGAGCTGCCCATAAGCAACCACCACAATAATATCAGGGGCTAGTTTTTCAAACACAGCTTTAGCCTCATCAGTGTTCAGTTTTTCAAATTGATAGACAGGAATATTATAACTCAGTGCAGCTACTTTTACAGGTGGGGGTGCTAATTTTTTACCACGGCCGCTTGGTCTATCCGGTTGGGTCACCACGGCTATCACATCGTGGTTGAAGCATAAGGCTTCTAATGTTGGTACTGCAAAATCAGGCGTCCCCATAAAAACAACTCTCATACTGGCCCTCCTTGTCAACTTAGCTCTCTAAATCCCTATCAGGTGAAAATTCATTATCATTTTCAGCTTAATTTTCATCTTCTTCATCTTCAAAATCATCGTCTTCGTAATCCTCTTCATCATCATAATCATCGTCTTCATCATCGCTTAACGTTTCAGCAATATCGGTGAAAATGATGCCATTGAGGTGGTCTATTTCGTGACACAGGGCCCGACATAATAGATCAGTGCCCTCTATTTCGTGAAACGTTCCGTTAATATCTTGGTAACTCACCTTAACCCAAGCCGGCCTTTTGACGCGACCGCTCATCCCAGGGACACTTAAACAACCTTCTATTTCGTGTTGTTCTCCTTTTGAAGCCATAATGGCTGGATTAATCAACACACGGACACCAAAATCATCATAGACATCGATGACAACAACCCGTTTCAAGATCCCAATTTGTGGCGCTGCCAGGCCTACGCCGTCTGCATCGTACATGGTATCGGTCATGTCTTCAACTAAAATCTTCAATTTTTCGTCAAAAACTTCAACATTTTTTGACATTTTTCTTAAAACAGGTTCGTTATCTTTTCTGATAATTCTCAGTGCCATATGGGCCTCCAAGGGTGATTTAGAGAGTCAGTCTCTCGATGATATGCCTTTATTTTAATTATTTTACCGCTTAATACGCCTTTTCCATCTGCAATCTGTTTCCTTCAATAAATCAATAACGACTAGCAACACTAGCCCATCATGGTGGGATTGATTGAAAAATCCACGTGGCAGTCTGTGTTGATGATGTCGTACTGATTCTTCACCAGTCCAAGATAAAGCATTTTTATCATTTGTCGATGATTATTAGTATCCCCTTTAAGCAAAACATTAAAAACATACTTATTTTTAATTTTACCATAATACGCGGGATTAGGCGGGAATATTTGCGTAGAAATATTGTGACGTTTAAAAATCGACACATAAAAGTCATAAATCCGTTCAGATTGCTGCTTCACCAGATGAGCCTGTTCGCCGACAATCCGTATGCCATATAGTTTACCATAAGGAGGGTAGCACAGGGCTTGACGCAACTTCTTCTCTTCAAAGACAAAACCATCGTAATTATGAGCCGCAACCCGCTGAATCACACCATGGTCTGGTTGATAAGTCTGAATGAATACTTGACCTTTTCTGCCATGACGACCTGCCCGACCAGCCACCTGTAAAAGCAATTGCATGGTCCGCTCCGAGGCGCTATAATCTGGCATATTCAGCATTTGATCCGCTAGTAACACACCCACAAAAGTTACATTAGGGAAATCTAACCCTTTCGCAAGAATCTGCGTGCCTATTAGCACCTTGATTTTTCCTGCTCTAAAATCCTCTAGAATTCGAATTAAATCATCTTGATCCTTAACCACATCTGCATCTAAAGTCACCATCTCAGTCCCGGGATAACGGGCTGTCAGCGCTGTCACCACTTGTTCTAATCCAAAACCCTTATATGCCACTTCCCCACCACACACTGAACAAACTTGATTTTGAGCCACCACAGGCTTTTGATACCCGCAATAATGACAAGCAAGTTTGGCCCCCTGTTGATAAACCGTCAAGGGTATATCACAATTTCCGCACTTTTCCACATGCCCACAGGTATGACACTGCACATAATTGGCAAAACCCTTTCGATTATGCAAAATAATAGCTTGCTCTCCCCGTGCCAAAGTAGCTTCTAATGCCTCTAAAAAAGGCATCGTCAGAAGGGGGGCAACTTGTGGGGTGTTTCTCAGGTCAATTAAATTGACCTCAGGCAAAGTGGCTTCCCCAATACGCCTTGTTAAGCTCAGGGCATCCAGCACGCCATTATCTGCAAGATAGCGTGTTTCAAGAGAAGGAGATGCGGAGCCAAACAAAATCGGGCAGGGCAACTTCTCACTTAAATCCATGGCCAATTCCCGAGCATCGTAACGGGGGGTCCTGTCGGACTTAAAGGAGCCTTCGTGTTCTTCGTCTATTAAGATCAGACCCAGATTCTTAAAGGGAGCAAAGATTGCTGACCTTGCACCAACCACCACCTGAATAGAACCGTCCCCAATACGGTTAAAGAAATCCATTTTATCTTTAGCGTGAACTTTATTGTGTAGTACTGCAATTTGATCGGTTAAATGGCTGGCAAACCGACTCACTAGCTGAGGGGTTAGAGAGATTTCCGGTACTAAAACCAGCACCTGTCTCCCACTGGCCAGAACCCGTTTAGCCAGTTCTAAATAAACCCTGGTTTTACCACTACCCGTAATCCCTTGAAGCAAACCCCGGGTCTTCCCTGACCAAAATTTAGTGACAACCTGAGATTGATCAGCCGTTAACGCTGGTAAGTCTTCCTTCAAGTGTGGGAGACTATGGTTCAGAAAATCCGCAGAAAGGGCTAATACCTCATACTGAGCAAGCCCCTTATCAACAAGAGCCATCACATCTTTTCTAGTGGCTAGTGTGGCCCCGGTCAATTCGCTAAGGGTGGTCTGTCCAACGCCAAAAAGATGGGTCAGTAGCCGTCTTCTTTTCACATGCCCAGCTGGAATGGACTCAAGAGTCCCCTCTAGATTTTCAAAAAGACAAGTGATGCTCTCTTCAACCCGTTGGACGACTTTCAATTCAAACTGTGGAAACTTAAGAAGGTCACCACTTTTAAGGGCCTTTTGCAAATTTGTTTTTGTGGTGACTTTTAGCAGATCACTTTCAAGAAAAACATCCCCAATAGGCCCCCATGCCATGGTTTTTTCTGTCGTTCCATAAACTGAGGTGACTTCCAGTTGATAAGGACTTGGTAAAACACACTGAAAACCTTGACTATAGGTTGCCCCATAGCGGGACCTCAAAGTACGAATTAAAGTCATTTGAGACGGGCTCATCCGATAGGTTGTAGCCAAAACAGCGCAAATGTCCTTTGTTTTAAACTCAGGCACATCACTGAAAATCCGCCATACAACCCCATCTAAAAACCGATTGCCACCGCCGAAGGGCACTACCACCCTGTCTCCTACCATCAGTTTTTCTTGTAAATTTAAAGGTACCGCATAGGTAAAGAGCTGATCCAGGGTTCGACTTAACTCTCTTAATACAACTTCTACAAACACGGCAACCTCCTTTCTTGACATATTGAAACGGGGACGTTATGACGTCCCCGTTGATTTTATGATTAGAACCAGTTCTTTTACTCCACAATGAGAGACTGGTGGGCACTGATATCTGCAACAACATAATCCCAAATATGCTCAGCCACTTCTCGCTTGGTCATCAGAGGGTAATCGATACAGGTACCATACTTTGTCAAGAAGGAGACGATGTTGGTTTGTGTCCCAAATCCAGCCCCTTCTTTTGTTACATCGTTGACCACTAAAAGATCCAAATTCTTCTTAGCCCTCTTTTTCCAAGAGTTTTCGATGACATTTTCGGTTTCAACGGAAAAACCCACCGTATACAAACTCCCTTTATCAGCACCAACACCTTGTAAAATATCAGGGTTTCTGGTCAGTTCAATTACCGAATCACCATCTTGTTTTTTGATCTTTTGGGTGGCGATTTCTGTGGGTCTGTAATCTGCTACCGCTGCAGTGGATACATAAATATCCATTTGAGATTTTAACCCCATCACAGCGTTCTGCATGTCTCTTGCTGACTCCACCGGGATAACTGTCACGTCTTTTGGAGGGGTTAGTGCCGTAGGCCCCGTGATCAAAGTGACATTGGCCCCACGGAGCACTGCGATTTCGGCCACTGTATAACCCATAATCCCCGTGGATCTATTGGTAATGTATCTGACAGGATCAATGGCTTCCGCCGTAGGTCCCGCTGTAATCAAAATGTTTTTTCCCACTAAATCTTTTTTTGGATAAAGAATCATCTGAATGTGCCTTAGAATTTCTTCAGGCTGGGCTAACTTACCCTTTCCAATATCGTTGCACGCCAAGCGTCCACTTTCTGGCTCCACAAAATAATAGCCGAGGCCTTTGAGTTTCTCGATATTTGCTTGAACGATAGGATTTTCATACATGGCTGTATTCATTGCCGGAGCAATGAGCACTGGGGCCCTTGTAGCCATTACAGTAGTCGAGAGCATGTCATCCGCAATGCCATTGGCAATTTTCCCAATGATATTGGCAGTTGCAGGGGCAATGACAAATACAGAAGCTTTTTTAGCCAGTGCGATATGACCAATTTCCCAAGCTTTAGGTTCGGCGAAGGTATCTGTAACCACGCGATTAAGCGCCAGTGACTGGAATGTCAATGGCGCTACAAATTCACATGCAGAAGCAGTCATGATCACGTCGATATTAGCTCCCAATTTCTTGAGTCTACTGACAAGGTCGCAAGCTTTATAAACAGCGATGCCCCCTGTAACCCCTAATACGATGTTGACGCCTTCCATCATTCATAACTCCTTATTTTTTAACGGAGAATTTTCCCGCATAGAGTTCTCTAACAGCAATAGAAACAGGCTTAGTCAAATCTGTTTCAATCATCACTTTTTCGCCTTCGATAATACGTCGAGCACGTTTAGACGTTGCAATTACTAGAGCATAACGGCTACCTGCCATTTGTACCAATTCGTCAATAGGTGGTTTTAACATATTAGATCTCCTTAATTTCCTGAATGATGTCGGCCATATCCTTCACCACACGGTGTTTTTCTGCGTGAATAATGCTCTCTAAAGTATAGACTGCATTTTCCAAGTTGTCATTAATGATATAATAATCGTATTTCTTGATGAAGTCAATTTCTTGATAAGCGCTATTGAAGCGTTTATTTAAGCTTTCTTCAGTTTCAGAACCACGCTTAATAATCCTGTTTTTAAGTTCAGACATGCTTGGCGGTAAAATAAAAACGTAAATCCCATCAGGCATGCGGTCACGAACTTGCATCGCTCCCTGAATATCAATCTCTAACAAGATATCATCTCCATTTTCAAGTACAGCCATGACGTTGTCTTTTGGTGTGCCATAATAATTATCGTAGACCTTTGCATGCTCAAGGAACCCTTCTGTTGCGATACGCTCTTCAAAGGTTTCTTTGGTAAGAAAATGATAATTGACACCTGGCACTTCTCCAGCTCTAGGTGAACGGGTTGTGGCGGAAACCGAAATTTGAATATTGGGATTTCTTTCTAAAAGCGCCTTGCAAATAGTGCCTTTACCAGCACCGGAAGGTCCTGATACCACTAAGAGTACACCTTTTCTAACCATGTGCGCCCCCCCGTTACTCAATATTTTGCACCTGCTCTCGAACTTTTTCTAAGGTGCTTTTTAGTTCTACCACATCGTTTGAGATATCAATATCAGGGGACTTGGATCCAATTGTATTGATTTCTCGGTTCATCTCTTGAATTAAAAAGTCCAACTTTCGACCAATTGGTTCTTTTAAATTAAGAATGCTGCGAAGTTGCTCTATATGTGCCTTGAGCCGTACAATTTCTTCTGCAATATTTGTCTTATCTGCAAAAACTGCAGCTTCAGAAATCAAACGATTCTCATCCAATGGGTAGTCCCCAATTAATTCTTTGATACGGTCCTTCATTCTTTGATAATAAAGGCTTACAATTTCTGGCGCTCGTTTTTCAATGCGCCCTAAAACCACTTCGATGAAACTCAGGTTGTTCTCAACGTCTGCACAAAGACTAACCCCTTCTACTTGACGCATTTTTGTCAAATTTTTAAGGGCATCTTCAAGGGCTTTCATCAAGAGTTCTTCAACCATTGTGGCATCAATTTCTTGGGTGGTAATCTCAAGGGTATCTTGAAATCTTGTAATATGTGAAAGACTTACTTTTTCGGTGATACCATAAGTATTGGCGATATCACCGAGGGCATGGATATACTGTTCAATAACACCGTGATTGGGTTTGACCATGTAATCGCTAGCTTGATAATTTTCCGATTGAACATACACTTCAATACGACCCCTATCCACAACAGCTTTGATGGATTTTTTCATGGTCTCTTCAAATTGGTTAAAGCGTTTTGGCATCTTAATATTAAAGTCTGTGTAGCGATGATTCACGGTTTTGACTTCTACCACAATCTTCATCCATTGGTTTTCTGCACTGCCCCGTCCAAATCCAGTCATACTGTACATGTGAATCACCTCTTTTTTGCAAAGTCTTTATCATAGCAACCGTCAAAAACTCGGATTGCATTACCCACTAAAAATAAACTCGTCCCATCCCTGTGGACCCAAATGGTGCCACCGGGCGCATCAACTCTTACCTTTTGATCTACTAACCCCAAAGTTTGGGCAGTATAAACGGCTGCAGTAGCGCCAGTGCCACAGGCCAGGGTTAAGCCAGCTCCCCGCTCCCAAGTTTTAATGCGCATATGATGCTTATCAATCACTTGACAGTAATTGACGTTGGTGCCCTCGGAAAATCTTTGGTCCTGTTCAATTAAGCGACCTTCTTTGGCAGTCTCTTCGTCTTCTCGCCAAGCAAAAATAACCGTATGGGGCACTCCCATTGTCATATAGTACCCTTTTAGGTCGCCGTCAAACGTTTCAATATGGGGTTTTTCAAGTTCTGAAATCCTGCCCATATCAATGACTACTTGAATTTCTCCATGGTCATCCAACTCTTTTTTAACATGGTAAACACCAGCTAATGTATCAATGGTCAAGGCTGAAGCCTGCGGACGATGATGTTTAAAGATATAGGCTGCAAAACACCGCAGGCCATTACCACACATCTGGGCCACCGAACCGTCTTGGTTGATAAATCGCATAAAAAAACGACCATCGGTTTGTTCAACGATCATTAAACCATCAGCACCAATGCCATAACGGCGGTGACAAAGGGTCTTTGCGAGATTCCCCAGGGTCTCATTCCCAACCTGTTCTGGTTCCATAATGATAAAATCATTACCTGCTGCTTGCCATTTCTCAAAGCGCATATGACTAACCTCATTATTTGAAACAGCCTGACATCTGCACTAAACAACTTACAGTCAATCTAGGCGTGCGTATTTTGATTAAATCGTGATATAATCATTATACCATAGAAATTTACTATACCATAAAAAGAAAGAGGATGCCATGGCTTTAGATGGTTTTTTCATACATGCTTACACACACGACTTACACCAACGGCTTGAAGGTCTAAAAATCGAGAAGATTTATCAATTGGGATCAGATCTGGTGATACACTTTCGAGGGCGCACCACTTTTAAACTTCGCCTCAGTGCAGATTCTGCCAATCCAAGACTCCTGATTACAGAAGAAAAAATAGAAAGTCCAGAGTCTCCCCCTATGTTTTGCATGCTCATGCGAAAACATTTGATGGGCGGTGTGGTCAAAGCAGTCCTACAAGATGATTTGGAACGGATAGTCACCTTGGTTTTTTCAGCCAGAAATGATTTTGGCGACCGGGTTGATAAACAATTGATTATTGAAATTATGGGGAAGCACTCCAACATCATCTTGACTGGGGAAGAAGGTCGCATTATCGATAGCATTAAGCGGGTAAACCCGTTTATGAGCCCCCGGCCCATTGGTCCAGGGCAAACCTACAGCCCGCCGCCGACCACAAAAGTTAATTCACTAAACCTAACCCTAGAGCTTTTTACGCAAAAAATCTCAGAAGCAACAGGCCCTGTACAAAAGGCAATCTATACGGTTTTCTCCGGCATTAGCCCTGTCTTAGCGACAAGCATGCTCTACATGGCCGAAATCCCCAATAAAACACCTGTGGAGACATTGAACCCTGAGCAACTCAGTCAAATTTTCAAGAGTTTCAACGGCCATGTGGAGACGCTTTTAAAATCACCCAAGCCTTATTGTTACTGGAAAGACGGCGGAGTATCGGATTTTTCTGCCATTCCACTGATGCAACTTAGAGGTGCTGGGGTTGAAGAAACCATTTTTGATAATTACGATTCTCTGTTGGAGCTGGTGTTTAAAAAAAGCAATGATTCCAATCGTTTGGTGCAAAAATCCAGCCATTTGGTGAAACTCCTCAATCTGACACAAGACCGCTTGCTTTCCAAGATTACCAATTTAGAAAACGACCTATTAGAAGCCAACAAGCTGGATGGCCTCAGACTTTATGGGGAACTCTTGACCGCAAATTTACATTTGATTACGAGGGGTATGTCAGAAGTGACGGTCTTTAACTATTATGACAACCAGGATGTGACCATTCCTCTAGATGTGACCAAAGGCCCTAACGAGAACGCTCAGCGGTATTACAAGCGCTACAATAAGGCTAAGACTACCCTAGATGAGGCCCTCCATTTTCAGGTCAATGCTGAGGCGGACTACGATTATTTAGAGGGTGTTAAAACCCTGCTACTCCAATCCGAGCTTCCAGAGGATGTGGACGCCATTAAAGAAGAATTGATTGAAACGGGCTTTATGAAATCCACCGCCAAAAGACGGGAGAAGAAATCCAAAAAGGCGCCCCCTTACCGGTATACCTCCTCAGAAGGGGTTGCCATATTGGTTGGCCGCAACAACCTCCAAAACGATGAGCTCACCCTCAAAAAATCCTTCCGTGAGCACATCTGGCTGCACACCAAAGACGTACCAGGCTCCCATGTTATTATCCAGGCTGAGTTTCCAGATATCGAAAACATCACTATAATAGAAGCCGCCCAAATTGCCGCCTATCATTCAAAAGCCCGGTACTCATCTCAAGTGGCAGTGGATTTTACAGAAGTCAAATTTGTAAAAAAAGCAAAGGGTGCAAAACCTGGCCTTGTGATTTACGAAGACTTTAAAACCATTTATGTGACACCAGAAGAAGAAAAAATACTTGAGCAACGACAAAAGGAGACCAAAAATGTGTGATCATGCAGAAACCCTTCAAGAATGGCACCGAAAGCAAGCAGTCGAAAACTTTAATGGCACCTGGGATTTAATTGACAAAGTTGACAGAACACCAGAGGAACAACTGAAAATGATTCATATGGCCCATGCTTCCCGCTTTCATTGGGGTGAAATTGGCACCGAGTTAGAATTCGCCCGGGGAGAATGGCAAGTGTCACGGGTTTATGCCTTAGTGGGCCATGGCCACAGTGCACTTTATCACGGTCAGGCATCCCTGGATTATTGCCAAAAGGGCAATATAACGGATTTTGATTTAGCCTTTGCCTACGAAGCCATTGCACGGGCTTATTTCGTACTTAGAAATCACAAAGATAGCATTCACCATGTGAAGCTGGCCAAAGAAGCGGCACAGAGCATTGCAAAAGAAGATGACAAGCAATATGTACTTTCGGAGATTGATAGCATTAAGTAGCTTTAAGATAACCCATTAAGCAAGCTTAAAGCTACCCATCAAGTAAAAAGGTTCAGGCGATTAAGCCTGAACCTTTTTTTGTGGCAATTTACCGATAGCCTCCTTGCCATATTGAATCAAATCAATGCTGATACGACTCTGGATATTAGGTGACATTTGCCCATACAAACTGATGGCTAAATCGATCATTTGTAACATGGCATTTTTTACCTCAGCAATGGTCATACGCTGACAGATGCCTTCTAAAAACAATCGCAAATCATGGGGAAGTGCACCACTAAGCCGTTTGAGACCAATAAAAGACTTACCTTTATCATATTGTGCACTTAAAATCATGCTGAGTTCAGCAAACTGATGACTTGCTAGACGAATGGTCCACAACATATCTCCCCGTTGATATGCAGCTTCAAATTCTATTAGACTGAATGCAAAATGATTAAAATTAGCAATCAGTGCATCATCGGGATAGATAACTGGTATTTGTTGATAATTTGCAAGGAGATTTTTAGGGTCGTAAAGTGGCAAGATCGCGTCCGTACCGGTCTTTGGCCCTTCAGTTAAGGTATATAGATCAATATGAAGTCCATTATCATAAACCGCGACGATTTGAGGAGCCCCAAAATTAGCCTCAGACCAATAGAGTAGAGGCCGGTGACTTTCAAGAAGGGCCAGGCGCCCCTTCAAAAACGTAGGCATCACTACTGGATCTACAATACAATACAAATCCACATCTGAGTAGGCATCTGCTTCACCTCGGGCAATTGAACCCTTTACAAAGATAGCCAGAACTGAGCTATCCTTTGAGCAGGCTTTTACAAGATCGTCCATTGCAGCTTGCTGTTTCTCCATTTAAAACCCCCTAAGAATAAGGCCCGAATCGGCTCCGAGCGAAATATCAAGACTTTGTCAGCTTCCGCTCTGATAAAAAGCCATCTGCCATTAAGGCTAAAAGAACCACAGGTATAGACCCCTGTATCACTAACAAGGCATCCCGTATGCGAATACCAGAGATAATCACCACACCCAGTCCACCAGCGCCTACTGTGGCTCCAATGGTGGCTGCTGAAATATTGATGACCAGAGCCACACGAATCCCGGTTAAAATAGCCGGCATGGCCAGTGGGAAATCCACCCGCCATAGCATTTGCCAAGGGGTCATGCCCATCCCTACCCCTGCCTCTTCAATGGCCGGAAGCACACCTTCAAAACCCACAATCACATTGCGAACCACCGGTAAAATCCCATAAAGATATAGGGCTAAAATGCATGGACCATTGCCATAACCGATGATAGGAACAGCTAGGGCAATCACAGCAGCACTGGGAATCGTCTCACCTATAGCACTAAAAGCCAGTACCAATTGTCTCAGCTCTTCACTTCGGGATAATCTAACAATAACCCCCAAAAGCAAAGCCGTGAATACCGCAAAAGCGGTGGAAACCCCTGCTATCACAATATGTTGTCTGACTAGAACCGTCAGGGGCGATCGTGAAATCGTTCGTCCCCTTAAGGGAAACCACAGTTCAAGCCAGGGTTCAATCACAGGGTAAAAAAATACCCATACCACCAGTAAAACACCATAAAGGACGGGTACCCAAAAGCGTTTTAAGAAGCTTAAGACCCCGAATTTCATCCCGACACCTTTTGCAGTAGCTCAGCAATATCCTGGTACCTAACCCGAGCACACTTACCCTCCAGGGTGTGGACCCATAAATCCTGAACGTTTCTACGCATCATTTCTGCCAAAATTTCCTTAAGAGTTGTCCCTTGGGTTAACCGCCAAGGGGGTGGTTGCCCCCCGTCTAGGGGATGATAAAAAGCATCACTGGCCAGTAAATCCCCATCTTGTAAATCCTTAAACGAATACCGTTTCAATAATCTCAAGGGGTATTCCCTCCCCAAAAAATCTTTGACAAATTCACTTGAATTATCCCCTGCCAATTCCCCAGGGGTTTTGCAACTCACAATGATGCCCCCTGACATCACTGCCACCTGGTCCCCTACAATAATGGCTTCTTCCACATCGTGGGTTACAAATACAACGGTTTTATGGAGTTCCTGCTGAATTTTAATGAAGGCCAACTGCAGCTTCTCCCTGGTTTGGGGGTCTACAGCGCCAAAGGGCTCATCCATTAATAGGATGGGGGGATCTGCGGCTAGGGCCCGACAAACCCCGACTCTTTGGGCTTCTCCCCCAGATAATTCTTGGGGCATTTTATCAAGGTAGCTCAGGGGCAATTCGCTCATGTCCATCAAGTGGTCAAGGCGCCGCGAAATCCTCTGGGCATCCCATTTTAAGAGTCGCGGCACAACAGAGATATTATGTCTGACAGAGAGGTGTGGAAAAAGACCTACCCCCTGGATACAATACCCGATTTGCCTTCTCAGTTGTTCTGGTTGATAGGAGGACACCTCTTTATTAGCCACTAGCACTTGCCCAGAATCAATGGTGACCATCCGATTAATTGTCTTAAGCAAAGTGGATTTACCGCATCCAGAGGGTCCTAGTAAAATGATACAGGAACCCTCTTTCACTTCTAAATCCACCCCCCTAAGCGCAAGGTGATCCCCATAGCTTTTATGAACTTGCTTTAATTGGATCACGACGGAGACCTCCCTTCACTTTCTTTAAAAAATACTCTATCTGTCTGCCTTTATAGAAATGCTCTAGTATTTCAAATAGGCTATCAGCAAGCAGTGCCATTAGCACTACAGGCAAGGTCCCTAAAATCACAAGATCTGAAGCGGATTGCGAAAGTCCTAAAAATATCAAAGCCCCCATGCCGCCACCGCCAATAAGGCCAGCTAATATGGTATTGCCAATATTTTGAGTGGTGGCCGTCCGGATACCTGCCAAAATAAGAGGCGCTGCCAATGGCAATAGCACCCGCCAAAATAATTGACGTTGGGTCATACCCATGGCCAGAGCACTGGCAATCACACTGGTCTCAATTTGTTCAAATCCCGCTAGGGCATTTGCTGTCAGCGGGAGCAGACAATATAACCAAAGGACGATAAAAGCCGGAGCAAATCCAATCCCCCGTATGCCCATGGTGGCCAAGAGAGGGATTTCTGCTGATAAAAACGACAGTGGAATCATTAAGAGCCCAAGCAAACTAAGGGTTGGTACCACTTGAAAAAAATTCACAACAGTCATTATGGGACTTCTCAGCTTTTGAAAACGAAAGCTCATGTAACCAAACCAAATGCCAGGCAATATGGCCACCAACACAGAAACAAATGCCAGGGTCATATGCCTTAAAAGCTCTGGTATAAATGTTGTCTTTACATTGAGTAATTCTTTATACAGAGATAGATTCGGTGATAGACCTAAAATCACCACAGCCACCGTCACTGTCAAAGTAAAGGCGGCACGCTTCTTGAAATGCCCCCTGGCTCCTTGCAAAAGTAAAATCCCAATTAAAAAGACCCAAAACCCACCACCAGGGGAAACCCTTGCAGCCTTAGGTATGTCCGTAAAAAAAGGCAAGTCAGTTAGGGGTGATCGCCATACAAGTAGCCAAGATAAACCGCATAAGATCAGGCCAGGAAAAGTCCCAATCACCCAGGGAAATAGAGTCTGTCTCTCCCCGCCACGGTTAAGAGCGTAGGCCCCTAGTAGCCCCAAAAGTGCCACAGTCCCTAAGAGTCCCACCACCTCAAATAAACTTTGAATCGTGATCGCACTCCCGCTCACTATTCGATTAGGTCGATAAACGCCTAAAGGCAGGCACAATAGCGAAATCGCTATCAGTGCCCACCCAAGACTGGACTTTATGGTTAATCTCTTGCTGAATCTTTTTAAGGTTTGATTGAACCACTGATTGGCGGTTCTCATATTACTTTAAGAACCCTTTCTCAGTTAAATAGGTTTTAGCCACTTCTGCAGCGTCAAGACCGTCGTAAGCCACTTGTGCATTCAAAGTTTGCAGTGTTTCAAGGGTCAGGGATTCAAAAACTGGCTTGAAAATCCCTTCGATTTCAGGATACTGGGCTAAAACATCGCCCCGGATCACCGGTGCAGGTAAATAAACTGGTGGAACCATTTTAGGGTCTGCAACTACCACTAGATTCATCTTATCAAGGGCGCCATCAGTGCCATATACCAAAGAGGCATTGACATCATTTGTTCCTTCTGAAAGTGCTTTAAGCATTTCAGCGGTGTTGCCTGATGCCAGTACAATTAACTGCTCTTCTTTTAGTTTAAAGCCATAAGCTTCTTCGTACCCCAGTAACCCATTGTATTTCTCAGCAAAACTTGCCGAACAAATGAGTTTAAAAGGCTTGCCAGAATTGATGTAGTCAGCCAATTGACTCATATCTTCAATGTTATTTGCCGTGGCGAATTCTCGTTTTAGGGCAATCATCTCTGTGTTGTTGGCACTCCCTGGAGTTAGCCAAATGATATTTTTCTTTTCTTTGTCTAACTTTGCCGTAAAATTATAGCCCTTTTGTGGGTCGTTCCAAATGGTAATGTCGGTTGCGTCTTCTGGGTGATAATACTGACCCGAACCCGTATAATCTAGAACAAGGTCAACTTCTGAATTTTCCAGGGCTTTTCTTAAAACGTCAGGTGTTCCAAAATTGATTTTATTGACGGTTTTAATATTGTTTGCCTCAAGCAATTGCATCATCATATTGCCTAAGATTCCACCCTCAGAATCCAACATAGTGGCTATCACCACTGGTTTTTTATCATCGCCACCTGTTTTAGCAGCGGTATCAGCTGGTTGACAACCAACAAATAAACCTGCCAAAAGTACAGCACTTACCATCAAGAAACCTATCTTTTTTAGTTTTTTCATATTGAACTCCCGTTTTTAAAAGGCGAAAGCATCACTGTAACGATTACAGAATAGACTGTGCGCCTCGTTTAAAGCCCTCAAAATTTTCTTGAAGGAATTTCGCTGGTACCCGAGCCCCGATCACATCATGCCAAATTTCTGTTGAAATAGTTGTGAAAGATGCCATTGCACCTAACATAATGACATTGACAATTTTGGTGGTGCCAATTTCGAGTCCTATGGCCTGGGCATCAATTGGTATCACTTTAATGTCTCCTCGCATCCGCTCTTGCCAATCTGAAGGGTATGGACCAGCTTCCGCAATTGCAAAAACAGGATATATCTCAGAGGTATTGGTCAATAAGACCCCCCCTGGTTTAACGTATTCTTGCCATCTGAGAGCCTCTAGGGGTTCTAGGGCCAGCAGAACATCCGCTTCGCCTTTACCGATATTAGGTGAAAAAACCTTATCCCCATATATAACACTACCCCATACTTTACCGCCACGCTGAGACAGGCCAACAACATCGTTGGTCTTAACATCATAACCTGCTGCAAAAGCGGCTTCAGAGATCATATCCGTTGTCATGACAAGACCTTGACCCCCAACACCAGCTAAAATAATTTTTACTGGTTTCTCGCCTAAGGATTTAGACTGTTCTACTTGACTAGTCATTATACATTTCCTCCTGGTTCGCTACACTTGATGGCATTGACAGGGCACACTTGGGAGCACACAGAACAACCGACGCACATGGTTGGATCAATGGATGATTTTTGCTTGTCAAAACCCTCGTAGCTCTTCATGTGAATTGGAGGACAATTGGTTTTCACGCAACTCTTGCAAGCGATACAAATGGATGGATCCACCAAGAAATGAGGCTCCTTTATTTTAAATCTAAGGGCGCAAGGTCTCGTGGTCATCACAATACTGAGTCCAGGATGTTTGATTTCTTCGTCAATCACCTTTTTTGTCTCTTTATAATTAAACTGATCTACAATTTTAAAGCGTTCAAAACCCATGGCTTCTATAATTTTTGGAATGGCAACATGCATGTCAGAAGCGTCCCCATAAGCAGATGAACTAGCATTAGGTTGTCCCCCTGTCATGGCAGTGGTGCCATTGTTGAGGATAATCACCGTCATATTGTCGTCTGCATCTAATTGGTGCAAGAGATTTACCATACCTGTCATGCCGGAGTGAAAGAAGGTTCCATCTCCTATAACGGCAACCAGCGGTTCTGATTTACCAGCAATTTTAAGGGCTTTGGACATCCCTTTCATCATCCCAAGGGAGGCACCCATACTAATAATTGAATCCACCATTTCAAGGGGGTACAAAATCCCCATGGAGTAACAACCGATATCCCCTACAACTGTGCGCTTTGACTTTTTCAAGATATCAAACACAGGACGATGGGGGCATCCGGCGCAAAACATTGGCAAACGTCCCATGACGGGTTCACTGTCAACAGCCACTGGGCTGTTTTCTTCCCCATTAACCAAGGCTTGGACAGGTTTATCAAGCACATGTGCTTTGATAAGTCCTTCACGGATGTCAACCACATCTAGCTCCCCCGTAAAAGAGAAGTATTCTTTACCTGCGCATGGGATGCCTGCAAGTTTGATTTGGTCTTCGATAAATGGCATCATTTCTTCAAGTACTAAAATCCGTTCATACTTTAAGGACATGACCCTAATGGTCTCTATCGGCAATGGGTAAACAATGCCCAATTTAAAAACACTAAATGGCCCTTGAATTTCTTGAAGGTGTTGATACACTAAACCGGATGTAACGATTAAGACTTTTGCATCCTCTTTGGGTTCATATCGATTAATGTTTAGGTCGCCCAGGGATTCTTGAAGGGCTTCTGTTCGTTTTTTCATGGTGAATTGCTTATCAAATGTATTTGGTGGAATCATACCATAGCTCGCAATATCTCTTGTAAAGCCAGATATTTCTCTTGTCTCTCTTTCGCCTAAAACCACTTGGCTTTTACCATGGCAAAGTCTTGATGTAATCCTTAGCATCACCGGTGCCCCAAATCGTTCACTGACTTCTAAGGCTGATTTAGTGAAATCCTTAGCCTCTTGGCTATCTGAAGGGTCAAAAACTGGCATATTGGCAAATTTGGCAAACAAACGATTGTCCTGTTCATTTTGCGAACTCGCCATCCCAGGATCATCCCCACTCATTAAGACAAAGCCGCCCCTTATAGGCGTTTGTGTAAAGGTCATCAGTGGATCCGCTGCCACATTGACACCCACGTGCTTCATGGAAACAATACTTCTAGCACCTGTAATTGAACCACCAATTGCCACTTCAAGTGCCACTTTTTCGTTGGTGGAAAATTCAGCATAAATTTCTGGATATAGATGTTTAATCGTCTCCAACATTTCTACAGTTGGGGACCCAGGATAGCTTGCCGCTATATGCCCACCGGCTTCATAAAAACCACGTGCAATTGCTTGATTACCTGTCATCAGTGTCTTATTCACAATTAACCTCCTTAGGCATGTTGCTTAACTGTTACCCATTATTCTTCAATCGTAACTGCCCAAATCATATGATCGTTTCCTTCAGACCAATAATCTTTCATCACATAGGTGGGTTCACCATAAAGATGTGTCCAAACTACTTGCGCTGTTTTGTAACCGCTATCTAAACAAAAGAGATCCACACCACGAGAATGGAGTTTTTCCACCACTGTCTTTATAAGCAGTTTACCAATACCCATCCCTTGAAAGCTTGGTCTGACAAACAAAGACCCAATTTCGTTCACATCTGTCAGCTTGCCTTTTGATCCTTTTCTGATAATGCGATTGGCAGGGCTCATGGCCACACAGCCAATGATTCGCCCATCGAGTTCCGCCACAAAAAAGAGTCCGTTAAGGCCATCCGTATCCAAATCATTCTGCACTTTTTTTATTTTATCATTAATCTCTGGCAGCAGGTCCTTGTGGTTTACTCCTAGACCGTTTTTCTCATATAAATCCGTCAACGTCACTTTAAAAAGTTCATTAATTTTTGCCACATCTTTATTTCTAAGTCGACGAATCTTTAAATTATCGAGTTCGTTTTCAGTATTTATCATTTATAGCCTCCAAGTCTTCGCAGTTGTTTCCAATACACTACTAACATCATAACATAACTGTTACCATTTTCCTACATTTAAAGGGCTACCCTCTCGGTTTAATCAACCATGAAAGGGTAACCCTTTTTAATTCTTAATGGCTCTTTTCTCATCCCTGGCAAGAAGCCGCCACTGTTATAAGTGGTGGGAGTATGTCACTAATCAACCACCAATTAGATTGCTTTTGTCCACTGGGTTAACTTATCCAGTACACGGCCTTCTACAAAGGGGCTTAAAGCATCAAAGACACCCTTATGATAGTGGTTTAACCATGCGATTTCTTCACTGGACATCAACGACAGGATTAATGGTGTCGTGTCGATTGGGCAGTAAGAAATGGTCTCAAAATCATAAAATGTACCGAATTCAGTCTCTTGATTTAAGGATACGAGGAGGGTATTTTCAATGCGAATCCCGTGACGACCAGGCTTGTATACACCGGGTTCGTTGGTAATCAGCATGCCGATTTCAAGCGGGACATCATTTTGATTGCACCGGATAGTATGGGGGCCTTCGTGGACGCTTAAGACATACCCTAGACCATGGCCAGTACCACATTTATAATCCAATCCATTTTCCCACATGGGTCTTCTCGCTAAGATATCCAGATGGGGACCACAGGTGCCTTTTAAAAATACAGCCCGAGCTAAACCAATATGGGATTTTAGGGTTAGGGTATAGTCCCTGCATGCTTCTTCTGAAACAGGGCCAAGAGCCACCGTTCTTGTGATATCTGTTGTGCCATCCATATACTGCGCACCAGAATCAAATAGCAAGAAGCCTTCACTGGCCAATGTTGCGTGATTTTCTTCAGTGGCCCCATAATGCATCATGGCTGCATTAGCCCCATACCCAGCAATGGTATTGAAACTTGGTTGTAAGAATAAAGCTTGCTTAGATCTAAATGCCACCAGCTGACTGGCAATGTCAAGTTCTGTTACGCCACCCTTTGGAACCGCTTCTTCAAGCCAATCTAAAAAGTTCACTAAAGCCACGCCATCTTTCACTTGGCTATTTCTGATATTTTGAAGCTCTACTTCGGATTTTGATGCCTTAAAACGGGTAACCACATCACCTTTTGCAACAACTTTTGAACCCACAGGCAGTGATGCAAACAGTTTTGCACTCATCTGTAAAGGATCGCACATAAACTTTTTAAGGGGTAATTTTTGAACTTCCTCAAACACTGTTTCGTATGACTTTAACAATATGCCCTCTTGCGCAAATGATTTCACAAGATCTGCAGGTAATTTTTCTTCATGAACAAAAAGAGTGGTATCAGACTCAGTGATGAGCAAATAGGCAATCACGAATGGGCAGTAGGCAATATCCCCCCCACGGATGTTCATGAGCCATGCGATATCATCAAGATTTGGAATGATATAAGCCTGAGCTTCAAGTCTGGCCATTTCACTACGGACCCGAGCTAATTTTTCTGTGCGACTTTGCCCAGCATATGCCAATGGAAAGTCCATCACTTGGGCCTTTGGAAATGCGGGCCTATCAAGCCAGATGGGTTCCAGTAGGCAACGCTCAAAATTAAAACTAAATCCCTTCTCTAAAAGCGGGGCGCTGAGCTGTTCAAAACTGCCTTGACTAAAAACCGTGCCATCAAATCCGATCACTCCGCCTGGAGATAAGTGAGTGCTAATCCATTCTGAAAAGGTAGGAGCCCCAGGTAGACCCTGCTTAACTAGTTCAAATGGGCCACCTAGCAATTCCCTTTCTGCCTGAGTATGATAACGGCCATCAGTCCAAAGGCCAGCGTGGTCAAGGGTCACCACTGCAGTACCCGCTGATCCAGTGAAATCCGTAAGCCACTGTCTCGTTTTAAAATAATCAGCAACATATTCACTTTGGTGGGCATCAAAACTCGGAACAAGATACGCGTCAATCCCAGCTTTGACCATTGCAGATCTTAGTGCTTCAATTTTCGTCATAAAATATACCTCTACTTTAAGTAATCCCGTTGGGGGTGGTACTGTGTGGGATTCAAATGAACCACCACATCATCGACTAGTTCATAGTTTAATAATAATCGTTTAACTTGATTCGCTATTAAATGGCCTTGGTAAATGGTTAGCTCAGCATCTACAGAAACCTTAACGATCAAAAGGTAGTTCAGTCCAACTGGTTTAGAGACCAATGTATCTAGATGATCCACATCTTTAATGGCTTCAATTTTTAGTTTCATGTCTTGAACAATGGCCTTATCAAGGGTGGTATCCATCAAGGTTTGGTAAGAAGATGAAAATATCTTAAAACCCGTGAAGGCAATCCATATCGCAATGGCCATACCAGCAATGGCATCCACAATAAACAAGTTATAATAACCGGTGATAACGCTGGCCAAGGTCAGTGTGGTGACAAATACATCGTTGCGATGATCTTGGGCATTTGCAAATGCTAAAATGCTATTATGTTTTTTACCGATTTTATTGGCATACACATAAAAACAAGCTTTAGAAACAATCGTCACCACCGCCACAACCACGAGCCAAATGGAAAAGCGATAGGTCTCTTGATTGATCAAGCTGGAAAGACTGCTTCTGAAAATAGCGAAGGCTACTAAGAGTAGGGATAGGCTGATAATCAGGGAAAACAAATATTCTGCTTTGCCATGACCATAAGGATGATCTTCATCTTGAGGTTTTGACGAAATGGCATTGCCAATAAAGGTCATGGCCGAGGCAAATACGTCCCCTGCACTATTAAGTCCATCAGCAATCATGGCTTGACTCATGGTTGTAAACCCTACCAAGAGCTTGATGCCAAGGAGCAGAATATTCCCTATAATCCCCATTATAGCAACGGTTTGAATTTCTTTATTTCTAGTCATGACTTCCCCTCAAAAAACAATCCCTTGTATGGTCATTTACCATGCCAACTGCCTGCATATAAGCATACATAATGGTTGATCCAACAAACTTAAAACCTCGCTTTTTCAGATCTTTACTGAGTAGGTCGCTTTCAACCGAAGTCGCAGGCACCTGAGACATGTTCTCCCATTGATTCACAATGGGTACACCCTTCACAAAGGCCCATAAATATGAATCAAAACTACCAAACTCTTCTACGATTTTTCCAAATGCCAAGGCATTGCTGCGAACAGAAAAGACTTTCAACCGATTTCGAATGATGCCAGGGTTTAAAAGTTTCTCCTCCAACTGTGCATCTGAATAACAGGCACATACTTGCCAATCCAACTGGTCAAAAACTGTTAAATAACCTGATCGCCTTCTTAGAATAGTGATCCAGGAGAGGCCCGCTTGAGCCCCTTCTAGAATCAACATTTCAAACAACTTTTGGTCTGTGTGTACAGGAACCCCCCATTCATGATCGTGGTAGTCGCAGTATAGCGGGTCAGTACCAGCCCAATGACATCTTGATAACGAGATCCCTCTTTCAGACGCAAAAGTTTCCATTTACTGGCCTACTTTTTTTACAGCGTCAAAGGTGTAACCATTTCGTTCAATGGTAATGGATTTCATCACAACATCTTCTACTGGTCTATCTTCAGCACCTGTTTTAACATTAGCCAATTGATTCACAACTTCCATACCTTCTGCCACAACACCAAAAGTCGCATACTCCCCATCCAAAAAGCTTGTTTCCCCGTGGCAAATAAAGAATTGTGAACCCGCAGAGTCAGGGGCCTGCGAGCGGGCCATTGAAATAACACCTGGGCCATGCTTCAGTCCATTTTCAAACCCATTAGATGCAAATTCCCCTGGTATGCCGTAGCCTGGACCACCCATACCTGTACCATCTGGATCTCCACCTTGAATCATAAAGTCTTTGATAATCCGGTGAAAAATCACACCATCATAAAATTTAGCCTCAGCCAATTCAATAAAATTGTTGACTGTGTTGGGTGCAAATTCTGGATAAAGGGCAATGGCAATGGTTTCACCAGTACTCATCGTAATTGTTGCCACTGGTCTATCGGTTGGGATACCATCCAGTTTAGGTTGCTCTGCAGTGACCGCTTCAGTTGCTGCTTCAGTGGTTGCTTCAGTAGTCGCTTCAGTTTTTGTTTCAGTTCCTGTGGTTTTAGTCGTGCTACAACCAGTTGCCAATAGCCCCATGGTTAAAACCAAGATCAACGCCATCATACCCATTTTGATAAAACCTCGTGCATTTCTGTTAAAAGACATTTCAATTCTCCTCTACCTTGTCATTTTTTGATTGTCTGTTTTGAAAAAATATTTTTGACACTCATACCATGAGTGCTATCAAAACATAACAGTCCACTACTTATTATATCAGTGAATCTAAGTCACTAATAGTTTATATTGCATGGGGATAAACTGAATTATAGTTTATGTTATTTTAAATCCTCTAGGGGTTTGATAATTCGATCAAACAGTTGCTTCTCCTGAATTAAAGTGGCCTCAGCACCAACCACTACCAAAGAACTTTCTGCTAGCCCTTTAGTAATCTTATTAATAAAACGTCCCTTTTCACCATCAGAGGTCCTGAATATACCATCTAAAAGCACCTCAAAGGAAGGTCCACCACTGCTTTCAGGCATCATCAGATAGTAGACATCTCCATCCACATTTCTAAAGACATCATCTCCCTGAAACAGACGGCCCGCCACTGAAACCACTGCATTTTCAATCTCTTGATCTGACCATGAAATGGACCTGACATAGTCTGCAATCCCTTTTATTGTCGCCACAGAGGCTCCTAAATTGGGATCCCGATGGGTCGTAAACACCATATCTCCAGTTTGCGTGATATAGGTATAACCCCCATAAGCACCACCTTTAAGTCGAATCTTTTCATACATATAACCATCATTTAGCAATTGAGCAAACACAAAATCCTGTCCTTCTAAGATTTTTCCAAAAGACTGAACATTGAAACCCAGTTGCACTGAATTCATTTCTGAGGCAACCGCAATTCCTAAGTTTTCTTTTTTAGGAACAGGGTTCCACCCTCTGACTACGCCCTCTTCTGCTGGAAATGCATTGGGAAACATGAGCAGCAAGGGTTCAAGGGCTTTTCGTGCCAATTTAAGGCCAGCAGCATCAGCCCCCAGTGAAACCGTGAGCCCCTCTTGATTCAGGACCAACTTAGAAATCGAATTCAAGTTTTCCAGTATGACTGGGTAATGTGACTCAAACTGTATCTCATCCTCGGATAAGGTTTTGAATCCAGCGGTATAGCGCAGGTCTTCCATCACACCTGCGGCGGAGAGAGAGGCTCTGAGCTTTGAACTTGCAATGGTATCCTCTTCACTGGATAAGGTATATCGGAGTTCAACAGTGAGTTGAATCAATGCATTTTCAACTATTTCCTTCTGGTCCAAGACGGGCTTTGTCAAGAGCTCTGTCATCTTTTGCAAAACAAACTCACTGTTTTGATTCAGACACACTGAGGATACCCGCAGTACAGGATAGACCTTAAGGGGGTCATTTATATCCTGCTTATAAATTGTTTCAAATGCAACCCCATTGGAAACCCTATTTAAATCATCCATCAGTTGGTCATTTTTGGTCAAAGTCGTATCCACATCCGACATCAGGGCCGTGAAGAGGGGTAAATACTGGTGGGCCTTTTGGTCCAATTGACTAAGGTCAAAATATAAAGCGATTTGGGTGAGACCATTGGATGCCACTTTATGGGTAATCACCCTGACCCCACTGATTTCTTTGTCTTTAAAATCCGACTCTGGGTAGGTTAAATCTAAATCATCCCGAGTGAGGGAAGGGAGTTTTGCCAGTTCCTGTTGATCCAGGGGTTCCCCTTGATAAGCTTGATAATCGGCTATCTTTTTTTTGACAGCGGCTACTTGTTCTTGACTCATGGCGCTTAAAAGCTTCTGACCCTTTTCGTGTAATTGCTTTTTTTGATTGGCATTTTGCTTAGGATCTGGGGTGAAAACAATCTTTGACACGTGGTTATTATTGAGCAAATAATCCTTTGCCAAGTTTTCAAAGTAACCACCGGCTTCAATGCGCCCTTTAATGGTCTTTAGATGGTTCAGTTGATTAAGGGCCATCAGGGGGGATTTATGAGCAATAAACCCATTCTCCACAAAATTCAAGGCATTTTGACCCCGATCTGCTTGCGTAAGCGCCATTTTGAAACTCAGCTCGTATTGATTGAGGACAGCCGCTATTTTCTCTTTATCAAAACCATCAGCTACCACTTTTTCTAAACTGAGCACAACGGCACGGTCAAATGCAGCCATTTCGCCGTCGGAGGTCCCTTCCAATAGAATTTGCAGCATTGGCTGTGTGTAGGCTGTATCAAAGTAACTGTAGAGGCTTTCACCATAACCTTGATCTACAGTGGCCTCAAACAAGGTCGCCTCCTGGCCAATGGCGAAAAGTTCTGCAAACATTTCAAGCCCCATTATTTGCTCCTGGTCTGAAGTGTTGACAGCTACGCTCCAAGCAAGAATACTATCGTTTCCAGGTGTTGCATCCTCACTTGAAGGATAGGTGCTCAGAGACTCTCTAGGCTTATCAAAGGGTTCTTGGAAAGCAAAATCTTCAATCTCTGCAAGTGGTTCTATTTGGTCATAGTAATTCTCATTTAAATAAGCTAACTTATCTTGAATTTCAAGGGCCCCATAAAAGAAGACACAAGCATTGCTTGGGGCATAATATTTATGATAGGTGGCCACTAAATGATCGTGGGTCAAGTCAATAATGGCCTCAGGATTTCCAGCTGAGTTAAACCTATACTTGGTATCTGGATAGAGTGCTTGAGGGATTTCAGTGTAAATATAATCATATTGATTGGAAAGAGCCCCTTGCATTTCATTAAGAACCACCCCATTTAAAACCAGTCCTTTGGTCTGTGGATCTTCTTCAAATCGCCAACCCTCTTGGGATAAGAGGGTTGCATTGTCTACCACAAGGGGTGCAAAGACGGCATCTAAGTAGACAGCCATTAAGTTGTCATAGTCCTTTTGATTTTCGCTGGCAAAGGGATAGGAAGTCACATCGGCCCCAGTAAAGGCATTCATAAACGTGCTCACCGAACGCTTGGAGATTTCAGTGAAGGGTGACTTTACCCGATACTTTTGTGAACCTTCCAGTACGGTGTGCTCAAGAATATGATTCACACCCGTGTTGTCTACTGCAGGGGTTTTAAAGGAAATATTAAACCATTTATTTTGATCATCTGAGGCCACATAAACCACTTGTCCCCCATTCTTTTGATGAGCAAATAAATACACATCCGCTTGGTAGTCCTGAGAATAAATCTTATCCATCAATGTAAAGCCTTCTAAGGACTCCCCAATTGGCAGTTGATCTAGGTTTTTGTTGAATGTCGGCTTTTGATTGGTCAAGTCTGATATTAAATCTTCTACCGCACCACAGCCTGAACTGAACAGCCCTATCATAAATATGAGAATCAATAAGACAGTACTGGATGATATTCTTGTTCTATGAGAAACCTGGCGGTGACGTTGTGGCTCTGGAACATTATTTTTCTTAAAAAACATACACTTGCCTCTCTTTTCCTTTTCCGTGCCCTCTGGTGAAGGCGGGACCCTAATCCCTATTTTTAGTATAACCGAAAACCCATTTCACCGATAGGGAGTTTTGTGGTACAATTATGAAAGAGGTGACTATATGAACATTAGAAAAATTGTATCCCCAACAGAAATTTACAGCAACCCAGTAATTTCGGCCTTATTTGCCATGTGCCTGGTTGCACCAACACCTGGTAAAATTCAGGACATTGCACAATCCATTTACGGTAAATCACAAGGCCAATTCTATGTCCTTGAAATCGACGAGATACCAGTTGGCATTATTGGCGGTTCAGAAATCGACAAAGGTCACTTTGTCCTACGGCATGTGGCGGTTGCACCTGAGCACCGCCGTAAGGGTTACGGCAAGCGTTTGTTTAAATATGCCGTGGCTCAGAGAGATTATTCAAGCATTGAAGCAGAAGTTGGAGATGAAGCCGTTGATTTTTTAAGAGGCAACGGGTTTACTTGCAAGATCATCAAAGATCATCCACTGGATTTAAAGCGTTACAATTGCAATTGGAGCAACTAAACTGGTAAGGGTCAGTCATCTGACCCTTATTTTTTTTGTTTCGGGCCTAGTTGTTGGGGGTATTTCTCCATATAATGATTAACACCAGCGCTCCTTTGGCTGCAGATATGGAGGTCCCCATGAAGTTTAAAAGTATCTCAACTAGACTTGTTAGTATTTTGACAGCACTCCTGATTATCATCATGTGTGCGTTAGTTTTCCTTTCATTAAACGACTACCGTCAATCCATGGCCGATGCCAAAGCATCCCTTAAGGCTTCAGTGGCATTATTAGATGGTGTAATGGAAACACATCAGGTAGATGCTCTGTCACTTGCCACATTGTTAGGACAAAATTCAGAACTAATGACTGCTGTGAACAACCAAGAAACAGATGTTATCACAAAAATAGCAAATCAAAGTTTTGAACTGCTTATGAAGGATTTAGAAATCAGTATTTTAGAAGTCGGTGATAAAGAGGGTATCGTTTTATACCGAGCCCACAATCCAGAAAAATCTGGGGATGATAAGAGCTCACAGCCCTTCGTGGCAAAAGCACTTAAGGGAGAGTTATTGGCGGGTACTGCTACAGGGAGTTCGGGGGTTGCTATAAGAGCTATTGCTCCAATTTTAGATGGTTCTACTGTTATTGGAACGGTTCAAATTGGTTATGCAGAATCCTTTCTAAATGAGTTTATTAAAATATCCGATGCCCATGTCAATGTGTTTGATCTTGAGATGCTTCTGCAGACTTCTAATCCAGCAGAAACAGCCAATGAACAAAAGGCAATTACAACCTTGGACCCTACTACCCAGAGTAATTTAAAGAAAGTCTATGCCGGGGAAACCTTTGATGTGACATCAAACACGACACTACAGCACTATCAGCCCCTTACCGATGCGGCAGAGGGTTCTGTTATTGGGGCTATTAGAATCGATTACAGTTTAGGAGTTTATAATCAACGTATTTTCACCATGCTGATGACAAATGGCATTGTTTTGCTGATTTTAATCGCCATGGTTTTGTATATCATTATCAGTTTCAGAATCAATTTAATAAAACCCATTATTCAATTGACATCTGTGCTCAATCAGATGGCTAAAAACGACTTTAGACCTATTCAGGTTGCCAGTCAAAAGACACTGATCAACCCAGATGAGACTGGACAATTAGCTAGAAGCGTCATGTCCCTTTCCACTAATATCAATGGCGTGATTCATTCTCTTAAAACCGCCATTATCCATCTAGAAGAGCAAGCTGGTTCTTTAACTGAAGAAACAAAAGCTGGTTCAAAGACAATCACTGAAATCAACATGGGCTTTGCTGAATTCACCATGGCTATTCAAGAACAAGCCAAAGATGTGACAGAAAGCGTCACTAATTTGCATCATCTGTCAGAACAAATCGCTCAAAACCAAAACATATCTGACTTAATTGTTATGAGTACACAACGTATTGAGTCACATCAAAAAAATTCAAACCAACAAATCACGGTAATGACTGAACAATTTGATCAAACTATCCATTCTAGTAACCACTTAAAATCAGAGGTGGAGGGTTTAGCAACCTCGTCACAAAAAATCACTGGCATCTTAACTGTTATCAAATCCATTGCTGAGCAAACCAATCTGTTGGCTCTGAATGCATCAATTGAAGCAGCCAGAGCTGGTGAACATGGAAGAGGATTTGCGGTGGTGGCAGATGAAATCAGAAAACTCGCTGAGCAAACAGCCCAGTCCACCGGTGATATAAACACCATCACCACAGCCATTGTTGAGAATATCGATACCGTTAAATCAGGCATTGACAATACCAGTAATCAATTACTGGACGCACAGACGAAATTGACAACAATGCAAAATGCATTACAAGATATCGCCGTGAGTGTTGAAGAGAATTTCAGCCTTGTGAATACACTGGTGGCAACCAACAAAAATATAACACTCTCTAAAGAGCTATCTTTATCAGCATTAGAAGCGATTTCAGCCTCTGTAGAAGAAAGCGCCGCCACAGCAGAAGAAATCGCTGCCGGCTTAGATGTTCAAGATAGTATGATCAAGAATATCACTGTATCAGCTCAAGATTTAAATGAGATTGCCAGTCAGTTAGAGGATCAAACCGCTTCTTTTGTCATTGAAGACTAGTTGACGATAATCCATAGTTTAATTTCTTTTGTTGATTTTCCAGCAAGCTTACCAAAACACATTATTTGAATTATTAGTTATGATTATCAGAAATACCCTTCTCTTCAGTTGGCATAATGGTTTATTTTTTTATTAATGAAATGTTATGTCATAAAATTAAAAGGCCTACTCTGAGACCGTAAAAGCAGCGCAACAGGCGATGCTAGGTCGAAGGGTAGGCCTTTTAATTTTGGCGAAGTGAAGAATCCTATTAATGTTCATTTGTACCAAATTATACAAATAGAACAAAGTCATATTCAATCATCATCAAATAAATCGAATCACCTCTTGTGTCTGATTCAATAAATCAATTTGCAGCAACTTTCTTCGCAGGCACCCATCCTTATTAAGAAGAACCTTCAAAACTTCAGCACATTGAATTGAAGCCACCAGTGCCGGGGTAAAGGACGGATTACCCATGGGGTTTTCCAGCACCTCTAGGTTACAGGGATAAATCTCATTGAGGGTATGATCTCCTGGAAAGATGGTAGTCACCTGACCATGCCAACCAGCAATGGCACCGTGAACCATGGGAATCCCAAGATTTGATGCGCTGGCTTGCACTACAAATCTTGGCTTGATAGCATCCAAAGCATCCACAATCACATCATGTCCTGCTAAGATGGCATCCGAATTAATTTCATCAATATATTCAACCACAGGAACAACCTTAATTTCTGAATTGATGCGAACAACCCGCTCTACAGCCACCAAGGCTTTAGCCATACCCATATTGGATTCTTCAGATAAGAGTTGGCGGTTAAGGTTGCTGGGGACAAAAACGTCCCCATCCACCACGGTCAAATGACCAATGCCAAGCCTTGACAGCATCTCGATAACATAGCCACCAAGGCCGCCACAACCAATGATGCAGACTTTAAAATCCCTAAGACTGGCATTTTCTTCTGGGGTCAGCATGGCTTCGTTTTTAGAATATCGCATGTATCAGCCTCCCGCCATCAAATGAATCACCTGAACAGCATCTTCCTCTTGTACGATGGTGGTCTCGTAGGCCCCCTCTTCAATATGGGAGCCGTTGATTTTCACAAAAATCTTTGGATAGGTAAAGTTCATTAAGTCCAGTAACTCTCTGACGGAACAGCCTGGTGGTACCCTACTTGGCCTGCCGTTGATGGTCATTATTGGGCCTCAATAATTGCCAGTAGTTCTGGTAGATCCATGCCGATTTTCTTAAGATGTTCAACAGTTGGCACGCCATTTGGGGTCCAACCACGGCGCTCATACACAGAATTGGTTAATTTTTCGTATTGGGCTTCACGGTGTTTACGGGTAATAGCAAGCTTTTCTTCAACAGTAAGGCCAGAAGGATCAACGCCAATCAGCTCTTTCATTTGCCCATCATAGCGCTCTTCCCGTGATAGGTACTCTTCCGATGTAACAGGGCCCAGTGACCGATATGGTACACGGTCGTTGATTCTAAGACCTTTACCCATGCGGATATTGAAAATCCGTTGGAAATTATACACACGCTCTGACTCTAAAATCAGCTCGTGTTTATCGATGTTTTTGCCAGTGACACCATTGCAGATATCAATGTAATTTTGAACGTGCTCAGGCATTTTTGCTGGTTCGTCAGTGTATTTATTGTTTTCTGGCGTAATATCATTCCATGGGAGTTTACAGAGGCCATAAAGACCAAACCAGGTTCTAAACATTGGGAAGTAATGCAATGCTTCTGCCTTATCTTCAAAGGTTGGAATTTGGTTATTGACCATATCCATAAAGATCAGCCAAGCTTCGTCGTGTTGAGGGCCTTTATTGGTTAAGCCGTAGCCACCCTGCTGGGCCAAGGACTCTTTTGGCATGTACTGTGAGTATTCCAAGCCCTTTTGTTCCATACCAATATCTTGCAGGTGGGCAGGATTTGCACCGTATTTTTCTGCAAAGATTTTCTTCATGCCGTGAACACCCTGACCAGCAATGAGACCAAAACCAGTACCTGTGCTCATTTGGTGCAAAAGTTCAAGGGCAGCTAAATCGTTACCAAAGTGTAAATCTAGACCGCCAGTCACTTCTTTGTCGATGATGCCAGATTCATAACAGTCCATGATAAATGCCGTCAATGTCCCAAATGAAATGGTGTCAATAGCATAGGTATCGCAGTAAAAGTTAAGTTCTAAAATCGCACGGGCATCAAAGATACCGCAGTTAGCACCAAGGCCCGCTGCATTTTCGTACTCAGGACCATCCACGCAAACCTTATGGCCTTTGTATGGACCAGTCATCAATTCAAAGTTATCAGCTGCTTTTGCACAGGCCATGGAACAGCCATACCAACAGCCATCGGGCATATTCTGAGTGACAAACTTTTCAATGAAGACCTTAGACTCGATCTTGATGGTGTCTTTATGACTACCAAACTTAAAGTTATGGGTTGGCAATAAGTCGTACTTATCCATGACTTCAATAATATTAGCCGTGCCGATTTTACGCATATTATTTTGCTTGCTATCCAGTTTGCACATTTCCCTATGGAGTCTAAGGCCAGCTTTTGTAATGGGCGGTTGATCGGCAGGGTGGTTCAAGTTACCCTTAACCCCTTGGAATTTAACCACTAAAGCCTTGATGCGCTTATCTCTAAAGACAGTACCAATACCACCACGACCCGCTTGCTTTAACCGCACGGTTTTTCTTCTGACATCATAAAAAGTAAAGTTCAAAAGGCCTAAAAGCGTGTGCTGTGCAGCTGTACCAGCTGTCACCACTGCCACATTTCGCATGTCGTCTTCGTTATCGGCATACATATGGGTCAACTGCTCACCCAAAATATGACCATCAAGGGCCTCATGTGGGGCTTCTTCAATGGTGACCGTTCCCTTATTGCCGTCGATGACAATAATCACATCTTTCTCTGCCTTGCCCTGTAATTCAAGGGCGTCCCAACCAGCAAACTTAAGTAGGGGACCAAAGTAGCCACCCACGTTACTGTCGATTGGGATCCCTGTCATAGGCGACAGCGTACAGACCAGAGACTTGCCAGCCCCTGGATATTGGGTGATCCCGCAAATCGGGCCACCAGCTATAATAATCTCATTCTCAGGATCGTTCCATTTAGTTTCAGGTGTCACAGCATTCCAAAGGTAATAAAGACCAAAACCCTTGCCGCCCACAAATTTATCTTTCATAAACTGGGTAACAGGTTTTTCTGTGATGGTGCCGTCCCCCACATTTATGTAGAGGGTTCTATTGGCGTAGCCTTTGTCAATTTCGGTAATCGGGTAAGCAAACTCATTGATGAGCTTTCTGCCGTCGCGCATTGCTTGAATATCCATAGTGAGCTCTCCTTAGTTAGTTTTGACCGATTGTAATGGCTTGGGTTGGACAAACTTTAGTGCAAATACCGCAAGAAATGCATTTAAAAGGCTCAAGGTAGTCGTCATGTTGCATCATGGCATCTTCTGGACAGTAACCTACACAGATATTGCAGTTCACACAGTTCTTTTTATCTAAACGAACAATGCCTTTTGCATCCTTTTTAAGGGCGATAATCTGGCACTCCGAGCTACAGACATCACACTGAGTACATGTGGTGAGTTTAAAGCCATCACCAGTTGGATTGGCATGGACGCGAATACATGATTTTTCTTTGTCAGCCACTTTGAAAAAAGCTTGGGAACATGCAGTTTCACATGCACCACAACCGATACAAAGAGATTCATTTTTCAATAAAACCGTCATTTTTTTACCTCCGTAAAATAGGTCCTAAGACACAACACTAATTTTATTGCAAGATGCATGCCAGTTTACGAGATTGCTATTTTTCGTTTTACTCGATCCCTATTTTAAGGGTGATTTGGTACTTCTTAATTTTATGGTGAAGGGTTTGTCTGGGGATCCCGAGGTAACGGGCCGCCGCTGCAAAATTGCCCCCATTGCCATCGATAGCCTTGCAAATCAGGTCCCTTTCAATGGCGGCCATTTGCTGTTGTAAAGAGAGTGGCTCATGATCAATGCCATGTACACCTTCTGGTGTAAGGGATCCAGCTGATAACTGTGATGATACAGGAGTTGGCTCAGGGAGGATCTGACTATTGAGGAGATGGGTGATGCTGTCTGAGCCCAGAATCTCACCAGTTGCAAAGTTCATCATCCGCTCGATGGCAAACTGAAGCTCCCTGATGTTTCCCGGCCAAGGGTAAGCCATCAGTGCCGCCATACAGGCCCCGTCCAGGGCCTTGACAGACAGGTTCATTTCTTGATTGTAACGGTTGATAAAATGCTCAACCAGGGCTGGGATATCCTCTTTCCGTTCTCTTAAAGGCGGCATCTTAAGGGAAATAACGTTTAAACGGTAATAAAGATCCGCCCGTAGCCTACCTGAAGCCACCAGTTCCAATGGCTCTTCATTGGTAGCAGCGATCACTCGAACTGATACCTGGATACTTTTGTTATCACCCACCCGCCTGATGACCCCATCTTGAAGCACCCTAAGGAGTTTGGCCTGTAGGTCCATGTCCAGGGTATTAATCTCGTCTAAAAAGAGGGTGCCTTTGTTGGCTAGTTCAAAGAGACCAGGTTTATCTTGAGCCCCTGTAAAGCCGCCAATGGCAGTACCAAAGAGGATGCTCTCAAGGAGAGAGTAAGGAATTGCAGCGCAGTTTTGGGCAATAAAAGGCTGACTTTTTCGGGTTTCGCTGGCATTGTGAATGCTCTGAACCGCCAGTTCCTTACCAGTGCCCGTTTCGCCGTACACTAGGATTGAAGAATTGCTGTCGGCCACCCTGACAATTTGTTTTTTTAAGATGGACATGGCCTCGCTGATACCGATGATATCCGCCATGGAATAGATGGTGCCGTTGCCCGTATAGGCCGTTAGTAGGCCCTTCTTGCCACCTTTTTTTTGGTGCAGCTGCTTCTCCAGCTCGCTAAGGCGCTCCATCATCTTCTTGATATGACTGATTTCTCGGTAAATCTCAAGGGCACCGATGCAAACCCCATTTTGAAAGAGCGGTATGGTGGAAGTGACTTTTGTTACCGTTTTGCCCTTGTGGTTGGCATAGGTTTGGACATAGTCAATCAAAGGTCTACCAGTTTTAAGCACCCTAAAAAGGGTGCTTGTTTCTTCGTTTAGCCCAGGGAAAATTTCAAATAGGCTTCTGCCAATGGCCATTTCCCTATCGAGACCGGTAATATCCCCGGCGGGTTCGTTGAGGAATGTCACACGGGCCTGTTGATCAACCACTAAAACCCCTTCATCAAGGAATTTCAAAATGGTTTCTAATAAAAAATCTGCCTTCAATGTGTAAACTCCTTTATCAAGATATCGTCACATTATATGTACATCGTCCCATATTCAAGACATCTGCAGTCTCAAATATGGGACGATTAAATTATAACACTATTCTGTTTAATTTGTCTAATTAACTTTACTCTGTCATACATGGTTTGGGTATCAACAGTATTTAGTTGAGCAAACATAGACAATATACTGCGGTTGCGTAAGCAAGCTGCAGTATATTGTCTATGTTTATTGCGAAACTCACTTTTGACACTCAAACCATACTGACCATTAAAAATCCAGAAAATGCAGCATTGGTCGGATACAGCATTGGGCTAACCATTAGTTTCATTTGATTGATATGGTCCCTATAAGCCACAAAAAAAGCATAAGTGGGTTTGGCATTATATTTAATATCCTCAATTTCAAAATAACTTAAAACACCTTTAACCGTGGTGGGCTTAAAAAGCAAATCCCGATGGGGGTGATAATAGCACCCAAACACAGTGAGTATTGGCCATTTAGCGATACCATAAGGACTCAGCACGTCCACTAGCATTTGAAAACCAAGGGCTTCGTCGTCATGGAGTAACTCAAACAAACCAAGGACCGCGCGCTTGCGTTCTTCATCTGAAAAGCTCTTAAGGGCATCTCTAAATTTTGGTTTTTCAAAGATGGAAACCATGGAGGATTTATTCACCAATTGAATCATATTTTCCAGCATCCCATGGGTATCTTCAAAGGCCGATGGCCCAAAATGAGCCTTGGCATACTCAATTAACTTGTCCATCTTATGCTTTTTAGCAATCTCAAGCATCTCAGGTGATTCGAATCCCTCAGGGTAGGTCATTAAAAACTGACGCTCTGCATTTTTTAACTTCTCAACGTTCATAGGTCCCCCTTATCAAGTAGATTGGTGCCAAGGTACTGCTGCCATTTTAATATCGTCTGATCAAATGCCTCTTGATTAACTTCTTTGTTGTCATTCGTGTTGCTTGTACTGGTGTTACCAGTATCAGAGGACCCAGACTTAAGTTGCAAATCAAAAAAATTCTGAACTAACTCCCGCTGAAGACCATAAGAGTCTTGTCTAGAGATATCGCCGGTTATCTTCATCAACCTTGTTAAAGGGGAGTACATATAAGCCATGGAAAAATCATAATGGGTTGACCCTTTGAACTGGAAAAACCATTTAGGTTCACTGGCCCCATTGATCAGTGGCAGTAAATGGCCATTATTTTTACCGTCTTCCCAAGCTTCACTTCTCACAAATAAGCTAGGCACATTTAAGCCCTTCTCGATTTGAGCCATGGCAATGGGCTCTACCCAAGCATCAAGTCCCATGACAGCCTTGACCCTAGAATCCCTAAGAGCAACTGCCACAGCCCCGCCCCCACCAGTGGAATGACCCATCACACCAATCTGATCCAAATTAATACGACCACTAAACTTTGAAACCTTTGTGCCATCTTGAAAATCTGACAGGGCATCAAGCACCAGGGTCATATCCCCGGCATAAGTATCCACCAATTTTTCTGCATAGGTCAAAAAATCTGGAGTGACATTCCGTTTAGGCAGGGCCTGATAATTGACAGTAGCCACCTCACCGCTGTCAAAGACCGTTGCAACAGAACCATAGGTATGGTCGATCCCACACACTATATACCCATTACTGGCCAGTTCCTCCGCAAAATCGTTGTGCAAATTTCTAAAACCCGACCAACCATGGGAAATCACCACCACAGGATACTGGGCCTGACCACCACTAATAGGCGCCCCCTTAAAACTATGGGAATCAATTAATGCCGTCTGATCAATGGCAAACCAAGGAAGATACATATCTTTAGCAAGGGACCTGATCACTGGCAACCCATCTTCAATCCATTTAACTCGTTTATAGCCCTTTGATGTCTCAGCAGGATACCAAATCTGAAGCTTTATTTTTCGATTAGTCTGAGCGCCATCACTATAAATCCCTGCCCGTGCGGGGTCAATAAGATCATATGATTCAGTACCAACGGGAAAATCACCACTGGGAGTTGGGGTTTTGTAAACTGGTAAGAGCACTGCCAATACCAATGAAAGAAACAAAGTCACCCCTGCGAAAATCCATACAAGCCTTTTTAAGAAAGGGTTTGAAGGCTTTTGTTGACCTGCACCCCGGTTAGATTTAGAAAGGCCAAATGCATAAATCAATAGCACCACAAACACAGCTACATAAAAAGGCAACAGCTGCCACCTTGGTTTTTCCATAATGAGATGGGCGGTAAACGTCAGTATCAAAGCAACTTGAAACCAAGGTCCAGTTGCAAAGGTTTCAATTTTTTTGTTTATACCCGAAAACATTCTAGTGACTATTAAAATGATTAGAACACCTTCAATCAGTCTCATTTTCCATCTCGCTTTCTAGCCACTTAAGGGCAAGGGGGACCCACTTAACCCCGTATTTATCTTCATTAAAAATCATCAGCTTATGGGGGATTTGTTGATCAGAAAGGGACTTTGCAAACTCTGAACAATCAAGGTCACTAAATAAGACATCATTGGTCACGCCCCAAATAAATGTGGGCACCATCTCTTTTGATACTCGGTTTTTGCAGCACCAGGGTGCCAATTGTGCTGGGTTTGGAGTACCTGTGCCCAACGTTATCTCAAAGAGCATCTGGGCCTGCAAATGCCCCTGGTCCCCCATTTGTTTCAGCCTACTGTCAAAAGCCTCTAAATCCAAGAGCGGGTACCCTAGAATCAAAGCATCGGGCCTAAACCGCCCACTTTCTTCCCCTAAGGCCTCTTTAAAGAGGGCTTCTTGCCACAAACACGCCACCATTGCAGCGACGTGTCCCCCTGTAGATAGCCCGCACAAGTAGACTTTTTGGGGGTCCACATGCCACTGCACTTGGTTCTTTCGCACCAGAGCAATGGCCTTAGCCACATCTAAAAAGGGCCCTGGAAAAAGAGCCGCCCCACTGCCAATGCCGTAATACACCACAAACACCTGATAACCACTGGCTAAAAAATGAAGGGCAAGAGGCTCAGCCTCAGCCTCTAAATGGCTGCTATAACCGCCACCTGGGCAAATCACTACAGCAGGTCTGGGTGCTATGGGCCTATAATCTATTTGATCAGGGAGTAGATACATTTCAAGATACACATCGGATTTGCCTTCAAAAAGAAGGATTTTTTCATGTCTCATGGAGCCTCCATTCATATCACTTATTGCTACTTACTATAATATCATACCACTTATTTCACCTTAGCTCCCACACTAAAAAACTAAAAAAAGGCATTTGACCATAAAATGCTATGATCAAACGCCCTTGGAATAACTACACTTTGAAATTTTACACTTCAAATGATTGAAATTAGAAAAAAGAATACTCACAATCCTCTTGTTCTCTAATAAAAGTACACTCTACGATTTCAGTTGGTTTCATTTGCTCAATATAAGATAGGGTCCTAAAAGCCATACCATGACCAACAAAAATAACTTTTTCGTTGTCTGCATATCTTTCAGCTACACGTCTCAGTCTACACCTCAAACTATCCAATGTTTCCCATCTCATCGTTTGTCCATCTGGATAAATACCTTTATACTGATTAAACTCATGGGTCAGCGCGAATGCTTCTTCTGATGTGGTATACTGGTTGAATCGATCTGGCTCCCACTCATGCAAGTCTACTTCAATCTTTATTTTCAATCCAGTTACCCTGGAAATAATGGCAGCTGTTTGCAATGCTCTAGTATAAGGTGACGAAACTATAAATGCAGCTGATTTTAACCTCGAATCATTTGCAGTCGCTTCAGCTTGAGCGATTCCATTTTGTGATAATGGCGCAAATGAGCGACCGAAACCCCAAAAGCCCTTATCCATCATTTCACTATAGTCAGCTTCTCCATGTCGTATCAGATAGTAGATTGCCATTCATGTCTCCTCTATAAAAAATCTCAGTCATTTCTGGTACGGTTCACCGTGCATTACTAAACTGCGTTTTTTTCCCAATGGATCAAACATCTGTTTTCTCCAATAAGAAATCAAATAAATTTACATGCACAATGCCATCTTTTGACAAATCAATTTTATCCATTGTAATCAAATATTTAGGATATTGAGCATTAATTTTTAACAATGAATTCATTTCTCTTTCGTAAGTCAATTCATCCAAAGCAGATAAACTCACTTGAAAATAGAGTCTATGAATTCCTTTTACAGCAATGAAGTCTACTTCATAGGACATGTTTTTACCTACATTGACTTCATATCCTAACCGCAAAAGCTGTAGAAACACTATATTCTCAGCGACTTTGTAAAATGAGCCTTCATCTCTAATATTGCCCCTAAGAATGATATCTCTCATAGAAAGCGAATCAAATAAACCAGATAATATTGCTTCTACTAGCTCTTGCTGCCCAGCCAGACTAACTGCTGGAAAAGATCCTATTCGAAGATACTCATTAAAATAGTCCTCTGCCATTTGTTCTTCATAACCTTTAAAATCAAGAAATTCTTTAAATGACAATGGCAATACTTTAATTTCAATATAGCGACCAGAAAGGTAAGTAAGGTGTTCCCCAGAAAACATTCGAGAGTTCGATCCCGTCACATAAATATCTGCATTAAAACTTACTCTAATGCTATTAATAACTTTTGCCCATTCTGATAACTCCTGAACCTCATCAATGAGAAAATACATCCTTTTCCCAGTTACCTTTTCCTAATTGCAATCGATACAATCATTTAAATCAATTCTTTTCATAGTATCAGTCGAAATATTGTTTTAAAACTCAAATTTTCCTACTGCAATATGCCTAATCTTCTGTTCTGTATTTATGCCATTCTTTTGACACTCAAATCAAATATAAGACAGTTTTAGTAAAAAAGTTACTCAGAAGGTTTTGACTGCGCATTACCCATACGACACAATGACCATTTTAGTGAAGAGGTTCTTACTTCTTCTGATACCTTCCAAAGATTGTTTACAATCCGCACTTCAACATTTCTTTTAAATTGTTCCTCAAACAAGTTGTCACATTTAACTACCGCTATGGGGATTTCCGTTTTATCGCTCACATAAAATCCTGCGGTATCATCAAAATAGAAGTTTGAGACATCAAACTCATATAAATAGAGAGTTGTATTTGCCATCCTTTCATACCAAGCATGTTCAATAGAAACACAATGATGTGAAGATGAAGAAAAGAACTTTGCAACATCATCATTCGTTGTTTCATCTGTGACTCTATAACCTACTCGAGGGCAGTCACGTGGTGTTAACCAATTTGGTAGGCTTGGCTCTGTTAAAGACCAAACTAATCCTTTTGATTTATCCATATCTTTTCTATATGGAACACGAGGAACAAACTGTTTAATATTCGATTCCTCACTAACATGAAATAATCTCATCTGTAAACCCCCTAATATTTGTACCTCTATCTTCTTACAAAAGAGAAATGTATACAAGTCTGTTTTTATATTTTGAAGCATGATATAATGAAGACAGAAAGAGGACGATGGATGACATCTTCCTCTTTCTGTCTTCATTGTTACAATTAAATCAAAACCTCTTTACCCAAACAAATCAGAATTTTTAGGTACCCATTTTGGAATCACATAAATTCGAATTATTTCATCACAAACAGTCATCCCTTTGTGGCGAGGCTGCTGAAAAAGCACGTTTTTATCAAGGGTCATACACAAACACATTTTGCACAACCAGCTTCAGAATCGGCAATGTGTCCCTTGAATCTTGCAGCGCAAGGCTTTCAGTGGACATTTCTCATTATGAAGCTGGTTGTAAATGAGCAATCACTAATATATAAATCATCAAGAGCTAGTTGAGAAAAATCGCCTCTGAACAAATGTCATGGCCAAGGCAGCAAGGGTGGCACCTCCATAAAATAATGGCATCCCCATTTCAGCAGAACCTGTTACCGTCCCCATAAAATCAAAATAAGGAAGCCCGTTGATTGGGCCAATGTACCATAGCAAAATATAAATGCCCTCAAATACCCTAGAGGTTTTACTCCATACACCGCAGCAAGCAGCAAAGAATGGAATAAAGAACACTGCAATACCCCATGCTATGCAGCCTGTGGCATTACCTGTCATAATAAGTTTGACAAATGGTCCAATGCTACTCAAAGTAGTAACAATCACGGCCGAAAGCATCATTGCTAAAAATTGCCACTTTGTCGTTTCAGCACAGGAGTAAATCAACTCAAAAGTCTTATGTTTGTACTCCCTGACCCCGAGTCCCGACCAAATGAACATTGGAAAAATCCAGCACAAAGGCAAAATGTACTTGATTGCGTTTTCTATAGGTAGGATTATTGCCAATGAATTCAAAGTGATTAAACCGACATACCACCACCAGCTAATCCCTTTTAATAAAATTTTAAGTTCAGCCTGTAACACATATACATAGGTAAATCTATTTTTACTGTTTTGTTGATTCGAAAAGTTTACAGAACTCAATGATTCAACCCATTCTGTATTGGTAACCGGAATTTCTTTTTTACCAGCTTTTCGCGGCTTGGATAAAACCGGTTTGTTCTTAATGAGAGTCGTCTTTTTATGATCATCAAAGCGATTAAACAAAACTGTACTTATTAGGACCACTATGATACCCATAGCAACCCAAAATAATCTGCCCAAAATCAGTTCAGGTGTCCAATCAATCCCACTCCAAAGAAAGGTTTTTGCGCCTAAAGGACCCGCACTTGAAATAAGTCCTGCACTATTAGGACTGTCTGGAAATAAAGATAAGACCTCCAAATTAATCAGATCTATAATTTTGTAGAATCCGAAAGCATCTACAAAGCCTAGGAGAGGTGAGCTATCACTATTCTCCATCAACTTCACTGGGACAATTAGCATCATCAACCAAACGAAGAAATACAGCACGTTTCCGATGCCTCCCTTGAGCCATTTAATGGACTCGAAAAGCAAGGCGATTGATGATACTAACAGCATCGTTGGCAGGGTAATCCAGACAAAGGGCAACAGCAGCTTAACCAACTCAAGGGTTGAGGCCTCAGCTCGCAAATAAAACATCGCAAGAGAAGAAAGGCTCGCCGCCAGTACAATCGTCGCAAGGATGAGAAAACTGCTCATGGTTTTTCCAAGGATGTATGCGAGCTTACTGGTAGGAGAAGCGGCAATCAACTGACCCACTCTGGTTTTTTCGTCTCTTTCTATGGTGTTTTTAACCAGATAAAATCCTCCAAGACCTAATAGGAGCGAGGTTGAGACCGCAACACATAAGCCCACCCAGCCGGATCTATAAATGCCCCTATAACCTCTAACGCCTAGGGCTAAATAGGCCGCCCCTTTTTCAGGAACGAATAACGAAGCCCCGTAGAGTGTTACTATAAGGGTAATGATGAACCCGTAACTTCTGGAGCGCTCTAAAAAATCAGCTTTGGCAATCTGCCAAACACCTTGTAATTGACCCATTTAGAACCCCTCTCTTGTCATCATGGCCCTGCTTTTGTTTAAAAAATGTAAATACGAATCTTCAAGGTCTGGAATCGCAGGTTGTGCATTGGCCATGGGGGCAGATGGATGGATGATCCTAAGATGGGTCCCCTCACTGCGCCTAATAGAATTACTGATAATAAATTGTTTTCTCACATGAGCCACGTCAGCATTTGAAACGAGGCATTCCCAAACGTGTCCCGTCGTCTGCTCTATAAGGCTCTCCGGAGTTCCACTTATAATCAGCGCCCCCTTATCCATAATCACGATGTCTGAAGCGATTGATTCTACATCCGAAACAATATGTGTCGATAGAATAATGATTTGACTCCCGGGCAACTCTGACAATAGATTTCTAAAGCGAACACGTTCTTCCGGATCCAATCCTACCGTTGGCTCATCGACAATGAGTACCTTCGGATCATTCATGATTGCTTGAGCAATCCCAACCCTCTGCCGCATCCCCCCAGAATAACTGCCAATCGGTTTTTTCGAAGCATCTTTAAGATTCAAGAGCTCCATGAGTTCATTGATTCTTTTCTGCGAGTGCTTTGGAGTCAATCCTTTAAGTGCACCAATGTATTGCAAAAATTCAATTGCAGACAAATTGGGGTAAACGCCAAAGTCCTGGGGTAAATACCCGAGTACGTTTCTTATATATTTTGGATTTTTGACGATATCGATCCCATCCATGGTCACCTGTCCCTTGGTTGGCTGCGTAATCGTTGACAAAATTCTCATAAGGGTCGATTTCCCTGCACCATTTGGACCCAACAGACCATAAATCCCTGGCTTCAACGTGAGGTTCAAGTTATTTAAAGCCAAATGCCCGTTGCTATATTGTTTTTTCAGATTGCTCATTTTTATTTCCAATGTTTTCATCTCCCTTTAGTCCCTTTAGTCCCTTTAGTCATGCACAAGTAAGGACTTATGCTCAGCTAGTATTTTGAATTTTAATTAAAATAGGTCTGAATTGAAGAACGCCTGCAGCCACTCACACCTCAATTCAACGTCATTTTCCTTATAATAACCTAGTTAAAGTTTATACGGATTAAATCGGTTATGGTACCAACCTAAGTTGGTATTTTAGAAAAGACTTTCACGCTAAAAATTTCGGAATGGGTCTTTAGCCTATGTGTTAGTTCTTATAGATTTAGATACAATCAATATTATTTTGCTCATGACGTAATATCTCGAACAATAATAGCTTTGTACAACTAATAAATGGGTATATAGACACAGGTTCTTTCATAAAAGCATAAGCACTTATTTACACAAGGAATGAGGTCAGCAAGGATGCCGTTTTCTTAACTACTTTTGAACAAGAACTGCGAGGAGAAAAATGTTTAGACCAATGAAAAGAATTAAGCAGTTATTATCAATGGAAGATACTCTTGTTGCCTTGAACAGATGTACAAATGGTGTTTTGGCATGCTTAGGGGATGATGATTATCCTTATGCAGTGCCACTTAGCTATGTTTATTTTAACGATAAAATCTATTTCCATTCAGGAAAGTCAGGACATAAAATAGATGCCATTGCAAAAAATCCAAAGGTATCTTTCACTGTTATTGATGAAGACACCATCGTCAGTCAAGAATACACATCCTATTTTCGTAGCATCATTGCTTTTGGAAAGACTCGTATCGTTGAAGGTGATGAGTATTTTAAATCATTTAGAGCACTGATTGAAAAATATTCTGGTGATCAACCTGAAGAGGCTAAGCTTAAAGAAATAGCAGCATGTCAACATGCCTATATGATAGCAATTGACATTGAGCATCTGACAGGTAAAGAAGCGATTGAATACGTTAAAGCTAAGTAAAAAAAGCTTGAAACCCATTTCTAAAATTGGGTTTCAAGCTTTTTATCTGCTGCTATTTGCATTTATTTGCTTCTATCAGCTCCCCTGTTTCTAGGTTTCTGCCCAAAAGGAAAGAACAGATTTCTACTGGTCTTACCCCTTACTTTAAGGTAAAGCGTATTGCAAAGTGCTTGTTCAGGGAACTCATAACCCGGAATGTGTGGCAAAATCTTTCGAGTGTCCACAGATACCGCATGACAACCTGTAGGATATTGAATTGGAACACACTATTCATCGTTTACGATTATATATCAAATCTCACTAAAGCTTGCTGAACTTCTATCATAACATTTTTGACATTTTCAAAGTCAGGTAGCTGTCCATAAACAAATTCAGCACCAAAACGTTCTCTGTATGCAATTTCAATCCTTGGGTCATCTAGAATAGAGAACAAGGGCGCTTCTCGCCATGGGTCAAAAAGAGGATACAAATCTTTAAATCTAGATTCTGCTTCAGCTTGCTTTACAATTGCAGCCATTTCTGAAAACTTTGCATTGTCTTCGTAGAAATCACGAACCAAATGGTATGTCATGTACAAATCATAGAAATGACGCGTTTTCGTTTGAAGCTCTTTCATATCTAGGCTATAGGACATCCTAATCAAAGACACCAATTTTTCAGCGACAGTTCTTTCAATTGAAAGGACGTTTAACTCAAATGGATCAAGTCTAAACTCTTCAATAACATTGTGCATGCCTTTTTCATTAAGATACCGCTCAATTAAAGTGCCTACTTTTCTTTGTTCGTAGGGATGAGGATGCATAAAACTTGTCAACTCTAACCTGATGTTAGGGTGAAGTTCCATCAACGCACCTGAAAACAATGAATTATAGGTGAACTGGGTATATCGATAATCGCCAGACTTTCTTTCTTCATCAAATTCTCATGGCTGAAGTTCTACAGCCATGACTTCCTCAACCCTCGATAATATTTTCTTGATTTGTGAGGCGTTCATACCATAAGCTAGAAGCGCAATGTCAATATCTTCGGAGAATCTGTGTAAATCCTTATAACACTTCGTTAATGAAGTGCCGCCTTTAAAAACAACAACATCCCTATAATCAGAATTCGACAGATGATACAGTGCATGTGTTATCCAGTAGTCTTTTTCAACAATAGTAGGATCTAAACCATAATATTCTGATGTTACTCGAATAATATCAGTAAAATCATCAGCACTTTTGTGTAATTGCATAGCCATTCCCCCACGTTCTATTGCTGCCAAAGACTTCAGGATTTATATCAATAATCGTCTTTTTGCCTTTCTGGACATCCTCTTTTAGATTTTTAACAAGAGCGTTAAAATACACATCTTCAATGCCAATAGCCTCTATCATTAATCCAAACAGAACTTTGACTTTTTTATTATATTTTTTTACCTCTTCAAGTGTTGCAATCCGTTCGTAAACTTCAAATTTTTCTCTATAAATCGCAATTAGCCTCTTAACAACATTTTCTTTAGTCGTATCTTGAATTAGATCAATCTGATCGATTATATCCAATAACTGAAGGGCTCTGATATTTTTCTCTTTTATTTCGCCTTTGGCAATTACCACCATAACATTTAGGTCATGGTCTATCTTTTTCTGTCTAACATCCTGAGCAATCCAAATTCGATTAGGTATTTGCGTCGTCAAACCCCATTCGTTCCATAGTTGCGGGCCTAATAGTCGCCCCTAATACCAGTTACAAAATGTGCGTATTTTTTTTGTTCCTGTGTAACGGGAATGGATTCAGAGGATTTTTGGAAGGGTGGTACACGAGGGCTCTTTTCTTCCAGGTCCTTGATAATACTTTTCAAATTAGCGGCATCATCCGAAAGTCCTTGCTGAGTTAGTGACTGTTCAGCCTTTAGACCGCGGATTATTTTCTGCAAAAGCTCGGCTTCTTCACTTAAATTGGCATTTGCACCGCCATCAGCAAAGGATAACAGAAAAAATTGTAACGCAACAAGTATCAGAATCGCTGTTTTTTTCATGTCGCCCTCCGGCTAGTATTTATCAATAGGTTAATTAACTACAGCCTATCACCTATCGACCATTTGTCAAATTAAAAAAGAGTGAATGTTCTATGAATCTATTCGCACTTCCAGGATTCCTCTTGTTCCCGCATCAATATCAGTTAATCGCTTAAGTATGTAAGTGCATTTGAATAGGCAAGTACATCTAAACAGAATTTGATTGAAATTAAAATATAAGGGAATTTATAAATTATTGGTCTATTAGTATTGATTTATGTTCCCATTGGAGATTGAAGGATGAAAATGAAACTATCGAAAAAATACATCTTCATCTTTGTCATTACCTTGTGGCTCCTATCTTTTTTCATGCCAAAACCCGTGAATCTAAAGTATTTTGGGGCAACTCATGTTGTTTATTCGAATGATATACTTTCGTTCATGGTCATAACAGGTGACACACTTACTAAAGGCATTATAGGTTACAAAGTAAATGTCGTCAATGGCAACGAAGTTAATATAACACTGTACGAACAAGTATTAACGTTAAGCGATAAACATAGGTACAGCGACATCATTCTTGATTTACGGAGATATGATGTTAAGACAATAAATATCATAGGCGCCTTTGGTCAGAAAAAACAGATTTGGCCAATCGTGAAAAAAACAAACCCCACTGAAACCACACCGACGCCACCCTAAAAAAAAAGCTTGAAACCACTTTAAATAAGGGTTTCAAGCTTTTTTTATTCTCTAAAATTTACGTATTGCACTATTTCACTGGCTTTTAAACCACTGAGTATTTGCTTCTCTAAGCATCTATTTCACCAGCTTTTATTCCAGCTTCTTTTTTCGCTTCTTTCCCGCTTCTACTTCTCTTCTACTTCTCTTCTTACTTCCCTTCAAGCGGCTTAAGTCTCGCCAAGAAGTGTCTCAATACCGGTGGCTCATATTCAAATGTTAAACCAACCAGCTCAAGAGGTGCTTCTTCTTGCTCGCCGATTTCTGGGTTTCTGCCCAAAAGGAAAGATCCGATTTCTACTGGTCTTACCCCTGATTCAAGGTAAAGCGCATTTCAAAGTGCTTGCGCAGGGAACTCACGACCCGGTATGTGTGGCAAAATCTTACGAGCGTCCACAAATACCGCATGACCACCTGTTGGATATTGAATTGGAACCCCTATTTCCATTAATTTATCGCCAAAATATATAACCTGACCCAATCGATAGTTTAGGAATGATTCTGCAATGGCATCTTATTTAGCACTCATTGTGAGTATATCTGCGTAGCTGTAAGAAAGCCGCTTGGTCTGCACCCCTACCTTGGTGAGTTGGCACTTGAGTATGATTGTCCCAGTGGACCATTGGTTAGAGTTCCAGGAACTAATCTATACAATTAGTTGAGATGAATGAAAGTAGCATGGCTCACTTTTTTAACTGAAGTGGCACTACAATAATAAATTTTGTTCCGACCGAACCTCTTGCAGTCGTAAAGAATGGATCAAATATGTTATTTATGAATTTACGATAATATTGACAAGAACTTGATAAATTGAACCTGGATATGTAAACATCTCTATGTCCTCAACCATTTTCAACTGAACATCCAGATTTGTTGTTTTCAATTTAGGTTTCATGCTCCTAAGGATGCTTTCCATATATTCACTAATATTTTTTTCTTAATTCCATGATTGTTTGATCTGTAGATATCTCCTTAAAACTATTCATAAGGTCGCAAGTTCTAGTGACATTGGAATATATCAGTTCTTAACTTTTCTGTCTAATTCTTCAGATAGCCATTTTTGAAAAGTTATCGTAGTAAATATAATATCTAATGGGGTATTAGTTTCATGTGCTAACCCTGCAACTAAGGTACCAAGTGATGCGAGCTTTTCAGATTCAATAAGCTGGGCTTTGGTCGTTTCTAAATCTTCAATGGTCGCAACGAGCTCATGGTTAATATTTGTCAGTTCAAGTGTTCGATCTGCCACTCTATGGGAATCAAATAAAGCTGTCTGATCAATGGCAGACCATCATTCGTCACACCCCAAATATATATGGGCACCATCTCTTTTGAAACTAAGCTTTTGCAGCACCGAGGTGCCAGTCGTGCTGCATTTGGAGCACCCGTGCCCAATGTTATCTCAAAGAACATCTGGGCCTTCAGATGCCCCTGTTCCCCTAACGCCTCATTAAAGAGGGCTTCTCGCCACTGCCAATGCCATAATACACCACTTTTTTCACCTTAGTTGCCTTACTTATTCAACTAAAATAAAAGACACTTGACTCCTTACATCAAGGGCGCCTTTGGGAATAAAGAAGATAGTAATACAAAAAGCCCTATAAGATAGACTCTTTATAAGATGTCTATCTTATAGGGCTCATTTTAAATACTGTAGAATTTCTCCCTTACTTCGGAAAAGCTATTCTTAAGAACAAGCCTACGACCATCGTTAGTAGACCCAGTAAATAATAAAATAAAATTGAAGATTCACCCGTCCGAGGTAATTGGCCATCATTTGGTAATTCTAAAGCACCTAGAGGCACTTCTACGTCAAAAGATATAGTTAGTTCTTCATCTCCGTCTGGACCGCTGATTAAAAGGACTACCTTATCCGTACCTGAAAAACCAGGGTTTGGCGTATATTGGATCTCGCCCCCAGGCAACACTTGCACATCACCATTTCGGGGAGGTTCTTGAACTTTGGCAGTTCCGCCTTCAGGTATGCTAATGGGGACAATAACTGGTGTATTTTGTATAACTCTTTCTGGAGTTGGCGTAGGTACCTCAGTTAGCGTCTGAGTACTTGGCTGTACAGTTAGTATCGCAGTCTGCGAGGCTGTGGACGGTGATATTGTTGTATTAGGCGTGTTGGTTGTAATCGGCTTACTTGAAGCAGACGGAGGTTCCGTCATACTAGTAGCTACAGAGGCAGTCTCAATAGTAGTAGTGAGAGCAACTGTAGGAGCCTGTGATGCAGTGGTTGTAGGTGCAACGGTTGTTGTAGGTGCAACAGTTGTTGTAGGTGCAACAGTTGTTGTAGGTGCAACAGTTGTTGTAGGTGTAGCAGTTGTTGTAGGTGTAGCAGTTGTTGTAGGTGTAGCAGTTGTTGTAGGTGCAACGGCGGTCGCAACGGGAGGTTTAAAAGTCTTAACATTTGAAACCGACAGTGCAATTTCCAGAGTGCTATCTACTGTAATGACAATTTCCTTTACTACAGTGTCTTTAGCATATCCAGCGGGAGCAGTGGCTTCTCTTACTCGGTAGGTGCCTGGCGCTAAATTTGTAAATTCTAGCACGCCTAGCTCATTGGTCGTCTTAGTAAACAACAGTGCATCGGAGCTGTTTAGCAGTTCGAAGGTAGCACCTGCCAGCTTAATCGTCGAATCTACTGAATCTACTTTGGTGAGTTTTAGGGTTCTGTAAGGTTGATTCGTCAGGTTCAGCTCGGATACAAGATCTACTGATACAGAAACAGTTACTGGGGTCACACCTTTAATGTAACCAGCTTTCGCTGTGGTTTCTTCAATATTGTAATTGCCAGGGACAATGCCGCTAAATAAGAGATCACCCTGGGCATTGGTGATACCAGATGCGATTACTTGCCCCGACATGGTCTTAAGGTCATAAACAGTACCTTCGAGCACTAGATTATTCAAAGCATCTCGCTTAGTGATTTTTATCGATCCCACGGGGGTTTTATCGTTCTCAACATTTATTTGAACGACTACACCCTGACTCGCGATACTAAAGGTCTGATTACCCCCGGCCAATGCATAGCCAAGGGGAGCTGAGGTTTCCTTTAGAATATAATCCCCGACTTCTAGAGATTCTGCAGTGGCGACTCCAGCATTGTCCGTGGTGATGTTCTTTATGAACACTTCTTGTTGATTAACGAGTCGATAAAGGCCAAATACTGCACCACTCAATTTGAGCTGTGGATTGGCTTTGTCGTACTTGTTGAGCTGCAAGCTGCCTCGAATTTTGGCATTAACGACGGTGTAAATATCGTTGGTGCCATTGTTTGCTGGCTTTGCATAGATTTTTTGGCCATCGACAGAAATAGTTGCCAGAAGCACTTCTGAACTCAGCTGATAACCAGCAAGTGCGGCAGTTTCTTTTATTTCATAGTTCCCGTAAGGAACCGCAGTAAATTGAACCAATCCATCTGCATCGCTGGTCGCGGTCATTAAAGCCGTTTGGCTACCTGCGGGATAAAGTACAAATGCGACGCCACTTTGTGGCCTCGGAGGGAAAACATCTTGAAGGTTCACATTTGAAGTTCCCGCCTTTATCGCATCGAAGGCTGTGTATTCACCACTTTTTTTGAATTCTATAGTCCCTTTAAAGGAGAGATTATTCATAGTTACCGTTTTTGTACGGGTGTTGAGATTGTAATCTGCGCCGTTGTCCGTCTTAGAAAGCACGATTTCCTTTGGCGTAGCATCTAAATGGTAACCAGGAGGTGCAGTAATTTCTTTAAGATAGTAAGTTCTAAAGGATAGATTTTTAACATCTAGTTGGCCTTGAGTGGTTGTCAAAGTAGTTCCGTCGCCACCAATAACTCTCTTTTGACCATTGAGCAAGTAGTAAAGTTCAAAGACCGCTTCACCTGTAGTGACTAAAGCCTGTGTATCCAGATCTTTCTTTAGTATGCGCAGGTTGCCTTTCAAAGGATCTGTTGTTCCGCTGACGAAGGAATATTGATTCGCATTTAACTGAGTGGTGGTAAATGTTTTTTCGAAGGCATTAGCTCCGGAAAACTTCACCGTGTTGTTTAGGGTGCCAGAGGATGAAGTCACTACAGTCTTGTAGGTGATTAAATACTTGGCGGACACAGTACCACTGAATACAATCTTTAACTTTGTTTGCGAACCGGTTGGCGGATTGCCAACTGGGATATTCTCTAGGGTCTTTGTATAGTCTACACCTTCAGTAAGGGGCACGAGAATGTTGCCTACGTACTTATTAATTGACAAACTATTGTCGAGATACACATGGCCCGTGCTGATGGTATCTTCAATTATTGGGGTCTCTATAACGCTTAAGCTGTCGTTTAGGGCGATGCTCCACAGGAGTTCGTCGTCTAAATAGACATTTTGGCCAGTGACTGCAGCGGATTTTGTCAAAAAGGCATTGTGATTATTCCACGAAACAGTTGCGCTATAATCTGTCGATCGACCCTCATGAGTAATTGTCGCTTTATTTGTATACTGACTTAGGGAGAGATTGGGAACCTCGGTCACATAGACCAGTGCATAGCGCTTATTAAAAGTAAAGTCATTGGCAAAATTAATTTGCATCTGATTGGGTGTTTGCTCATCGTAAATCACTGAATACCGATCGGATGCCAATTGAGTGGCAGTGAGTGTGAGATTGCCATTAACAGGATTCACTGTGTATTCGTAAATCTTAAGACTAGAGGCTTTCAGCTTACCTGTATAATTCCAGGTATCATTAACCACTACGTTAGTTCCCAAATCTTCACCACGATAGTTAAGATAGGCTTGCCATTCGATACCGCGGGTATTGCCGCTTATCCAATTGTTAACTTGAGCATTTTGAGCATTAAAACTAACGAGTTTCCCAGCCTTAATGCCATTTGTCCAAGCCTCTGTTCTCAAATCTCGAGCAGGTGCACTAACGGGAGGTTCAATCGGGATGCCGCTCGCGGTTACACCAGTAAATGCTGCGGTGTTCACATGCCTGCGTCCAACGGCTGTAGTGTAACTGGATGGATTTGTACTGATGTTGGCATCATCTAAGCTGTAACTCGTCGTGTAATTGATTTGAAGCGCCTTAGTAATTGGCAGACCAGCAGGCAACATGGAGACAACAAAGCCCTTTTTATAATCACCATCTTTAGCCGTTAGACTATAATCTTTGTCTTTCTCAAAAGTAGATCCATTATGGGTGATAACAAGGGTCTCCGGCTTTAATGCCAGACCCGCTTGCGTAAAGGCATCCGTGATCACTAAATTGGTCACAGGCTCGTGCAGTGGATCGACAGTGGTTATCCAAGTAATGGTACTAGTTGCGTAGTTAATACCTATTGAGGTCTTTGTATATGTGTTTGCCGCGACTGGACCATTAACCGTTTTTGTATCGGTACCATTTACGCCAACGCCAGTGAGGTTTGCTGTATTTGGAATGCTGCTCAGGGCAAAATTCACTAGGTTTGTGGTGTACTGAATGCGATAAGGACCCACAATATCGTCAAGATTAACTGTCAATAAACGGGTTCCTGCATCGTAAGTCATCCGGTCGCCCAGTGGAATCTCTGTAGTTCCGGATAAGCCCTCTAAGATTTTAACCGAGGCCACATCTAAAAATACGGAAGTATGGATAGTATCTGTTACTATTGCTTGATTAATACTGTGGTTGGCCTGGTTCACTTTTATTTCCCAGTTGATTTTGCTATTATAATTGGAATAGGCTCCAGTTTTAACGAGTAAATCCAATCGGGTCAATGTCACTACAGCGGTCACTTCCCGAATTTGAACATCCTGCGAATACAGCTGTGCTTTATTCGTAAAGGTGTTGTTTTTTTGATAATCGCCACCGTTGATTGCACTAAAATTTACATCCGTTTCATAGACGATGCGATAGGTCTGAGTGCTGGAAATATCGCCTAGGGCAATGGGAAAGACCTCTGGCATTCCTGTAAGAGCGCTACCTTGTTGCCACTGGTTATTCACTTTAGTGAGTGGGTAGACTTTTAGTGTGCCAGCGCGCAGTGAAGTGCCCGCAGGCAAGATATCTTCGATTCGCGCGTCGAGAATGCTCAATTGAGGCTTGTTAACATCGATAGTCCACTGAATTCTATTGGTTGAGCTAGCCACTGCTACGCCTGTTTTTTCCATGAGAGAGCTCCAAGTAAGACCTGTAACGTTATGGCTTGCTTGGGCCGTCACCGGAGTGCTGTTTAGCTTATAGTTTAAGATAGCGGTATTGTCAAATCGCACTTTTGAAGCATCGGTAATCGGCGTTCGTAGGGTTATTCTGTAGCCCGTAAAAGCCTTAAGATCACTTAGTCCGATGGTAAGCTGATTGTTGATGATGGTGATTATGGACTGATCTTTCACATCCGCACCAAGGGTCTTTGTGCCGTTATACCCAAGATTGAGCGCTTTTATATTTACCTGAGCTGAGCTGACGGATAATCCCTCGGGTATCGTATCGAGAAACTGAACCTCTGTAATCGTTTGATCTTCTGGGTTTATTAAGTCGAAGGACCAATCGATCCATTTAGGATCTGTATTTGCATCTGCGCTACCTGTTTTTGTGAGGCGACTTGGTGCAGCCTGTGGGCGCATAGTCAGCTGGAATGTTTTAAGGAGTTTATCATTAAAGGGAATAAGCTGAACCACATTTTCGTTAAAGCGATCTAGCTTAAAGGTCGCCCCAAACCCGATTGTACCGTTTTGGACATCAAGACCCTCTATAGCTTCGTTAAATTCAAAGCGCATGAGATTTGTACTGGCATTTAAGCTGTATTGACCCACCACTAGAGGTGCACCTTCGTGGGTGATGGTGATATTCTGAGGTGGAAAGTTATCGGGCACTTTAAAAACCGAGGGCACGAAAATCTCCGAGAAATCGCCAGCAACGGCACCAGCAGATAGAGGCAGTTCCCAGGTGTAGCTTATTTCTACAATTTGATTGGCATTGTAGTTAATCAGACTGCCATCTACTAGAGGCACGGTGTTAATTGTAAGTTGATTAAAAGTAAAAATATTACCCAAATTCTTAGGTGCATTTTCTGCATAAGAATTTATCTGTTGCAAGGGTAAAACCGCAAGTACAATTAGTACTACAAGATATAAAGCGAGGATTCGTTTGTGAATAAACTTCATTGGGCAACCTCCTTAGGGTTTAATTCTATAACAACACGTCTTCAAAGCGTCTAACTCCTTAATTTCACATCATTTTTTGAAAAGCATCAAAATTCTCTATTCCGAAAGTTTACATGGAACCCTTGCAGTTAGATATACATTTTATCATTTTTATGCAACACTCTCAACCTATAAAATTCTAAATAGCTTCTCCTTTTAGCATCCTTTTGAATCGATAATGTGTCGCTTGGCTCACTTTTTTAACTGAAGTGGCACTACAATGGTAAATTTTGTTCCGACCCCGAGAGTACTATCACTCTAATTTAGTGAAATTAGGAGATCAGTACAGTGTTGATGCCAATTATGTATCTGATATCTCTAGCGATTTAAATGCATCTTCAGAGGAATTATCTTCATTACTACAAACTACGGTACAAGCAATCAATGAAATCTCAAAAACTGCCGAAGAATCCTCACACGGTTCAGTTCACTTCGCAGAAAGAACTTCAGAACTATTAATAGAGCTTGTCAGTAAATTTACCGTCTGACAAAATAGAAAAAGCTTGAAACGCCTATAATAATAGGGTTTCAAGCTTTTTCTATTTTATTTCACTTCAAGCGGCTTAAGTCTAGCCAAGAAGTGTCTGAGTACTGGTGGCTCATATTCAAATGTCAAACCAACCAATTTATCCTTGTTGGCCATAACCTTTTTAAAGCCTTCAACGATCTCATCCATGTGAGTTTGCGTGTAAACACGTCTTGGAATAGTCAAACGCACTAGTTCAAGTGGTGCTTCTTCTTGCTCACCGGTTTCTGGGTTTCTACCCAAAAGGAAAGAACCGATTTCCACTGGTCTTACCCCTGATTCAAGGTAAAGGGCATTACAAAGGGCTTGGGCTGGGAACTCATGACCCGGGATATGTGGCAAAATCTTACGAGCGTCCACAAATACCGCATGACCACCTGTTGGATACTGAATTGGGACTCCAATTTCCATCAATTTATCGCCCAAATATTTAACCTGACCCAATCGATAGTTGAGGAATGATTCTTCAATCCCTTCGTATAGACCACGGGCAAGGGCTTCCATATCTCTTCCAGACAAACCGCCGTAGGTTGCAAAGCCTTCCATCGGAACGCATCTAGCCTGAGCGCCTCTAAAGACTTCTTGATCATCTTTAATGGCAATCATGCCGCCCATGTTAACAATGGCGTCTTTTTTAGCACTCATAGTGAGCATATCTGCGTAGCTGTACATTTCGCGAATAATGTCTTTGATAGACACGTTCTCGTAGCCAGCTTCACGCATTTTGATAAACATGGCATTTTCAGCATAACGGGCAGAGTCCATCACAATACGCTTACCGTATTTATCAGCAACTCGCTTAAGTTCTTTCATGTTGGCCATAGAAACAGGCTGACCACCAGCAGAATTGTTAGTAACTGTCATGATAAAGAAGGCCACTTGATCAGCGCCGTGCTCTTCCATAAAGGCTTCAAGGGCAGGAATATTAAAGTTACCTTTAAAATCGTAGTAAGTTGTGGTATCAGTAGCTTCTGGGATCAAGAAGTTACGGGCCTTTGCGCCAGAAAGCTCAACATGGGCTTTTGTGGTATCAAAGTGGAAGTTACTGCATACAAATTGGCCAGGTGTCAAAAGAAGTGGGAACAAAACTTGCTCAGCGCCTCTACCCTGGTGAGTTGGCACGATGTATTTGTAGTTAAAGATATCTTGAACGGCATTGACGATATTGTAGTAGTTTCTGCTACCAGCATAAGCCTCATCGCCCAGCATCATGCCAGCCCATTGATTATCACTCATGGCACCAGTGCCGCTGTCTGTTAACAAGTCAATATAAACGTCGTTTGATTTTAAAGAAAATGGGTTGTAGCCAGCTTCAATCAAAGCCGCTTGACGCTGCTCGTAGGTTGTCATATAAAGTGGTTCAACCATTTTGATTTTAAAGGGTTCTGCAGGGTGTTTGATCACAGACATGGATAAGCCTCCTATTAGATGTGCTTCAATTTAAATTCTTACAATAAAGGTAATAATTTTTTATTGTGATAAGAATTTTTTCTTATAGCCACACTATATCATTAAAGCTTAGGTTTCGTCAAGTTACTTAAATACCGATAAATCGTAGCATCTGATGCGCTAAGCATTTGCGCCACAAGGCTTACAGCCCCTTTGATAAGGAAAAAGCCCTCCTCGTTTAATCGGCTGACAATTTCAATTTTTTCAACCGTGGTCAGACGCTTGACCGCCAGACCCACAGACTGTGTGACTTCTTGAATCACACTTTGGATCATATCAACAGGTGACGACTGAATCGTCCCCATTTCTATCTCCACATTTTTATCCCCAGCCCCACTTCCATAAGGCATAAAGGCCAACTTCTGAAGGAGCTGAGCCGCCGCTTGGTAAGCGCTGACATCCGTATGGGTGGACAACATCCCCAGGGGATTTTTATGACTGTCTAGTATAATGAGACTGTTTGACCTAAGGGGTAGCTTCTCTTTAGAGAATGTGATGTGGTTCAAGTAATAGGGGGGGCCGTCTTTGCCCTTATCTTTCATGGCTGAGATGGCAAACCCGGTAAGGGGGTCTCCAAGAGCAATGCCGCTGATGCCAGGATTAGCAATCTCTATCACGGAATGATTCATATCTTCAAAACTATAAAGGACAACCTCTGCGGTGTCCCCCAGGCAGGCACCGATAAAGTGGGTTAAGTGCCGATAGGGTGTAAAATCAAAATCTGTGGCCATACATACCTCTTTTCTATGTAAGCAGTAAACTGTGAACATTGTAACACAAAGTGAGGCCCCCTACAAAAAAATCACCTCAAAAGTCATAAATTTAGGTAGCCATACGGCGATTTTCTGTTAAACTTGTTAAGAGGGTCGAAAGAGATTTCCCGCTGCCAAACGAGGTCATTGATGTCTGAACCTGAAATAGTTATCACTAAACCGAAAATAATCGAATTAGAAACTGAAACCAAAGCAAAAGAAAAGAAAGACATGCGCCGAGCCATCTTAAAGATGATTCTGCCCATCTTGATTTCCAGCTTACTTGAAATGTCCGTTGGCTTTGTCTCCATGGCCTTGATTGGCAACCTTGGGGCTATTGCAATAGGCGCCATGGGCCTTAGCACTAGGGTCCGTGGTATCATATGGTCTGTGTATAAAGGGATTGGCATTGGGGTTCAAGTCATTATCGCCCAGGCCCTAGGTGCAAAAGATCATCAGCGCATACGGGCTGCAACCCTCCAAACACTGGGGTCCATTACCCTCATCTCAGCTGTATTTTTGATTAGTATGTTACTGCTACCATCCTTTTGGCTCACAATCTTTGGAGCCAAAGGCGAACTCTTAGCCGTCTCCATTAAGTTATTGCGGGTTGTTGGTTTCGGACTTCCCTTTTTAGGCATCGTCATCATCATCTCAGGGGCCTTACAAGGCAAAGGGGATGCGGTCACACCCATGTACATCAACGGCATCATGAATATCGTCAACGCACTCCTAGGCATCCTTTTAGTCAGAGGTGGCTTCGGTATACCTGCCATGGGACTTATGGGTGCAGGTTATGCAATGGCGCTATCTCAAGCTTTTGCAGCTCTCATCGGACTTGCTTTCCTATTAAGGAAAGGTGGCATCATAGAGGGGGCACCCTTCAAGCATTTTTTTCGTTTCACAAAAGTCATTCTCAAGGCAGTTTATGCCACTGGCGTTCCCAGTGTGATTGAATCCCTCTTTTGGAACATCAGTTCCATTCTCTTAATTCGAGCCATTCTAGTCTATGGTGATGGAGCCTTAGCCGCCTATCAATTAGGACTTCAAGCGGAAAGTCTGGCTTACATGCCAGCCGCTGGCTTCCAAGTGGCTGCAACCGCCTATATCGGTCGCTACTTAGGGGCAAAACAACCTGAAAAGGCACACCGCTATTTTAAAGAAATATTGCTCTGGGCCCTTGTCATCTCAGTACTAGGCGGCAGTCTACTGGTCTTTTTACCAAGTCAAATACTGGGCATTTTAACCCATGACCAACAACTCATCAAAATGGCCGTTATCTATCTCATCTTCTGTGGCCTAGCCCAGGTACCTCAAAACATGGCCGGCGTACTAGGGGGCGCATTACGAGGAGCAGGCTACACTAACTTGCCAATGTATTCCGCAGGAATCGGCATCTACGGGGTCCGCATTCCAATCGCACTCCTTGCCGCTTTTGTCTTCCACTGGTCCCTTAACATCATATTCTTTGCCATCGCAGTGGACATGACAGTCAGACTACTGCTCAATAGCGTACTTTACTTTAGAACCGATATTTACAAGCACCCCAAAATCGTTTAAATAAAGATTTATAACCAAACCAACCATCTGACATCTAAGGAGAATTTACAATGAAATCATTTAAACCCAACAGCGTTTGCGCACAGCGTATCGACTACAAAGTCGTCGATGGCACTATCAAGCACCTCGAGTTTATCGGTGGATGTCCAGGCTCACTAATGGCGATTTCTCAGCTGATCATTGGCTTAAGTGTTCACGAGGCTATCGCTAAATTAGAGGGAATCCCATGCGCCTCAAAGAGCACATCTTGCCCTGATCAATTTGCAAAAGCATTGATTGCTGAATTAGCTAGCGCATAAGGACTATTTGCTCATTCTGAAATTGCAAATGGACACCATTAAAAACATCCCAAGTCAGGAGTTCATCTTCTGACTAGGGATGTTTTATTTTTACTATTTGAGTCTAACTAATTCACCTTGTCGTTTGACAATATTTTTATAGTCCCATTGTATTTCTACTGCTTTCTCTAACCATCGACTCAGCAGTACTAAATCGATCTCTTTATCAGTGGTGTAACAAATTTGTGCAGCCTTAAACTTACCCACTGGTTCAAGATTTTCATCAAAAGATGCGCCGCTCCAAAATAGTAATTGAATACAGTTTTTAAGTTTACAATAACCAACAATTGGATTTTCTTCAACAAACCAAACTGGACTACCATGCCAAATTTTACTGGTGGCAGTTGGTAAGCCTTGTTTTATGGCGACCATGAGGCTCAAACAAATCAATCTATCCTTTTCAATCTGGGCATCATTATATTTATCAACTGTCAAATTCATTGTGAGTCCTCCTGGCATTCATCGTGAGATATGGCCTCGATAAATCAGCTAAGATTCAGCTTCATCAGCGTTAATCCTCACTTAACCGCTTCATTATATGCATCTGATTGTGGTGCATTGGTTGTTGCCGCAATCGGCTATTGTGAGATTTTTTCCATTGTGTTTAGAATGATAAAGCGCTCTATCAGCATTGATCATAAGACCGTCGAAACCAATACTTCCAGTTTGATTGGACGAAACTCCTATACTGATAGTACATTTAATGGCGTAACTACCAGTGGTGATCACAAGATTTTCGATGGTTTTTCTAATATGTTCAGCAAGTTGATAAGCTTGCTCAACGTTTTTCCCTGGGAGTAGCAATGCGAATTCTTCTCCCCCATATCTAGAAAAGATAATTTCGGTGCTGACAAGACTACTGATAGAAAGTGATAACCGTTTTAAGACGATATCACCAACTGGATGGCCAAAATCATCATTAATGCGCTTGAAATCGTCGATATCAAATATAATAGCACTGACGTCCTGATGTTTGCTTTGCAAGGTCTGAAAAAGTAATTCACCCTCTCGCATAAAAAATCCTCGGTTATGAATTTTAGTAAGGGCATCTATATTAGCCAAGTTAGAAAGTTCTCTTTCAGTATTTGCCAGTATTTTCGAGTAATAGAATAGGAGCCAGCAGAGTGCAACTAACGTTGTGGTTAAGCTCATGTATCTAAAAAAGAGGTTCTGCCTTTGTGTTAATTCAATAATCGGTCCAGCAATTTGGATGCTTTCGCTAAGAAAAAAACAAGCACTAATGATGACTGAAAATGCGATGGCTAACCAGGTTTCGTTGGACTCTTTTAAATCGCAGATTAAAAAAGCAACCACGATTAAAGCAATCAATTGGTAATGGAAGCCTGTATCATGAGTAAACACATAATTAGTCTGCAACAAGACGACAGAACAGGACGCCAGAATGGCCAACCATTTTGAAAAAAAACGATTCCCTTTGCGATAAAGAACAAGAGCTGATAAAAATGGCACTAAAAATAGAGCCTGTAAAATTACTGCAGGCCAGAACTGTTTGATTGCAAAAAACGCTGTGAAAATAGCGACCACACCAATTGAAAGATAGATGTAAAAGTAAAACAAACGAATTCTCGCTTGTGTTTTCAAGGTTAACCCCACTATTTTAAAATGACATAAATCGTGAAAAATCAAACTTATCATATCATATAAATGTGTCAATGACTAGCTAAGAGAACTGTTATAGATTTGTTAACCAAGGTTAATTTATCATCACAATAAGGTTTTCTGTTCTCTATTACCTGTCACGACTTAATGGCATAGAAGAAAATGACCTGATCTATGAATTATCTTTCATAAGCCATATTAATCGTCTTACTTTGCATCCTATAACTTGGTACTTCAAGGGAAAAATCTGGACACATAGTTTTGTTGTTATCACAAAGGGTATACCTCTTGTGAGATTAGAAAGCTTTAAATCTAAACGAATCTAGGTACGGAGGCAACTAAGATGAATCCTAGTAATGGCATGTCAATTAACGATTTGAAGAAACTAAAAAGTACTCTTTTCAGCCGTATACTGCTCTTCTTTATCTGTTTTGGACTTCTAGTATTACTGCCAGCAGGTACTTTGTGGTATTGGCAGTTCTATCTTTATTTGTTGACGATTTTCTGTCCCATGCTATTAGTGCTATTCTACTTTATGAGAAAAAATCCTGAATTTTTAGTCAAACGAATGAACTTGAAAGAATCACAAATTCAGCAGAAAAATGTCATCCGTATTTCTTCTATAGCTTATATTGCTGGCTTTATTATCCCTGGGTTAGATTATCGCTTTGGTTGGTCAAATGTTCCGACATGGGCTATCATTTGTGCTAATGGTGCTGTTATTCTAGGATATATGTTAATTATTTGGGTATTCAAGGTCAATAACTATGCTTCAAGAGTCATTGAAATCCAAGAGAACCAGAAGGTCATCTCTAATGGACCTTACAGATTAATCAGACATCCTATGTATTTAGGTACCCTTATTATGTATTTCGCAACCCCAATTGCCCTTGGATCCTATTGGGGCATCATCCCATTCTTACTGCTTCCCTACACCCTAAGCATGCGGATTCAAGGTGAAGAATCCATGCTCACAAATGAGCTTGAGGGCTATGTGCTATACTGCGAAAAGGTCAGATACAGGTTACTGCCCTTCATTTGGTAATAGAAAAGATATGACCATTTAACAAAGTGACCAGTTAGTTTTACTTAATTTACTGGTGGAACAATTTCAATCGTTGCGGACACTTGCTTCGCAAGTCTCCTGTAGCGCCATTCTGGCTTCAAAGCAAAAAGACCTGATCTACAATCTCACCTACAGGTGGAACAACTTTCAGTCGTTCCATAGCAAAAGCACCTAACCATTTAACTTAACTTACAGGTGGAACAATCTTCGATCGTTCCATAGCAAAACAGACCAGTTCATATGAACTGGTCTGTTTCTTTAGTGAGCGACGTCTTATCTTCCCGGGCAGCTGCCCACCAAGTATTTTCAGCGCTGAAGGACTTAACTTCTGTGTTCGGTATGGGAACAGGTGTATCCCCTTCGCGATAGTCACTCTATACGTTAACGGAATGTCGTGTGATGACAGGATTTTCAAAGAAAATCCGAGAATCACACAGAATGAAGTGGTATTTGCGAAGCAAATAAACCTCATATTCCATTAATTCTTTAATTGTTTGCACAATCAAAACTTCACACAATCACAAGCGAATCAAATGTCTTTG
>CAZFST010000009.1:0-127406 GCA_964522015.1 uncultured Fusibacter sp. | reverse complement strand
AATTTTCGGGGCTTGATATTACATTTTAGGCATTATAAGTCCTAAAGTCAGGACCTATAATGTAGACGAAAATGTACTTTCTGAGCACATGGAAGATTAAACAGACGACAAAGAGCAGTTAGATGATGTTGAGGATTTATTAAGCTACTCAATATGGATCTAGAGATTTTTTATTATATCACCGCGAGCTCTTTGTTTTGGGTTGATGATGTTGCTTCCTAAATAGAGCTTTAATATTCTGTATTTTGTCTCTTCATATTTATTAAAAGAAACAACAATAGTTTGGGTCAAAGTGAACTAGGGCTAAATAAAATGTTATAATGTAGAAGTTGTTTTAATCATAGCAGTAATTGGGTATATACATTCCAATCAGATTGAGATTTGAGGAGGAAACTAGTGAAGATTAATACGGACTTTTTAGGTGAAGTTGAAGTAGCAGAAGAACAAATTTTTGAATTTTCAGAAGGGATTTATGGATTTCCTAACAGTAGGCGTTATGCATTTATTGGTGACCTTACGGAAGAATTCCCCTTTATCTGGATGAAATCATTGGATGAAGAAGATGTTGTTTTTGTTGTGACCAATCCATTCCTCTTCAAAGCAAATTATGATTTTGAACTGAATGCAACTACCACGGAGGCTTTGGAACTTAACGCTATTGACGAAACAGGGGTCTATGTCTGCGTCGTTGTACCCGAAAAAGTCATGGATACCACTGCAAACCTCAAATCACCGCTTATTTTGAATTTAGCGACTCGCAAAGCTCGACAGGTCATCCTTAGTGAAGACTATCCCTATAAATTTAGGATTTTCAACTCAGAGGAGGCATAGTTTATGCTAGTCTTATCACGAAAAATCAATGAAAGCATTATGATTAACGGTGAGATTGAAGTGAAAATCATCAGTGTAGAAGACGGCCGTGTCCGCCTAGGCATCATTGCACCCAAGCAACACGAAATCCACCGCATGGAAGTTTTTGAGAGAATTCAGCAAGAAAACAAATCAGCTGCCCAAAGTGCAAAATCCCTTGATAGTTTGAAAGATCTTAACTTAAAAGCAACTACCAGTAGGGAAGAAAAGTAGCAAAAAAGTAGGGCTGATAAAAAGAGCAGATAAAAAGTTAAGCAAGACAAATTCTTTCTTTTAAAACTTTGTTTAATTCACAACCTTTGGGGTATATCATTGACGGAGGTGGTGCTTATATGCTTATAAAAACACAGTATTTTGGTGACTTAAGTATTCAAGAGAATCAGCTAATTACTTTTGATGAAGGGTTGCCCGGCTTTGAGGATCAAAAAAAGTTTGTGATTCTCAATAACTACGACACTGAGGATCCCGTCCCATTCATGTGGCTTCAGTCCACTGCGGATCCCAATATGACTTTAGTTTTAGCAATCCCTTTCTTTCTGAGAACAGATTACGAGGTAGAGCTACCCGATGACGTAGTTGAAAAACTAGCTATTAAGGATGCCAACGAGGTGGCAGTTTATTCGGTAGTGAAAATTTCAGATACTATTGAAAATATGACTTATAATTTAGTAAGCCCTATTATCATTAACGGCACTAACCGCAAGGGAATGCAGGTCATTCAAGATACAGGAAATTGGCGTGTGAACGAACAATTCAATCAATCATAAAAATAATATATTTTTTTATTAAATGATTGAAGTTTTTAAGTAAGTAGCCGATAACTAAATCAGAGACTTCTTTATAGGAGCGGCCGATTCTATAAAAAGCTCGAGTAAGGACACTCACAACACATTCAAGGAGGAATGATTATGAGAATTAATAATAACTTAATGGCAATGAATACTCACAGACAATTGGGTATCAATTCAAATGCAGGCGCAAAATCTATTGAAAAATTGTCTTCAGGTTTGAGAATCAACAGAGCCGGTGACGACGCAGCTGGTCTTTCAATCTCCGAAAAAATGCGTGGACAGATTCGAGGCCTTGGACAAGGTTCAAGAAATGCTCAAGATGGTATTTCAATGATTCAAACTGCTGAGGGTGCATTAAATGAAACACATGCAATTCTTCAACGTGTGAGAGAACTTGCTGTACAATCAGCTTCTGATACCAACACAGCTGCAGATCGTGCAACTGTACAGAATGAAGTTAAGCAGTTGACTCAAGAGATTACTAAAATCACTGATAAAACTGAATTTAACACCATGAAATTGCTTGATGGTTCAAGAGGTGCTGCTGTAGCCACAGCTGTGGCAAATATTAGTTCAAACTCTTCACTTGGTGCTGGAACAACCGTTGCTACTCTTGCAACAGCATTAACAAATGCTGCAGGCACAAGTTTAGGTATTGTTGCAGGTGATACAATCACCGCTAGCTACAGTAAAGATGGGTCGCTTCAAACTGCTACCGTTACAGTTGCGGCCGCTACTTCTATGGGTAGCCTTGACACAATTGTTGCAGATGGTGCTTTGACTTATGGAGCATCAACTGTTAGCATGACTGCAGGCGCTACAGGTTTTGGTGGTGCTATCAATGGTTTGACATTCACCGTTAAGGATTCTGCTGGTAATGTTAAAACTGCAGCAACTAACGCTCTTTCAAGTTTTGAAGAGACAACTGCTGCTGCGGATGTTAGAGCTGATGGATCGGCTACCTTCCAAATTGGTGCAAATCAAGGTCAAAATCTAACCCTATCTATCGAGAACATGAGTGCTGCTGCTCTTGGAGTAGAAGATTTGCAAGTAGGTACTCGTTCTCAAGCTGACATCGCCATCAAAGTTGCGGACATTGCCTTAAATAAAGTATCTGCAGAACGTTCTAAATTGGGTTCTGTTCAAAACAGACTTGAGCACACCATTAAAAACTTAGACACATCTGCTGAAAACTTACAAGCTTCTGAATCGCGAATCAGAGACGTCGATATGGCAAAAGAGATGATGACTTTCACTAAGAACAACATCCTTTCCCAAGCTGCTCAAGCGATGCTTGCACAAGCTAATCAAGCTCCACAAGGTGTATTACAGCTTCTTAGATAAAAACATAATTAACACACTTAAAGTCCAGCGGGAACGCTGGACTTTATTTTAAAGAACGGACGTGATTTATATGGATTTTAATGAAATCTTTTCATCTTTAGAAGAAGCTTTATATGCATATGATTTGAAGAGTTTTTCAGAATTTTTCATTGTGCTAATTGATAACATTGAACATTCGTATTCAATAGCAGATTCATTGGAAAGAAAGCGTTTGGAGCCAATTATTGAAAGTATCTTTACTGCATATCAAAAAAAAGATTATCGCTTAGCTCTCGAAATTGCTAAGTATGAAATTAAAAATAATGATGAGGTGTTGCAATGAGTAATTGGAAACTTCATAAAAAGAATAGAAAGTATTTAGATACTGAAATGCCTGAGCTGAAGAATCAAATCCAATATGCTAATCAACTTACAAGGGATTACACTTGTAAACTCACCAGTGATAATGCATTAATTCTGAGGGAGGATATGGCTTGTTTGATTCATTCCAAGTATGATTTGGCGATTGAGCTGGAAAAAACACTGGAGACAGTGGATGCAGCTACCCATGTACTAATTTTATTCGGTTTGGGATTTGGTCATATTGCTAAGTACCTGATTGTACATAAAGAGTTGTATCCTTCTCTGGTTAAAATTATCATTATTGAGCCTGTCCCTGAAATTTTTGAGCAAGCTTTGTTTCATCTTGACTTAGAAAAACTGCTGAATACTTTTGAGTCAGTTGAATTCATAATTGGTAATGACTATCGCCTGGCCGTATCTGAAATAAATCAAGTCTTAATTCGACAAACAGGTAAAAAAATTGACTTTGGTTATAATATCACATATAGAAGCATCTTTTCGGACTACTATACTTATATTATGGAGTGGGTTGTTAAGGAGATTCAAATATGGCGGTCTAATTTGAGTACAATAGATCATTTTAAGATTATGTGGCTAAACAACACTTTAAATAATTTTTCGAGCTACAGCCCTCCTGTGACGTTGATCAATGGATTTTTTGAGGATAAACCCGTACTTTTGGTTTCAGCAGGGCCATCACTAAATGATATGATAGGATTTATTAAAGAAAATGGCGAGAGTTTTTACATTGCAGCTGTGGGTAGTGCTATAGGCATACTTAATTTTCATGGTATTGTTCCTGATTTTTATTTTTCAATAGATGGATCTCCTGAACAGTTAACCGTATTCAAAGATATTTCTCAAGAACCAATTTTGATATATTCAGATTCCTTATATTATCAAGTGGTGAAAAATTACACGGGCCCTAAGCTCGTAATGTTTATTGATGCAAATCTTATGGCGCAGTACATTATAAGGAAAACATCCATGAAGATAGAAATGACTCCTGGAAATTTCTCAGTGGCTTTGTTTGCCATGAATAGCTTAATTGCCATGGGTTTCAAGCGGTTATACCTAATAGGTCAGGATTTGGCATATTCCAACGGAAAATTATATTCGAATGGGGCATGGCATGAAGGGTATTTAGATCTTGAAGGTAGTGCATCAGGATTAATCTCAACCGTTGACAAACGTGGGGAACAAATTTATACGGATACAGGTTTTGTAAATATGAAAAATGCTATTGAGAGTATTATCCATAACAAAATGGCAGAAGGCATTAACTTTTATAACCTAGGTAAGACTGGTGTTGTTCTTGAGGGAACTATTGACGGGTCTTATGATGACTTATTGAATGATGTCGCTATGTTAAATCATTCTGCAAATAAAGCAAAGGATAAAGTTGAAATCTTAAGACTTATGGGACTTTGGGAGAGCACCAATGACCATCAGGAAATAATTAATCAAATAATTAGTATTAAGAATGATGTTGAACAAATGGTGATAAAAACCAATGAGTATTATTTGATGATTATCAATGAAGAAATCACAGAGCATGAAATAGCGATAAAATTGGAAAGTTATTTCGAATTCTTAGAAGAAAACGAATTGTATACTGAGGTTTTTGGAATGATGCTGATTCCTGCTTTCTACTCGATTGAAGAAACATGCAAGAATGAATCTTATAGAAAACGTCAAAAGCTTAAGGTTTCGGAAACGTTCAGAGTTTTATTGGCAACATTGGAAATAATTAACGAATTGTAAAAAAAGACATTTTTCATGAGAGGAGCTGAGCATGACTTTGACTAATTTGGAGTTAGAAAAGGAATCTTTTAATAGTCAAATAAATGAGCGTATATCCAATGGCCATATCCCTGATTTGAGACTGGTTGAGGATTGTGACTATTTTTACAATAACACTTGGCGCAGAAAAGCATATGTCAAACTAGATATGCTAGAGCAATTTAGTCGGATAAAAAACAAATTAATAGAATGCTTTCCAGAAAAGCAAGATATCAAAATTCTTGAAATAGGATGTGGTCCTGGATACATAGCACTTGAACTTTCGAGGGCGGGTTTTGACGTCACTGGAATTGATTTGTCTGATGCTGTTATTGAGGTAGCCAATGCTTATTCCAATCAGGATCCTTGGCGTGAGCAACGGGGAAATTTGAACTATATATGTGGCGATATTATGACCTATAAGCCAGAATACCTATTTGATGCAGTAGTCTTTGTAGGGGCTTTACATCATTTCAAGGATCAAAATGGCATTTTGTCTAAGGTTGTAAGCCTCCTGAAAAATGACGGCTTAGTGATGGTTCATGAACCAACACGTGATAGAGTATCCAAAAAAAATGCAGCAATTGCTACGTTGATTGAAGTGTTGGCAAGTGCTTCAGGTTTTTATTTTGAGAACTACCATATACCAGAGACCATTGATGAGTTACATGGGATGATTAATCAGAAGTATCTTCATCTTAAATATGAAGGGGATGTTGGTGAGAAAGTACAATCGCCAAACGATAATGATGCAGGGTACTATCAAATGATAGACGCTCTTGAAATTTATTTTAAGCAATCCCATTTTGAAGATCTTTATGGTTTATTTCATGAAATCATAGGTGGTTTGAGGTATGATGAATCAACAAATGCAAAACTTGCAAAGTTTATTCATGATATGGATCATTACTTATGTGAAATAGGGGCTGTTGATGCAACAGAATTTTTCTATGTAGGGAGGAAAATCTCAAATGTTTAAAATCGGTAATCGTGAAATTGGCCAAGAGTTCAAACCCTTTGTCATTGCTGAAGTGGGTATTAACCATAATGGTGATCTCGTTACTGCAAAAAAAATGGTTGATGCTGCCTTTGCCTCAGGCTGTGAATGCGTTAAATTTCAGTGTCATATTGTTGAAGATGAGATGTCACCTTTAGCAAAAGAGACCATTCCAGGTAATGCGAAAATCTCCATTTGGGACATTATGAAACAATCCGAGTTAACAGAGCTTGAAGAAATAGAATTAAAAGCCTATGTTGAAAATAAGGGCATGATTTTTTTAAGTACTCCTTTTTCGCGTGCTGCAGCGGATCGGTTAGAAGGTATGGGCGTTAGTGCCTATAAAATCGGCTCCGGAGAGTGTAACAATTACCCTTTAGTAGAACATATTGCAGGCTTTGGGAAGCCTATTATTCTTAGTACTGGTATGAATGATATCGAGTCAGTTAAGCCAGCTGTTGAGATTATCAAAGCCCATGGCTGTCCCTATGCACTTTTACATTGTACCAGTATTTATCCCACTCCTTACGAAAAAATTCGATTGAATGCCATTAAGGATTTGGCGGAGGCTTTTCCTGATGCTATTTTGGGACTATCAGATCACTCTCTGTCACCATTTCCGAGTATTGCATCGGTTGCTCTAGGTGCCTCGATTGTCGAGCGCCATTTTACTTATGATAAAACCCTTCCTGGTCCTGATATCGAAATTTCAATGGATCCAGATGAGTTAAAGCTTATTATAGAAGCCAGTGAAATTGTTTGGAAGTCAACTAAAGGCAGTAAGTCTATCCTTAATGAAGAACAAGTAACCATTGATTTTGCATATTCGACAGTGGTGGCCATTGCTGATATTAAAACTGGTGAAGTCCTAACAAAGGATAACTTATGGGTCAAGCGGCCCGGCATTGGAGAAATCAAAGCAAAGGATTATAACGGTATACTAGGAAAAACAGTAAGCAAAGACATCAAAAAAGACCAACATTTAAAATGGGATGAGATACATGAATAAGAAAATACTTTTTTTGACTGGGACTCGTGCGGATTATGGCAAAATGAAGCCACTGATGAGGATCGTTGAAGAATCTGAGAAATTTGATAGTCATATTTTTATTACAGGTATGCATACCATGAAAAAATATGGCGATACACAGTTTGAAGTGATTTCGGATGGCTATAAACATATTCAAATATACATGAATCAAATTGATCAGGAGCCAATGGATTTGGTACTTGCCAATACGATTAATGGACTAAGTCGATATGTTAAAGAGCTAGGACCAGATATGATGGTGATACATGGTGACCGCATTGAAACCTTAGCAGGGGCTATTGTTGGGGCTTTGAACAATATTTTGGTTGCCCATATTGAAGGTGGTGAGTTGTCTGGCACAATAGACGAGTCAATTAGACATTCAGTTACCAAACTTGCACATATCCATTTTGTTTCCAACGAAGACGCAAAGAAACGATTGGTACAGCTGGGTGAAAACAAAACGTCCATTCATGTGATTGGATCTCCTGATATTGATTCTCTCATTGCTACACCAAGTTTAAGTTTTAATCAAATTAAGGCCCGTTATTATATCGAATTTCAAGAGTATGCAATGGCTATTTTTCACCCATTAACTACTGAAGTTGAGGCACTTGAACTTCAATCGCAGCATTTCGTCAATGCTCTGTTAGCATCAGGCCACAACTATATTTTGATTTATCCCAATAATGATCTAGGCAGTAATATCATTCTGAAAGCTTATGAGCGATTTTCCAATAATCCGCGATTTAAAATTTTTCCTTCTATCCGTTTTGAATATTTTCTTGAATTTATTAAGAATTGTCGATATATGATTGGAAATTCAAGTTGTGGCATCCATGAGACCCCTTTTTATGGTATTCCAAGCATTAATATTGGCAACCGGCAAAAAAATCGCTTTGAGTATCCTTCGATTATCAATTCCGAAAGCGATGAAACTTCAATTTTGGCTGCTATAGAAAAAGCCACAACCAATGGACCGGTGGTTGGTACCACATACTTTGGCACTGGTAATAGCGCAGCAAATTTTGTCAATGTACTCAATGAGGATAAAACATGGAAAGTGGAAAAGCAAAAGATATTCGCAGATATGACAGAAATATAAGTACTTGCTGTTTAATCCTTGCTCGTGGTGGATCAAAGGGTATTCCCAAAAAGAACATATATCCTCTGGCAGGTAAACCACTAATTGGGTACACTATTGAAGCTGCAAAGTCTTCACGGTATATTAAAGAGATTTTTGTATCAACTGACGATGCACAAATTGCTGAAGTAGCGCTTTCTTATGGTGCTAAAATCATTGAAAGGCCCATTGAACTCAGTCAAGATGAGTCTTCTAGCGCTTCTTCAACATTACATGCTTTACAATCTATTTTAAATTCAAGAAATGATACTTTTTTCGTGATGCTACAATGTACTTCACCCTTTAGAAACCATCATCATATCGATGAGGCAATTGAACAGTATCTATCTGAAAAAGCCAACTGCTTAGTAAGTATTTGTAAATCCCAACATCATCCCTTAAAAATGTTTTTTGGAGAGGGGGAGAATATCAAATTTCTAGGTAGTATTGCAGATTTCGAGGCCCCGAGGCAAAGTTTACCCACGGCTTACCACATCAATGGTGCTATTTATATTCGAGACTTGAAGCATTTTATGGAAGATAGTCGTTATGTGACACTTCCATTCTCATCCTACATCATGGATGAAATTGAGAGTTTAGATATTGATGGCCTACATGATATTCAATATGCAGAATTTATAATGAGTCAGAAGTAGAATAAAGGAGGTTTTCATGGAAATTAAACATTGTAAGAATTGTGTAATGCCCAATACAAGACCGGGTATTAATTTTGACGATCATGGTGTTTGCGAAGCATGCAATAATTATGCAAAAAAAGGAATAACCTCTTGGGATGACCGTTTCAAAGAACTTCAAGCACTGGCAGACCGTTATAGGGGCTGCAATGGCAATGGATATGATTGCGCAATTGCTGTTTCTGGAGGGAAGGACTCCACTGTGCAAGTGTATATGATGAAAGAAGTCTTGAAAATGAATCCGCTTCTAATATCAGTCGACAATTGGAGTTGGACTGAAGCAGGACGTAAAAATAAGGCTAATATTTCAGATACATTTGGTTGCGACGTCATTACCTTAAGTCTCAATCAGAAAGTCGGTCGTAAAATGATGTTGAAAGGTTTCGAAATGCTAGGTTCTCCCACTTGGTATATCGATGCTGCTATCTATGCGTTTCCAGTTAAATTATGTATGAATATGGGCATTAAGCTTTTGGTATATGGTGAAAATGTCAATTATGAATATGGTGGATCACAAAAGGTTGAAACATATGATGCAAAAACTCAGTTTCAAAATGATGTGGTGAAACCAATAAACTTTGAGCAGTGGTTAGATGAGGATATCACCTTAAAGGATTTAGAATCTGTCCGTTTTCCAACTTATGCAGAAATTGAAGCCTCAGGATTGGAACCCATCTATCTGTCCTATTTTATGAAATGGGATTCCTATCATAATTATGAAGTGGCAAAGCGCTACGGATTTAGTCACATGGAACATGAATGGGTAAGAGAAGGAACCATTGAGAATTTTAATCAAATTGATTCCCCGGCTTATTTGTTGAATCAATGGTTGAAGTATCCTAAATTTGGCCATTCCAGTGTTACTGAAATGGCGTCCCGTTATATTCGAGGGGGCCGTTTGACAAGAGAAGAAGCAATACCGCTTGTGCTAAAGAAAGATGGTCAATTAGATCAAAAAATTCTTGAAGATTTTTGTAGTTTTACGGGAATTACAGTCAGACGTTTTTGGGAAATTGCTGACAAATGGTATAACACGAATCTCTTTTATCAGGATGATTGCGGCGTATGGTATCCAAAATTTAAAGTGGAGTAATAGATGTCGTTAAAGATTTCGGAGGAATAAAATATTCCGAACGAGTCTAATCTCCCGAACTCTGCAAATATTCAGAATTCTGCCGATACTATCTATGTATATTATCTTCAAAAGCAAGAAATGGATTTTTTGCTGCAACAGGTGCACTTAAATGTGCAGGGTACAGGGAGGTGTCAAATTATGCGGATTAACAACAACCTTGCTGCTATTAACACGCATCGACAAATGGGAATTAATGCAGTGCAAGGGTCAAAATCCATCGAAAAATTATCTTCTGGATCAAGGATTAATAGGGCAGGAGATGATGCTGCGGGTCTTTCAATTTCAGAGAAGATGCGTGGGCAAATTCGTGGATTAAATCAAGCATCTCGCAACAGTCAGGATGCCGTTTCACTGATTCAGACCTTTGAAGGGGCTGCTGGTGAAACCCATTCCATATTGCAGAGAATGCGAGAATTGGCAGTTCAAGCGGCTTCGGATACCAATACGTCTGAGGATCGCATTGTTCTAAACGAGGAGACCACACAACTCCTTAAAGAAGTAGACCGGATTGCTAACAACACTGAGTTCAATACCATGAAAGCTTTAAATTATGGTGCATCTGACCCCTTTCATAGCTTGATTGCTCAAATCGATGCGAAAGTGCCTGGTTGGATCAATGACTCAATGGTAGCAATCAACGCTCGATTTGGCGTTGCTCATCCTGACTCTCCCACCCAGCGGTCACTAGTGGTTGAATACGTCAATGATACCATAGGAACCTATGCTGCTGCCATGAGTACAGCAGATGCAGGTGCAACGCTTAAGTTGACCATTAATCTTGATAATGTTGCCCCTGGTGGGGTCCCTCTATCGGATGATGTTCTTGACGGTTTATTAGCTCACGAAATTATGCATGCCTATGAATACACTGAGATGGCTAACTTACTTGGTGGTGGTGTCTCGAATGCAGATGGCTGGTTTATGGAAGGCTTGTCTATGTTGACCCAAGGCGGGAATGACTTTATTACTGATCCTACAAGTATTATAACGGCTGATAATGCTACTGTGAATTTAGGGGCAGCCTTTCCAAACACAATCTCAGGCTATGCTTCAGCTTATGTCGCTTTAAAGACATTACACGAAATCACAGTTGGTGGGATCAATGCGATTATCGATCAATTGGAAACAGGTGTTTCCCTTGATACTGCCATGTTGAATACAACTCAGCAAAACCAAGGTGAGGTCGGTGCCGGTGTTTCCAGTAATTATACAACCTTCGCAGCCTTTATCGCTGACTTCAATGCCAATAATTTTGATGCCTATTTAACAGCCAGTACTGATTTCACCACTGGAACAGGTGCCATTGAAACAGGTGCAATTGCAGGCTCAAGCAGCAATTTTGACTTGGCAAGCACCATCGCAAATGGCACAGGTACGACATTAGTGTATACTCATTTTACTTTAACTAAGGATTCTAGCAGTATTGCAGTCACAGCCTCTGAAGCGCCAGAAAAGTTTTATTTCCAAATTGGCAGCAACAGCGGTCAAAACATGGAATTAACCACTCGAAATATGACATCTCTTGGCTTGGGCGTCGCAAGTGTTAACCTGACCACTAGGGGTTATGCTGGAAGTGCTATAAAAACCCTGGACGATGCAATTGAGTCGGTATCCAGTGCAAGATCTTATTTTGGTGCTGTTCAGAATCGTATAGAACACACCATAAGAAATGTTGATACTTCTGCAGAAAATCTTCAGGCTTCCGAAAGTCGTATCAGAGATGTTGATATGGCCCGCGAGATGATGCATTTTACTAAAAGTAATATATTGCAACAGGCATCACAGGCCATGTTGTCTCAAGCCAATCAAGCGCCACAGAGTATTTTGCAATTGTTACGAAGTTAAAATAAAGAGGCGAGGCGAGTTCGCCTGGCCTCTTTTAAGTAAGCAAATCATTAAAGTATTTTCGTAATTGGCCGATAACCTATGTAAAGAGGGACAAGTGAACCATAAGAAGGTGGTGAGGTTATGGCAGTAAACAGAATAAATGGTATGGTTTCTGGATTCGATACCGAAACCATGGTAAAAGATTTAATGAAAGTTGAACAAGGGAAGGTCGATAGGGCCAAGCAGCAAAAAGAATTAATTAGTTGGCAAAAAGACGGTTACAAAGAGTTTTCAAGTCTATTAAGGGGCTTGCAAAGCGAATTTTTGGATGTCCTTAAGCCAACCTCTAATTTAAGATCCCGTACCATGTTCAATGTTTTTAGCGCTGGTGTATCTCTGGATGGTGCAGCAAATGCTGCAGTGACAGCGAAAACATCTGATAGCTCTCAAAAGGGTAGTATTACCATAGATCAAATCACGAAGTTAGCCACAGCAGATACTTGGACGTCATCCTCTCAAGTGAAAGCATTGGAAGGTGCTGCAGTGAATGTTGCAACACTGAATGCTGCAATCGCTGGTGGACAAACAGCCCTGTCTTTTACTGTGGATGGGACAACCAAAAGCTTGACTCTAGCAGGTGGCTATGCTGATTTTGATGCTTTAAAGGCAGACTTACAGACAAAGCTTAATACCGCCTTTGGCGTTGGGAAAGTCAGTGTTGGCGGAACCATGCCAGACAATAAACTTAGTTTTGATTCTATTGGTAGCACCATTGCCATTAGTGGGGATTTAGTAAGTCAAGTGGGTTTTACCACCGGTGATAGCAGTATTTTAAATACTGGAACAACCTTAGCTTCTGCTTTTGGGTTGGTTTCAGATCCCGGTTTCACCATTAACGGTGTGACCAGTACCACTATGGGGATCAAGAGTACTGATACAATTAAACAGCTGATGGATAAAATAAATAGTAGTGCAGCAGGGGTACAAATTTCTTACAGCACCGTCAGCGACAAATTTGTGATGAAATCTACAAAAGAAGGTATCGCTAATAATATTGAATTGACAGATACAGATGGTTTATTTGCCAATAGTCTAAAACTCCAAGTGGGAAATCGAGTCAGCGGACAAGATGCTGAACTGATAGTGGATGGTGTTCAAATAAGTAGATCTTCCAATACCTTCGATATTGACGGCACTACCTTGACATTGAAGCAGACCTATACACCAGCTAATCCAGGGACTTCCCCAGACATTCTTATTACAATTGGTTCAGACCCAAGCAGTGCTGTGAAAACAATCAAATCCTTTGTTGAAAAATACAATGAGTTAATTGACAAAATCAGTACAAAAACATTGGAGAAACGGAATCGTGATTACCTCCCATTAACAGAGACCCAACGTAAAGCCATGAGTGAAGACGAGGTTAAATTGTGGGAATCAAAAGCAAAGAGCGGTATGCTTCGTAGTGATACAACACTTCAAGATATTGCCACAAAATTGAGAGCATCTGTCATTGAGAGTGTTAGCGGTTTGGGTATTTCACTGAAAGATGTAGGCATCACAACTTCCACTGTCTATTCAGATAATGGTAAGCTAGTGTTGGAAGAAAACAAGTTATCCCAGGCCCTAGCTGATCGACCAAGTGAAGTGATGGAATTATTTACAAAACAGTCGAGTGTTTCGTATTCAGATGCTGCCAATCGAGGAACTCGTAACGCAGAGAATGGCTGGGCGAATCGCATCAATGATATTTTCCAAGACAATATCCGAATTACTCGGGACGATAATGGTAAACGTGGTATACTGATTGATAAAGCGGGCTACGAAAAAGACTCGTCAGAAGGTACCAGTTCACTTGCAAAACAGATGTTTGCAAAGGATGCGCAGATTGCTAAACTACTGGATTCCCTTGCTACACAGGAATCACTGTACTATGCAAAATTCTCCCGAATGGAGTCAATGCTGTCACGAATGAATACCCAATTCTCAAGTGTCTTTGGATCAACAACTGGTGGTTCATAATATGGAACGAGAAATTGAAATTTTTGATGCGCTAACTGAAGTTAGCCAGCGTATTTATGATTTTTTACAAAATGAGACAGATGGTGATCTAAAACTTGAGGCTCTGGCCGCCTATTTGGATGATCGAGAACCCCTCATCAACCAGTTGGAACAATTACCGGCGGTGAATGATTCCCAGCGAATAGAGAAACTGCGATTTTTAGACGATTATATTCGCCAGCAGTTGAAATCCTTGATGACTGACACACAAAACAGCATCGCAGGCCTAAAAACTCAACGTGAATCATTGGTCAAGCATAAGCATTCACAAGCTAGCTATCACAAGCAGTTGACTTCAACTGAGGGGTTTTTCTTCGATAAAAAAAAATAAAAATGGGTCAATTTAGGCTTGAAAAAAGCTATAGAATAGGCGCTATCTAGTAATTAAGATAGGGCCTATTCTTATAGCTTCATGTCTGCATAAATTTATTTATCGCCGTTTCACCAGTAAGTAGAGGGCCATTTCAGGCCCTTCTTCTGTTTCTGGGTGTAAATTGACTAACATATCCACAAAATGAAATTTGAAATGCTTGAGTAGACCTGTGGAAGCCTTATTGTCCTGGTGGGTAATGGCGATAAACTGGGACATTTTAAGCTTTTTAAAGCCAAAGGCAATCACAGACTTCAGGGCTTCACTCATTAAGCCCTGGCCCTGGCAGCGAGTAAGGAGTTCGTACCCAACCTCAGCGGACTTGAAATCATCGGAAAAACTCCATAGACAAATGGTGCCAATCAGTTCCTGGGTTTCTTTTAAGCAGATTCCCCAAAAGCAGACTTCCCCCTGGCCAACATCAGAGGTAACAGCCAGTATAAAGCGCTGAGCCCTTTCTAAATCTTGATAGGGGGTCATGGCAACAAAGCGCATGTTTTCAGGGTCTGATCGCAAAGTAAGAATTGCAGGTCCATCTTCCAGTGTAATGGGCCTCAGGGTTAGCCTTTGGGTTTCCAAAATCGGTGTATGGATTTTCTTAGGTGGCGTCATATGAACTGTGGACATGTCAGTCGCCCAAACCTTTGGCACTTAATCCGGATTCATCAGCATTTATTCCTAAGCCGTCTGTATTCCCTGTTAACCCGTCAAGGGGCTCGTTAAGCCCCTCAGTACCCGCTAGAACAAAGCGACCCTTTCTAATGATATCAATGGTCTCACCGTTGGATTTTATCACTGAGATCCATTCTAGAGAGTCGTAGGGTATGGTAATGTCCGTATGACAATTGGTATAGGCTTTGGTGACATCGTCTTTTCTTAAAATAGAACGTTCATTGTCTTTGGCCATGATTTCTTTGCCGTCCAGGGGATTATAGACAGGATTATCCTCCCCCCAAGAGAAGCAAGTATCCCCAATGGCGAAGTGGGGGCCCATTTTTTCCGCAATCAAAACTGGAAGCTTGTCCACAATGCCGTATTTTTCACTGATGGCATAAGCCAATGTATTTGTGCCAATGGCAAATTCACCGATTGGCAAGGAGTGATGGGGGAACAACAAATTTTCACGTACATATTCTTGGTTTTTCTCATCATCGTCAAAGTTAGCGCAGGTATAATTTGAGATGCAGCCATCTTCAAAAGTTAGGTGCAAATCCTTATAATTGAAATTTTCCAAGTAAACCGTATCTAAATGTAATACACCATTGGTGCCTTTTAACACTGGGGTTGTAAAGACCTCACCCACAGGAATATTCACATCGGCCACACAATTCACAAAGTTAGTTTGCGTTTTAGGGTTTTCAAGTGTATTTAATTTGACTTTGATATCCGTGAGATTGCCCCGGTATCCCTTAACATGAACATAGTCCCCGTGATCAAGCGCATCGATAATCACTTGTTGGATGCGTTCATGAGCTTCACTATCCATTTGATTGATGGCCATCACATCGTGGAAAATCGCTTCAAATTCATCGCCGATTTCTGGTGTTGGGAAGGCCACGATGCAAAAGCTTCGTTCAGTTTCAGGAATATATTGAGCTTGAACCTGAGAAACAGCCACTTGGAATGCTTGGTGCAGTCCCTGTTGGTTTTTACTGAGCTTGATTCTTTTATCGTTATTCACTGGGCTAAAAGGGGATTCGCCAAATCGTTCCACTAACAGAATCCCAGAATAATCTCTAAGCTCAGCTTCAAGCTCGGAGGCCACTTGTTGATAGGCTGATACCCGATTTTGATTGTAATCGTGATCTAAATAAAGACCATCGTCAAATTTATGATCAAAACTCACTTGTTGGTTGTATTCAGTAGTCCCGACGGTTGTCACATAGCCTACCAGATTAAAGTCAGCTAAGTAGGAAATAATCAGACGGGTGAGTTTTTCTTGACCTGCGTTAGCAATAATTCGGACCTGATGTCTGAGGGTAATGTCTTTATTGTCCCGTTTGAAGCCGCTGACATAAGCTTTGGTAATGGCCAGTGCCAGCGTGCGAAGTTCTTGATCGTCAAAATTGTTTAAAAAAGTGGCTGTTCGCAATTCATGTTCTGAAATGTATATGCCGTAGGAAAATAGGTAGCGGGGGTCATTGAGGTCTGCATCAAGGGTGATTGCGTGATTGGTTTGCCCATGATAATGGTAAGTTTCTTTTAACTGTTGGTGGAAACGGGGCTTGAGTTGATCAGTTAGGGTGGCGGCAATGGTTACTTTTAGTCCCTTGACGTCGTTTGGGGTCTCTGACCACTGCTTAATAGCGGCTTCCAGTAAAACCGCCGTGCGGGTTAGGGCATCTGCTTGATGGGTAAAGGCCTGGCCGTAGGCTTTTTCAACAAGTGCTGACAAATAACTGACAATTTGACCGAGGTCATCCCCATAAATTGAAGCTGCATATACGGGATTAATGGGATTTGTGGCATATGCTTGGGGCAAAAGGGCCCTAAAGTGGGCTTCGTTTTGCATCTTTAAATGTTCTATTGACTGAGTTTTAAAATAATCCGGTTGAAGAGTGCACTCAAAAGCTTGATGTAGTTTGATGGTTGCCAATTGCTCTTCTAAAAATGTAGAGAATTTGGTGGAATCTATTTGCATGATGATGGCTCCTTTATTTTCTTAATAGATGGTTTTGTCATTTGTGATTCTTAATCAGTATAACCATGGATTCTTAATCAGTATAACCTAAAGACTGACAATAAAAAGTGAAATCTTGATTTTAGTCGAAGATTCCACTTAATTTGAATTATGATTAACCCCATGGCTAAAATTCACTTGGTCTTTAATCTTTATCTGGATAAAGGTTAAAGACTTCCTTAATAGCGTCAAGTTCTTTCAAGAAGATGGTCACTAGGGCTGGGTCAAAGTGCTTACCGCTAGCCTCCACAATGTAATTTGTTGCGGCTTCTATAGTCCAGGCATCTTTATAGCACCTGATGTGAGTCAGGGCATCAAACACATCAACAATGGCAAGGACACGGGCTTCAATGGGAATCGCTTCTCCTATGAGTCCCTCTGGATACCCGGAACCATCAAACTTTTCGTGATGATATTTTGCCACCAATTGGGCACTGTGAAAGAGTTCTAAATCCGTAGAATCCAATATCTGCGCGGCAATCAGTGGATGCTTTTGCATCTCGATAAATTCGGCAGCGGTCAGGCGACCGGGTTTTAGTAAAATGGCATCTGGGACACCGATTTTTCCGATGTCGTGCATGGAGGTGGCAATTCTTAAAACCTCCCGTTTGTTGGGGTCAAAGCCAAGTTCTTTAAAGAAAATATCGCATAATTCGGAGACGCGAACCGTGTGATTTGCGGTTTCTTTAGAGCGGTTTTCAATAATATTACTGAGGTTATAGATGACGCCTCGCTGGACTTTATTGATTTTTTGATGTAAATAGAAGCGATCTAGGGCAAGGGTGTAGTTTGAAATGAAAAGGGAAATCAACTGGGTATCGTAGATTTTAGAATCCCCTTCAACATAAATGTAGGTCAGGGCCCCATCGGTTGCGGCTTGGGTTATTACAAAACCTCGGTAGACGGGTACCAGTGCACTATCGCCATTTGTGGCTTGTCTTATCAGTTGGTCAATTTGTTGAATTTCGGTAGAGACTTCTATGTCGCAGCCTTTAAAATCTCCAAATCTGCCAGTAGCCGCCACAATCAGGGTTTGAGGTGCGTTTTTTATCAGCACAAAACCATTTTGAACATGATTTTCGCAAATGAGTAGAGCAGCGTGGTCGTCGTAGAAGGTGAGAATACTCTTCAAGATACTTTCAAAAAAATCCTCGATGTTGTCATTTTGAAAGAGCTCAGAACTGGCAGTGATGATTTTTTCAAGACCTAGGCGGTTTTTTTCAAGGGTCATTAAATCCCGAAATGATCGTAAAGATTGATAAACTGTGGTTAATAATTTTTGATGGGTCAATTCTGTTTTCAATTTGTAGTCATTGATGTCATAGTCAATCACGATACGTTCTTCAGGGGCATCTCCAGGATTCCCGGTGCGTAGTATAATTCTTGTTTTTCGATTGCCAAGGACTGTTCTTGTGTACTCCACCAAATTGAGACCAGAACGCAGTGTATCCATCACAACATCTTGAAATAAAATGGCGGTATCAGGATGCTGAACCAATAAGTCGCGGGTTTCTTTTTCATTGTAGGCATGATAAAAAACCATGCTACGACCTTCAAATTTAAGGTTCTTGAGCACCAGTTGTGTCACTTGATGGACTTCTTCGTCATCGTCTGAGATGATGATTTTGTAAGGTTCTAGCAGCTCTTCGGGCTCCGTTGAGGCAGCTTTATCTCTGCTGAACAAATCAAATAGATCATCACTTGCATCAATCATTGCGATACCTCCAATTGTCTATTATGACTATACCCAACTGTAACCAGTCAACACATCAATCTAAAAAAAAAGACTAATTCTTAATAAAAACTGATAGAATGGTAAAGAACAATGCCTAAATAAATGGATCAATACCTTAGGCAAAGGAGGCGTAATGATAACGTTATCAAAAGCAAAGCACCTATTAAACGTTGGTTTGAGTGTGGCATTGACCCTTGCGACAGCTCAAAGTGCATGGGCGGTAACACCTTACCAAGATATTACAAGCCACTGGGCAAAAACTGAGTTAACTTATCTGGTTGAACATGGCTTAGTTAAAGGGATTAGCTCAACACAGTTAGCGCCAGATGTGCCACTCAAAGACTACCAATGGCGTCTGTTATTGAATCGAATTGGTATCAAGGTTGCAAACAATCAAAATCAAGAGACCATTGACCGTGAAGAAGCTCTTAGACTTTGTTATAGCGGGACAAACTTAAAAATGAATTTAGACGAAGTTTCTTTGGGAGGGTTCCCAGATTCAAACTTAATTGTAGCCCCATCAGAAGATGCTTTTAAATGGGCCCTAAAAGGTGGCTATATTAAGGGTAATGAACTGGGTATGATCATGCCTCAAAAGACGCTGACCAGAGCAGAAGGGATGGTAATGATGTTTCGTATACTTCAGGATCAATCGAATAAGGAATTCAGTGCTAAGCTCCAAACTGTACCTGGTCAATCAAACTTTAATCTAGAAGTGTCCTGGGGGCAAAAATCCACTGGGGGTTACAACTTAACAATTGACCGTTACGAAATGGTTGACGGGATACTGAATGTCTATGTCAAAGCCACTTCACCAGCACCTGATGCCATGGTGACCATGGCCTTGACGTATCCTAAAGCTACAATCACACTTAAGGATGTTGCGATAACATTAGAAACACCCATTGTCGTCATGAAGTAATTGGAGGGAGAGAACGTGTTTCAAGAAGAAATATATATGCCTGAATCAGAGGCAAAGAAGATGATTTGCCAAATTGGTAAACGGATGTATGACAGAAACTATGTGGCTGCAAACGATGGTAACATCTCAATTAGGATTGGCATAGACACGGTGCTATGCACGCCTACAGGCGTGTCAAAAGGGTTTATGACACCGGGAATGCTGGTGAAAATCAATATGGCCGGCGAAAAAATCGCGGGTAAATTAAATGCTTCTTCAGAAATGAAAATGCATTTAAGGGTTTATCAGGAGAATGATAAGGTCAAAGCGGTTACCCATGCCCACCCTGTTATTGCAACATCTTATGCAATAGCTGGAATTGAGCTTGATTTAGCCATTTTGCCAGAGGCTGTAGTGATGTTGGGTAAAGTGCCTATCGCACCTTATGCGACCCCAGGGACACAAGAAGTACCAGATTCAATCGCGCCATTTTGTAAAACAAATAATGCTGTGCTCCTTGCAAATCATGGGGCTCTGACATGGGGAAAGGATATCGTGGAAGCATTTCACCGATTAGAGTCCCTGGAACATTATGCTTCTATGATGCTGTACACAACCAGAGTTCTCGGAACTTACAATCATCTAGACTGCGAGCAAGTTAACACACTGATAAAAATGCGGCAGGGGATGGGGATAGAATCAGGTGGGATACCGAATTGTAGTAGTGAACCTACAGTTCCTCTTACCCCCTCTCAACAAGCATTAGCAAGAGCAAATAAAAATGGAAATGCAACCTAATCTCATGGAGGGTTATATGTTTTCAACTTATTTCACCATGTCTGAAGAGCAGGCAATTGATTACACACGAGAAAAATTGAATTTTTTTCAACCAGGGGATCATTTGCTATGCAAGGAAATCGGCGATGGTAATTTGAATTACATTTTTAGGGTTTTTTCTAAAAGTAGCGGGCAGTCCATTATTATTAAACAATCTGGCCCAGTTGCACGAATTTCAGATCAATTCAAACTCTCTCCAGATAGGAATCGTATCGAGTATGAGATACTAAAACATCAACATGAGTTAGCCCCAGGACTTGTGCCTCGGGTCTACCACTACGACCCAATTATGAATTTAACGGTGATGGATGATTTATCAGATCACGTGATTATGAGAAGCGAAATGCTCAATCACAAACAGTTTCCAAATTTTGTTGAGGCCATAACCGATTTTATGGTGAATACGTTACTCTTAACATCTGATGTTTGCCTTGAACACAAAGAAAAAAAAGCCTGGGTCAAAAATTTTATTAATCCAGAACTCTGCGAGATTACCGAGGACTTGGTATATTCGGAGCCATTTAATGATTATAATCATCGAAATGATGTATTTCCCCCTAATCAACAGTGGGTACAAGAAAACATCTACGATGATCAGAGATTACTGTTAGAAACTGCAAAACTCAAATTTCAATTTATGAACCATGCCCAGGCACTTGTCCATGGGGATTTGCATACAGGTTCAATCTTTGTCAAAGAAAATTCCACCATGGTAATTGATCCAGAATTCGCATTTTACGGACCTATGGGTTACGATGTTGGTAACGTGATCGCTAATCTGATATTCGCGTGGGCCAATGCAGATGCCTATGGGCATCAAACTCAAAAAAAATGGCTTGAAGAGACAATTGTCAATGTGATTGACAGATTTAAAAGCAAATTTTTAACCCTTTGGTCGCAAAAGGCAACAGAGCGCACGGCCAATTACATTGGGTTTAAGGAGCACTACTTACAATCTGTGATTGAAGATACCAGCGCAGTCACTGGTCTAGAAGGCATTCGCCGAATTGTGGGCATTGCACATGTAAAAGACATCACAATGATTGCTAATCTCACGAAGCGTCAACGTGCAGAAAGACTTGTAATGACTGCTTCAAAGATTTTCATTTTAGAGCGCTCTTCAGTATCAACTGGCAGTGATTTTTTGGCGATTTTAAAAGGGGCAGAAGTATTATTCTCGGAGGCTTAAGATGACACAAAAGCAAGCTGTTCTTGATTTTCAATCCGTTTATTTAACGGCTGATGATCACTTAATTATTTTGGATCAAACACGATTGCCTAGTGAAACTTTGTACAAAGATCTTATAAATTCACAAGGTGTATGGGATGCGATTTACAAACTTGAAGTTCGTGGGGCGCCGGCCATTGGCATTGCAGGCGCATACGGCATCTACATCGCCATCAAAGATAGCGAAGCCCAAACAATAGAGGACTTTGTATTGGAATTCAACAATGCAAAAGACTATTTAGCCACTGCACGACCAACCGCAGTGAATCTATGTTGGGCTCTAGAACGCATGGCAGATTGCCTTGAAGTCTATTTAACTACCAATCCGGCATCTGATGTGAAGACATTGAAAAAAGTACTTAGAGCGGAATCACAGGCCATAAGGGATGAAGATGAAGCTGTTTGCCACGCCATAGGTACCCACGCTTTAACCTTACTAAAACCCGGAATGGGACTGCTTACCCATTGTAATGCTGGCACTATTGCGACTGCAAAATATGGTACAGCCTTAGCGCCAATCTATCTTGGACTAGAACAAGGCTATGATTTTAAAGTTTTTGCTGACGAAACAAGGCCCCTCCTTCAAGGGGCTCGGTTAACTGCTTGGGAACTTCAGGCTGCGGGGGTTGATGTTACATTGATTACCGATAACATGGCATCGATTGTGATGAAAAACGGTTGGGTACAAGCGGTTTTAGTAGGTTGTGATCGGGTTGCAGCCAATGGCGATACCGCGAATAAAATAGGTACCTCCGGTGTGGCGATTCTTGCAAAACATTATGGTATCCCATTTTATGTCCATGCACCGCTGTCGACAATTGACTTAAATACAAGAACGGGTGATGATATTCATATAGAACTTCGTCCAGGCACAGAAGTAACTGACAGTTGGTATGCTAAACCCATGGCCCCGGCAGGTGTTAAAACCTATAATCCGTCATTTGATGTCACCGATGCCAGTTTGATTACAGGTATTGTCACACAAAAGGGTATTGTGTATCCACCTTATACTGAAAGCCTTGCAGCACTGTTTGTTTGAGTTTGACCCATAGAAAATGCCCACTGGCCATTAGGCCAGTGGGCATTTTCTATAGTTGTTGACTAATTCGGATTAAACCACGGTATCCAATACCAATCTGGCAAGGTTAGCAGAGAGGTCAGAAATACGCTCGATATTTGAAATGATATCATTAAATATAATACCTGATTCAGCAGTACATTCTGCGCGGTTAAGGCGCTTTATGTGTTTTTTACGACATGATTTTTCAAGGTGGTCCACTTTTTCCTCAAGCTGGATCACCTTAAGTGCTTTATCCCTGTCCACATGTTCGATGGATTCAAGGCTTAGAGTCAGTGCTTCTAGTGAAGAAACATACATTTCTTTTAGTTCCTCAAGAGCTGCTGGTGTGAACTTGATACCTTTCTCAATACCATCCAATGCCAGCTCTGCAATGTTATCAGCATGGTCGCCAATTCGCTCGATGTCATTTACAGCATTGAAGAGCGCGTCTACACGTACTCGATTTTCAGAAGTGATTTCCCGATTTGATAAGAGTACCAAGAACTCGGTGATTTCTTTTTCTAGAATATTGATATCCTTTTCAATGGCAAAAGTTGTATGAACATGGTCTTCTTTATATTCAAACAGTGATTTCATTGAGGATTCAAAAGACTTCACTGTCAGTTGTCCCATGTGCAAAGTTTCGTTGATAACGCTGCTCATTGCAAAGGATGGAGTTTCCAAGATCCGTGAATCAATAAACTTGGTGGTTTTAGCCACTTCGCCTTCTTTGCCATCAGGGACCAACCAGGTTGCAAATTTGATCAATAAGAATGCAAATGGCAGTTGGATGATCACATTAATTAAGTTAAACAGGGTATGGGAGTTGGCAATTTGTCTTGGTACATTACCAGGGTCAAGATTTTGTACAAAAAGTTTGATTGGTGTAGTCAAGACTAACATAAATATAACTGAACCAACAACATTAAAAGTTAAGTGCATCACTGCCGCGCGCTTAGCATTCTTGTTAGTGCCAATAGATGCAATAAGGGCGGTTGTACAAGTTCCGATATTATCACCATAAAGAATTGGCAGAGCCGCTTCAATAGGCAGTAAGCCTTTAGACGCCAGTGCAACCAACATCCCAATTGAAGCACTTGAACTTTGAACCATAAAAGTCATACCGAAACCCACAAGAAGGCCGAGTATTGGATTCGTACCAAAACTAATCAAAAGATTTTCGAACCATTCAACTTCTTTTAGCGGATCAAGGGCATCTTTTAAAAATTCCATTCCGATAAAAAGAATACCAAAACCTAAAAGGATTTCTGCAATGTGTTTATTTCGTTGTTTTTTACTAACCATCAATGCCATCATACCAACACCGACGGCAATTGGTGCAAAGGCTTCCAGTTTAAAAGAAACAATTTGCGCCGTCATGGTGGTACCAATATTGGCACCCATAATCAGACCTACTGCCTGGGATAAGTTCATAATACCGGCATTAACAAAGCCCACTACCATAACTGTGGTGGCAGAACTGGATTGAATAACGGCTGTAACGCCTGCACCTACCAAAACGCCAATGAAGGTATTTTTAGTTAGAATACCGATGATTCTTTCGAGTTTTTTGCCAGCCGCCTTTTGAAGCCCTGCTGCCATTAAGTGCATGCCATAAATAAAAAGTCCTAAACCGCCAAGTACGCCTATCCCAATTTGCAATGCAATTGACATCGTTGTTCCTCCTAAATTGTTTGCTTATGGAACGTAACAACCTCCAAGGTTTACATGGTTGTTAAACCTATACTCAAACAGTCTAACCTATTGTTAAGTTTATGTAAAATATAAGTTAAGTTTATGTTAGAAATATGTTGAATATATGTTGGATATATATTGGATATATATGCGCTGGGTTCGTGCTGAGTCCATGTGTGTTTAGTATAAATAATAAAACGTGAGTATTTGCAACAAAAGTAGCCTGTGCACGCAGCTGGTGAAATAGCAAATATTTAGGCGTTGTGACAGGACGCATTCAGTGATATGATAAAAAAGAAAGATCGGAGGGACCCAATGAATAATATTGCACTGAATAAACTCGCTACTCTATTTGTAATTATAGGTGGCATTATTTTAATTTATTATCTAAGTATTAAAATGTTCTTTTTGTTTCTACCCTTTATAATAGGTTATTTTATTTCAAAATTGGTAGCGCCTATCGTTTATTTTCTACACGAAAAGTTAAAGATTCCTAATAATTTGGCCACTGTGATTATGACTTTGATGTTGATTTCCGTTATAGGCTATCTCATCTATCTTGTGGCTCAGGGTTTGATCATTGGCATAGGAGAACTTTCAAGAGTGCTTCCAGGGTGGTCAAAAGCCATAACCGAATATGGAGAAACTCTTTCAATCAAAATCGGAGATATGTCCACTCAATTACCTTTTTCACCAGCCACAATAATTTCCAAAGGGCTAGCTAGTGTTTTTAGCATGATTTCAGAAAGTGCTGGAATGATAGCCAATAAAGGTATTTCATTAGCTTCTAGCTTGCCGACAGCCTTGATTTCCATTGTCATAACAATTTTATCCGCATTCTTTTTTACTAAAGACCGTAAAATGATTGCGCAACTTTTTGCACCATATTATGATAAATTCATAGGGTCTAACGTCTATTTTCAATCTTTTAAAACGGATATTCTCTTTATCATTTGGGGTTATATTAAGGCGCAGCTTACTTTAATGAGCATTACCTTTACAATTAGTGCTATTGGTTTAATGATTATTGGAGTTGATAAACCCATCATATTTGCACTGGGTATTGGCTTGGTTGATATGCTACCCATGTTTGGCCCCGCTAGTTTTTATATTCCTTGGATGATTAGCTTATTAGTAGGTGGACAAATTGCTCTTGTTATTAAACTTTTCTTTTTATACCTGACGACAACCCTGACAAGGCAAATGCTTGAACCCAGAATTCTAGGTGGTCATATTGGCGTCCATCCCCTGCTGACATTACTTGGACTCTACTTAGGTGTTAAATTACTCGGGATTCCAGGCATCATACTGGGACCTTTCACCATGGTCATATTAGTTGCTTCATACAAACGCTATTATCTAAATAAAGAAAATCACGAGACAAAAACCACTATTAACTGAACCCACCACGTTTAGACTTAAATCAAGTGTATAAGTATTAAAAGTATTATATATGATTTTTTTGTAGCAGCTTTCTCTTTCAGATGGATTTCAGAATCGTGGCCTATACTAGGATTAAGATCTTAATTAATCCATAGGAGGATTAATGTATTAATCCATAGGAGGCCACATATGAAAATGAGAAACTTAATCAGTACATTTGTAGTAGTTTCATTAATGTTAACAGGTTTTGTAGGTGCCAATCAAATTCGTCAATTGCAAGCTGATTTAGATGCAGCAAACGAAACTATTTTTAATAGCCAAGTGATGATTTCTGAAGAATCCGTGGCACTGGGAGATACCGGTGCACAGCAGCAAGCTAATATCCCTGAATCTGCAATTGCACTTAGTGCTCCGGTAGCGCAGAACCCATCAGTAGCACAAAGTCCTTCAGCACAACAAAGTACACCAACGCAACAAATCATCCAAGTTACACAGAAGTGGGATGCAGCTTATCTAGCAACCTTTAATGGAAAGAACGGCAAACCCACGTATATTGCAGTATTTGGTACCGTCTACGATGTCACTAAAGATCCAAACTGGACAAATGGAAAACACAAAGGTATCACAGCTGGAGCCGATGTCACAAATGCTTTTGAAGGATCTCCCCATGCAAAAGCCTTACTAAAAACCCTGCCAGTTGTGGCTAAAATGGGGGATGTGGTAAAAGGTTTAGCCGTTACAGCTGCACCCACCCAATTACCAGCTGCTAAAGTGAGCGCTGTATTACCAGCTGCTAAAGTCACCGCTGTAGCCCCTGTTGGTATCGTTAAGTCACAACAGACAGTAGCTACATTGAATCCAACAACAGTAGCACAAAAGTGGACAGTCAATTATCTAGCTAATTTCAACGGAAAAAATGGCAAACAAGCTTTTATAGCTGTCAGCGGTGTCATCTATGACGTTTCAGCCAATCGCAGTTGGGTAAATGGTAGCCATAAAGGTGTCACTGCCGGGGCTGATGTGACCAATGCATTTGCAAACTCCCCCCATGCAAAATCCCTACTTGCCCAATTACCTGTAGTCGCAAAAATGGGTGACGATATAAAAGGTCTTTCTGGAACAACAGTATCTGTGCCAAAAAATACAATAGCTTCTATTGCTAGCAGTAGTGCCAATACTGGTTCTATGGCTAGGGATGATGACGACCATGAAGACGATGACGATGATCACGATGATGACAGTGACGAAGGTGACGACGACTAAGCAATCCAGAAAGGTTAAATATGCTCATTCTACTTGCAGAAGATGATCTTAAAATTGCCAATCTCTTAGTTCATTTACTCAAACAAGAAGGCTATCAAGTTGACTATGCAAGTGATGGCACAGAAGCAGCATTATTTGCACAGCGAGCAACCTACGATATTGCCATATTGGATTGGATGATGCCGGGTCAAACCGGCATTTCCGTTTGTAGACAAATGAGAGAGAATGGGTTCAGCGGTGGTATTTTAATGTTAACCGCAAAGGACACACTGGAAAATAAAATAGAAGGACTCGAGGCGGGGGCGGATGACTACTTAGTCAAGCCTTTTGCCTTTGAAGAGCTAAGCGCAAGGCTCAAAGCGCTAGGTAGAAGGAGTTCCCAAAAAATAAAACCCCAATTAGAGCAAATTGGGGACTTTATGTTAGACCGGACGGAAAAGCGAATTGCCTTTAAAACCGATGATTTATTGCTATCATTAAAGGAATATCAATTATTCAGTCTATTACTAGATAACAATGGCCATGTGGTACCTAGAGAAACACTCATTGACAAAGTCTGGGGGGTTGATGGTGATATTTCTCAAAATAATCTTGATGCATTCATTCGTCTACTCAGAAAAAAAATCAATGCTAATACGAATGCCGACGTTATCCGCAACGTAAGGGGTGTGGGCTACAAAGTGGAGGTTTGAAATGTTTAAGCAATTGCAAATTAAACTGACCATCACTTACACCCTGATCTTAATCGCCATTTTGCTGGCCACTAATGGTAGCGTTTATTTTTTGATGGTCGAGTATAACGCTTATCAAATGGCTTCCGAGGTTAGCAACATGCTTAAGGGCATCAAGAGTACAGAATGGTACGAACCACAAAGTGATGACTCCTCATTGGAAAATTTAGTGGCCAGCAAAACCGATGATGAATCCGACGATAGCAGTGAGGACTCGGAAGTAAATAAGACAGATGAGAACAAACCTGAAGAGAATAAGACAGAAGAAATCAAGACTGAGGATCATAAAATTGAGGATGATAAGTCTGAGGAACAACAAACTCAATTAACTAAGACCGAAGAAGTTGAACAAGAAGAACAAACGAAGGTACCAGAACTTACCACAAGTCCTGCAGAAGGTAACGAAATTACGGAAGAAGAATTATCTGTCCTAACAATTGAAGAACTTCAAATTCCTGCTGCGGTTGTTGATTTTGATTACTATATGATTTTTAATCCACAGAATCAGCGGGTCAAAGGTTTGGCATTAGACACGTCACTTCGGCGCACCCTCACGGAACAGGGCCTTGCTCTTGACTCTGGTGCGCAACCACGAGTGATAGAAGTTGACAAAGGTAAAGAGATATACTATTTACTAGCAAAAATGCCTGTGCAAATTAAACAAAAAACATTTGGTTATTATGTAGTTGGAAAAGATATTTCTGTGGCTTATACCACCCTGGACAATTTACTCAAAATACTAGTACTCAGTACGATAGCAGGTGTATTAATCTCCGTGCTACTTGGTTATATCTTAGCAGGCAGAAGCATTAAACCTGTTAGGGCAGCATACGAAGCCAAGCAGGCCTTTGCGGCCAACGCTTCTCACGAACTCCGTACACCACTAAGCGTTGTCATGTTATCTGCTGATGCACTCAGTAACGAAATTCAAGAAGACTCTGTTTTTCAAAAACAGTTAGCAAATGATATAAAAGAAGAAGCGGTTCGTTTACAGTCGTTAGTCAATCAACTGCTATTTCTAGCAAGGTCAGATGAGCAAAAAACAAATCTAGCCATGGCGAGGATTGATTTTTCATCTCTTTGCCAAAATTTGAGCGATATGATTAAACCATTGGCTAATCAAAAGGAAATCACTTTAGTGACTGATATCCCTGACAAACTCTACGCTTTAGGGGATCAAAAATTATTGGAATCCGTGGTCACTGTTATCATAGACAATGCTATAAAGTACACACCTAACCGGGGTGAAGTGGCAATTTCACTTAAATCTTTAAAGACCCCCCGGGGTTATAAACGGTTTGGTCGTCACGCCTTGTGTTTAAAAGTCACGGATACTGGTTCAGGGATTAGCCCCGAGGCTATTAAACATATATTCGACCGTTTTTACCGGGAGGATGTTTCCCGTTCAAGGGATACAGGTGGCTTCGGTTTAGGTCTATCTATCGCACAACAGATCGTCAATCTACATCATGGTAACATTACAGTTGAAAGTGCATTCGGTTCTGGAACAACATTTACAGTTTGGTTACCACAAAGCGATACGCCTTACCATGATACCAATCATCAAGATTCTTAATACCTATCATTAAGGTTCTTGATTGGTATGAAATGAAAGGGGTAAATAGGCTATGCAGAAGATTGTCAGACTTATTGATTTTAGAGTCTTGCCTTCTTTCATGGCTAATTGCGCTTAACTGGGAGGTTATTGATGAGAACAATTATGGGTATTCAGATTGGCGACCGTGAACATGAAGCATTAAAAGTACAAGAACTTTTAACCAAGTACGGCTGTCTGATCAAAACTAGACTAGGATTACACGAGACCGCCATTGAGGGGCAGTGTAGTTCAAAAGGCTTGATCATTTTAGAGTTTCTATCCCAACAAGAGGACGAACTCGCTAAATTTGAACACGAACTGAGCCATCTTGAAAGCGTGACCGTCCGCCAAATGATTTTCTAGATCTAATCAAAAGTAATTCAAAAAAACACTATAAACTTAAAATTAGCCAAGAACAGATGTGACCAACATCCCTTCTTGGCTTTTTGCATATCTCGTAAGAAACTTGTAAGATTTATGCACTACCTTTCGTCACAATTTATTGATATGATAATTTTAGCAGTAGTGACTCAGGGGGACGTGCACCGTGAGTCGCTTTTAAAAGGTGACTCGCGATAGAGTCAACCATTACAAAAATGACTCGCGGTGCACGTCCCCCTGAGTCGTTTTTCCCTGGAGGCATTAATGGAAACCTACACAGTACTGGTTTGCGATGACGATCGCGATATTGTCGATGCCATTGGCATCTATTTGGAGCAGGAACACCAAAAAGTCCTTAAGGCATATAATGGACAAGAGGCCTTGGATTGCCTCAATCAAAACACTGTTCATTTGGTCATCATGGATATCATGATGCCCCTAATGGACGGCCTCAAGGCAACCCGTGCAATTCGTGAAATCCAAAATGTGCCCATTATTTTACTCTCTGCAAAATCTGAAGACACAGATAAAATAATTGGTCTCAATTTTGGGGCAGACGACTACGTCACCAAGCCCTTTAACCCCCTTGAACTCATGGCCAGGGTTAAGTCCCAGCTCAGGCGCTATACCAAACTAGGCAGCAAAATAGAAGCGCCTGGGGTTCTTCAAACCGGAGGTCTAGTGATGGACCTGGACGCAAAATTCTGTCAGGTAGACGGAGAGCTAATCAATCTAACCGCCACTGAGTGGGGGATTCTGGAACTCTTGATGCTGCATATGAATAAAGTGTTTTCCATTGATGAAATATACGAAAAGGTGTGGCGGGAAGAAGCCTTTGCTGCCAACAATGCAATTGCAGTCCATATAAGACGCATTCGGGAGAAGATTGAATTCGACCCGAAAAATCCAAAATACTTAAAGGTGGTGTGGGGAATTGGTTACAAAATTGAGAAATATACCGTATAGTGTGGCGTTTAAAACATTACTTTTGTTGGTGATTGCAATGGCAACTATGGTAACACTACAGTCAGGGTACGAGCTGGCCATTAAGGATGATTACGCAGTTAGGGATTATTTTTATCAGACCTATGAGTTTGAAAACCTGTATAAAGATTTAATCGAGACCAGTGTCAGAGCTGTTAAAGCGGACGGGACTGTAGATGTGAATGAACAGAATTCTAAGCTGATATCCGATACTTTTCGTTATCAAATTACTGGTGAAAACGGGCAGATCTTGGCTACGAATCTAAGGGCAAACGAAAATGCAGATGGGATTTTCAATAGTCGATATGCGATACACTTTAGTCGAACTCAAGCATTTGCAGCACCAAATGGTGTATTAGACAGTGAGGTTTTCACAGAAGTTGTTTATAACACCAGTGATGTTGTGCGTTCTTGGTTAGAAGATAAGGATTCCATGAAGGTCAGCATTGATTATCATCATGACCAACAACGAGTTGGTAAATTATTCAAAGAGTTTGAAGCCTTTAAAGCAGTGCAAGATAATTACGTCTATAGAATTGCCATGGCATTAGCATTTGCCCTTAGCGCATTCATATGGCTGACCATCACAGCTGGTAAAAAAGAGTCCTATCAGGAACCGTCACTGATTCCATTAGATTTCTTACCCCTGGAACTGGTTTTAGTTTTAGTGCCTCTGGCATTTATGCCAGCCATTGCGATTATTAGCAATGAACCCTTCACACTTTTAAACCTGGATATCTTCATTTGGCTCACAAGTTTTGCTGTTGTGGTGGGCATGGGCTTCTATCTATCGGTGGTCAGGCGAATCAAATCCAAGTACTTTTGGCGCAGTGCCCTAACCGTTAAAATGATCCTTTGGTTAGCTGAACTTGTGCGCATCCGCAACTGGCAGGCCGCATTTAAGCCCTATATGGTTATTACTATGTTGGGTTACGGTGCCGGTAATTGCATTGCCACCTTGATGGTTGTCACAGCAGATAATGAGATGGCACTTCTGTGGTTCATTTTCTTTTTAGCCTTAAATGGTTACGCCGTATCCTTTTTGTTAAAGCATCTAACAGCCATCAAGTCCATGATGGCATACGTCAACGATCAAGCCTCAGGGGATATGAAAACCCAATTGAGTTCCAAAGATGTGACCCCATGTTTCGTTGATTTTGTGGCAGACCTCAATACACTCCATCAAGGTTTAGGGGTGGCAGTCCAAGAGGCCGTTAAGGGTGAACGCCTAAGAACAGAGCTAATCACAAACGTGACCCACGACTTAAAAACACCCTTGACATCCATCATTACCTATGTGGATCTTTTGTCAAAAGAACCCACATCAAGCGAAACGGTTAAAGGCTATATTAGCATCCTTACAGACAAATCCAACCGTTTAAAAGCCTTAATTGAGCACCTGGTAGAAGCCTCAAAGATTTCAAGTGGAGTGGTAGAAGTGGCTTGGGAACCCTTAGATCTTGTGGCCATGCTGCAGCAGATTCAAGGGGAGTATCAAGAAGCCTTTGAAAATGCCGCTTTGCAATTAGTCTTTACCAATCAGTTGACAGAGGCGCCTATTAACTCAGATCCTAAAATGCTTTATCGAATTTTAGATAACCTCATGTCAAATAGCTTAAAATACGCATTGCCAGGGACCCGGGTCTTTATGTCCCTTGCAAAACAATTAGACCCAAGTACTCAAAAAACACATTTGAACATCACCCTTAAAAATACTTCTAAGCATCCCTTGAACATTGCCCCTGAGGAGCTTCTAGAACGGTTTGTTAGAGGCGATAGTGCCAGACACTCAGAAGGCAACGGCCTCGGGCTCTCTATTGCCATGAGCCTAGCAAACGCTTTAGATGCAGACCTGAAACTCAGCGTAGATGGAGATTTGTTTAAAGTAGACCTGCGCTTTAAAGCCTAGCAAAGCAAAAATGGGCCAGGGGGACGTGCACCGTGTCTCACTTTAAAAGAGTGAAACATGGTGCACGTCCCCCCATCTCGTTTTTAAAGATTAAGTCCTCTGCTTTGGGGTAAGATACAAATAACTACCTCAACAAGAAGTAAGGAGGCATTTATGAAAAGCTACCTAATGGCAGAGGCAATGGAGCAAGAAATGGAATTGGAACAGCTTGGCGCCAAAGTTATACAGATTACTAGTAAATTGTGCTACGTTCACTTTGTAGTGGATGGGGTTGAAATTGAGTATGCCTATAACATCAATGCAAAAGGGAAGTACTTTTTAGAACGGATCAAACCATACCCACTACCAGTGAAGGCATTTGAAGATGAGGCTAAACTGGTAGAAATCATTGAAATAGACCTAGAACAGTTCAAACAAGCATCTGCCAGTAAGCATATGGTGAAGTTTTTGCAAATTGGGCAAAGTTTTCACGAAACAGCCAAACGCTTTGAAGATCTGTTTCTCTATTACAACGTTCCAGAAGACACTTTGAAACAAATTTTTGACGAACTGCTTAAAATTAATACTGCCATTGAAAACTGTAAAAATTCAGCGCCTAAAATTTACTTTAAAAAAGAACCAGAAAACCTTTAAAGGTTTTCTGGTTCTTTTTCAAAGTAGACACGTTCAGACTTATCCCGCATCACATAGATTTCATCTTTTAAAGCTTTTACTTGCTCAGCAAAACGTTGACAATCCTCTTTAGGCACATTGTAATACAAGTACAGATCTTCAAATTTCTGAATCGTTTTAATTAAATCAGTACCAATATTTAAAAAGTAGTTGATATTATGGCTACGGGCAGCATTTTTAAACTGTTCAAGATCCACTTCAATCACAGAAACCAGTTCTTTTTCAGTGTTAGTGACTTTAAGGGCCAGTGGGTATGGTTTCTTGCGCTGTAAGAAGTATTTTTTCTTCTTATTGATATTATAAACATATTCTACTTCAACCCCTTCAACAAGAAAGCGGATATAACACATACGGCTATGGACTTGTTCAACTTTAGCCCCCATTTGGACTAATTTCATTTCATGTTCAGTGGCTTCGGATTGCATATAAGTTTTCATTAATCAGCTCCTGAAGGTTCTTAAAAGTAAACAACGGCCATATAGACTGCGATGGCAGCGATTGAGAGAAGCATTGTAGGAAAAGCAATTTTCATATAACTAAGAAAATTTATCTTGTGATTTCTTTTCTCAAGCATGCCCCCGATGACAACGTTACACGATGCACCAATCAAAGTGCCGTTACCCCCTAAACAAGCCCCCGCAGCCAGTGCAAACCAAAGAACGGGCGCATTAACACCTGTGACACTTTCCATATGTTTCAAAAGAGGAATCATAGTGGCCACAAAAGGTACGTTGTCTAGGATAGATGAAAGAATAGCAGATACCCAGAGAATCAGCATGGCAGTGAAGAATAAATTACCCTGGGTTAGAGCGATGATTTTATCACCCATGAATGTGATTACACCGACGCTTTCTAGAGCGCCTACTAATATGAAAAGACCGATAAAGAAGAAAATGGTATTCCACTCAATCTCCATTAAAATGTCTTCAGGATCAAGTTTACTAAGTAGTAAGAGCACAGTAGCACCGCCCAAAGCGATGGTTGCAGACTCAAGGCCGAATGATCTATGAAAGATAAAACCAATGATGGTACCACCAAGTACAATAAAACTCTTTATGAGTAATTGTTTATCACTGATGGTTCGGGATTCATCGAGATCAAAGATATGCTGCTTTTGAGCATCGGTGGCTTTGAGCTGCTTACCATAATAAAACTTCATAGCGAAAATCATGACTAAGAAGGCAATTAAAGCAATCGGCGCCATGTTTGCGGCAAAATAGAGGAAATCAAAACCTGTTGCAGAACCAATCATAATGGTTGTCGCATCACCTATAATAGTTGACACACCACCAATATTCGAAGCGAAAATCATGGGTACCATAAAAGGAATTGGATTCATTTTTAGTGCATCGGCAATTACAAAGGTAACTGGTGCTAAAAGAAGGACGGTGGTCACATTATCTAAAAATGCTGAAGCCACTACCGTGGTGATTGCAAAATACAAGGTGATTTTCCAAGGGTCGCCTTTGGCTAATTTCGCCATTTTTATAGCTAAAAACTGAAAGAAACCTGTGCGTTTCAAAATATTCACAATAATCATCATGCCAATGAGCAAACCAATTGTGTTAAAATCAATTATTTCCAGCGCTTTCTCTTGACTCAGTACTTGAAAACCAATCATCAAAATAGCACCAAGTAGGGCGACAATCATGCGGTTAATCTTTTCCGAGATGATTGTTATATAACTTAAAGCAAAAATACCTACTGCAATGATCACATGATCTGTCACGTCTGATACCTCCGAAATTTAATGATTCCTAGCTAATAATACCCCTCTCACAAAAAATTACAAGCCGTATTTTAACATTCCGTATTAAATGAATCATTGCATGTCTTTAAGTAATGATTACACACTGTGAAATCGTTTACAATGTAAAAAAGTTAACCGTTTGTACACAAGTGATATAAGGACTATAGCAAAGTCTTATCACAAGCTATTTAATGTAACTTCCCAGGCATTTTATGATGTGAAAGGAATAATTATTTAAAAGGTTGTGAAAAGGCTGTTAGGCAAAGCTACTAAAGGGCATATATGTGATAGAAGCAATAACCTATATAGCAATAGCTGATATTACCATATGATGTTTCCAAATAGTCCGTTAATAACACTAAACATAAGCGATTGGAGGTAAGGTAACAATGTTTATAGCAAGACAACCGATATTCAGTCGCAATTTAGAAGTATATGGTTATGAGCTACTATATCGCTCCGGTGAGCAATCCCAAACATTTGATGGTGTTTCAAGTGTTCATGCGACGGCAGCCGTCGTGGGTGGCCTCTTTGAGGCCGGAATTGATCGAATTGTGGAGAACAAAAAGGCTTTTATTAATTTTGATGCAGAGTTTTTGCACTCGGATATGCCTGAAATTATCGGACCAGAACGGCTAATTATTGAGGTGTTAGAAGATGTGGTGGTAGATCTGGCCTTGGTCAACCGCATTAAAGACTTAAAAATAAAAAACTATAAAATCGCATTAGATGATTTTGTAGAATCCTATGCAGATTACCCTCTAGTGCCATTTGCAGACATAATCAAATTTGATATCCTCCAAACACCCTTAGATCAAATCAAGGCAGAAGTTAGACTTGCTCTAAGACAGAAAAAAACCATTCTTGCAGAAAAAGTTGAAACCGAAGATGAATTTCATAAAGCAAAAGAAATGGGCTTTCATCTGTTTCAAGGGTATTTTTTCAGTAAACCCAATATCGTCGCCCACTCAAATAGTCAAACCACCACCAAAATTCAATATTTGCGTTTGTTAACTGAGCTTAAAAAAGAAGAACCATCTTATCAGGTTCTGGCCGAAATCATTGAAAAAGATATGATGCTCGCCTACCGTCTGATGCGGGTGATTAAAGGCCGAGCAGGAGATGACTTGATTTATTCAATTAAACGCGCCCTCACTTACATGGGATTAAAAGAGCTTGAACGTTGGGTGAGCATCTTGATGCTTCGGGACTTATCCAGCCACAAACCCCAAGAACTCATGCGGATGGCTTTGGTGCGGACAAAGTTTTCTGAGTTGACGGCAATAAATGGTAATCTGAAAACCATGAAACACGAGGCTTCAATGATGGGACTCTTTAGCACTCTAGATGCTATGCTAGATCAAAATATGACAGATGCCCTAGATGGTATTACCATCCCGATTTCCATTTCAGATGCTTTAATCAAGGAATCCGGTGCCCTCGGCCCTTTAATTAGTCTCCTTTATGCTTACGAAAGAGGTGACTGGCGAACAGGTCAATTATACACTGAGGCCGTTGGAGTACATGAGACACAGCTATACAAAGATTACTGTACTGCTATTGCTTGGGCCAGTGAGATTATCGCTCTGATGAGCTAAGTGTCATGAGGAAACTATTGATATCGGTCATTCACTAGCTGTAATTATTCATTAAAAAGAAGAAAAAAAGTGGCCCATGAATGAAAATTCATGGGCCACTTCAATTTAAAATGCGATTGTGATGCCCCCTCTACTGACATAGAGGCTTGTTAAACCAGCTGTAGGAACAATAAAAACATCTTTGAAATTGTACCGTGCTTCAATTTCTGCTTTTAGTTCGTTGGCTCTCTCAAGGGCTTCACAGTGGGAGATGCCTAAAATTCGTTCTGAAAAATCATCGCACTGTTCGCCTATAAGCTCAACCATTCTACGCATGGATTTCTTTGAGCTACGAACGTTTTCGAATAGGGACACTTCGCCTAATTCGTTGGCAAATAGGATTGGCTTAATATTGAGGACATTGGCAATGAGACCTTTCAGTTTTGTGATGCGGCCATTTTTAATCATGGCATCCAATGAACCTAGCTGAAAAAAGAACTTTTGCTTTTCAAGATAAGCGTTAACCCCTGCAACGATTTCATTCTCATTTAATTTTGCGTTCATCAGCTCATGAATCTTCATGGCGATGAGAGTCTGTTTAACAGATGATCCTTTAGAGTCGAAAATATGGATGAATTTTTCGGTTTGTTCTTGAAGAAAAAGATCACGAGCTAAAACAGCGCTATTATAAGTACCACTAAGAGCTGAGGTAAGGGCAACAACAAATACTGACCCCTGGGCCATAAAAGCATTCATAAAATCCTGTGGTGAAGGGCAAGCTGATTTTGCAACGGTGGGACACGCCTCAATGGCAGCCACTAATTCTTTTACATTTAAATGTTCATCATCAACAAAGATGACATCGCCAACATTGATGGTTAAAGGTACTAATGTAACTGCTAATTCTGCTTTCATTTCTGGAGTAAGATCGCAACCGCTATCGCATACAATTCTCATGGGCACATCCTTTAGGTATATTTGTCATTGATTATTCTTTTTTTAGTATAGCATGAAAATCGTCTAAACAACACGGCTTATGCACTAAAAAACCTTGACCTTCAAGGCAACCGCTTTCTTCTATAAAAAGTCGCTGGGATTCAGTTTCGATGCCCTCTGCAATACTTTTGATACCAAGCTCAGAAAGCATGGAGATGATACTGGTAAATAGTTGGCGTGATTTAGGGGTCTCATCTAGATTTTTTACTAGGCTTCTATCAATTTTAACCGTATCTATGGGAAGTTCAATAATGCAGGCTAAAGAGGAATACCCCGATCCAAAATCATCCAGGGCGATACCGAAGCCCTTCTGATGGAGCTTAAAAAGCTGATCAATGGCTTTGGGGTTGTTTTCAATAAAGGTACGTTCGATAATTTCGATCTCGAAATTCAAAGCCAGTAGACCATATTCGATGCAGCAAGCATCTAGAAGTCGCAAGATATCTTGATGGGCTAATTGGTAGGGAGAGACATTTAGACTAATCACAAAAGTTGGATAGGCTTGACGAATGATTGGAGCGAGGGTATCTAGAGTTGTTCTTAAAAGATATTCACTGAGTCCAATGATTAAGTCGTTGTTTTCTATGGCATCAATAAACTGGCTAGGTGGTATCATGCCACCCTCAGAACTTTGCCAACGGGCAAGGATTTCAGCACCTGCAAATTGATCTGTTTTAATGGGCCATTTAGCCTGTAAATAGGGTAGGAATTCTCGATTCCGAATGGCCTCACCGATAGTTTTTAGCTGCTGGATAGCCATTTTTTGAGCAAGGGAATCTTCTGTAAGCACGTTTTGAATGACTTTTAATTCAAATGATAGTTGTGTGTTGACCTGTTCAAGATGGGAAATTGCACCTAAGTGTTTTTTTACATCAGACTCAGGCACGGTGACACTTCTAGTGTTTGCGCTTTTTTGAGATTTCAGTTGGCTTTCTAAAAACAAGTTTAAGACGTGATTAGCCTTTTCAAACTCGTTTTGATTCTCAAAATAGGCAGCGATGACTTTAATGGAACGTTGTAAATAAGGAAAAAATCCATATGTATCAGCAATGGTGATGGCTTGTGTTAAGTATTGTTCACCCATCACTTGCATACCTTGTTCAAGGTAGGCATGGCCAATATTGATAGTTAGAATGCAATAATTGAGAAAGGTTTCTTGGTCGGGCACCTGTGAAAAATGATTATGGGCATATTGATAGGCCGCAATGGCATCCTCTGCTTGGCCTGAGTGTTCAAGCAAAAGAGCATAGTTCATATAGACCTCTGCGATTACTAAATTTGAGCTCATTGTTGTGGTTAATCTAACAGCTTTTGTAGCAAAATCAATTGCAGTTTCGGAATTTTTCAACATGTCAAAAATAGTACTTAAATAAATCAGGGACCGGGCAATGAGTTCTTTATCTCCCAGTTGGACAGCGATATCATATGCCTTTGTAAAATAAGTCAGCGCTTCGGTGGTATCATTGATACTACGGGCAAAAAGTCCTAATGCAATAGCATAGTAGTGGTCATAAATAGGAAGTTTTTCGGGGATTCCTTGATGATTAATGGCTTCTGTTATAATTTCAAAATAATCACTTGAAGCAAATGAAGCACTGGAAAACTGAAGACAGAGCAATGCTTCAGCGGTTAAACTGTCCAGGTCTTCATGGAAGCTTGACATATGCCTCCCTAAATATGACTTCGGATTTTTACGAACATCTTCAATGGCTATTTTTAAAGTCATACAGGCTCCTTTAGGGAAACATCATAGAGTTGATTTTAAAAAGCATTCTATGAAAATCATATCAATAGTTTGATACCCGTTAACCAAAGATTAACACAGGCGAAGTCTCATAATTTGATTAAAAAAAGCGGGTGACATTTTGAATAATACACTAGGTGACAATTTGAATAGTGCCATGAAGTTGTTACAACTGAGACACGAAAAGGGGGTAATTATTACGTAAATGAAACACACAATTTCAGAAGGCTACGATATCGTGATATTCCTGTAACATGTCGCAATATATGAGTATTTGCGCTTCACAACAGGGTCCCGTTGTGCTAATATTTCGCTAGTTGAATTGTTAAAAATGAGTAAGCAAAAGTTCTGGATTTTGAATTCGCTTTGCTGGCCAGCTAAGAAATTTCAAGCGAAACTTTAGGGGTTTTAGTTCAACCATCTATCGTATCAATTTTCGATTATGCCAATTGTTTTAAACGTTCATCGCAACATCAATCCAAAAATGAGTAATTACAAGGGGGATTATGATGAAAAAGTTTTTATCACTTCTTTTGGTTGTGATGATGGTGTTCTCTTTAGCTGCTTGCGGCAAGAAAGAAGCTGTCGAACCAACCACTGAGGCTACAACTGAGGCAAACGCTTCCGCAGTAGAAGGCGCACCTGCAACACCAGAAGGTCAATTGATCATCGGTACAACAACTGAGATGTCAGGCGACTGGATTCCAGCATTCACAAACAACGCTGCTGACAATGCAGTATATCAGTTTATTAATGGTTATAAAACATATGATCAAACATTTGCTGGTGAGTTTGTTAAAAATGACACTGCTGTTAAAGAACTTGTAACAACAGATAATGCTGATGGCACTAAAACATTTACGTGGACAATCAATGAAAATCTTACGTACAATGATGGTACAAAAATCACTGCAAAAGACTATATCGCATCAGTCTTGCTTTGGAATTCACCTTTCCTAGTTGAACTTGGCTCTGCAGCACAAGATGACTATAAATTGGTGGGTTACAAAGAATACCAAGCTGGTACTTCTGATATCTTTACAGGTGCTAGACTTCTTGGCGATTACCAGTTTTCTTTAACTGTTGCTAAAGAAGAACTACCATTCTTCTACGATATTACTGCTGGTAGTTCTTATCCAACGCCTCTTCACTACTGGTTAAAAGATACTGCTATCGAAGTTAAAGACGATGGTCAAGGCGCTTACTTCAGCACAAGACCAACAAAAGCAGCTAACGAAGCAACTTTCATGGCTGCAAGAAACAACCCTAAGTATGTTTCTTCTGGTGCTTATAATGTAGACAGTTATGATGCAGCTAGCCAAACAGTTGTTATGAAAGTTAACCCTAATTTCCTTGGGGACTACACTGGTCAAACGGCTAAAATCGATACAGTTATCTACAGAAAAGTGGTTAAAGATACGCAAATGGACGAACTTGCAACTGGTAAAGTTGACTTGTTGACATTTATGATGCAGGGTACTGAAATTCAAACAGGTCTTGACCTAGTTGACAAAGGTGGCTTTAACTTTACAAACTACCCACGTTCTGGCTACGGTAAAGTAACATTTGTTTGTGACTTTGGTCCTACTCAGTTTGTTGAAGTACGTCATGCAATTGCACACCTTCTTGACAGAAACGACTTTGCTAAAACATTTACAGGTGGTTTTGGTACAATTGTAAACGGTCCTTACGGTGAGAGCCAATGGTTCTACCAAGAAACTAAAGCAGAGCTTAACGAAAAATTGAACCAATACCCTTATGGCTTTGACTTAGCGGTTAAAGAACTTGAAGCTGGTGGTTGGACACTTGACGAAAAAGGCGGCGCTTATGTATCTGGTATCCGTTACAAAAAACTTGACGATGGTACGTTGATGCCTTTGATTCTTGAGTGGGCTTCTTCTGAGCAAAATGCAGTATCTGATCTTTTAGTTGTAAAATTGAAAGAGAATCCAGATGTTGCTGCTGCTGGTTTCAAAATCAACCAAACGGTTATGACATTCCCAGAACTTTTGAACTACTATAGCCGTAATAAGTCAGTTGATGCTAAATATGCCGTTCCAACATACAATATGTACAACCTTGCTGTTACATTTACACCATTATACGATTTACAAAGAACTTACACTACTGAGCAATCAGCCCTTGATGGTGGTTCAAACCCTAACTTCTTGATCGATAAAAAACTTGAAGATATGGCTAAGAAAATGGTTTTACGTGATGGTACAGACCGTGATGGCTTCAAGAAAGACTTTGTTACTTTCGTAACATACTGGAATGAATTATTGCCAGATATGCCTTTGTACTCAAATATCATTCATGACTTCTACACTGATAAGTTGAAAAACTACAATGCAAACGCACTCGTAAATATTTCTCAAGCAGTTCTTTATGCTTACGTTGCAAAATAATTTTTTAGTGATTCAGCGTAACAAGGAATGATTTTGTTTCATGGCAGTCGACGATATTTAAAAGAGCAGTAGACAATGTTCATAAGAATAGGGCGTTATAGCCCTATTTTTATGAAGTTGTTTCTTAAAATTGTGGTTTGAGGGAATCTTAAACGGCTAGTGAGAGGGCGGTTGTTGTCATGATAAAGTACATTATTCAGCGGTTCATGTATATGTTTTTTGTCTTTATAATTTTATCTGTGGTTTTATTTGGAGTATTTAGTATGGTCCCTGGCGATGCAGCCAGAGCAGAAGTCGAGCCTTATCGAGAAAAAGCTACACCTGAAGCATACCAGATGATGTATGAGAAAGCCCGGGACCGTTTGGGTCTGGACGATCCTATCTATGTTCGCTATTTTAAATGGGCTAACAATTTTGCCCATGGTGATCTTGGTCAATCAACAAAGCACAGAAAACCTGTTGCGGAATTGATTGGTGAACCTTTAAAAATAACAATTTTCTACAATCTCTTTGTAATCACTGTGAGTTTAATGGTTACCATACCTTTAGGTATCTACTGTGCTATTCGCAAAAACTCACTGTTTGATAAATTCACACAGGTTTTCACCGTTATCGGCTATAGTATACCGTCCTATGTTTATGCCCTAATATTTATATTCTTCTTTTCTGTTAAACTCCGTATATTCCCAATCAGTGGTATGAATACTCCTGGTTTTACTGGTACTGGTTTTTCCTTGTTTTTAGATACCCTGTATCATTTAGCACTTCCAATTATCGTGTTAACATTTGCTAACTTAGGTTACCTTACCCGTTATATTCGTGCTTCTATGATTGATGCCCTATCAATGGAGTGTATCCGAACAGCACGGGCAAAGGGTGTTAGAGAACAGGTGGTTATTCTGTCCCATGCATGGCGTAATGCTTTGCTTCCGATTGTTACAATGCTTATTAGTATTATTCTCAGTGTTTTTGGTGGTGCAATGATCTTAGAGACCATGTTTAATGTCAATGGTATGGGTAAATTCATGTATGACTCTTTAGTCAATCAAGACTGGAATGTGACCATGGCCATGAACCTTTTCTATGTCATCATAAGTCTTAGTGCAAATTTGATTACTGACTTAACTTACGGTATCGTGGATCCACGTGTCCGTGTGACCAAATAGAGAGGAGACGGCAAAATGAGCAATCAAAAGAAATCTTCAACACAAAAGAAGCCAGTCAACCCCTTCGGTTTGTTGTCCTTGTTTCAAGGGAGCCGAAAAAGAGACGATTTATTATTAGAAGCTAAAATAGACACCCCATTCGTTACCATCGTCAATACGTTCAAAAGTAATAAAACAGCAATGGCAGCTTTTTGGTTATATGTTTTCTTTGCTGTAACGGTTTTAGTAGGCCCACTATTAATGCCAATTGATTTGTCTTTTACAGATTCCACACAATCCCATATACCACCGATTATGAATTTGATGTCTGTGCCTAAAGAAATTGAGGGCAATATTGCTGATATCGTTGTAGGTCCTAAATTTACCTTCGCATTGACAAAGGATGGTCAATTGAAAACTTGGGGTGATACTAAAATCACATCAACAGTTGATATTGGAAAATTACCGAAGAACATGGGCAAAATCGTTAAGATAGCCATTGGTGCAGATCACGCATTGGCCCTCAATGATCAAGGTAAAGTATTTGGATGGGGAAGCGACCGTTTAAAACAAGCGACAATTCCTATGGAAGTCCAACAATTAACCAATATCAAAGCCATTTATGCTGGTTACCAAGCGTCAATTGTTCTCACTGAAGATGGACGAACTTTCTTCTTTGGTAATACAATGATCAATGACTTTAATCAATTCCATGCTTACCAGGGTCAGATTGATCAAGTATTGGTAACAGCAGATGCTTTTACAGCTCTCACAAAAGATGGAAAAGTTGTGTTCTTGGGCACTCAAAAAACTACATTTGCTGATATTCCAGCGGATATGGGGAAAATTGTCCAGTTGACTTCAACGGATAATGCCATGGCAGCTCTCAATGAAGATGGCAAAGTTTTTGTTTGGGGTAATGCAACACCAACCCGTGGCGAAAAAAACGTACCACAGCCAAAGGGTAAGATTATTGCCATCGATGGGGGTCGTAACCATTTGGTACTTCAGTCAGACCAAGGCGAAGTCTTAGCTTGGGGTGATAACTATTATAAGCAAACTAATGTACCTAAAAAGATTCAAGGTCTTCAAAACACGAAAGTTTTCGTTGGCGGATTCCAAAACTACGCAGTTCTTGAGACTGGAAAAGTAGTCACATGGGGTCTTAAAGGTTACTTGTTTGGCACAGATGATTTAGGTCGAGATACATTTACACGATTGATCCATGGTGGCCGTATGACCATGACAATCGGTCTTGTTTCAGTTGCGATTTCTGCGACAATCGGTATTATCCTTGGTGGTCTTTCTGGTTACTTGGGCGGTGCATTTGATATGTTCGTTCAACGACTTGGAGAAATCATCAGTGCAGTACCAATGCTACCCCTAATCATGATTTTCAGTGCAGTTATTGGTAACCGATTGAATCCGATGCAAAAGATCTATATGGTCATGGTGCTAATCGGTGTAGTTTCGTGGGTTGGCCTCATGCGTTTGGTCCGTTCACTGGTGTTCTCAATTAGAGAGCAAGAGTACGTTACGGCAGCCCGTGCCATTGGTATCAAAGAGGCGGGTATTGTCTTTAAACATATCGTGCCAAATGCCATTTCTATGATTATTGTTTCAATCACATTAAGCCTTGCCTACAGTCTTTTGACAGAATCTTCATTATCGTTCCTAGGCTTTGGGGTTCAAGCGCCTCATCCAACATGGGGCAACATGCTAAACGGCGCGCGTAGTAGTATCGTCATTCAAAACTACTGGTGGCGTTGGGTGTTCCCATCAATCTCGTTGGCAACACTGGTTATTGCCATCAACTTGATTGGTGACGGTATCGGCCAAGCCATTGACCCAAAATCACAAGAGCGATAGGAGGCTATTGACATGGCATTATTAGAAATCAGAAACCTGCATACCTTTTTTGAAACTAAAAAAGGAACAGTCAAAGCTGTAAATGGTGTAACCTACTCGGTTGATGCGGGTAAAACACTTGGAATCGTTGGAGAAAGTGGTTCTGGAAAGAGCGTTTCTGCCATGACGGTTTTAAAATTACTAGATGGTAACGGTTATATTCACTCTGGTGAAATATTCTTTGATGGTCAAAACCTTGCCGATGTTAAATTAAAAGAAATGAGCGCTATTAGAGGCAATGATATTTCGGTAATCTTCCAAGAGCCCATGACTGCCCTTAACCCAATTTTTACCATCGAAAGACAAGTAGCAGAGCCTTTTATCATCCATCAAAAGTTGACTAAAAAGCAAGCTGCCGTTAAAGTGGTTGAAATGTTGGCACTTGTTAAAATTCCAAATCCAGAAGTGGTTGCTAAGCAGTACCCTCACCAACTCTCCGGTGGTATGAGACAGCGTGTTGTTATTGCTATGGCGCTGGCGTGCCGTCCAAGACTCTTGATTGCGGATGAGCCAACAACAGCCTTAGACGTTACCATTCAGGCTCAGATCCTAAAATTAATGAATGAACTAAAAACTTCTATTGGTACTTCAATTCTCTTTATTACACACGACATGGGTGTTATCAACGAAATGGCTGATGACGTTGCGGTTATGTACTGTGGTCAAGTGGTTGAAAAAGCACCTTCTAAAGTTTTATTTGCACCAACATGCAAATTTTCTCACCCTTACACTGAGGGCTTGATGACTTCTATTCCAAGACTTGATACACCACCAGGTGTGCGACTTGAAGCGATTCCTGGGGCCGTGCCACATCCATTGGATCTCCCAATTGGTTGTAAGTTTTCCCCTCGCTGCAAATACGCGACTAAAAAATGTCATGATACTGAACCACAATTAGTTGAAGTGGCACCAGATCAGCAAGTTAGATGCTTCTACCCAGAGAAAGGAGTGAGATCCAATGGCTAATCAAGCACACAAAGAAAAGAAAAAGGTTCTCATTCGAGTCGAAAATTTAAAGCAATATTTTCCGCTAAAAAAATCCATGGGACAAAAGGAGCAGTTATTTGTCCGTGCTAACGACGATATCACTTTGGATATTTACGAAGGCGAAACTTTGGGCCTAGTTGGTGAGAGTGGTTGTGGTAAATCAACTCTTGGTAGAACCCTATTGCAACTTTACCGTCAAACAGATGGCCGTTCACTTTATTATGGCCGTGATCTTGCTGATGTAGCACCAAAATATGTTTTTGAGACACTAAAAAACCTAGGTGGTGCCAGAGCTAAATTAACCGATGCTAGAAAAAAAGTAGCTGAGTTAAAAGAAGACTACGAAAAAGAAACACAAGAAATTCAGAAGTACGAAGCCTTGGCTAAACTCCGTGGTGCTGAAAAAATTGCCAATGATTATTTTATGACAATGGTTCAGTTAATTGGTGGCTTTATGCTAGCTGAGGATCTTGGTCCAGTTGCTGAAATTTTAATCAAAGAGTATAAGGCAAGCTTGAATGCCCTTGAGTTAAAGCGTGCTTTAGCTGCTGAGAAGGTTAAGATTGATGACCGTCGTTCAAAACTAAAACGTGGCGGCAAGGACAACAAAGAAATTGAAGCGTCACTTTCAGGTGCCCTTGCTCAGTACGCTGCTAACGAAAAGGCTTTGATACAAGCGGATAAAGACTTAGTGACTTTAAAGCATGACATTGAAAAAATGCTTGATCGTTACCGGACACATCCTGATTTTGAAAGCTATCACAACTACCGTGATGGCAGTATAGATCTTGCTAAGCTGACCACATCTGAAATTCGTGGTCTTCGTAAAGATATGCAGTTGATCTTCCAAGATCCATACTCATCTTTGAACCCAAAGATGACAGTTGGTCAAATCGTTTCTGAAGGTCTTTATGCCCATAAAATGTTTGGTAAACACGACGATGCTGCCCAAGACTATGTGCTTAAAACAATGGAAAAATGCGGACTTGCGCCATATTTCGTCCATCGTTACCCACATCAATTCTCTGGTGGTCAAAGACAGCGTATCGGTATTGCCCGTTCTGTAGCCTTACAACCAAAGTTCATCGTGTGTGACGAGGCTGTATCGGCTCTTGACGTATCAATCCAGTCTCAGGTCATCAACCTCTTGCTTGATCTTAAAGAGCAAGAGAAATTGACGTACATGTTTATTTCACATGACCTTAGCGTTATCAAATATATCAGTGACCGAGTCGGCGTTATGTACCTTGGTAATATTGTAGAACTTGCTAACACTGCAGATATCTACGCTAAGCCAATGCACCCGTATACTGAAGCACTGATTGAAGCGATTCCAACCACTGATCCAAATCCAGTTAAGGACCGCGAAGTGCTTCAAGGGGATATTCCGAGCCCAGTTAGACCGCCAAAGGGGTGCAAATTCCATACCCGTTGTAAATATGTTACGGATATTTGTAAGCAAATTGCACCGCTATTTGAAGAAGTAGCTCCTGAGCACTTTGTTGCTTGTCACCATAAGTTAAATCAATCATAATAAGATAAACCCAATATTTCTAAAGGAGAGTGGTGATTATGTTATTTCAAAAGAAAATTGATCGAGCTGAAAAATGGCATCGTGAAAAAACTGGTTTGTCTGAAACTGACTCAGAAGTGACATCAGAGCTGAAAACTCCTAAAGAAATTTGGGCTGAAGAAGCTAAGGAAGCAGAAAAACTTGCACCAAGTACAATTTGGGCGGCCATTATCTCCGCACTGATTGTATTTGGACCAATTCTGATTGTCTTAATGGGATTATGTTATCTTGCATTTTTATGGTTAGTCTCCTAGTCGTTTTTTTAAACGATTATCCAAAAGAGGCAATGGCAATGGTAATAGTGAAATAGTAAAGAGGTTATCCACACAAGTTTAGAACTTGTGTGGATAACCTCTTATTTTTTAAAGTAAACCAAACCCACAGCTCCTGCACCTGTATGGGTGCCTACCACAGATCCAATCTCCACATCCAATATGGCTGTAGGGGTCACAGAACTCAGTAGCAATGCTTTGAACTCTTCTGCTTTTTCTGGGTCATTGGCGTAGGCTATGGCAATTTCACCAACCTGCCCGTCTGGATATTCCGCAAGGAGCTGTTCTATCATCCATGCCATCCCTTTTTTCGAGCCCCGGGCTTTTGAGGCCACATCCACCTTACCATTCTTGACTTCAATAATAGGCTTAACGCTTAAAAGGGTGCCAATCATGGCAGAACCTGCAGACAGTCTGCCGCCCTTTTTTAGATTTTCAAGGCTATCAAGCATGCCATAGAGTTGTTGTTTGCCAATCCATAGGTTGAGTTTTGCAACGATAGCCTCAAGGGTTTCGCCAGCATCGATGGCATCTTGGGCTCTTTTGACCAGCATTCCAAGACCAAAGCTTGTGGTGCGGCTATCCACCAAGGTAATGGCTGGAAGTCCTTTAGAATCAACCTTTTGTTCCCCATTTTTTGAGGGGGTCAAGACCTCTTTGGCCATCACTGCGGAGTTGAAAGTGCCACTTAAATCAGAAGAAATGAAAATGCCAAGGACTTGATTGCCTTTTGCTAATTCCTGAGAAAATAAGGTTTCAAATTCACCTGGGTTTACTTGAGAAGTGCTGGGTAGCACTTTGGACTGTTTCATTTTAGCGTAAAACTCGGCATTTGTGATATTGACCTTATCTGTATACTCAGTTTCTTCAAATAGAATTTTAAGAGAGCCAAAGGGGATATTGCGCTCTTTTAGGTACTGGGGGGATAAGTCACAGGTGCTGTCGGTAATCAGTGTAATAGCCATAATTGCTCCTTTCATTTGATGATGCTAAAGGCATCCTTCTAAAAATCCCATAAGGGGATTATAGTGAATCTCGTCGCTGTGATTCACTTTTGTGGATTGGCCTTGAATCTCTTGGATGGCCCCCAGAAGGGTCTCCAATAGACCATGGGCAGCCAGTGAAAAGCCCACATTGGATTCTTGCAGTAGGGTCATGGCTTGCTTGTTGAGGTTGGTGGAACCAAAGGTAACATAATCCCCATCAATTAAAATCAGTTTGCCGTGGATCATATGGTGGCATAGAAAGAGTTCAATGTGCTGATGACACTTGACCATCAGGTGTTTAGCATGTTTGAGATTTAGGTCGTTTTGTAAATTCGCACTGATGGGTATATAAAGGGTTATCTTGACGCCCTTTTGGGCAAGGGCTGCTATGGTGTCCATAAGGCTTTGATCCCCGATATAAGCCATGACAATGGTCACGTGATGCTTTGCTTGTTGTAGTCGGTTTATCAAAGCACAGCGGGCTTCAAAGGCTTTAGTCATCCCTTTGGAATGAGCCGGTATCACTGTATTGAGGATGAAATCCAGCCCCATCCCTAAATTTCCAATGGCCACAGGTTGGCACTGAGTAGGGGCTACCATGGTTTTAGCTTGTCTAAAAGCCTGTACAGCTCTAGGATCATGGAAGGCAGCCATAAAATCAAAGTAGGGACGTCCCAGTAAATCATGTCGCCATTCTTTATATTCAATATTCATACCACTAATCACAAGGACTGAATCGTCAAAGATATAGTATTTAGAATGGTCGTTTTGGACTCGGTCGCACATCACTTGGATATTGGGGTGATTCAATATTTTTAAGGCTAAAGGGTGGGGACTTTGCTTGTACCCGGTAGGCTTACCTGCCATGGGATAGGCTTTATCCAAAATTCGGGCCATTAGCCGTAGGCTTAAAGGTAGTTTTGGGTGAAAAAAAGAGCGCTTATGCTCTTCGCCGTATTCAAAAACCCCGCCCATGGCATCTTTTGAAATGGTGACTTGCACCCCTCGATTAGCAGCAGCAAGGATTGCCTCAGCCATCAGCAGACCAATCTCGTCATCACGCCAGATAAACATTTGAATCTCGATGGTAACCTGAGCCCCTTGAATAGCGCCCAACAAATAAGAAAATGCGTCTTGGCCATTTGTGAAGAAGGCAGTGCTCATAGTAACTCCAATCTAAAAGTAAAACCCACAAGAACACCAAAAGGTGCGGCACTTGTGAGTTCTAAGATGTCATTTGTAAAATCAGGTGGGAATCTTTTGGATGACAGCATCAACCACTTGGTCCATATTATAGTATTTATATTCTGCCAATCGACCTACAAATAAGAATTTTCCAGAGGCCTCAAGGGCAGCCACTTCTTTTAAGTAACGCTCTCTAACAGCCATATTTTCTTTTGAAATCACCACATAACAAGGTTGGCCCTCAGCAGCCGGGTACTCATAGCAAAGGGTTGTGGCATTGTTTTTTTCCCCCGTCATGTGTTTAAACTCTGTAATTCGGGTAAAATCGTAATCGTTAGGATAATTAACAACAGCGGCCGGTTGATAGGTCTCAATTTCCAAGGTTTCAAATTGAAAATCAACTGAACGGTAATCAAGGCTACCATGTTCACGGTTGAAGAAGTAATCCAATTGTCCAGTGTAGACCGTGAGGTCCGCGAGAATGCTCTCTTTGACTTTGAAGTAATCACAATTGAGCATTAAAGAGATATTCGGATGATCCAACATATTTTCAATCATCTTTGTATAGCCATGGACTGGAATGCCTTGGTATTTATCAGAAAAATAGCGGGGATCACGGTTTTCGCGAATCGGAATGCGATTGGCGATCTCAGCAGAGAGCTCTTCGGGCTCTTTTTCCCATTGCTTTTTAGTGTAGTTTTTAAAGAAAAGATCGTATAACCGTTGGCCAACTTGAGACACAACCGCATCCCTAAAATTTTCAGGTGGGTTATTAAAAGTGGCTTTTTGTACTTCTTGATCAAGAAAAGCATGGACTTGGTCAACTGGAATATCCACCCCATAAACATCGCAAATAGTATCTCTGTTGATTGGGAAGGGAATTAAGCGACCTTCTGCAAAGCTTAAAACCTGATGTTGAAAACTATTAAACTTCGTAAAGCGATTGAGGAAATCCCAAACCGATTTATTGTTGGTATGAAAAATATGTGGGCCATAAAGATGGACCGTAATCCCGTGCTCGTTCATAAAATCAAAACAATTGCCGCCAATTTGCTTGCGTTTTTCAATGACTAAAACAGATTTGCCTTGTTCAGCCAAGAGTCTTGCGGCAGTTGCCCCTGCAAGGCCACCACCAACTACTAGAACATCAAATTTCATAAAAACCTCGCTTGCTATTAGTCGATCTGTTTGATCACACTAGGATTTGTCATTAAATTATCATAAAGTGACCGGTACTTTTGTCCAAACAACTCCAGGGTAAAATGTTTGAGTGCATGTGCTCTGCCGTTTTCGCCCATTTTCCAGAAGTCCTCGATTTTAGTATCGTTTAAGATATCGAAAAGCTCTTTAGGATTGTCTATATTGAAGAGTCTACCAGTGACACCATCCACTATTGCTTCTGAGTTACCACCCACGTTAGATGCGATAATCGCCGTACCACAGGCCATGGATTCCAATGGAATATATGAGAAAGCCTCATCCCATCTATTTGGTAAAACCACCACATCGGATTTGGCATAAAACTCAGCCACTTTTGCTTGACCATTTAAATAACCAACCCAGTTGATTTCAGGATTATTTTTTGTTTTTTTCATGAGCATGGTTTTTAAGTTGCCATCGCCCACAATATTTAAGCGAATTTTTCGCACTTTTGCCAGTTCAATCACGGTGTTAATGAGTAAATCAATCCCTTTTTCAAGCATGATTTGACCCACAAATGTGACTTCAAGGGTATCGTGAGCTTCTTTTGGAAGGGGTGCGAAGATGTTGGTATCCACCCCTGCATAGAGAAGGACGATTTTTTCTTCTGGGACCCCGCCTATTTCAATTAATTGCTTTTTAACAAACTGGCTAATGGCTACATAAGCATCTACATTTTTGAAGTTTCTGCGAACCGTTCTAAAAAATGTGTTCATCACCTTGTCCACAAAGTATTCTCTAGAACCCACCGACATATGAACTGTACAAATGGTGGGTACTTTGAGTTTTCTCTGGAACTTAGCCACATCAAAGTCTAATCTGCCAGATGGGTGGTGATGATGAAGGATATCTGGTTGATAATCCACTAACTTATTTTTGACCTCTTTGACTGACTTTGGCCATGGAAAGATATTTGCTACAAGATAAGAAGCTGGCTCAAAGACGTTGATTGGCTGTTTGCGCCATTTTGCAGAAGAAATGATTAAATTTTCAACTTCAGTGTCGTGTTCAGCAAAATAGTTGTGTTGATTTTGTACATATGATGCCAAACCGCGGACACCGGATGTGGTATGTGCAATTTTCATATAATCTCGACCTCTTTTATCGTTAGATACATAGATTATACGTTAAAATCGGTTATAATGATAGTGAGAATGAAGAAAGAAGGGTCCCAAATGGACAAACTGGAAAAGCACATGAGTAGGGAAGAAATTCGATTTCAAGCCCTGGCAGAAGTCGCCTGGCTAAATAGAAGATCTGGGGTTGACATAACTAGGCCCGCCATTATAGAACTTTGTGAATTGGCAGAGTCTATTAATGAGCCTTTAACCAATGCCATAGTGGATTTACTCAATGGGCTATTTCTATTTTATGGCAATGATTATCCAAAGGCTCATAACCTAGTTGAAAGAGCTAGTCATTATTTTGAAACGTCTCCTGAGCTTTTATGGTACGCCCGTTCTTTGATTGGCTTAGCCCTAGTGGAAGCCACCATGGGGAATCTCACCATCGCACTGGATTATTGGCATAAGTGTCTACCCATTGCACGGGCCAATCAATTTGAAGAAGTATTGGGCTTTTGCCTTTATAATATTGCAGACTTGAACAGGGGTATTTTTGGCCGATATCAAGATGCGTTTACCTTTTTTACTGAAGCCCTTGAGCTATGCACGGATAAAGAGCACCCCCATATTATGTTTGGTTCGATCTTAGCCGGTATCAGCAAGTGTGAGCAACACTTTGGCCATTCGGAGACTGCTTTATGGTATGCTGAAAAAGCCATTGAAGTGACAACAGCCAAGGGGGATTTAAAATCCCTGCCGTTTTGCATTGAACTGGCGGCAACCCTTTACAAAGAGTTAGGTCAATTTGAAAAAGCCCTTGCCTATGGTCAAGAAAGTCTTGATCAACGGATGAAGCTAAACGATAAAATTGGTATCGCTAATTCTAGCCTAACACTGGCCCAAATCTATATGGAGATTGACCAATTAGAAAAGGCTTTTGAATGTGCACAAACCGCTAGCAAAATCTGTGGGGAGTTGAAATCCACTATTTTACTAGACAATATCTATAAAACAACCGCAGAAATCCAAGAAAAACGAGGCAACTTAGAGGATGCCATTGTCTATTATAAGCTGCATGCTAAGCAACGGGAAATCAATATCACACAAAGTTTAGAGCAAAAGCTCAGCATGATAGCAGCAGAAATGCACTTAGAAACCGCTAAAAAAGACGCAGAAATCTACCGACTGATCAATGTTTCCCTCAAAGAAAAAAATGATGCCGTTGAAAAATTAGCCATAGAATTGGCCACTACCTTGAAAAACCTTGAAATCACCCAAGAACAACTGATTCGCTCAGAAAAAATGAATTCCCTTGTAGGCCTAGTATCAGGTGTGGCACACGAAATCAACACCCCTCTGGGAAATTCGGTAACCCTAGCCTCCTATTTGCAAAGTTGCCATGAAAATTTCCAGAATGCACTGAATCAGTCCCTGGTCGGTAGAAACCACCTAATAGACTACCTATTTGAAGAAAAAGACGTGCTGGACCGACTGGAATCCAATCTGACGAGAACCGCCCAAATCGTGCAAAGTTTCAAAAAAATCGCCATCAACCCCAGCGCCATATCTCGGCAAGTCATTTCCCCTAAACAATTTTTCCAAGACTGGTTGAGCACCCTTCATATTCAGTATCAGCCCTTTAACTGGGAGGTTCAGTTTCTGTGTCCCATAAATGAAACGGTTGATATGGAAGTGGATGTCCAGAGTATCACTCAATTAATGGACGAACTCTTTCTAAACGCAATTAAGCACGGCTACCCATCCTCCCTTGATGGGGTACCCGTGGGTCAGAGCAAGGGTTTAATCCAAATAGAACTGACCTTTACGGAGGACAGCTGGCAATTGACATTTAAAGATTTTGGCGCTGGCATTGAAAAAGAAGACATCAGCCGAATATTTGAACCCTTCAACATTGGCCATAGCAAACAAAAGGGCATGGGTCTCGGACTCCATTTAGTCTATAATATTGTCACTCTGATCTTAGCAGGGACCATTTCCATCGCATCAGAAGTAGGAAAAGGCACAACCGTCACCATAAATGTTAAAGGAGAATCACATGATCAATAGTCGTAAAGAACGATTGGAAAAAGCATTGGGCAGTAGGCAGGTGTTGGCAGTCAATGCCCTGCTATTTACAGAACTCAGCGATTCCCTGGTCTCAATCTATGGTGACTTTTTACACCCTGAAATAGAAGAAAGAGTCTTGCAAAACATCTTAAAAGCCTGCAATCAGATGACTTTTGAACTTAAACCTGACGAAGTAGAGAAGTTTATTATGACTCAAATCTATTTACTACTTGAAAACAGCGGGGCCTTCAAAGCCAAAAAAATAACGAAGACGGCCTTTATGACATGGGCACAGGTGTCCAAGTCAGCACTGGATAAGTGGTCCAAAAGGCTGCTGAGCGAAGGGTTTGTGATTGAAGATTTTGTTTTACCCAATGCGTTAGAAATAGCTGTGCTAATTGATATTGCCGGTTTTGAAGCCTACCAATTAGAAGGCCATTTAGAGCCGTTTTCAGCATTTGGAGACCCAATTACAGACCACTTCTTTCCTCAAAATGCTGGGCAGAATGAAATCAGTTTAATGGATATCCTGGCAAAATATCCAGAGAATGAAGCTGGCTATAACGGGGTCATGGCTGAAGTGACTGATGTTTTAGATAAAATGGCCCTTGAAATCGGAGATGTGCTCAAAACTGCAGAAAACGAAAAAAACTTTAACCTATGGTATCACTGGCCAGCACGGCCTTATCTGCGTCTGCTTTTTGAACTGATGGACTTTCACCGGGCCATTGGCATGTTTGAAGAGGCCATGACTTATGGCAAACGCCTGATTTTGTTATCGCCAAGTGATAATTTAGGGGTGCGGGATGTTCTGACTCCAATGGCCATACAGCTAAAAGACCTAGAAACCTTGGCAAATCTTTTTGACATGTTTGAAGAAGACAATATGGCTAGCATGCTCTACAGTCACGCTCTTTATGCCTTTATGATAAAACGAAATGACGCCAACGACCTATTAAATCAAGCCTTAGAGGCTAATCGCTTTGTTCCCCAATACCTATTTGGTGCTAAATCTTTGCCATACGATGGGGAGCGCCTGCCGGACCACTACACTCCAGGTGACGAAACAGAAGCCATCATCTATGCTTATAATGGCAAAGATGCTTGGCAAGAAGTCCCAGGAGCTCTGACATTTTTGAAAAACACAAAAAAAGAGTCGGGTAAAGTTAGCAAAATCGTTGCATTTAAGCCTAAGTAACAAACCAACCGGGAGGCAATATGCGGGACGTCATCCTTGCATCGCAACAGAGGAGTCAACTTAGTGGCATCACATCGGATCAGGTCTTCAGTAAAAAGATTCTCACCGGTGAGGCCCTGTCTGAACATATTCTATCTAAGCAGGATTTAATGATTACAGCTGAACCATTTATGATTCAGCTGTATGATTTTGTCCGGGGTTCAAATTTTGTGGCCATTCTAACCGATGCCCAGGGGTGCATTCTGTCTTTAATCGGAGATGCAGCTATTTTGCAAGTGGCCCACGAAATGAAAATGGTACCTGGAGCCTATATGAGTGAGATGTATATCGGTACCAATGCCATGGGAACCGCCCTTGCCTTAGCAGAACCCATACAGGTTTCTGGGAAGGAACACACCATTGAGGCCTATTATGGCTGGACCTGTTCCTGTGCAGTGATTCGAGGAGAAAATCAAGAAATCATCGGCTCCTTGGACCTAACAGGTTATATTGAAAACGTTCATTCCCACACCCTTGGCATGGTGGTGGCGGCAGTCAATGCCATTGAAAACACCATGAAGTTACAAAAGACCAATCAACAAATAAAAGAACACACCACATTTTCAGAAAAACTGATGGAGATGTTGGAATTCGGCGTAATTGTATGCGATACAAAGGGTACTATCGTGGCCATCAATCAAGTGGCGGCCCGTTATTTTAAATTGACAGCCTCTATCTTAAAAGCGGAACCCCTTTGGAGACTCTTGGACCGATTTGAAGAGATGATGATTAATTGCCGAGCTGGGATTCCCTTTATTGACGAAGAAGTTCAGCTCCTTGGGCAAACGGACCTTGCCCACATTGATTTAAGCGCCTCACCAGTATTTCACGAAGATGGCACCTTACAAACTGTGATTTTAACCTTAAAAGATGTCAAGAGATCCCGCAGGCAAACCGCCAATATCCTTGGGGGCAAGGCCATATATACCTTTGATAAGATTATTGGGCAGTCAGATTACATGAAAGAAAGCATCAGCTTTGCCAGTAAAGTGGCTGATAGCAAGTCCACCGTCTTAATCACAGGGGAAAGCGGCACGGGGAAAGAAGTGTTTGCCCATGCCATACACAATCATAGCCACCGCAGGCACAAGGGCTTTGTGGTGCTGAACTGTGCCTCAATCCCCCATACTTTAATTGAATCTGAACTTTTTGGCTATGTAGAAGGGGCATTTACAGGGGCAAAAAAAGGGGGACAGCCGGGTAAATTTGAAGTCGCCGATGGGGGCACCCTCTTTTTAGACGAAATTGGGGATATGCCCGTAGAAATGCAGACCCGGCTACTCAGAGTGATACAAGAAGGGGTCATGTGCCGGGTGGGAAGCCACCAACAAATCCCAGTGGATGTGCGCATCATCGCCGCCACCAATAAAGATTTGGAAAGGGCCGTGGGAGAAGGTCAATTTAGACTGGATCTCTTTTACCGCCTAAAAGTGCTCCCTATTCACCTACCAGCCCTAAGAGAACGGCAAGAAGACATCCCACTGTTGGTCTCGTATTTTAATCGAAAAATCGCCAAGCGCATTAACCGAAAACCCTTCGAACTCTCCGCGAATCAACTGCAACAGCTCATGTCCTATCAGTGGCCGGGCAATATCAGAGAGCTTGAAAACACGCTAGAATGGATGATAAACGCCCAAAGCTTTCCATCTTTAGGGTCAAAACAAAAGTCAGGGTCATTATCGTCATTCCCATCAAAGGGTGACGGTGGCAAAGAGGAGAGTGCCCCTCAGGTGGCCAATGGGGAAGATAACGCTATGGTAGAAAATGGTAAACAACAGGAAGATAGAGAACTACAGGAAAACAAGGAACAGCAAATCAGCAAGCTGAAAAACATAAAAACCTTAGCAGCCCTTGAACAAGAACATGTTTTGGCAGTTGTACATGTTTGCGCCAACAATATGACAGAAGCAGCAAAGACCCTTGGCATCGGTCGTAATACACTTTATCGAAAACTGGAAGGGTATCGGGAAGAGAATACTGCTAAAGCAAAGAAGACCCTGCTATAGGGTGGTATGCAATGGAAATCACAGAATATTTGTTCGAATATAAAGAAAGTGTTTGACGACCAAAATCATCTGTGTTAAGATGGTTTTGCAAATACACATAACATATGTTAAAGGATTGTGACTGACTAGTCAGGCAAGACCAAGATTGTTGATAGATGGCGAGAGCTAGATACCAACGTTTTTGGTCTTTTTTATTTTCACATTCAAATTGTTCGGCCGAACAACTGAAAGAGAGTCAATAAGGAGGTAGTAAGTGCGTTCATATTTTACACCGAATTTTCTTTGGGGTGGCGCTACAGCAGCCAATCAGCTTGAAGGTGCTTATAATGAAGACGGTAAAGGACTAAGTGTACAAGATGTTACTCCTCAAGGTATTATGGGACCAATCACAGAGGAACCCACAGAAGACAACATGAAACTTGTGGGCATTGACTTTTATCATCGATATAAGGACGATATTAAACTCTTTGCCGAGCTAGGCTTTAAGGTCTTTCGTATGTCCATCGCATGGTCCCGCATTTTTCCCCTTGGTGATGAGTTGGAAGCAAATGAGAAAGGTCTCGCCTTTTATGATGCTGTATTCGATGAGTGTCTCAAATACAATATTGAGCCACTGGTGACGATCTCTCATTATGAAATGCCCCTCCATTTAGCAAAAACTTATGATGGTTGGAGAAATCGCAAGACCATTGGATTTTTTGAAAACTATGTTAAAACTATTTTTTTGCGGTATAAAGATAAGGTCAAGTATTGGCTAACCTTCAATGAAATCAATTCTATATTGCATGTACCATTTATGAGCGGTGGTATTTTGACGCCAAAAGACCAATTGTCAAAGCAGGATTTATATCAAGCCATACATCATGAGCTTGTAGCCAGTGCCTTGGCAACAAAAATAGCTCACCAAATTAACCCTGACTTTAAAGTGGGTTGTATGGTTTTGGCCATGCCTGTATATCCGCTTACTGCAAAACCTGAAGATGTGGTAAAAGCATTAGAGCTTGATCGCAGTAACTTAATGTTTAGTGATATTCATGTTCGTGGTCGATATCCTGCTTATGCAAAACGGTTATTTGAAGAAAACAATGTTACATTGGTAATGGCCGAAGAGGATGAAGAAATATTGACCCATACGGTGGACTTTGTTTCCTTTAGTTACTACATGAGCATTTGTGAAACAGCTGACAAAACAAAAGAAAAGGGAAAGGGTAATATTTTTCCTGGGGTGCCAAATCCATATCTCGAAGCCAGTGAATGGGGTTGGCAGATTGATCCTAAAGGATTACGAGTGGTTCTAAACACCTTATATGACCGATATCAAAAGCCTTTATTTATCGTCGAAAATGGTTTAGGTGCAGTGGATCAACTAGTAGAAGGAAATGATGGCGAGAAAACCGTCATTGACGATTACCGGATTCAGTACTTAAATGATCATTTGGTTCAAGTTGGTGAAGCGATAAAGGATGGCGTTGATGTGATGGGTTATACCCCATGGGGGTGCATCGATCTTGTTAGCGCTTCCACGGCAGAGCTGAAAAAAAGGTATGGCTTCATCTATGTTGACAGAAATGATGATGGCAGTGGAACACTTGAAAGATACAAGAAGAAATCTTTTCATTGGTACAAGGAAGTTATTTCCACAAATGGTGGGTCGCTAAAATAGAATCTGGAGGATTATTCATGGCTAGCAAATATGATGCACTGGCAAAAATAATTATCAGCAATGTGGGTGGCAAATCAAACGTTATCAGCCTAACCCATTGTGTCACAAGACTCCGCTTTAAACTGAAAGATGAAGCTAAAGCGAACACGGATTTACTCAAGAAAACAGAGGGCATCGTGACAGTGATGCAAAGCGGTGGTCAGTATCAAGTGGTTATTGGCAATCACGTGCCAGATGTTTACGAAGTCATCAATCAACACGGGGGATTTGCAGATGTGGAGGCCTCCTCACAAGGGCATTCAAAAGGTAGTATAGGCGCGCAATTTATTGATGTCATTTCAGGAATTTTTCAACCAACTCTTGGGGTATTGGCTGCCACAGGTATGATCAAAGGCTTTTTAGCCCTAGCAGTATTTTTTAAATGGATGGAACCAACCAGTGGCGCTTACCAAATTCTGTTTTCTGTTGCCGATGGCTTCTTTCATTACCTACCCATATTTCTAGGTTATACTGCTGCAAAAAAATTCAATGTCAATCATTTTGTCGGAATGGCTCTTGGTGCTTCATTGATGTATGTCAATGACGTGGTAGTGATGTCTAAAGCCGAGCCAATATCAAGTATGTTTGCAGGGACTGATTTTGCAACCAATGTCTATGCCACGTTCTTTGGACTGCCAATCACCATTCCGATGGCAGGATATGCCTCATCGGTGATTCCCATTATATTGGCCGTGTATTTAGCCTCTAAGGTCGAATCCTTTTTCAAAAAAATCATCCCAGATGTGGTTAAAGTATTTCTTGTCCCTATGTTTACACTGGCAGTCTGTGCACCTTTAACCTTTATTGTCGTGGGTCCCATTGCATCAATTATGACTTCTGCCATTGGCATTGTCACCAGTTTAGCTTTTGATTTTAGTCCAATTCTAGCAGGGGTATTTTTAGGTGCTGTGTGGCAGGTGCTTGTCATATTCGGTTTGCATTGGGGTGTCATTCCATTGGCATTTGTCAACTTTAGTAGCCTCGGTTATGATTTCATCCTCTCTATGGTTTTTGCTGCATCATTTGCACAAACCGCTGTTGTACTTGCCATCGCCATAAAAACAAAAGATTCAAAACTAAAGGCATTAAGTATACCCGCTGTTATTTCAGGTGTCTTTGGTGTGACAGAACCAGCAATATACGGGATAACACTGCCAAGAAAGAAACCCTTTTGGATTTCTTGTATCGCAGCTGCAGTAGGAGGCGGTATTTTAGGCATGGCAGGGGTTAAGACATTTATGCTCGGTGGCCTTGGTGTCTTTGGTATTCCATCAATGATCAACCCAGCAACAAATGATATTTCAGGCATGATTTGGGCTCTTGTGGCTGTTGGTGTAGCAATGACTCTAGGGTTTGTAGCTACTTTGATCACTTTTAAAGACGAAGAAATCGCCGCCTCTAAAAGTACTTTTAATCACAACACCATGGAAAGTAATGTTCTTGTCAGTCCTTTGAAAGGTAGTATTTTAAACCTATCTGATATTGAAGATGCTGCTTTTTCAAGCGGAGCCCTGGGCAATGGTGTGGCCATCATGCCAACAGAAGGTAAACTAGTTTCACCCATAGATGGTGAAGTTGTTAGCTTATTTAAAACAAAACATGCAATTGGTTTGAAATCTAGCACAGGAATTGAAATCCTGATTCATGTGGGTATGAATACCGTCAAGCTGGATGGGCTACATTTCAATGCTAAAGTCAACCAAGGGGATAAAGTGAAAAAAGGCGATGTTTTGCTTGAATTTGATATGGCGGCAATCAAAGCTGCGGGCTATTCTCTAATCACACCTGTGATTGTCACTAACTCAGATCAATATTCCGACATTATCTTTGAAGTCAATCGTGACATCGTCCACAATGAAGCCTTGATGGTTTTAATCTAAGCTTGTCGGATCACGCTTTTGATTCTGCCCTATTGAGTTGACCTATCACGTGTTGACATGTTTTTCAACACGTGATAGGTTCAGTTATTAAGTAATTTCTACCCTGTTGGACATAGAGATGAAAAGGTGGTTGCATGAAGATTAAGAAGATACTAAACAATAATGCAGTGATTGCCGTGGGCTGTGACTCAGAAGAAATCGTTATCACCGGCTTAGGGTTGGCCTTTAAGAAAAAAGTGGGAGATATTCTAGATCAACAAAAGGTAGAGCGGGTTTTTCGTATGGAAAGCAAAGAAGTTTCCAGAAAATTACGGGACTTAATCAGTGAGATACCCGTTGAATATGTGGAGCTTTCAGAAGAAATTATCATAGCTTCAAATAATATGATCCAAAAAAAACTAAATGAAAATATCTATTTGACATTAACGGATCACATTCATTTTGCTGTGGAACGGATACGAAAGGGCTATGTCCTCAGTAACCCCATGACATTTGAAATCAAACGGTTCTATATGGAAGAATATAAAGTGGGATTAAAAGCATTATCAATTATAAAAAACAGAATAGGGATTGATCTGCCTCTTGATGAGGCGGCTTCAATTACCATGCACATTGTCAATGCAGAGCTCAATGAAGAAATGCCCAATGTGGTCACCATCATTAAAATTCTACAAGATGCACTGAATATCATTAAATATCACTATGGTATTGAACTTGAAGAAGACTCTTTATATTATCAAAGGCTAGTCACTCATTTGAAATTTTTTGCACAGCGTATCATCAACAGCCAAAGGGAAACCAATGAGGATGAGCAACTTTTCTCAATGGTTTCAGCCCAATATGTCAATGCTTATGAATGTGCACTAAAAATAAAGATATACGCCCTTGAAAAACATAATTTCGAAATCACCAAAGGGGAGTTAACTTACTTGATTGTCCATATTGAGCGGGTTATTCAGAGTAGTTTATAGCTTAGTTTATAGCTTAGTTTATAGCTTAGTTTATAGCCTAGTATACAGCGAAGAGGAGAACTTCAATGAATAGAGAAATGACACAGTTTCCAGATGGTTTTTTATGGGGTGGAGCCACTGCGGCCAACCAATGTGAAGGTGCCTATCTTGAGGGTGGAAAGGGTTTATCCACAGTAGATGTGATTCCCATGGGAAAAGATAGGTTTCCGGTGGGAATAGGCAACATGAAAATGCTGACTTGTGATCAGGACCATTATTACCCCAGTCACGAGGCCGTTGATTTTTACCATCACTATAAAGAGGATATCGCATTGTTTGCTGAAATGGGTTTTAAAACCTTTCGCTTATCAATTTCTTGGACCCGGATTTTTCCAAACGGAGACGATGCACAGCCAAATGAAGCTGGTCTTCAGTTTTATGATAGAGTCTTTGACGAATGCTTGAAACACAATATTGAACCCTTAGTCACCATGACACACTTTGATGTGCCAATGCACCTAGTGGTAAAACTAGGGTCTTGGAGAAGTCGTGAAATGATTGGTCATTATGAAAGACTTTGTGAAGTTCTCTTTACCCGTTACAAAGACAAGGTGAAGTATTGGCTGACCTTTAATGAGATTAATATGCTTTTGCATTTGCCCTTTATTGGGGCGGGTTTAATATTTGAAGCCGGTGAGGACGTCAAATCCGTTAAATATCAGGCTGCCCATCATCAATTGGTTGCCAGTGCAAAGGCAGTTAAAATTGCAAAATCCATTAACCCTGACTTCAAAATTGGCTGTATGCTTGCAGCAGGCAACACATACGCAAATACAAGTGCGCCAGAGGATGTTTTTAAAGCCCTGCAACAAGATCAGGAAAACTTCTTTTTTATTGATGTGCAATCAAGAGGTGCCTATCCAAGTTATGCCTTAAAAATGTTGGAGAGAGAAGGCATTCATCTAGAAGTGGCAGCAGATGATGAAAAAGTTCTGAAAGAAAATACAGTGGATTTTATATCCTTTAGTTATTATGCCTCCCGGTTGACCAGTGCTGATCCTAGTATCAATGCAGAAACAGAAGGGAATGTATTTGCATCTTTAAAGAATCCTTATTTGAAAGCCAGTCAATGGGGATGGCAGATTGATCCACTGGGTCTTCGAATTACGCTAAACACCCTGTACGATCGTTATCAAAAGCCTTTGTTCATTGTAGAAAACGGCTTAGGAGCCATTGATATACCAGATGAGAGTGGCTTTGTTGAGGATGATTATCGAATTGAATACTTGAGAGCACACGTTGAATCTATGAGAGATGCCATTGTTTTGGATGGTGTCGTTTTATGGGGTTATACCACGTGGGGATGTATCGATTTAGTTAGTGCATCCACTGGCGAAATGAAAAAGCGTTACGGTTTTATTTATGTTGATAAGGAGAATGATGGCAGTGGCACTCTAAAGCGCTCGAAGAAAAAAAGTTTTGAGTGGTATAAAGCCGTCATTGCATCAAATGGAGCAGTATTATAAAGCGGAGGTTAACATGATTAGATTTTCTGAAATGGTTTCACTAAAAGAGGGTATGCACGCTAGACCAGCCTCTCAGTTGGTAAAAATATGTTCACAGACCCAATCAGAAGTTCGGATTTTCAAGGGTGGAGCAGAGGCTAATCCTAAAAGCATCTTAAGTCTTCTGTCACTTAGAGCAAGTTATCAGGATATGATTGATATCGAAGTATCTGGCCCCGATGAAGAAGAAGTTGTATCACAGATTAAACAGTTCTTTAACGTTTCTTGATCTAATAAAAACTTTTCAATGATACTGTATATGTAAAAATTAAATACTTTGAACTGATCCTCAAGTCCAAGTCAAAGCAAAAACAAAAAAGAGCTTATCTTCTTTTCGGAGATAAGCTCTTTTAGCTAGCTAATTGCAATGTGAAGTTTTTTAACAACTGATTGGCTACTGGATCTGAGTGTCCCAATTCCATATTGTCTAAATCCCATTTAACATCTGCTGCACTAAGGGAAATTTCTTCTGACACTAAAGGCTTAATACTTTCGATAATTTCTTTGTAGTTGTCTTCTTCGTGCTCATTTAAGAAATTGACGCCGATACCTTTTTCTGAGTGTTTTAATCTGATTACATTTGACATTGTGTTTCCTCCTTGGTGTTGTTGTTCTTATACCTTGATTATACACGGTTTCGATATCCTGGCAAGGTGGAAAACGGTGTCCGATTTAGGAAAACGATGCTTCGTTTTAGGAAAACGAAGAACGTATATAGGAAAATGATGCCTGTGTTTAGGAAAATGACGCCGGCGTTTAGGGAAAAAGCGCTGTTTTTAAGGAATAAGCTTGCTAGCACATGAAAGCAGCTCTTTTGATTTGGAGAAGAAGTTTTCTTTACGGTGTGCTATCATGTAGATATTACTTTCAGCAAAAAAGGAGTGAATACATGATACATGTGATGTTTATTTGCCATGGCAATATCTGTCGTAGTCCAATGGCTGAGTTTGTGTTTCGGAATCAGGTGGAACAAAGGGGACTATCAGATTACTTAGTGATTGCTTCTACTGCTACCAGCCGGGAGGAGATTGGGAATCCAGTCCACAGAGGCACAGTTAAAAAGCTCAGTGAAATGGGGATAGGATGCTCTGGAAAGGTAGCGGTTCAACTCAAGCCTTCTGATTATGATACTTACGACTTCTTGGTGTGTATGGATAGTGCCAATGTGAAAAACACACTGCGGATTGTCACAACAGACCCCCTCTCAAAGATCAGACGCCTACTAGATTTTACAGATAAGCCAGGAGATATTGCTGATCCTTGGTATACTGGAAACTTTGATGAAACCTATAAAGATGTGGTGGTAGGGTGCGAAGCCCTACTGAACCACATATTACGTCATTCTGCAGGCTCCTTAAATGTGGTGAAGAATCTAAGGTAATCTCAAATCTTATGTGAGAAATAAGGGGACAATACCTTCTTTACTTGTCATCGGTTTGTGTTTAGAAGTGGTAACAGGAGTAATGGTCAGTGGATTACACATTTATTCATCTGATGCTATCAGTGGTGCTGGAGGTTTCCTTGGATATTAATAATAGCAATATGCCATTAGATACAGGCTTCTTAAAGGCAATGGAGCAAATTTTCGATCCCGTTCCCGTGCCCATGATCCTGGTGGACAAAAATGGGCTTATCATGATGATCAACGATAGTTTTGCCCAGTATCTTGGTCATGACAAGGATGCTATTATGGGTCATCCTGTTCAAGAGATTGATAAAAACACCCGATTTCCTTATGTGTTACAAAAGAAACAAGCTGAGATCGCAATTCCACATACCTTCGAAAATGGCCATACAGCTCTAGTTCATCGGATACCCGTGGTGGGGGATGACGGGGAAGTGCTTTATGGGTTTGGCATGGTGCTGTTTCAAGATATTGAAGCCATGACAGAGATTATCCATAAGAACAAGCAGCTGAGCCAAGAACTGGTCCATGCCCGCAGTGAACTGAAGCGTATTCTTGGTGCCAAGTATGCCTTTGATACCATTATTGGTATCAGTGACAATATGGAATCTGCGAAGCATATGGCCAAGAAGGCGGCCATGACGGCTTCAAATGTGTTGCTGCTAGGAGAAAGCGGGACTGGCAAAGAGCTGTTTGCCCATGCCATTCACAACGATAGTGGCAGAGGCTATGGTCCTTTTGTCAAGGTCAACTGCGCCGCAATCCCTAAAGACTTACTGGAATCTGAGCTGTTTGGTTACGAAGACGGGGCCTTTACCGGGGCTAAAAAAGGCGGCAAGATGGGTAAATTCGAGCTTGCCAATAAAGGCACCATTTTTCTGGACGAAATCGGTGACATGCCCATGGAAATGCAGGTCAAGCTCCTGAGGGTCCTTCAAGAACGAGAATTCGAGCGGATCGGAGGCCATGTTTCCATTCGGGTGGATGTTCGGGTGATTGCCGCTACTAACAAGGATCTGCTGACGCAAATTCAAGAGAAATTATTTCGTGAAGATCTGTATTACCGCCTAAATGTCATGACCCTTCATATTCCACCTTTGCGTGAGCGCAAAGACGACATGGGCCTTCTGGTAAGAGCTTTGATCGACAAACTTTCTCACAATATGGGACGGGTCATCACTGGGGTTTCAGACCGTTTTATGAACCGATTATATGCCTACCGTTGGCCTGGTAATGTAAGAGAACTTGAAAATGTCATTGAGCGTGCCATTAACTTGTGCGATCAGGATCAACTGGACACCCAACATTTACCCATTCACCTGGCGATGGAAGCCCCAATCCCCAATGTTAGTGGGGTCATGACCATGAAAGAACGCTACGCGCTACTGGAAAGAGATGCAGTTCAAGAAGCCTTGGTCTACTCTTGTGGCAATAAGCAACAGGCTGCAAAACTCCTTGGGATGGCAAGATCCACGTTTTACGAGAAAATCGAACAATTTGGTATAGAGTTTAAACCATCGGTATAGCGTAAAAACCATAAATAGCTTTTGTAGCGAGTGTCCGAAATACGGACACTCGCTTTTCTTTTTTTTATCCGAATACGGATTTCTGTAACCTTTTCACACTTCACAAGCCTTGAAAAAAGACGTATTCTTAGATAAGGCGCACAAGAATTCTGAATTGTATGTTTTTCATGCACTGTCTGTTTTTCGGGCACTGATTTTGGGCATCAAGAGGGGCTAAAACTCTTAATGGTGACCAACCCGACGGCGGTAAAAGAGACTCGTCATCCCATGAATCCCTATTTTACTGGCTTTAAGGCCACACTAAGGGGCCGCAGAGTCAAATACCATGGAAACGGTTTCACTTTGGCATGGGTCTTGCTATAGTTATGTTTGCGTATGAACAATAACCTTGAAGTGAGGCAGGTATGAAAGAGAAAAAAATGATTGGGCCAGATGCTCATGTTGGTATTCTAGGGATTGGTCTTTACTTGCCTAAGGCTAGGATGACCGCTGGGGAAATTGCTCATGGGACTCAGGGTGTTTGGACAGAGGCCAGTGTGGTTGAGAAGTTAGGCATTATTGAAAAGCCAGTGCCGACGGACCCGGAGGATGGGACCCAGGCCATGGGGGTTTATGCAGCTCAGGATGCGCTGCGCAGAACGGGTTTGGACCCAAAAGATATTGATTTAATTTTATGTATTGGGGAAGAATGGAAAGAATATCCACTTACGACTTCGGGGATTTATATTCAGGAGCAAATTGGGGCCACTAATGCTTGGGCACTGGATGTTCAGCAGCGGTGTTGCACAGCCGTAAGTGCTTTGAAAATTGCCAAAGATATGATGCTTTCAGACCAAAGATTAGAGGTGGCCCTGATTGTCGGGGGTTACCGAAATGGGGATCTGGTGGACTATGGGGATCCCAATATGTCCATGATGTTCAATTTGTCTGCTGGTGGTGGGGCCTTGCTGCTTAAGAGAAATCTTGGGGAGAATGTGATTCTTGGAACTGCTGTGATGAGTGACGGTTCCATGGCCCGAGATGCGGGAGTCAGATATGGTGGCACGGTCTGTCCCATTACCGCTGAAAATGCGGCGTTGGCGGCAAAAAGCTTGAAGCTTTTAGATGCTGATCATATGAAAAGCAGACTGAATGCGGTGTCCATGGACAACTGGCTCAGCTGTATAGATCAAGCCTTAGGTCAATCCCAAATGGACCGGGGTGATATTGATTATTTGGCGATATTGCATTTTAAGCGTTCCATGCACGATGCCATGCTAGAAACCCTTGGGTTAACCCGTGAGCAGAGTATTTATTTAGAACGTTACGGACACATGGGGCAAATCGATCAAATCTTGTCCCTGCAGCTGGGACTGGAAAGTGGGAAAGTCAAGGCGGGCTCTACTGTGGCAATGGTGGCCGCTGGAATCGGTTATGCTTGGGCTTGTGGCATTGTGAAATGGGGACCTTATCAGGTTGAATATCCCCAGGCGGTGGCGCAAAAAATTACTACCACTGAGGCTGTGCTTAAACGGATTAAGAGCGGTGACCATATTGTGTCTGCACTGGCTGCAGCAGAGCCTCAGCAGTTTTTACAGCAGCTGCACCTGGCCGGTGACAATGCAGATTTAAAGGGTGTGGTGGTTTCAAATTGTCTGCCCATGGGCCGGTATCCCTATTTTGAAGATCCCCAGTATCGGGGGTCATTCGTGATGGAGGGTTGGTTTTACTCCGGGGCAATTCGGGAAGCCCATACCAGGGGGCAATCCAGCTACATTCCAAATCACCTGCATCTGGCTGGTAAAAAACGGCAACACCATCGTCCGGTCACCATGTTTGTGGGAACTTGTAGCACAGTGGATGCCCATGGCTATGTGTCTTTGGGGCTCAGTGCCACTTATGAAAGGCAAATGGTGGAAGCCGCAGATTATGTGATGCTGGAAATGAATCCTAATGTCCCTCGAACCTTTGGAGATACCCTTGTCCACCTGTCAGAAATCGATGGACTTGTGCCAGTGGATTACCAATTACCAGAACTGCCCATCACAGCCCTAAACCAACGGGATCTTGTGATCGGCCAATTGATAGGTCAGCAGGTATCCGATGGTTCAACCCTTCAGCTAGGCATTGGCGGTATTCCCAATGCCGTAACACAAGCACTTTTAGGGAAGCACAACCTGGGCATTCACACAGAAATGTTTACCGATGGCATGATTGATCTCATCCAAAGTGGGGCGGTCAATGGCAAGGACAAAACCCTGCATCCCAATCGGATCGTAGCAACCTTTGCCCTTGGAACCAAGCGCTTGTATGACTTTATAAACGACAATCCATCGGTCCTGATTCTCGACGGTCACTATGTGAATAATCCCTACGTGATCGGACAAAACCACAAAATGGTGTCGGTGAATACAACAATTGAAATTGATTTAACGGGACAGTGTTGCTCTGAATCCATTGGTCACATGCAGTTTTCAGGTACCGGTGGTCAGGCGGACACGGCGATTGGCGCACAAATCGCAAAAGAGGGGAAATCCTTTATTGCCCTCTATGCAACCGCATCGGTAAAACAAGGGGACGGCTCTAGAAAAATGATTTCTAAAATTGTACCCCGATTAAAAGAAGGGGCTGCGGTGACATTATCCAGAAGTGATGTGGATTATGTGGTGACAGAATACGGGATAGCAAGTCTTAGAGGCACCTCAGTTTCAGAACGTGTACGACTCTTAGTCGGCATCGCCCATCCTGATTTTAGGGAATCCCTAATTGAGGAGGCCAAAAGACTGCAGATGATCTACGAGTAAGGGACAAAAGGAAAAATGGGAAAAGGATAAAAGATGAGGGTTCATTAAGGAGGTTGAGATGATACTTAAAAATTATGCTGTAAAAACAGTCCACGTCAACGGCGAAGACATTGCCTATCGCCAAGGTGGGACCACCGGTCCTTTAGTGGTGCTAATCCACGGTAATATGAGTTCTTCTAAGCATGTGGAAATTCTAATGGCAGCACTGGAAAATCAATTTTCTGTGATTGCATTTGACTTAAGAGGCATGGGGGCCAGTTCTTATCACCAGTCCTTTGATAGTCTTCACCAACTGGCAGATGATGTGGATCAGGCCATGGGAGCCTTGAACTTGAAACATGCCCATGTATTTGGTTGGTCAACTGGGGGTGGGGTGGCCATGAGTTTAGCAGGACGATACCCTAGCAGGGTGGCTTCTCTAATCTTGATGTCATCTGTGGGTTTGTCAGGATACCCCATGTTTAAAAAGGGACCGGATTTCCAACCGATTCTAACCCAACCCCTGCTGACAAAGGCAGACATTGAGGCAGACCCTGTTCAAGTGGCCCCAGTGCTAAAGGCCTTAGTTGAAAAAGACAAGGCTTACTACAAAGGCCTTTGGGATATGCTGATTTACGTTGCAGGCCAAAAGCCTAGGGATGATCTTTATAATGAATACTTGGAGGATATGTTGACCCAGCGCAACCTTGTGGATATTGATTATGCCTTGACTCGGTTTAATTTGACAACAAGAGACACGGCCTATGCACAAGGCACAGGGTTGGCAGATCAGATTTTCCAACCGACCCTTGTGCTCTATGGTGAAAAAGACCTTGTGGTGCCCCAGTATATGACAGATGAGATTGTTGCGGGATTAAAAGGCGCAGTCAATTATCAAAAGCTCATAGGGTGTGGCCATAATCCTCTAATTGACAATCTTGAGGCAGTGACTGGGTTAATCGAGGCCCATATCCATGGCTTATCATAATTTAGATGGCCATCAACTCTATTACGAACGCCACGGGGAAGGGAAACCCCTGATCGTATTCAATGGCATTATGATGCAAACCGAAAGCTGGTATGCCTTATTGCCAATGATGGCCAAAAATCGCGAAGTGATCTTGGTGGATTTCCCAGACCAAGGGCGCTCAGAGACTTATCCCAGTGATACATATAATCTAGAAGATGTAGCTCTACGGATGGTCCAATGGCTTAAACATTTGGTACTGGATCACTATGACTTACTGGGCATTTCTTATGGCGGGGAGGTGGCCCTCCATTTGCTGCCCATGCTACAAGACCTTGATATGGCACCGGATCGCTTGATTTTGGCCAACACGACCCTCAGAACCGGTGCAAGACTCAAAGCCATTGGAGCAGCCTGGACAGCCATCGCTCTTACCTATGATGCTGGAGTGTTTTTTGATGTGGCCATGCCCGATATTTATTCTGAAGCCTTCTACGATGCCCATTTTTCTTGGCTTGAAGAGCGAAGAGAAGCCCTCAAGACCCTTCTTACACCTGAGTGGTTTGATCGGTTTGTCAGACTTGTCAAGAGCGCTGACGATCACGATGCACGGCAAGTACTGGAAAAAATCCATGTGCCGACCCTCTTGATCGGTGCGGATAGTGATACCTTGACACCCTTGCCTCATCAACATGCCATTGCCGCAGGGCTTAAAGATGCAAAGTTGGTGGTCCTTGCAGGAGCTGGGCATGCCAGTATGTACGAAGTGCAAGGTGCATTTTGTGAAGCCGTGGAAACCTTTCTTCAAGGGGAATAGGTTAGGCAGTGCGCCAGGAACCAAGGCGGTTGCCGAAGTGGGTGGTAAGTTAGGCGAAAAGCGGATGCTAAAGTGGGTACTAAACTGGATGCCAAGGTAATTGCTAAGCCTGACGCCTGGCCAGGCAACAAAAGAGAAAAGGGGAGAGTGCCATGAGTCAAATCATCACACGAGAAGTGGTTATTGTGGGGGCTGCCAGAACCCCAGTAGGAAGTTTTGGCGGTATTTTGAAAGATGTATCTGCGGTGGAACTTGGGGTTGTGGCCGCAAAAGCTGCAATGTCAAGGGCTGGTATTGCCCCGGAGATTGTGGAAGATGTGTTAGTTGGCAATATACTATCGGCGGGTTTAGGGCAAAATGTGGCCAGACAAATTGCCATGGGCAGTGGCATTTTAGAAACTGCCAATGCGACAACCTTGAATATGCTTTGTGGTTCTGGCCTTAGAGCCGTGAGTTTAGGGGCGCAAATCATTGCAATGGGGGATGCAGAAGTTCTCCTTTGCGGCGGGACAGAAAATATGAGCCAAGCACCCTATGTGATGCCCAGTGGTCGTTACGGTGGAAGATTAGGCCATGCAACCCTTGAAGATACCGTGATTAAAGATGCCTTAACAGATGCTTTTCATGGTTATCATATGGGCATTACTGCAGAAAACATCGCTGAAAAATGGGGGATTGGCAGAGAAGAACAAGATGAATTTGCGCTGGCTTCTCAAATCAAGGCTCAAATTGCCCAAGAAAATGGACGATTTGATGCAGAGATTGCCCCTGTGAATTTAAAAACCCGTCAGGGAGAAGTGATTTTATCTAGAGATGAGTACCCTAAATCCGGCACAACTCTAGAGGCCTTAGCTAAGTTGAGACCCGCCTTTAAAAAGGACGGTACCGTTACAGCAGGCAATGCATCGGGCATCAATGACGGGGCTGCAATGTTAGTGCTAATGAGCAAGGAAAAGTGTGAGGCTTTGGGTCTTAAACCACTGGCCACAATAGCTGGGTATGGGTCTAGCGGACTGGCACCAGAAATCATGGGATACGGTCCCTACGAGGCGACAAAAAAGGCGCTTAAAAAAGCCTCTTGGCAAGTGGCTGATCTTGACTTGATTGAAGCAAACGAAGCTTTTGCGGCACAGTCCATAGCTGTGGTAAGGGACTTACAGTTAGATGCTTCAAAAGTAAATGTCAATGGCGGTGCCATAGCACTGGGACACCCTGTGGGAGCCAGTGGGGCAAGAATTTTAGTAACCTTGTTGTATGAAATGGAAAAGCGCGAGAGCCAAAAAGGACTGGCGACTTTATGCATCGGCGGCGGTCAAGGTACGGCATTACTTGTCGAAAGGAAATGAGGGTCCGCTAAATGAGTACTTTTTTACAGGTCATTTTAAGAAGTTTAGAAACGGGAAGCTTATATGCTCTAGCATCCCTGGGCATCATTATCGTGATGCGCACCTCCAATATTACAAACTTCTCTCAGGGTGCAGTGGCTATGTTCAATACCTTTGTGGTCACGTATTTCTTTAGTACCTTGCACTGGCCCCTGTGGCTGGCCATAATGGGTGGCGTATCCAGTGCCATTGTCATGGGCCTACTCATCGACATTGTGATTGTAAGGCATACAAAAAAAGTGTCACCGGTTGCCAAACAGATTGTGACCTTAGGTCTGGTGATGGTGATGCTGGGCTTAGCACCTATGCTGTTTGGCGTTGATCCTCTTAGGCTCCCTAGACTCATTGAACAGGGGAATATCAGTATACTGGGTGCAGATTTATCCTATAACGGACTCTTTAATATCCTATTTGGTTTTGCTGTCATGGTAGCGCTATTTTATGTGTTGCAGCGTACAAAAGTAGGTCTGGCGGTAAGAGCCACTGCTTCCAATGAACCCACTGCTAAGTTAATGGGCGTTCCCACAAAAACCGTGACCTTAGGAGCTTGGGCCGTGGCAGGTGTGCTAGGTGTTTTATCTGGGGTTATGGTAGCCCCAATGACATCAGTGAGTCTGGGTCTTATGGATGAAATTCAGATTATTGCCTTGGTAGCGGTTGTGCTAGGCGGTTTTCAAACCTTCTATGGTCCAGTACTTGGCGCTTATCTGATTGGTATTTTACGCAATCTATTACTGTACTATGTTTCATCTGTATGGGGTGGACAAATTCTCTATATTCTCATACTCATTTTCTTAGTCTTTAGACCCTATGGTTTGATTGGGAAAAAAATCGTGAAAAAGGTCTAGGAGGCATGTTCGATGAACATCAAACAGAGCAAGTTTAGCCGAGCAATCCCTTATGGACAGTTCATATTACTCGGTATTTTATTGGCTTTAGTGCCAATGGCAGCAAAGATGGGCTTTATGAAAGTCGGCTATATTACCACTTTAGGCGGCACCTTCATCTTGGCTATCGCAGCATTAGGCTTAAATGTTTTACTGGGGTATTCAGGACTCATCTCATTGGGAACCTCAGGTTTTATGGGTCTTGCTGCTTATATCAGCGCCTATGCTACCCAAGATTTAGGCTGGCCATTTGAAATAGCTGTAATCGCAGCAGTGGTCATACCCAGTTTACTCGGTATATTGGTGGGACTTGTATCCTTAAAAATTGAAGGGATTTATTTGGCCATTGCCACTTTAGCAGTTGCTGAGGTCATGCGTAAAACCTTTGAAGAATTCAATCTATTCACAAATGGATTCAGTGGAAAAAAAGCAGATTATCCAACGCTTCTAGGCAGTTTTGAACTAGACCGTACAACAACTTACTACCTGGTGGTATTTGTACTGATCCTTGTGATGTTACTGACGTATAACCTGATGAATGGGAGACTAGGTCGGGCATTAAATGCCATGAGGGGATCAGAAGCTGCCTCTCAGGCCATGGGCGTCAATTTATTGCGACACCGTTTGATAGCATTTGCCTTAGCAACTTGCTACGCCAGTGTTGCCGGTGTTCTCTATGTCCACTTTATACGCTACTCCTACCCGAGTATTTGGTCTCTGAAATTATCACTGGATTTTATGGCCATGATTGTAATCGGTGGTTTGCGGTCTATCTATGGCACATTGCTTGGGGCTTTTATTGTCTTTGCAGTACCAGACTTATTCTTAAAGCAGCTGCCTTATTTTAACCAAGTGTCGTATATCTTGAATGGGGTTTTGATTATTCTAGTAGTGGTTTTTTATCCAAATGGTTTAATCTATGCAGGCCATGACATTAAGCGTCTATGGCAAAAGCTGATGACTAAAGGGAAGCCAAGTCAGCAAAAGGAGGTTAGCCGTGAACACAGCGTCTAGCACAGTTCTCGAGATACAGGGTCTATCCATTGCCTTTGGCGGCTTAAAAGCGGTAGATGATTTATCATTCAGCTTGAGAGAGGGTGAAGTATTTGGCTTGATCGGCCCCAATGGTGCAGGTAAAACAACTGCATTTAACTGCATAACTCAGTTTTACAAGCCAACTTCAGGCCGTATCTTTTTCACTGATAGAACTGGAAAAGTCCATCTGCTTAATGAAAAAAAAGTCCATGAAATTATTGGCCTAGGACTGGTTCGAACGTTTCAAAATGTAGAGCTAATTCGAGAGCTAACGGTACTAGATAATGTGCTCATTGGTGCCCATGTTTCCTATCGGTCTGGTCTAGTAGCGCAAGCGTTGCGATTGCCCAAGTATCGCCGGGAAGAAAGAGAGCAACGTGAGAAGGCCATGACGATTTTAGACACATTAGGCATTACCGACAGGGCTAATCAATTAGTCACCGGTCAACCCTATGGCATTCTTAAAAAAGTTGAACTGGCTAGAACCCTGATGTCAAACCCTAGGTTGATTATCCTAGATGAACCAGCTGCTGGTCTAAACGATGTTGAAACCATTGAGCTGGCAAACCGCATCAGAAGTATTCGGGATCGATTGGGGTGCAGTGTCCTACTGGTGGAGCACGATATGCGGTTAGTCATGGATGTCTGCGACCGTATCTGCGCGATCAGTTTTGGGAAATTCCTGGCCATTGGCACCCCTAAGGAAATACAGGCCAATCCGGCGGTCCAAGTCGCTTACTTAGGGGTAACAGAAAATGTTGCTGGAGAGGTGATGCCGTGAAACAACCATTGTTGATAGTAGAAAACCTGGTAGTGCGGTACGGGGCTATTGAAGCTTTAAAAGGCATTGACATCACAGTAAACCAAGGAGAAATCGTGGCGCTGCTGGGTGCGAATGGTGCTGGTAAAACTTCATGTCTAAGGACCCTGTCGGGTTTGGTAACAGCAGCAAGTGGCAGTATACGCCTTGGAACACAAGAGATTTCCAAAATGGAACCAGAGTCAATTGCCAAGCTTGGCATTGCTCAATCCCCAGAAGGACGACAGGTCTTTAGGGATTTTACAGTGATGGAGAATTTAAAGATTGGCGCTTTTACCTTAACGAATCGAAAGGAGATTAAAGCCAATTTTGAACGGGTCTTTCGCTACTTCCCAGTACTGGAGACAAGACAGAATCAAGTTGCATCAACCCTTTCTGGTGGCGAACAACAGATGCTTGCCATTGCAAGGGCCTTGATGTCCAGTCCAAAAGTACTCTTATTGGATGAACCTTCACTTGGGTTAGCCCCTTTGATTGTCCAGGCGATTTTAAACATTGTAAAAGAAATACAAAAAGAGGGCACCACTGTGGTCATTGTGGAACAGAATGCCGCTCAAACACTGCGCATTGCCGATTATGCCTATGTACTGGAGCTTGGGACCATTAAAATCCACGGACCAGCAGCCCAGTTAAAGGAAGACCCGCAACTGATAGAAGCTTATCTAGGTGCACATTAAGTCTCACGCACATGAAGTTCAACGCACACGAAGTTCAACGCACACACTTTGGAGGGGAAAATGAACAGAACATTTAAGAGTTTGATCGCTGTTTTATTGGTAATGATGATGGCATTTAGCACCTTTGGTTGCGCTAAGGCCCAAACAAATGCAACGACAGAAGCAAACGCACAGGCTGATGTGACAGAAGCAGCAAAAGAAGTGGTAGAAGAGTGGGCTCAAGGTATTTCAGACACGCAAATTCTCGTAGCGAATAGTGCTGCTACTTCAGGTGCTTTTGCACCAGTGGGTGTACCCTTTAATGCCGGTATTGAGTCTTACTTTAAGATGATTAACGGAGAAGGTGGGATTCAAGGTCGTGAAATCGTTTTTATGCATCAAGACGATGAATTTGATCCAGTTAAAGGTAAAGCAGCACTGGCTAACTTTGTGGAAGATGAAAAAGTCTTTGCTTTGGTAGGCCACTTTGGCACACCAGTAGTTGCAGCCACTTTGGATGACATTAAAGAATATGGCATTCCAGCTGTATATTTTGCAACTGGCATTGGTCAATTATACAATGACAATGCAACTGGTGGAGATCGCGGTATTTTCCCAGTTCAACCGATTTACAAAACAGAGGGTAAAATCATGGTTGCCCGTGTTGTAGGGGATTTCGCTGCAAAAAAAATCGGTGTAATTTATACCAACGACGACGCAGGTAAAGATTTGTTATGGGGCGCAGAAGCCATGGCAAAAGAATTAGGGGTTGAACTGGTGATTCAGCAAGTCGCAGCTGGAGCAACTGATGTTTCTTCAGCTGTAACAGCCATCAAGGATGCCAAAGTTGATTTTATTATCGGTGCTGCCATTCAAGCCACAATTCCAACGATTATTAAAGAGTTAGCAGCGCAAAATGTGAACAAAGATGTCATCACAACTTACGTAAACGTTTCACCGGTTATCGCTCAAGGTTTTGTCAACGAAATTACAGGCAAATTTGATGTCTACGGCAATGGTTGGGTTTCCTTTGAAGGGGACCGTGCTAAAGAACTAGAAAAATTTGCAACGCAGACACCAGACTATAAAGACAATGTCTTTGCAATGACAGGTTGGATTGCAGCTCACTTCTTTGTAGAGGGCCTAAAGCGTGTAGATGGTGTTATTACATGGGATAAATACATGGACGCACTGGAGTCTGCACCAATTGCCAATCCTTTCGGCGGTGAAATCGACTTCACCGGTGGTAAAAGAGCCGGTACACAAGAAATGAATCTCTCTAAGGTAGATACAACTAACACAAATGGCGCATGGGTAGAAGTGAAGCCCCTTGCTACCATTGATTCCATTATCAAAAAGTAGCATCTAGGCCATGACAATAAAGTAAAAGAACTAGACCATAAAACTAGGGCGAGAACTAGGTTCTCGCCCTTTTTATACCCATTTTTAGGCAAATAGAAAGAAGGAGACAGCCAATGAGACTAAAAAATAAAGTATGCCTGGTAACAGGAGGCGCACAAGGGATTGGAAAGGCCATTGTGACTAGATTTTCTGAAGAAGGGGCAGAAATCGTTTATGCCCTTGATCTGCAAGAACTTGATTACCAATTGGATAATGTAGAATCTGTCCTCATCAACACAACCGATCGGGATGGTATAAAGACTTTGATTCAAAAAATTATAGAAAAACACGGAAAGATAGATGTGGTTGTTAATAATGCGGGCATTACCCGTGATGCTTTAGCCCATAAAATGACTGAAGATCAATGGAACCTAGTGATTGATGTGAATATGAAAGCCCCTCATTATATGGTGTCTGAAGTGGGGCCACATATGATGGCTCAAGGGTTTGGTTCCATTATTAGCATCTCGTCAATCATCGGTCTTTATGGCAATGTGGGTCAAGTGAATTATGCAGCCACAAAGGCAGGTATCATCGCCATGACAAAGTCGTGGACAAAAGAGTTGTCCAGAAAAGGGGCAAAAATACGTGCTAACGCCATAGCGCCTGGTTTTATTTCAACCCCGATTTTAGCATCCATGCCTGAAAAAATCATTGAGGATATGAAAAGTAAAGTGCTGTTTGGAGAACTTGGTGAACCGACAGATATTGCGAATGCTTGTCTGTTCTTTGCTTCTGATGAATCCAAATATGTAACCGGTCAGGTGATGGAAGTGTCTGGCGGCATCGTTATTTAGGATGGGTTTCTTATCAGAAACTTAATGGAGGATTTATGGAAGGCAAAACATATGACGAAATCAGCATCGGTGACTTTGCAGACTTCGAAAAAACTATCTCAGAATCGGACGTATACCTCTTTGCAGGTATCACAGGAGATTTAAATCCCGCCCACGTCAACCAGATTGTTGCAGAGAAAAGTCGGTTTGGTAGTCGCATTGTTCATGGTATGTTAGTGTCCAGTCTGATCTCCACTGTGCTTGGCATGTATCTGCCAGGTAAGGGAACCATTTATTTGGGACAAGAACTGAAATTCACTGCACCGGTGATGATTGGAGATACGGTTAAAGCCATTGCAGAAGTCATCGCTATGGATCCTCAAAAAAGGCGAATCACCTTAAAAACACAGTGTTATAAAAGCGATGGGACCCTAGTGGTAGATGGAAAGGCTATCGTATTGGCATCAAATTCTCGATAGCGTGCCCCATCATCCAAAAAATAAACCAATAGTATATTCTACTAATTAGAGTATAATTAGAAGGCGCATGGCCGTGATGATTTAGATTACGGCTATGTGTTTATTTCACTTTTGGGGGGAAGTCTATGCAAGCATTTATCGCAGAATTTCAATTTTTTATCATCAGCATTATCATGCTATCCAATACAAACTACATGCTTTTTGCCCTAACTAATATCCATCAGGATGCTGCAGATCACAGTAAGTATATACAGCGCTGTGTGAAATTTTCTTTGGTTGTCATGTTAATTGCCATTGTATTTATTTTGAAATTTCTGTTTTCAAGTACAACCCTTTCAGAAGCGCCAACATTTTATAGTACGGTTATCAGCGCATGTTTAGTGATATCCGTCTCAACCCTGATTATCGTCAAAAAATACCGTGGACTTTCAGCAATAAACGTCAAGTCTTTTGATTTCAATCTTCTACCAACCTTCTTGATGCTACTTGCGTCACTTTTAAATGTCATCAGCGCCAATCAACTGACCCGTCTGGCTTTTTTCTGGTTTGCCATTACAGTGATTCGTTTTTTCAGGGTGATTTATGTTAAGCATAAAATCCGTAGCAATGCAGGCCTTTACTATATTTTAGCGAGTCTTCTAGTACTGCTACCTGTGAATATTTTTAGATTTTTACTCTCGCAGCCCTTGGTGGTTTTAGTTAACTTAGGCATCAATTCATTTGTTATGTATGGTCTTTTTGTGTTCTATTCTCAATTTTACGTGACAGAACTGAATAAAAGTTATCAAGAGGTTTTACAGCATTCAGAGCACTTAGAAGAATTAAATGCCCACATCAGTAAAATGGCTTTCCAAGACTCCGTGACCGGTTTGGCAAATGAAAGTGCCCTACTTAATTATTTGGACGCTGCCATAGGGGATCTAAGCCTTATCCAGCTTAATATTCGCAACTTCTCTGTGCTCAATCAAATGATTGGTTATCGTCAAGGGGACCAATTACTTCGAGAAGTTTCTGTGAAGCTTCGCCAACGCCTACAGCCAGGAGAAACATTATTCAAACTATACAATGATAATTATGTAATTTGTTTTCCGCATACTGAACTGGCGTCCCTTAAGTCCTTAATTAAGTACTTGCAAATCATGTTTGCAGAAGATACCTTTCTCGACTACAAAATAGAAGCCTATTATGGCATTACCCAGATGCTTCAATCCGACAAATTGCCTAATAAATCAAGCACAGTGCTTAGCGCAGCCAAGATGGCTTTAAAAAAATCAAAAAATAGTCAGCAGGACTGTGTCCTTAGTACCAATGAATATCTCACGCTTGCAGAAGACTTTGATATTTCATATCATTTGCGAAAGGCCATTGAAAATGAACAACTGGAGGTCTATTATCAGCCTCAAGTCGACGCCCGTACAAAATTGATTTGTTCCTACGAAGCGTTATTACGGTGGCAGCATCAAGGTCAATATATCTCTCCGAGCCTATTTATACCCCTAGCTGAAAATAATGGACTGATAACCGCAATCTCGCACCAGGTGATTCGAATTGTATTTCAACAACTCCATCGCCAACAGTGGAATCATAACAGAAAGGTAAGCATCAACCTTTCATCACATCAAATGGTGGAAGCTGGATTTGTGGAGTTCATCAAAAGTACACTTGAAGATTACCCAATCAATCCAAACCATATCGTTTTAGAAATTACTGAAACGGCCCTTCTCTACGATTTAGAGAAGGTTTCTGAAACCATCAGTGCTCTTAAAGCCATGGGTTTTGAATTCTCGCTAGATGATTTTGGACATGGCTACTCTTCACTTTATCGTTTCTCAAAACTGAATTTTGATGAAGTTAAATTTGATCGCTTTTTTATCAAGGATCTTGAACATGACGAAAAGCTTCGATTGACTTTTTTAAAGACTGTGGAGCTCTTCAAATTACTGAATATGCGCATTGTAATTGAAGGTGTTGAAACCAACAATCAAGAGGCGTTCCTTGATCCACTTGAAGTCGATGTCTATCAAGGTTACCTTTATGCCAAAGCCATGCCCTTAGAAAAAATCATTGGCCTCACCGCAAATTAGAATTTCTTATTTGACACATCGTTGTGTAATTCAACTGATATTACTTGTAGCATCTAGTCTCTAGCATCGTAGCCCATTAAAGCAAAATCCAACTGATACAATGGTTGGATTTTGCTTTTTTGTTGAGAACTATGGATTCTAAAATAGTTAGTTTGTCAAAACGAAAACAACCGAAAGGTGCATTTTTCGATTTGTTTCGAAAACTTAAAAAAACAATTGACAAATAGGATCTCAAAGCATAAAATACAATCAAACGAAAGTTAACGAAAGTTTGATGCGAAAATCATTCTGATTATAACTGAATTCGAAACCTATCGAAAGCAAACGAAAAGTGCTATAGTAGAACTAATACTAATTAGGAGGGCTACTATGTTTCCAGAAGAAAGAAAGCGTGAAATACTTAAGCAACTACAAAGAGATGGTAAAGTACGCAATTTAGATCTGTCAAAAGGTCTTAACGTGTCAGAACCCACCATTCGAAAGGATATCGCCGACCTTGACCAAGAAGGGCTCCTGATTAGGACCCACGGGGGAGCCATTCATATAGAAAGTACATCTCAAGAACCCCATTTTTCAGAAAAAAGAGATACTAGCCATACCCAAAAAGAAGAAATTGCTAGGCTCGCCATAGGAATGATCAGGCCCAATACCACTATTCTTCTTGATTCTGGCACAACCACATATGAAATTGCCAAGGCACTTGGGGATTCACCCATTACAGTTGTCACCAATTCCCTTGATATTGCTCAACTTCTCGAAGGTAAGCAGAACATAGAAGTGATTGTACTGGGGGGGACCATGCGCTGGCATACCAGAGCGTTAGTTGGCTCTTTGACAAACAGTATTTTGAGACGCTTAACTGTAGACATTGCTTTTATTGGTGCCAACGCAATCTCTGAAAAGGGTTTTTCAACACCAAACTTAATAGAAGCTGAGACAAAATCTCACATGATTCGTTCGGCTAAGCGGCCTTACATTGTGTCGGATGCCAGTAAAATCGGAGAATCCAGTTTTGTTCAGTTCGCTGATTTTTCTGAGTTAGCTGGGTTGATAATCGCCGGTGATGTGCCTAAGGACTTTGCAGACTTTTGTGAGAAGTCAGAATTTGAGATGATTCAAAAGGAAATCTAAGTTTTATTGTAAAGGTATAACTAAGAATTATTATAAAAGGATGTGACACATGATTATTACAGTAACCCTTAATCCAGCGGTAGATCGGTCCATCATAGTCGAAGATTTAAAGGTGGACCACGTGAACCGCATCCAATCCATACGAAGAGACATCGGTGGCAAAGGCATCAATGTTTCTAAAACCGTTGCTGCGCTAGGTGGCACCACGATGGCGCTAACGGTACTTGGCGGAGAAAACGGTGCATTTATTGCAGAAAAAGCGGCTCAAATGGGCTTGCATCTAGAGGCGATTCTGGTAGAAGGCAATACACGAGAAAACATTAAAATTATCGATAGCGCACACCGAACCTATACTGATTTAAATGAGCCTGGTCCAAATGGGAGTATAGCTGTAGCAGAGCAATTAAAGGCCGTTTTATTGAAGAAGCTAAAAGTGAAGGATATTCTAGTTCTTTCTGGAACGGCACTGCCAGGTATGCCATTGGATATCTTTAGCGACCTGATTGACTTGGCTAAGCAGGTCGGCGCTTATGTGATTCTGGATGTGGCTGGAGACGCTCTAAAACAGACAATCCAAGCCAAGCCCCATTTGATCAAACCCAATCTTCACGAGCTAGAGGACTTTTTTCAAACCACCTTTACAGGTCTCGATGAAGTGGTTGCTAAGGCTGAATGGCTTGTGACAGTCTGTGGTATCCAAAATGTTGTTGTTAGCTTGGGTGCAGAAGGGGTACTTTGGGTAAACGGGCAGAGTGCTCGGTATGCACCAGCCCTAAAAGTAGCTGTAAAATCTACTGTGGGTGCTGGTGATGCCTTAGTCGCTGGTATCGCTTATGGCCTTGAGAAACAATTGGAAATCGACGAACTACTGTCTTTTGCCATGGCCACAGCAGCCTGTGTCATTCAAGCTGAAGGCAGTGAATCTGGTAAGTTGCTCGGATTAGAAAGTTATAAAGCAGCCATTCAAGTCAACCAATATACCTATAAAGCGGAGGTTTAATATGCTTACAAACTTATTTAGTGAATCTCTTTATATCCCTGAGTTACAAGGAACACAGAAGGAACAAATTATCGATGAATTGATCGAAAAGCTCGACACTGCAGGTCGACTTTCAGATAAAAGTGCGCTTCGGGCAGCTGTTCTAAAGCGAGAGGCGGATTTCAGCACAGCAATTGGAATGGGCGTTGCCATCCCTCATGGCAAGAGCCACGGTGTGAATTTTCCTTCCCTTGTATTTGCACGAAGTTTGCAAGGGGTTGATTTCGATGCCATGGACGAGGAACCATCGTACTTATTTTTTTTAATCGCTGTCCCAGAGGATGGGGGAGAGGAGCATCTCAAAGTGCTTAGTACCTTATCCCGCAAACTGATGCACCAAGAAGTGAGACAAAGTTTAATGCAAGCAACAACTTATGAGGAAATCATAGCAATTTTGGAACGTTAATACCCCACAAATCAGGAGGCTCCTATGAAACTAGTCGCTGTCACTGCTTGTCCCACAGGCATAGCTCACACCTACATGGCCGCAGAGGCCCTTCAAATTGCCGCAAAAGACATGGGTATCGAAATCAAGGTCGAAACTCAAGGTTCTGTTGGCGCAGAAAACCCACTAACAGCAGAAGACATTAAGCAAGCGGATGCAGTGATTGTTGCAGCAGACACAAATGTAACAATGGAAAGATTTTCAGGTAAGAAAGTGATTCAAGTATCCGTTAAAGATGCCATCAAAAATGCAAAGGGATTGATCGAATCGTCAAAATCTGCCCCTGTTTATGGCACAATGGCCTCGGGTTCTCTTAATGACAATGTAGAGGCTATTAAGTCTTCAAAGAAAGCAGCCCAAGTAGGGATTTATAAACACTTAATGACCGGTGTTTCCTTTATGATTCCCTTTGTAGTTGCCGGTGGTATCATGATTGCACTTTCCTTTATCTTTGGCATAGAAGCTTTTAAAGTAGAGGGGTCTCTTGCAGCTGCTCTTATGAAAATTGGTGGGGGATCAGCGTTCGCCTTAATGGTTCCCATTTTAGCGGGATACATTGCTTTTTCTATTGCAGACAGACCTGGTTTAGTGCCGGGTATGGTTGGCGGTATGATTGCAGCATCTATTGGATCCGGATTTTTAGGTGGTATGCTTGCGGGTTTCTTGGCAGGTTATACAGTAAATGCGATTAAGAAAGTGATTAAATTGCCCCGTTCATTAGCGGGTTTGATGCCTGTTTTGATTCTGCCTGTACTCAGTACCTTAATTGTGGGTTTAGCCATGATTTTCGTGATAGGAGGTCCGGTAGCCGCTATTAATACAGCACTTAATGGTTGGTTAGCGTCAATGAGTGGCACAAACGCGGTACTACTGGGTGCAATCATCGGTGGCATGATGGCTCTTGATATGGGTGGACCAGTCAATAAGGCTGCTTATACCTTTGGCGTCGGCACATTAGTTGCGGGACAACTATCACCAGTGATGGCTGCGGTGATGGCAGCTGGGATGGTACCACCACTTGGTATTGCTTTAGCCACTAGTTTAGCAAAAAACAAATTCACAAGTGAAGAACAAGAAGCGGGAAAAGCGGCTTATGCCATGGGTGCTTCTTTTATTACAGAAGGCGCAATTCCCTTTGCAGCAGCAGACCCAGCACGGATTATCCCATCTATTATGGTAGGATCAGCAGTAACTGGTGCCTTATCGATGCTCTTTAACTGCGGTTTGGCGGTTCCCCATGGTGGCTTGTTTGTCCTCTTTATCCCAAATGCGGTTTCTAATTTACCCATGTATATCCTTTCCATTTTAGCGGGTACTGCAATTACCACAGGTATGATTGTCGGGCTTAAAAAATAAGGAGACTTTAATGACACAAGAACATCAAACTGCTCAGGTTATCTTAAAAGCACCATCGGGTTTTCATGCGAGGCCAGCTTCAATGTTTGCTAAGCTCACTAAGGATTTTCCCGGCGATATCGTTCTTAGGTATGGAGCACACACAGCAAATGGTAAATCGGTGATGAATCTACTAGCCTTAGGCGCTGGACCAGGTTCAGAACTCGTTGTAGACGTTACTGGTCCCAATGCCAGCGAGGTCATAAAAACCCTTGTGGGATTTTTAGAGGCAATGGAATAGAAAAAAAGCAAACGACAAATTCAATTTGTCGTTTGCTTTTTTAGTGTGGGTTTTCTTAACGCGATGTGGACTCACCGTGCCTAGGTGACTCTTCACTTGCGTACTCAATGTATGTCTTGCCACCAACCTTGTGAAATTTTTACCTTGCACAATTAGACAGCATCCTTTATCCTATAATAGAATGACAATTAAATAATGCACTAGGTTATCTGTAAAAAGATATTAATAGGGAAAGAGGTTAAGCCTCTGCAGCCCCCGCTACTGTATGGGAAGACGAAAGCCAAAAAAATCACTGGGAAACCGGGAAGATTGGCAATTAGAGTGACGCCCAAGCCAGGAGACCTGCCTAGCTGTTATACACAAACCACGCCTCGGAGGGAGGTGGATGGTGTGCGGCAGCCTATTAATTTTTCTGCTAAACCCAGCCAGCTCTCTCGAGCTGGCTTTTTTATTTGGAAGGAGCGACATTTTGAAGACTGATAAAAAGACCGCTGTGTTAGTGGTGAGTTTTGGTACAACTCATCTAGATGCCTTAGAGCATGCCATCGGCAATGTTGAAGATAAAATCAAATTGGAAGTAAAACCAATTCCTGTTTTTAGAGCATTTACATCAAATCGTGTGATTGCGACACTAAAAAAGAATCATGATATAGAGATTAAAAAGCCACTAGAAGCGATCAAATCCATAGTTGATTTAGGCTATACCCTTATTGTAATCCAACCGCTACACGTGATTCCAGGATTTGAATTTGAAAAACTTCAGAGAGAGGTGCGCATTGCAGCTCACAAAAAGAATGTAACACTGCAGCTGGGAAGACCCCTACTGTCGAGGCATGAAGATTATCTTGAGTTAATTAATGTCTTAGAGGCTGATGTTATTAAGGACTTGGACAGCGATGGGATACTTTGGATGGGTCATGGCACTGAGCATGCTGCTAATGCCAGCTATGTTTATTTGGAACGGTTGTGGAGAGAACGTCGGGACAATGTACATTTAGTCAACATTGAAGGGTACCCGGAACTTCACCATATTTTACCGAATTTAAAGGGTCATTATAAGTGTCTGCACTTACTGCCACTTCTGATTGTTGCAGGAGATCATGCTAAAAATGATATGGCAGGTGATGAGGATTCTCTAAAAACGGCACTAGAGCAAGAGGGAATAGAGGTCACAGCTGTACTATCCGGTCTTGGTAATTTAGAGGGGATAGCAGACTTATTTGCTAATCGTGTTTTAGAAATGCTTGAAGGAGGTATCAAATTATGAATTACATGAAATCACCAATGGGCATTGAAACCGAAAGTTTTAGAATGATTGAAGCTGAATTAAAGGAAACCTATTCACCGGTTTCTTTTGAAAGCACCCTTCATCAATCCGTGATTTTTAGGGCGATTCATACTTCTGCAGATTTTGATTATTACGAAAATCTGGTGTTTTCAGCTGGTATATTGGAACAACTAAAAAGTGCAATGCAGATGGGTAATCTCAGTATTTATACGGATACAACCATGGCTTTATCGGGCATCAATAAACGGGTATTGGAGCGTTTAGGGATTGAGATTATGTGTGACATTAATCATCCAGAAGTTTTTGTGCGGGCTGAAGCACTGGGAATAACACGGAGCATGGCTGCAGTGGACCTGGCGCTCCTTAAACCCGGAAAAAAGCTCTTTGTCTTTGGCAATGCACCGACGGCCCTATTTAGGGTGTTAGAACAATCAAAAGATATGTTATTGGATGTCATTGGGGTGATAGGCGTACCTGTTGGGTTTGTTGGTGCTGCAGAGTCTAAATTGGCACTTGCTCAAAGTGATTTGCCTCACATTGCTTCTCTTGGTAGAAAAGGTGGTTCAAATATTGCAGCATCGATTATGAATGCCATTCTCTATAGTCTAACAGATGAAAGAAGCTAATTTGAAGGCTTTAAGAACCGGCTGGACCACTGGGACCTGTGCGACAGCTGCCGCTCTAGCAGCGGTTCACCTCCTAATGGAAGCCATTGCATTAAATCAGGTGACGGTTATGTTACCTAAAGGGGGAACAGCAAATCTAGCCATTGAAAACCTCATTAAGCTCACGGAAAATCAGGTTTGTGCCAGTGTGATTAAAGATGGTGGTGACGATATCGACGTGACCCATGGCCTTGAAATTACGGTCACGGTTAAAAGAACTATAGAGAAGGGCATTTCCATAAAAGGCGGTGTGGGCATAGGTAAAGTCACGCGAGCCGGTCTGAGCGTTCCAGTGGGGGAATGGGCCATTAATCCAGTGCCAAGGGAAATGCTGATGTCCCATCTCACTCCCTACTTAAGAGATGAAGGTGGTTTTGAAGTGGTAATCGAAGCACCAAAAGGTCAAGAAGCTGCAGAGAAAACCTTTAATGGGAGGCTTGGAATTATGGGAGGTATCTCAATCATCGGCACCTCCGGTCGCGTAGAACCCATGTCAGAAGAAGCCTTCAAAGCATCGTTGGAAGTAGCACTTAAACAAGCGATTGTATTAGGGGAGCGGGAGTTGGTTTTCGTCTTTGGGAATTATGGTGAAAGTTACGCCAAGGATTTTGGTGTTCCTGAGACGGCAATTTTAAAAATGAGCAATTTTGTGGGCTTTATGCTAGATAAAGCATTGGAATATGGGGCGCAGAAGGTTGTCCTTGTAGGGAATATCGGAAAGCTCGTTAAAGTGGCATCGGGAAGCTTTCATACCCATTCCCATATAAGCGACGGTAAATTTGAAACCCTAGTGGCTCATTTGGCATTAATGGGGGCTCCAGTTGGTCTACTAGAACAGGTGATGAGTCAAGCCACCACAGAGGGGGTTGTTGCGCTCCTTGACGCTCAGAACCATCGTTGGGGAGATTATTCTGGCGTCTATCAGAGACTAGCTGAAAGCGCTAAGACTAAGTGCTTAGAGCGTGTACGCAATGGGGTTGCCATTGACGTTGTGCTCTTTAGCGATCAAAAGCGGTTTTTGTCTAGCACTGAGGCCAAATGGTCACCAAAGCAGCAAGACACCCCTGTCCAACCAGCCCGATTTAGCGTGGTAGGGATTGGACCTGGAGATCTAAGTTTACTGACCCTTCGGGGTCAAATGACCATTGCAAATGCAAGTGCTGTACTAGGTGCTAAACGACAGTTAGAAGCCATCAAGCCATTCTTAAAAAATAATGTGCAAACCCTTGAAGTCAATGGGCGCATTGGAAAGCTGGTAGCTCTCATTGATTCTGCTAAATCCGAGGGTGCAGGTAATATTGTTGTACTTGCTAGCGGAGATCCACTAGTCTATGGCATTGGGCAAAGGCTCAGAGAGCAGTATAAAGAGATTGAAATTGTCAGTGGCATCAGTGCTATTCAATATTTTTTCACGAAAATTCCCATCCCCATGCAAGATGTTTATGTGACCAGTTGCCACGGCAGACCCCTTGACATTGACAAGTTATTGGCTGCTCCAATCGATAAAATTGCCATGGTCACTGACGGCATCAATCATCCCGGTGTTATCGCCAAGTCTTTGTTAGGGCAACATGTTACCTTGCATATCGGTTCTAACCTAGGTTATCCCAATGAGTCAATTGTTTCAGGGTCTCCTGAGCGACTCCGAGACTTTGATGGTCTGGGACTCCACGTTTTAGTCATCGAAAAAGAGAGGTCCCTATGAAAGACACGGCATTTATAAGGGGCCATGTGCCCATGACCAAAGAAGAAGTCCGGGCCATCGCGATTTCAAAGCTCAATCTTTACAAGGCAAAGCGGTTTCTGGATGTCGGCGCAGGTACGGGGTCCGTCGCCCTTGAGGCCAAGTGCCTTTTCCCTGAGCTTCAAGTGGTTGCTATAGAAAGGCATCCCCATGCAGTGGCCCTGATCAAGCAAAACAGTGAATACCTTGATGCTCCCATCACCATCATCGAGGGGGTAGCGCCGCTAGCAGTGGGCCAGGGGGATGTGTACGGTGTCTCATCCTCTGATGCCCCCGAGTTTCTCAGCGCCAACAGTTGCGATGCGATCTTCGTCGGTGGCACCGGTGGTCATGTGGAGAAGTTGATTCCTTGGATTGAAACCATCGCAGCTGAAGGTGCGCAAGTGGTGATGACCTTTGTCACCCTGGAACAATTCACGCAAACCCTCACAGCGCTGAACGCCCGCTACACTACAGTAGAAGTCACACAAATCATCATCAGCAAGTCGGAACCCCTGGGGCCATTTACCTACTTGAAGCCCAATAACCCCACCTTTTTAATCCATTACAGCATCTAGTGCTGCACCTTTAGGAGGCATCAATTGAGCAAATTTATAGGCGTGGGCGTCGGCCCGGGCAATCCAGAACTTTTAACCATCAAGGCAGTCAAAGCCATCGAAGCAGCAGACATCTTGCTGGTGCCAAAGGCAAAGCACGAAGCCGAATCACTGGCGTATCGCATCGCTCAGCCCTACATACATGAAGGGGCCCAGATTGAAGCCCGAACTTTCCCCATGGTCAACAATCAAGATCAAAAGGAATCCGCATGGCTTGCCATTGCCTCAGAAATCATCAATTGGGTAGAAGCAGGTAAAACCGTTGCATTCTTGACCCTGGGTGACACCATGACCTACGCCACCTATGTCTACCTCTTGGAGAAGCTACAGGGTGTGATTGAAATAGAGACCATTCCCGGAATCACCAGTTACCAAGGGGTTGCAGCGTCAACAAACCAACCCCTTGTGATGGACGATATGACCCTCACCGTGGTCCCTTGCAATTTGCCCCTTGAAGAAATTCGCAGAAAAGTTCAAGGGGACGATTGTCTGGTGCTGATGAAGCTAAGCCTTCAATTCAAAGAAATCATCCAAATGCTGATAGAAGAAGGTTTGGCGCCATTTACCCGCTTAGTCAGCCATGCGACCCAGGATAGAGAACAAATCTATACAGACATTCGCCAGATTGAAGATGAGAGCATTTCGTACTTTTCAACGATCATTATCAATAAAAGGTGGGCATACCAATGAGTATCGTATTTGTGGGCGCAGGCCCAGGAGCTACTGATCTAATCACTCTTAGAGGCTACCGACATTTGCAGACCGCGGATTGCGTGGTCTATGCAGGTTCCCTCGTCAATCCAGAATTGCTCACCTACTGCAAGTCAGGCTGTGCCATCTACGACAGCGCCGCCATGAATATGGAAGAGATCATCCAAGTCATGGTTTCATCTGATCGCTTGGGTCAAGAGGTGGTCCGTCTCCATACAGGGGACTTTTCATTATTCGGTTCACTAAGGGAACAGATGGAATCCTTGATAGCAGAGGGTTGTACTTTTGAACTGGTGCCTGGGGTATCGAGCTTTTTAGGAGCCGCATCAGCTGTGCGCGCCGAATACACCGTACCAGAAATCTCCCAAAGTCTTATTATAACGAGAATTGCTGGTCGTACACCGGTGCCTTCTAAGGAAAGCCTCGAAGCCTTTGCGGCCCATCAAACCTCAATGGTCATCTTTTTATCAGCAGACCGCATAGAAGATGTGACAGAAGCTCTGATTTCAGGTGGTTATCCTTCAGACACACCGTGTGCCATGGTCTATAAAGCCACTTGGCCAGACGAAAAAATCATCAGAGGCAATCTGACAACCATTGCTGATCAAGCCAATCAAGAGGGCATTACAAAAACTGCCCTGATTATGGTCGGTCAGTTTTTAGGTGAAGCCTATAACTTCTCAAAACTTTACGATAAGGATTTTAAGCATGGCTACAGGGATTGATGCCCAAAAAGAAATAGGCCTCAGCGCAGATAGTGAGGCCTTAAGCCTTGTCATTAATCAAGCTGGTTTTGAGCTGGCTTTAAAAGTTGAGGCTCAGCTGGGGTATCCCATTTGGCATTCTAAAGACTTCGAAAGCTTTAAGGCCATGGTGGAAAAGGCTTGGTACACCTCTAAAACACTGATTTTTTACGGTGCCACTGGCATTGTGGTTCGGGGGATTGCCCCCCATTTAAAGTCCAAGTTTGAAGATCCTGCTGTGGTGGTTGTGGATGTGGCAGGTAAATTTGCCATTAGCCTATTAAGTGGCCATGTGGGCGGCGCAAATGACGCCACAATCAGAGTCAGTCAGTGCCTAGGGGCACAGGATGTGATCACAACTGGCACCGATGGCCTAGGTAAATCAGCATTGGATACTTGGCTTTTAGATCGAAAAATTGCGCCACGGTTTTATAGAGACGAGATTTTAGCCATCAATGCTCAGCTACTCCTTAGTAAGGAAAGTACTTTTCAGGTGGTTGAAAACCAAGATACTTATATCATCACAATTGATCATCTGAGTGTGACCATTGTCAAACCTCAGTATGCCGTCGGACTTGGTTTCAAAGAAGGCAAGACCCACCAGGAAATCCTTGATGCCATCCAGTTGGCTTGTGTAGATTTTGGCATCACCTTAAAGCACATCAAGCAAGTTGCCACCATACAAAAAAAAGCGGCTGAAGAGGGGTTCAAGGACCTTATTCGTAAAACCGCCTGGCAGGGTGTGGAGGTGTCACTGGATGAAATCTTAACCATCCAAGATGCCTTTGAAGGTTCTGATTTTGTAGAAAAAACCCTGGGTGTGCGGGCGGTGGCTCAGCCTTGCGCCCGCCTGGTTTCAGGCAATGGCCACATCAGTAAACGGTATGCCATTGACGGCGTCACGGTGGCAATTGGCAAAATCCTAGACAGTAGCAGCCACGGGGAATAGACCCCACTAATTAATAAGCAAATACCCTCAAAAAATAAGAAAACCCAGTCTAAATGTGGGTTAGGAGAAGATATGATCTATGTCATTGGAATAGGGCCGGGCAAGCGGGAGGCCATGACTTTAGAGGCGCTCTCAGCCATTGAAAAGAGTCATGTGATTGTGGGTTATAAGACTTACATTCAGTTGGTCGAAGATTTATGCCTTGGCAAGGAAGTGGTACAAAACGGCATGAGAGGCGAGATTGAAAGGTGCCAAGAAGCCGTTGAAATCGCTAAAACAGGTAAAACCGTTGCCGTGATATCCAGTGGAGATGCTGGGGTATACGGCATGGCCGGTTTGGTTCTTGAGCTTGTGCTTCAGGACGGACAGGGGACTGGAAACGGCAATGAAACTGGCAGCGGCCCTGGAAACCTTGAAGTAATCATTATTCCTGGTGTTACTGCAAGTTCAGCGGCTGCAGCCCTGGCTGGTGCGCCACTGATGCACGATTATTGTCATATTTCACTGAGTGATTTGTTGACCCCACTGATAACCATTCATAACCGCCTAAAATATGCAGCACTTGGGGATTTTGTTATGTGCCTTTACAACCCAAGGTCACAGGGGAGACCCCATCACTTAGAAGATGCCTTGGCCATTGTACGAAAAAATGCTCAAAAGGATTTGGCTCTTGTTGTTGTAAAAGATGCCTATAGACAAGGGCAACAGGTGATTAGAGCTACGCTGGACACTTTGGATGTGAATGTGGTTGACATGACATCCCTTGTCATTATTGGAAATAGCAACACCAAACATCTGGGAGACTATACCCTCACACCTAGGGGGTATCAGGTATGATTTTAGTGCTGGGTGGTACATCGGATGCCGTGGACTTTTGCCATCTTTTAAAAGAGAACAATGTCCCTTATCAAATGACCGTTGCCACACTAGGGGGCATGGAAATGGCAACCCGTGAAGGGTTGAATGCCATGATGACTCGATTTACAAAAGAAAGCTTAAGGCAGTATTTAGAGGACCATCAAGTGACTACCATTTGTGATTTAACCCACCCCCACGCCTTAGAAATTAGCCAATTGGCCATGGGGGTGGCAAGTGAGTACAATGTTGGCTACCTAAGATACGAAAGACCTGTTTTAGAAGTAACAAATGAGACAGACCTTATGGTATCGGATATGTCTGAGGCTGCAACCCTTGCAGCTGCCCTTGGTAATGTTATATTGGTCACTGGCAGTAAGCATGTGGCCCTCTTTGAAGAACAGTTGACACGACGTGCAGGGAAAAGGGTGATTTACCGTGTGATTCCAAGGCAAGAGGTGATTGCTGAAGTTAGTGCCCTCGGGGTTGGCATGGACAGGATGATTGCCATGCAGGGACCCTTTACCCAAGAGATGAACACTGCTATTTTTCGGGCGTTTAAGGTTGATGTGGTGATTGGTAAAGAGGGGGGACAGGCATCAGGCACCGCTGAAAGGCATCTAGCTGCAAAAGAACTTGGTGTTAAAAATATTGTTGTGAACCGTCCAAGTTTTGACTATATAAATAGGTTTAATAACGTGACGTCACTTTATGATGCGTTAATGGGCCATGGGGCATCTGCAAACAACATAGGCAAAGTAGTGCCAGAACTTAAGGAGGAACCATGAAACAAAAATTGATGATAGCAACTACCTTTATAATGATGACTTTGGGCACCAGTGCCTTTGCCATGCATATTGCAGAGGGGTTTTTACCATTATCCTGGGCTATTTTTTGGAGTGCAGTGATGATACCGATTATTGGTATAGCGCTATTGCGGGTAATAAAAGTCATGTCAAATGCGCCACACAATTTCTATTTAATTGGGGTCATGGCTGCCTTTGCATTTACACTGTCGTCTTTAAAAATGCCATCGGTGATGGGGTCAAGTTCACATCCCACCGGTGTTGGTCTTGGAGCCATCTTGTTAGGACCTGCGGTGATGGTCCTGATTGGTTTAGCGGTATTGCTATTTCAAACCTTGTTGCTGGGTCATGGGGGCTTGACAACCCTTGGCGCCAATAGCTTTACCATGGCCTTTTTAGGGCCCCTTGTCAGTTGGTTGATTTATAAGTCCCTTGGCAAGCTCAATACACCAAAATGGTTGAAGGTGTTTTTAGCAGCAACCCTTGGTAATTGGATGACCTATATTGCTACCTCAATGCAACTGGCTCTTGCTTATCCAGACCCAGTCAGTGGTTTTATGGGGGCCTTTATTAAATTCCTTGGTGTCTTTGCTCTAACCCAGGTGCCAATTGCCATTGCAGAGGGTATCCTAACCGTCTTTGTAATGGACTATATCACTAACCTTGAGCTTGAAAGGAGACCCTTATATGAAGCGCAATAATTTTAAGTATTGGATGATTGTTTTAGTTTTACTGTCATTGGTAGGGTGGACAACCTACCTGTCTATCACTGCAAGCTTTCTAGGTACCGACGATCAAGCCACTGAGGCCATTCAACAATTGGCACCTCAGTATACACCATGGTTTTCCAGCCTATTCGAACCCTCATCAACTCTGGAAGTCTTTATATTTGTGGCCCAGGGGGCCATTGGGGTGATGGTACTTGCTATTTGCTTAGCCCTATATAAGAGGCAGTTAAACCGTGATTAGTCTGGATGTTATCGCCCATCATCATCCTTTTAGATCAAAATCACTTGCCCTTAAAGCTTTCACCACTTTCTGTGCCATGGCCCTCCTCTTTTGGAAGGCCAATGGCATCACCACTTCAGTAGTGATCATACTCAGTGTTTGGGTAATGGCAAGGTCTCAATTTTTCAAGTGGTCCACTTATTTTAAGGGAATGCTGACCATGTCTGCGATGTTGGGGTTAAGCGCTTTTTCTTTGCTTGTTGCCATCAGTTGGGGCCACGGGGGAAGTCCCCTGATTAGCCTCAGTACCAGTTCTTCTCAAATCCATCTGGCTCAAATCGCGTTTTTAAGGAGTTTAGGTTGCTTTCACGGACTTATGGCATATGCCTATTCAACCCCCATGCCACAAACTCTTAAAGGGCTTTCAAAACTCGGGATCCCTAAAACACTGCTCCGTATATTTGAAACCAGTTACCGATTCATATTTATCCTATTAGAAGAAGCCGCCGCCATCCATAAGGCCCAGACCCTACGTCTTGGTCATCAAACCCCCTTGGGGAGTCTTAAATCTTTGGGACAATTAAGTGGCACACTCTTAGGTCGGGTGGTGGCAAAAGCCCATCAGCATTATATCAGTAGTCTATTGAAGCTGGGGGCGTAAAGGGTCATAAGGTGCCCGGGCAAAACAAAGGGAGTTAATATGTTAAAATTGGAAAATGTTGCTTATTCTTATCCACTGGGTCAAGTGGCCCTGAAGAATGTTTCGCTGGATCTTGGGAGTGGCTCTTGTCTTGGTCTCATAGGCGCCAGTGGCGCGGGGAAGTCCACTTTGCTGCAAGTGATGCTTGGACTATTGAGGCCCCAAGAGGGCTTGGTTAGCTGGGAAAAACAACCCCTTAAGTATCAAAAGCAAACCCTGAAAGGCCATTTTCAACAGGTGGGCATGGTATTTCAAAATCCGGACACACAGCTGATTTTAAATACTGTTTTTGACGATGTTGCCTATGGTTGCCTCAATATGGGTATGAATCAAGCGGCAGTGAAAGAAGCAGTAAAAGCAGCACTTGTATCGGTGAATCTCAGTGGGTTTGAAGATCGCTCTGTCCATCACCTGAGTTTTGGTGAAAAAAAACGGGTTGCAATGGCTGGCATTTTGGCAATGGGCCATCCTGTGATATTATTAGATGAACCCACTTCGGGGTTAGACCCTGGGGTGACGGATCAAATGGTTGTTTTAATCAAAGACCTTGTGGCAAGGGGAAAGAAAGTTTTGATTGCATCCCATGACATGGATTTAATATACGGCCTATGTGACAGGGTCTCTGTTTTAAAACAGGGGCAAATCATAAAAGAAGGCAGTGGGGATACCGTTTTTAGTGATGTTGAAGCCTTGGCATCGGCGGGTCTTAAGCAACCATGGTTAGTGGCACTTAAAACCGTCATCGGAGAGCATGGTTTTAAAGACCGTGAGGCTTTTTTTAACCAACGGAGTCAAGAAATCAAAAGATAAAAGATAAGTGATAAAAGATAAAAGTAAAGGAGTGTCCTGTGAATATAGCCGTGATAGGGATTAACCATCAAACAGCACCAGTTGCACTCTTGGAATGTATGGCCCTTAGTGAGGCCCGAAAAATTGAAGCCATGTTGAAACTGCTAGATCCACCAGAAGTAGGTACATCTGCGATTTCAGAAGTGGTGATTTTAAATACCTGTGGTCGTTTTGAGGTCTATTTTGCTACGCCTAAAAAGTCAATGGCAGATGGGATTATACGTGTTCAAAACTTTTTTAATCAACAGACGCAAGGGATTACCCAGGTATTAACCCAAACAGAAAACCAAACAGAAAACCAAACAGAGACATTGTTAAATAGAGATGCAATTGGTGCTTATCTCTATCTAAAAACAGGAGAAGACGCTCTAGAGCATATGGTCCAGGTGGCTGTGGGACTGGATTCAATTGTACTGGGTGAAGACCAGATTATTGGTCAAATGAAAGCCGCCCATCACATGGCCCAAGAACTTGGTTGTACACAGAGAATATTAAATGTGACTTTTAGGGATGCCATAGCCAGTGCAAAAAAAATTAAAAGCGCCCTTAAAATATCAGAAATACCCCTGTCCCTTAGTTATGTTGGGGTAAAACTCATGGCAGAAGTAATGCCATTAAAAGGAAAGCGGCTACTGGTGGTTGGCCTTGGGGAAATGGGCCTTTTAGCCATTCAGCATGCCCATGCCTTAGGTGGGAAAATCACGGTTTCAAATCGTTCAAAGGATAAAATCATAGCAATTCAAGAGCGGTACCCAGATATAGAAGCCGTGGCCTATGACAGTAAAGCCGCTGCTATTAGTCAAATGGATTGTGTGATTACAGCCACTGCAGCGCCCCATATGGTCTTTACAAAGGCTGATTTTATGACTGTTACCCATGAGATGGTGGTCCTTGATTTATCCCTTCCAAAAGATGTGGATGACCAGGTAGCAGAACTACCAACGATTCAACTGATTAACTTAGAAACCCTCTCAAAGACAGTGGAACAAAATCAAGCCCAGAGGCAATTGCTGGTTGATAAGGCCCACGTGTTAGTGGCAGACCACGTGGCTAAAATGGCAAGTTGGTTGGAAAGAGCCAGTGTCCATACCACCTTGAAAGATCTGGGGGACTTGGTGACAAAAAGCCATACCGATGCTATGTCCTTTGTGGATGAAAAACTGAATTTAGACCGCCACCAACGGGCCATTGTGGATAAAGCCATGCAGGCAGCCCTCAAACGGATTGTCCGCAGTCCCATCCAAAACCTCAACAGCCTAGAAACCCAAGAAGAGCGAGACGGCGCAACCTATTGGCTTCAAAAGCTATTTACCACCCATCAGGAGGACGACTAAATGTTACCACTACTTGTCAATGTTGCCCATAAGAAAGTACTGGTGGTGGGGTATGGCAAAATAGGTCAGCGCAAAGCCCAGCAGTTTAGAGACCAAGGGGCTGATATTTGGGTTTATGATGAGGTGTATTGGGGAAGGGCAAGTGCAGATATAAAAGAATATGAAATGATACAAGCCAAATCTGAATCAGATCTAAATGCAAAAATCAGTGAAAATGAAGATACAAAGGAAGTGCAGAATTTTGGCTTAGATCCTTTGTCAGTTGATAATCTACGGGATTTTTCTTTTGTCTTGATTGCAACCAGTGATGCTCTTTATAATCAAAAGGTGATGACCCATTGTCAAGGGCAGGGCATTTTGTGTAACCGTGCAGATAGCCAAGAAGATAATGATTTTCACACCATGGCCACCCTATGGCGAGGTGAATTAGGGATTTCAGTATCTACGCAAGGGACGGTTCCGGGTTTTGCGAAGCATTTGAAGGCCTATTTAGGAGATAAGCTACCGCAAGAAACAGACCAGTTTTTAGAAAGCTTAAAACAAGCAAGGCAAACTGCCATTGAATTAGAAGAACCAGAGAAAACTGCGCAATTGGCGCTGATTACTGACAGGATACAAGAGTGGCTTCGAGGACTATAAAAGGTAAGTACAAGTGCAAAGGTAAGAGGCAAGTGCTGGGAAAGATATTAAAGAAAATATAAAGGAGACCCCAACATGAATATGAAACTAACTCTGGGCTCAAGGGGCTCAAAATTAGCATTGGCCCAAACCCATTGGATTAAGGCGCAACTACTGAAGTATCACCCGCAACTTGAAATCGACATCCAAATCATCGTCACAAAAGGCGATGCTATTCAAGATATAGCCCTGGACAAAATTGGGGACAAGGGTCTTTTTGTCAAAGAAATCGAACAGGCTCTTTTAGATGGGGCCATTGATTTAGCCATCCACTCCTTAAAAGACATGCCAACAACGGTGACGTCGGGCTTGATGTTTTTACCAGCTGTTCTTCGGGCCGATGCTCGGGATGCTCTCATTTCAAAGGTCCCCCTTAAAAGCGTGATGGACCTGCCACAGGGGGCGATAATCGGCACAGGTAGCAAGCGCCGAGCTTTCCAACTGCTGTCCCTTAGACCGGATTTTCAAATTAAGGGCATCCGGGGCAATGTGGATACAAGACTTAGAAAACTAGTTGAAGAGGATTACGATGCCATTGTACTTGCTCAGGCAGGTCTTGACCGCTTAGGTTTAAAGCCTGAGGGCTTGTTGACCCTGTCTCCAGAGGAGATGCTACCGGCACCGGCCCAGGGCCTTTTAGGACTTCAGGTAAGGTCCGGGGACGAGCGTTTGGAGCTGCTGGCCGAATCCTTATTGGACGAAGAGGCGCAGCTACAAATGCTAGCCGAGCGCGGGTTTTTGGGGAGGCTCGGCGGTGGGTGCCACATGCCAGTTGGTGCGTGGACCACAATTGATGCCACAGGCATGACTTTAACCGGCCTTATTGGGGATGAAGCAGGTACTAAGCTTGTTAAAGACACTGTGTTTAGTGCCCTGCCTTCTTATGAAACCGCTGGTCGCTTAGGCCTGCGCCTTGCAGAGTCCCTTGAGGCAAAACTTGAAGCGGCTCTGGTTAATATGCCTGTTATTACAACCCCTGGGAATCCACTAGCAAAGCCTTATCAGGCCCCCCGAGTATTTTTAGTGGGTGCTGGCTGTGGTGACCCCCAGCTCATGACCCTAAAAGGCAAAGCCCTACTTGAACTCTGCGATGCAGTGGTCTACGATCGCCTTGCTAATCCAAAGTTTCTTTCTTGGGTGCCCAAAACCGCAACCCGGGTATATGTGGGTAAGGCAGCGGCTAATCATGCCATGGTCCAAGAGGATATCAACCAAACCCTTGTGAATTTAGGTTCAACCCATCACTGTGTGGTACGCCTAAAAGGTGGGGACCCCTATGTCTTTGGTAGGGGCGGTGAAGAAGGGGAAGCCCTCTTTGATGCTGGTATTCCCTTTGAAGTGGTGCCCGGTATCACCTCTGCCATCGGTGGTTTAGGCTATGCTGGCATCCCTGTCACCCATAGGGATTATGCATCCAGTTTCCATGTGATCACTGGCCACTTGAGAAAAGATAATCCTACTTCAGAAGACGGGTCAGACGAAACAAAGTCTTTAGATTGGCCAGCTATTGCAAAATATGAAGGTACTTTGGTCTTTTTAATGGGCCTTGGTTCTTTGGCTAAAATCACTGAGTCACTGATAGAAAACGGGAAAAACCCTGAAACGCCGGCGGCGCTTGTGTCTTGGGCTAGCCATTTAAGGCAGCGCAAATTAAGTGGTACTTTGGCCACACTTGCTAAGTTACAAGAGGAGAACCCTGTATCCTCTCCTGCTATTATCGTGGTGGGCCATGTGGTTCTAGCCCAAGATAAACTTGATTGGTTTACCACAAGGCCTCTTTTTGGACAGACCATTGGTGTTACTCGGGCCAGGGAACAGGCTAGTTCTTTGGTGAATCAACTGGAGAATTTGGGCGCAAACGTGCTAGAGTTTCCCACCATTGAAATTGAGTCCCGTGGTCACGAGGCTTTAAATCATCGCATTAATCGGTTACCAGAGTACAGTCATCTTTGTTTTACCAGTGCAAACGGGGTACGACGTTTTTTTGAGCAACTGGATGAACAAGGCAAAGATGCTCGTTCTTTAGGCCACCTGACCATCATTGCCATTGGGTCGGCAACGGCCCAGGCCCTTAAATCAAAGGGCATTATTGCTGATTTAATGCCTGAGGAGTTTGTCACTGAAAGTCTGATTGAAGTGCTAACGCCAGTGCTAGAACCCCATCACAACTTACTGTTACCGAGGGCCATACACGCTAGACCTGAGTTAATTACCGCACTTAAAGGTATCTGCAATGTGGATGAGGTTCAAGTCTATGAGGCTGTAGCTGCCCCCTTGGACCCTGCTGTGATTTCGGGGTTGGACAAGGTGGGGCTTATCACTTTTACCAGTGCCTCAACGGTGAAGCACTTCTTTGAAAGTCTTGGAGATCAAGCCTATGTGTTGCTGAAAACTGCAACAGCCCTTGTGATTGGTCCAGTCACAAGGGGAGCTTTGGATGCCTATGGGACATTTAATGTGATTCAAGCTAAATCCCACACCGTGGAAAGCATGGTTGACACTTTAATCGAAACCCTCAATTAATGTTTGATGATGTTTAATAAATAGTATGGATGTCAATGCCCAATAGAGAGGATTTTACATGATTAGACCAAGACGGAATCGCCGCACACCAGCACTTCGAGCCATGGTGCGGGAATTTGATTTGAAAGTAACGGATTTGATTATGCCCATGTTTGCCGTTGAAGGGGTTGGCATCAGACAAGAGATTAAGGGGATGCCCGAAGTTTTTCACCTATCGGTGGACGAGATTGCAAAAGAAGCCCTGGCCTTGAAAGCGCTGGGTATTAATGCGGTAATCGTATTTGGGATTCCTGCCTTTAAAGATGCATGCGGTACATCGGCTTTTATTGACGATGGCATTGTTCAAAGGGCCATCAGGGCCATTAAAGCGGTTTGCCCTGACATGATTGTGATGAGCGACGTGTGTATGTGCCAATATACTGACCATGGCCACTGCGGAATTCTCAGTGAAGAGGGTCATGTTTTAAACGATGTCACTTTAGGCTATCTGCAAAAGATTGCTTTGTCCCATGCTCGTGCGGGGGTTGACTACGTTGCCCCCTCTGATATGATGGACGGCAGGGTTGGAGCCATCCGAACAGCCTTGAACCAAGAGAACTTTGAAGATGTGGGCATTATGAGCTACTCAGTCAAATATGCGTCCAACTTTTATGGCCCTTTTAGAGAAGCGGCCCATTCTGCTCCTGGTTTTGGGGATAGAAAAGCCTATCAAATGGATTATCACAACCGTTTAGAGGCTAGGCGGGAGTGGCAACTTGATGAGGAAGAAGGCGCGGATATTTTAATGGTGAAGCCTGCGACACTGTATTTGGATATTTTATCGGACATGAAAAAAGCTACTACTTTACCGGTGGTCTGTTATCATGTGAGCGGGGAATATGCCATGCTTTATCAGGCTGTCAAAACTGGAATTGTGAGTCCAATGGCAATTTACGAACAAATGATTGCTTTTAAACGTGCTGGTGCGGACATGATTATTACTTATTTTGCGCCCTATTTGGCTAAGGAGATGAATGCTAATGACAAAATCAGCTGAGTGGTTTGAGCGGGCAAAAAAGGTGATTCCTGGTGGTGTCAATTCGCCGGTGCGGGCTTTTAAATCCGTTGGATGCGATCCGATTTTTGTGGAACGAGGTAAAGGTCCATATTTGTACGATGTGGATGGCAACCGCTATATTGATTATATACAATCTTGGGGCCCTATGATTTTTGGCCATGCCCCTCAGTGGCTGACCGAAGGTTTTAGCGATGTACTTGCAAGAGGCACTAGCTACGGCGTCCCCACACCTCTTGAAGTAGAAATGGCGGAGTTGATATGTGAGTTAGTACCTTCTGTTGAGATGGTCCGTATGGTCAACTCGGGCACTGAGGCCACAATGAGTGCCCTGCGTCTTGCCCGCGCCTATACTGGCAGAACCAAAATTGTTAAATTTGAAGGTTGCTACCATGGTCACTCGGATGCACTACTTGTTAAATCGGGATCAGGAACATTGACATATGGGGTTCCTACAAGTCTCGGGGTACCTGAAGATGTGGTCAAGGATACCCTTGTACTGGACTACAATGATAGTGAAGGCATTAAGGCTTTATTCGAGAACCAAGGAAATACCATTGCCTGCGTCATCTTGGAACCCATAGCAGGGAATATGGGTGTCATCGCCGCCACACAAGAATTTGTGGAAACCCTTAGAAAACTGTGTACTGATTATGGTGCGGTATTAATTTTTGATGAAGTCATTACTGGTTTTCGCATTGGACTAAAGGGTGCATATGGACACTTTGGTATTGCTGCAGATCTCACTTGTTTCGGCAAGATTATCGGAGGCGGATTGCCGGTAGGTGCCTATGGCGGTAAGCGAGAAATCATGTCCATGGTTTCGCCTCTTGGGGGCGTCTATCAAGCTGGAACCCTCTCGGGAAATCCTCTAGCCATGTACATGGGTTATAAAGTACTCACTTATCTAAAAGAGCACCCGGAAGTCTATGTTTCAATCACCAATAAGGCCATAGCCCTTGAAGAAGGTTTGAGGTCGATTCTCAAAGATTATGACCTTCCTTTCACAGTGGTTAGGGAAGCAGGGATGGTCTGTCTATTTTTTCTAAACTACAAGCCCTCTAATTATTCTGATGTGGCTAAATGTGATACACATGCCTATGGGGCATTCTTTAGAGGGATGCTAGCCCGTGGTGTCTTATTGCCACCGGCACAGTATGAAGGCCTGTTTTTATCTGCAGCCCATGCGGATGAAGATGTTAACAATACCTTAAAAGCAGTCCGTGATTACTTTGGATAAGAAGATGATAAAACAGAGGGTTTTGAATCTGTGGCGGATAGGATTCATAGTAGGCGGTCTTGTTTTACTGTTTTTTACCATTGCTAATATGGCATTATGGCGTTCTACCACCGTTGTAGATGGGCAGGCCAATCTCGAGCAGAGGTTAGCCTTAAATGAACCCCCGCAAACCATTGGTTTAAACGGGCAATGGGAATTTTACTGGAATCAACTATTGACACCGGCTGACTTTGAAAAGAATCCTAAACTCAAGCTTGACTCATTTATGAAGGTTCCAGATAGCTGGTCCTCAAAAAAAAATCCCAAGGGTTATTCTGATCAAGGTGTGGCCACTTATCGAATAATGCTCACGTATCCTAGTACAATAGAGGATCCAGCCTTACGGATACAGAATGTTTCATGTGCCTATAAGGTATATGTTAATGGCAAGTTTGTGGCGGAAAATGGGGTTGTATCTGATAAACGGGAAGTCATGAAAGAGGCAACCAAAATTCTGATGGTGGATTTGCCAAGGGGTGAGCAACAGGTTGAACTCCTATTCCAAGTGGCCAATCTGAATTATGCAAAAGGGGGCATGCGACAGAGCCCAATTTTTGGATCTAAGCAAGTTTTAGAAAGGGAGCATCAGATACTAACTGCCTTTCAACTTCTCTTTATTGGTGCAGTACTCATATTTGGAGTATATTATTTATTGCTGTTTGTGCTACAAACTCAAAATAAATCGGCTTTGATTTTTAGTGCCCTTTGCTTTGTAACAGCTTTTCGCTCCTTGATATGGGGCGAGGTGCCTATCATGCTGTTTATGCCAAATATCGCTTATTCAACTTTGGCGTTTATTAACTATGTAACAGGTTACAATGTGATTCCTTTGATGGTTTTGTTCATCGCCAGTCTTTACCCCTTAGACTATAAGCCTGTTATGCTGAGATTGGTATTAGTGCCGACAATCCTATTTGATGGTCTATTATTCACATCAACACAGTTTATGTCCAAGTTTACAAATTATTTATATTTATTGGTATTAGCGCAAATGATTTACATGATCGTCATTTTGATCAAAGCTGTTTTAAATAGAAGAGAGACTGCACCCCTAATGTATATGGCTGTATTAGTATATGTGCTAGCGATTAATCTAGATATTTTACATTTTAGCGGTCTGGGTGTGTTTTACGACAACAATATGTTCCTAATGGGCAATACTGCGGTTATTATCGTCATGTCTTATACACAAGCAAGGCAACAAGCGAAAGCTCACCAGAAGCTGTTTTTGTATAATCAAAACTTACTTGAAGCAGATCGCTTAAAAGACAAAATAATGGCCACTGAATTATCCTTTTTACATGCCCAAATAAAGCCTCATTTCTTGTATAATGCATTGGATGCCATCGCAAACATCTGTGAAAAGGATGGTCGTAAAGCAGGTCAGCTCATTATCGATTTAGCAATTTACCTAAGAGGTAGCTTAGAGTTTAATCATTTAGACAAAATCACAACGATTGAAAAAGAAATAGAATTTGTTGAGACCTATTTTAACATTGAACAAGCGCGTTTTGGGGATAAAATACAGCTTGTTAAAGAGATTGAAGTGCCTCTTCATCTACGCTTGCCAGTTTTAATCCTACAACCCTTGGTTGAAAATGCCGTACGACATGGTATCTCGAAAAAGCGAAGTGGTGGTACCGTTCACATTAAGATTGAGGCAATCGATAATCAAATTAGGATTGCAGTTTCCGATGATGGTGTAGGTATTGAGCCTCAAAAGTTAGAAATGATTTTAACAACGGATCCTATTGCAAGTGGGGTGGGCTTGTTGAATATTCACCATAGGCTTCAAAGACTATACGGGACCGGACTAGAAATTGTCAGTGAAGAGGGTGTTAACACCTGTGTGCGCTTAGTTATACCCATAAATTAATTATTTAACAAAAGGTGGAAGAAACCATGATCCGTATCGCTGCAGTAGATGATGAGTACCATGTTTTAGAGCGATTTGAGAGAATGATTGCCGAATTTAAAGACTTTGAGCTTTGCGGTTTGTTTGAAACGGCCGATCAGTTGCTAAACTATTTGGAAAAGCATACATTGGATGCAGTTTTTTTAGACATCGAAATGCCTCAAGTAAATGGGCTTGAACTTTCAGCTCAGCTTTTAGAGCGCTATGAGCATCTTGAGATTGTCTTTGTCACGGCTTATAATCAATATGCTGTGGAGGCCTTTGAGGTTAACGCCATGGACTATATCCTAAAACCCATGTCACAAGCTCGATTAGGAAAAACAATCAATCGCCTGTTAAAAACTATCAAGGTAGCAAAGCCAAGTGTTAGGCCGTTTATTCAGTGTATAGGAGATTTTGAGGTCATTTTGGGCACAGAGGTGCTTACCTGGAAAAATTCAAAAGCTAAAGAAATACTGGGGTTCTTGGTCCAAAAAAACGGCACTCCTGTTAATTGGGAAAAAATAGCGGATGCCATATGGCCCGAGTATCATGCTGAAAAGGCCCATACAAACTTTCATGCCAACATGTATTTATTGAGAAAGAGAATGACAGAAGCAGGCATATCAGAGATACTCGAATGCAGACGAGGCAATTATAGAATTGTGACAGATAAAGTAACCTGTGATCTTTATCAGTTTGAAGCCCTACTTAAAGGAAATAAAGTAAATAGAAAAGAGGATCTGGAACTGATTAAGAAGTTAAAACAAAGGGGCTATATGTATGCAAGTGGTTATCCCTGGGCACAACCAAAGGCTGCAGAACTGGAAGAAATATGTGATGGTTTAATGGCTCAAAATTAATCAAAATGAATCAGGTTATCATACTTAATCGAATAGCAGTCTGTTTTTTGAACTTATAATTGTGATTCTGCAGTGACAATTGGGTATAGTATCAAAAAACTGATAAGGAGGTTTCTCTATGTTTACAGAGGAACGAAAAGAATCGCTATTTTCGTGGAGTATGATTGGTAGTGTTCATGAAGGTCGACCTAATCTTGGTCCAACTGTCCAGGTAGAAGTTTATAGGTTAATGCAATTCACCTTAAGAGACACCATGATTCAAAGTATTGGCGTTGCCAAAACTGATGAGATATTTTACAATGCTGGCAAGAAAGCTGGTTTAGAGTTTTACAAGAATATCGTTGTTTCAGCAGTGGATATTAACCAATTTGTATTGAGGCTTCAAGAGTCCCTAAAAGAGCTTGGTATCGGTATTTTACGAATTGAAGAAGCGGATTTAGAGGCAATGCATTTTGTTCTAACGGTTTCTGAAGATTTAGACTGTTCAGGTATGCCCGTTTGTGATGAAGAAATTTGTGTTTATGATGAAGGCTTTATTGCAGGTTTGCTGTTGGGCTTTACAGGTAAGGATTTCAAGGTTAAAGAAGTGGATTGTTGGTGTTCTGGGGATCGCGTGTGCCGCTTTGACATCAATCCAGTTTCCATTCAATATGCTTAATATTCAAAAGACTGAACTTGAGCGCCTCACTGAGTTTTTCTCTCATTTATCCAAGGGCGAAACTGTAACCCCATTGGTTATTCCCGAAGCACATCGTGAAAATGAATGGGGTCAACTGATAGATTATGTTAATCGATTTAGACTTGATTATGCTGCCTATACTGAATTTGTCTATGCACTTTCCCGGGGGGATTTAACCGTAGATGCGCCCCATGGAAAATTACAAATGTTGCAATCCTTCAAGAGTCTACAAGGTAATTTAAAGCATTTGACTTGGAAAACTCAGCAAATTGCAAAAGGAGATTTCAGTCATCAGATAGATTTTATGGGCGATTTTTCTGTTGCGTTCAACGACATGACCAGGCAATTAAAAGAAGCATTTGAAACCATTCAAAATCAAAATAAGTCACTTCAAGAAGCCAATGAGCAAATTGCATATGAACGTGCCAAATCCGATGCGCTTTTAGATAATATTTTACCTTCTAAAATTATTGAAGAGTTGAAAACCAATGGGGCTACAGTGCCACATGTTTATCCGGATGTGACGGTTTATTTTTCTGATATCGTTGGTTTTACTGATCAATCGACAAAACTGGATGCAACAACACTCATATCAGAGTTAAACACTTTATTTGCGCAATTTGACTGTATTGTGGATGCGACTTACGGTGAAAGGATTAAAACAATCGGGGATGCCTATATGGCAGTTTGGGGAATGCATATACCAATGGAGGATCACAGGGGTAAAGCAGTCGAAGCAGCCCTACGTATTGTTGATTGCTTGAATATGCGCAATAAAGAGTCGGCAATCAAATGGGAAATCCGTATTGGCATACACTCTGGTCCTGTTATTGGGGGTGTGGTAGGGGTTAGTAAATTTATCTATGATGTTTTTGGCGACACAGTCAATACTGCCTCCCGTTTAGAAAGTAGTTCTGAGGCAATGAAAATTAATATTTCTAACACGGTATACGATGGAATAGCAGATCGCCTAGAAGTTATTGAGCGAGGAATTATTCCTGTTAAAGGCAAAGGTGATATTAAGATGTACTATGTCTCTAGGTTTAAAAACCAAGAACGAACATAGGTCTATTCGTTTACTTGGCGTAACTCAATCCGGCCACTAGGGATTCAGGATTTTCAAAAGGGCCTTCAGTCACCACTGGAGAACCCCCTTCAATAGGGTAGGCAATTCGAATACCATCAGCACTGGAATGTAGACCCTTTGCCATTACACGAACACCCGCTTCAATAAGAGCATCATTGTAATGAGACATTGCCTCGTTCAACTTTGCATTTGGGGCAGTTCCTGCTTCTGTATGTGTTGACGCTTTCACAATTAGCATAAATAACATAATAGTACCTTCTTTATTGGAGTCCCTGTGGGACTCCTTTATTTTTTGAATACAAAGAATTGAAATATCAATTATAGATTTGAATTGGAGAGTGTGTTGATTAAATCCAATTCCTCATCGGTAAAAGTTGTGTTTTTAATGGCTTTTATATTTTCTACAATCTGGGTTGGTTTTGATGCGCCGATGAGGACACTGGTAACCGCTCCTTTTCTTAAAACCCAGCTCAGTGCCATTTGGGCCAAAGACTGCCCCCGCTCATTTGCCATTTGATTGAGGCCGCGAATTTGTTCCAAACGGTGCTCAGTCAGAGTAGCCTCCTTTAAAAATCTTCCATCAGTATGTATGCGACTATCCATGGGAATACCATCTAAATAGCGGTCGGAAAGCATACCTTGGGCCAAGGGACTAAAGGCAATGATACCCTTTTTAAGGCGATTGGCAGTTTCAAGCAAGCCGTTGTTTTCTATGGTTCTATTAAAGATTGAGTAGCTGTTTTGATTGATGACAAATGGACAATTGAGCTGGTTTAGAATTGCTGTGGCTTTTTCTAGAGTGCTACCATCATAATTGGATAGGCCTACATAAAGTGCTTTACCGCTGGTGACGGCTGTGGCTAGAGCGCCCATGGTTTCTTCCAGTGGGGTTTGGAGGTCCATACGGTGATGGTAGAAAATATCTACATAGTTTAAGTTCAGACGCTTTAGACTTTGATCGAGGCTAGCCAAAAGGTATTTGCGACTGCCGCCATCACCATAGGGACCATCCCACATACCGTAACCTGCCTTGGTGGCAATTAGTAACTCATCCCGGTGCCCATAAAGGGTATCCTTAACAATGCGTCCAAAGTTTTCTTCAGCACTACCTGGGGCTGGGCCATAGTTATTGGCTAAGTCAAAATGCGTAATCCCGTGATCAAAAGCAGTATAACACAATTTTTTCATGTTTTCGTAAGAAGAGCACTCTCCAAAATTGTGCCAAAGACCAAGAGAAACTTGTGGTAGCAATAGGCCACTGGCTCCTGATCGGGTATATGACATTTCTTCATATCTAGTGGTATTAAATTGGTTCATGTGGATACCTCCATTATTCATCTAGACAATTTTCGTCTATACAAAGCATAACAGTTCAAGTACACTTGAACACAAGAGCCGAATCAATAAGAGATACATTAAATTCAAGAGTGACTTTTTAGAAAGGATAAACAACAGTGAATACTTATACGATTAAACAAATCTGCACCATGTTTGAAATGCCATCGTCCACCTTAAGGTACTATGAGGAGGCCGGCCTGTTGACTAATATTGATCGTACACCTTCTGGTCAGCGGATTTTTTATGATAGCCATATCAATCGTTTAAGCACGATTTGCTGCTTTAAAAATGCGGGTATGACCATTGCACAACTAAAGACCTTCTTTTCTTACGAAGGCAACCAGCCGGACCATTTCAAAGATGTAGTATCCCTTTTAAGTACTTTGGAATCTTCTATCCTTGCTCAAATTGAGGTGCTTCAATCTTCACATGTCCATGTTTTGAAAAAACTAAGCTATTATTCGGCATGTATGAAATGCTCTGAGGAAGGCCGCGAACTGCCAAGTTGGCATTCGCATTCACAGTCACCTGAATCATAATGTTTTAAATCAGACTAAAAGACTGTTTATAAGGAGGATTGTATGAATCCAGAACAAAAATCATTTAAGGGCAAGGGTGTAATTAAGAGGGATAGGGTACCCGTTCAAAATCAAGTCACTAAGGGGGAGGCCCCCTGCTGTGGACCTAAAGTTGAAAAAACCCTAAAACAAAGACATTTCATCCAGAGTATGAATTCTGGCCATATTATAGCTGGTGATGAAAAAATCCCTCAAGTGTTCTCAAAACTCACTTTTCGGGATCACTTAGGCTGTTTTTTAGCTCGTATCGGTTATAACCGAAATGATTTCGAAATTAAGCCAGGTCTATATGCCCTCGGTAACCCCAGTTCCTATTCTCATGTTCTAGTGACAGCTAATTACAAAATGAGCTTTGATGCTTTGCGCAAAGAACTTGAGGGAGAGAATCTTTGGATTCTAGTACTTGATACCTTTGGGATCAATGTATGGTGTGCAGCGGGGAAAGGAACCTTCTCAACTGATGAGGCCGTTCGTCAGATTAAGGAGACACAATTAGGTATGATTGTGAATCACAAAACGCTGATATTTCCTCAACTGGGTGCGCCTGGTGTCAGCGGCTACAAGGTCACTCAAGCCACGGGGTTCAAGGTTGTGTTTGGACCAGTGAGAGCAAGTGATGTGAAGCAGTTTTTGCATAATGGCTTAGTGGCCACTGCAGAGATGCGACGTGTTAACTTTACTTTTGTAGACCGACTGGTGCTGACACCCCTTGAATTTTACATGATACTAGCCCCTTTTAGCATTGTACTTATTGGATTGGCCTTGCTTGAATGGGCTAAACTACTGCCCTACGGGTTCCTTCTTTTTCTTGGGGCTGCTTTAACAGGTACTGTACTTGTGCCTGTATTGCTACCACTGATTCCGGGCAAAGCATTTTCGATAAAAGGACTTTTTGTCGGTATTGCTTATACGGTGATGGTATTTGTGCTTTTTCCCACATTGTCGATTTGGATAATGATTGCCTATGGCTTGTTGTTTACGGCCATCATTTCTTTTGCAGCACTTAATTTTACTGGGGCTTCTACCTACACCTCTTTTTCAGGTGTCAAGGCAGAGATGGAAGTGGCAATTCCATTGATGATATGGGCCGCAGGTATAGGGGCACTGATATTGATGGTTCGAATCATCACCACATTATTCTAGGGAGGGACTATGAAACAGCGATATTTAAAGGGCGTCACTACTTTGACTTACAATATTGAAAAATGTATCGGGTGTGGGCAGTGTGCCATCGTTTGTCCCCACGGTGTTTTTGAAATGCAAGCGAGAAAAGCAGTCATATTAGATAAAGACAGGTGTATGGAATGTGGCGCCTGTAAAATGAACTGTCCAAGTAAGGCTATAACGCTTAAGCCCGGAGTGGGTTGTGCATCCGCCATTATCAATGGCATGCTGGGTATAAAAGGGGGGTGTTGCTGATGAGGATGACTTGCTTTAGACACCTCTGTGACCTTCTTCTCTATGGGACTCGTAAATAGACATCCATTGAGTTGCGGAAATCTTCTTAGCCAGTGCCTCAAATAGACTGTAGGGTATTGTGCTTGCCTTCTTAAATCGGATACAACTTTTGCCCATATCAAGTTTTGCCGAAGTGTGTAAAGGGTATTGCTCCTCAAACCAAGAGAGCAAATTAAGATCAGCATACAGGCCCAGATGGTAAATTGCGATAAAGTTTTTTTGTGACGCTATTGCTAAAAACGGAAGTGGCTGCTTAGGTTTGCAGTGGTATCCTTGAGGATAGAGGGTATAAGGTACCCAATAATTAATCATTCCTGATCCCATACCTTCTTCAAAACCCAGGGACTCAAGTTCTCTTTTGAATAACAAACGCAATTTATTGATGGCTTCTTGTCGTTCTGGAGCTAATTCTTTTATATAGTCATCTGGTGATAGTGCACCGCTTTGCATATTAAAGCCTCACTTTCTTAATTTTGAAACTAGGTTTTTACTTATTTACCCCTTCGTAGTAAAAATTAATCAAGCAACTATCCATATTTCTGGATTTCTGGATAGGTACGTAATCGCAAGTTAATAGGAGGATGGTTAGGATGAAGAGAACTTTGGGCCTTTTGATACTCATACTTTTTTTATTTCAGGGCTGTAGCTTAAAAGAGACAGACTCAGTCCAAGGGGCTGATAATTCAAAGGCAACCCTTGTCTTTGCTAAAGGCAATGGCAGTAATTCGGAGTTATATCGGATGAACGCTGACGGAAGGGGGCAAGTTTTAATCAAAGGTGTGCCCGGTCGTGCCTATAGTCCAGTTGTGTCACCTGATGGTAAGGAAATAGCTTTTTACTGTCATGAAAGTGAAAGCCAGTGGTCACTTTATATCATGGATATTGCGACAGAAAAAGTCCGCCAATTGACGGATGACTCCTCGTTTATGGATTGGTCGCCATCTTGGATTGCAGATGGCCAGACCCTGTTTTTTACAAGGAGTAGCATGGATTCCCTGTGGCATTCTGAGCTATGGCAAATCAATCGTGACGGAACGGGTCTTATGCCCGTTATTGAGTCGGAAGCTCAGGGCGGTGTCTTATCACCTGATGGACGACACATCCTCTACTTTGATTATTTAGAGGGTGGAGGCGATATTTGGATGATGGATCAACAGAATAAAACAACCCTTCAATTAACTGATCAGGCAGGGGAAGATTGGTGGCCAAGCTGGTCAGCCGATGGCAAAAGCTGCGTTTTCCAGTCAAAACGGGATGGCAACTTTGAAATCTATACAATGAACATTGAGACCAAAAGCCTGGTGCGCTTGACAGATAATGCAGCAGATGACGAGGAACCAAAGTTCTCTCCAGATGGACAAACCATCGTATTTTCATCCCTCAGAGACGGACACTACGAAATCTATAAAATGAATTTGGACGGGACTAATCAAATCAGACTGACAACTGTTGATGGGCAAGCCATAAACCCCAGTTGGGTTAAAAACTAGATTTGAGGGATTGCGCCACTTTCTTTGAAATTATTTCTTTAAGGCCATTATTTTGAAGTCAGGAGTGTTACCATGTTGAAAATTCTCGGGAGCTTATTTTCTCAATACAGGGGATTATCAAGGTCCGTCTATGTATTCTTTTTTGCAAGGCTCGTCACCACCATGGGGGCCTTCATTTGGCCCCTGCTAACCCTGATATTAAGCAGAAAGATGGGGTATTCAGCCACCTTCATTGCCATCCTAAATATGGGTGTGATGGTGCTGTTTTTACCGGCTCAGATACTCGGTGGCAAGTTGGCTGACAAGTTCAACAAGAAGAAGATCATTATTAGCTTCAGTCTGACCAGTGTAACGCTATTTATGATCTGCGCCGTCATCCAACCTGGCAACTTGATGGTTGCCCTCTTCATTCTGGCAGGCATGTTCACCAATATGGAAATGCCTGCCTTTGAGGCCTTGATTGCAGAATCCACAAAGCCCGCAGAAAGGGAAAAAGTTTATTCCCTCAACTATCTTGGCCACAATTTAGGCTATATGTTCGGCGCTGCAGTCGGTGGTTTGCTGTTTGAGAATTATCTCAATCTAGCCTTTATCTTTGACGGATTGACCACCCTCATATCCACACTAATGCTCATTACACTTGTTAAAGTCATCGATGTAAAAGACCTGGAAGAAAACGAAAAGAACGCATACGAAGACAGCGAAGCCCACGATATGAAGCCTTGGGATGTGCTTAAAGACAGAAAATCCGTACTTGTCATGATGAGCATCTTCTTCTTTAGTGCATTTGTTTATGGTCAATGGAGCTTCTCCTTGCCCCTTTATCTATCAAGTCTCTTCAACACCGAGGGCGCAAGAATCTTCGGATTCATCTCAAGTTTCAACGGCTTTCTAGTGGTTCTCTTGACGCCGATTCTGACAAAAGTGCTCAGTCGTTTCACCGAAATCCCAAAAATCATTCTCGGGGTCGGACTCTATTCCCTAAGTTACTTGATCCTCATCAACAATACCGCCATCTGGATCTTCTTTATGATGATGGCCTTCTTTACAATCGGCGAAATTGTGAATACCCTCGGTGGCTCCCCCTTCATCAGCAGGCGGGTGCCCGCATCTCACAGGGGGCGAGTTAGCAGCTACATCGGCATCTGCTACATGTTGGGTGGTACAATCGGACAGCTGATAACCGCCTTTGTTATAGACAACGTGTCATTCAATGCCACATTCGGCTTATTAACAGTGGTGGGGCTCGTAGCAACCCTGATAGCCGCATACAACTACAAAATAGATAAAAAGCAATTCTCGAAATTGTATCAAAAGGACAATACAGACGATGACCTGGTTGAAGTAAATAAACAAGATAATCATTAAAGTGAGCAAATAATAAAATCAAAAGAATCTGCAATAAAGATCCATCAGTTGACTAGACTGGTGGATTTTCTTTTGCGTATAAAGTATGATTCTGGCTATTTGGTGATGGTGCTCTAAAGTCAGCAGCGTTCCAGAACTATCATAATGAAAACCGTAGTCCGGAGAGTTAAAAACTTTTAGTAGAGTGTTAGCAGAATTCCTGTGAACAGAGGGCTAATTGTCATTCATTTTTGATATGTTGTTAAGCAATACAGTGATATAAAAATGCCGCAGTCGCACCTAAGTGCGGCATAATTGTATTGACTTTTTGTGGAGAATTTAATACTATTTTTATATAAAAGTACCGCAATGCGTGATGAAATGAGGTGGTTTCATATGAGCAGCATGGAGAATTTGGAGATAAAGTTTGCTAGGATCTTGGAATATAAAAAAAGTGTAGTACACAAAAGCACACTAATGAAAAGATCTGAACTGCAAGAGTTACACCTTTATCAAAAAGATATTAATGCGCTTGTTGAAAAAGGATATCTTGAAAAAGTAAGACAAGGGTGGTATCAAGTTGTTAATAAAGATGTCGAACCAAGTGAATCCTCACTGATTGCAGCAATGTTTCCAGATGGCGTCATTTGCATGTACGCTGCATTGTTCTATTATCAATATAGCGACAGAACACCTCTTGAATGGGACATTGCAATTGATAGAGATACATCAAAATCTAGATTTAAGATAGATTATCCCTATGTAAAACCTTATTATATGGAAAAGAAGCATCTTGGATATGGTGTTTTAGAAGCTAAATTCGAAGATGTGACAATGAAAATCTTTGACAAAGATCGATTGTTGTGTGAATGTATTAGAAATGAAAACAAAATGGACAAAGAAACATATAACAAGGCGATACAGGCCTATATAAGTGATTCAAATAAATCTATATCAAATTTAATCAAGTATGCAAAGCAGCGTAACATGTTGAAAAAGGTTAGTGAAAGAATTGGGGTGTGGTTATAATGTCAGACATAGGTGCTTCTGTTCTAGCAAAATTAAAAAGTAAATCGAAGGAAACTGGAAAATCACTTCAATTACTACTTCAACTTTTCTGCCAAGAAGAATTTTTAAGACGATTGTCTCATTCACAATATAAAGACAACTTGGTTTTAAAGGGTGGCTTATTCATCTATACACTAACAAATTTTGAAAGTAGAGCAACCGTTGATATTGATTTTTTGCTGAGGCGGATTCCAAACAACCTAGAAGATATTAAGCACATGATAGACGAAATAAACAGTGCTGAAACGGGGAACGATTTCATTGAACTGGAGTCAAGAGGATTTGAAATCATTTCAGAGCATCGTAAGTATAGAGGTTTTAGTTTTCAAATTATAGGTAAGATTAAGAATAGTAGAACGCCTTTTAATGTTGATATAGGTGTTGGCGATATTATTATTCCAAGGGCTGAAAGACGAAGCATGCCTGTACAATTATCAGAATTTGAGCCACCAGAGATAGTTACTTACTCGCTAGAAAGCACAATTGCAGAGAAGTTTGATGCAATTATACAAAGGCTAGAGTTAACTAGCAGGATGAAGGATTTTTATGATATATGGTATTTAGCTAATATGTTTGATTTTGATGGTTCTAAGCTTCAAGAAGCAATTTTTGAAACTTTACAAAACCGTGGCACTAGGTATGAAGAAAGCACATTTTCAAATATAATTGAATTCGATAAAAATCCAGATATGCAAAAGAAGTGGAAAGATTTTATACGTAGACTAAAGTTGCCTTTCATTGAATTTACTGAAGTTTTAAGTATGTTGGATCAGTTTTTATCACCTGTATGGTGCGCAATAGTTCGTGAAGAAAAATTATATGAAAAATGGCATGTGACAAGTCATTCTTGGAATTAATGGATTGTGAATGGTACTGTTTGTTAAGGAGGAAAGCATATGGTCGAAATGCAACCACTGGCAGTGGCGAATATCGAGTTGTGTTCGCGGATGCTCGCCGAGTTCCCGACGTGGCTGAAGGAAGCCAAGGGCCTGGGTATTTTTTAAGTCTGATTAAGCATAATTATGTCTTGTTTTGAGCAATGGTGACATTCAACAATATACCTGCAACCATGGGTTAACAACCAGCGACTAACAAGTTCTAGCAAAACGCTCATAAAAGAAATATCATTGTCTTAAAGGCAGGTGACCATATGAATATCAAGATATTTGCGTCAAACATCAGTTCTTTGAGACTTATGAAAAAGTGGACACAGGATGATTTGGCAAGTTTTTTAAGTGTATCAAGACAAGCGGTGTCAAAATGGGAGAATGCAGTGTCCTTGCCAGATCTTGAAGTGCTATTGCATCTCTCAAAGTTGTTTTCATTGACTGTAAACGATCTAATAGAGAAGCCGATACAACATGGCATTAGTAGCTTTGAAGAAATCACCAAAGTAAATAAAGAGATCATTATAAAAGTATTAAGTCGTTTTCAAATAACGGACGTTATCATTGCAGCTAAAGGTGCTTCACCAGCAGTGTGCAAATTGCTAATTGAGCTGTTTCCAGAATCAAATCTTGAAAATGAAATCAAATTGATTGGCCCAGTGAGAGTATCAGATGTGGAACTTGTCCATAACAAGATAATAGAAATGATTAATCTCAGCTTGATTGAATCCCGAGGGCTTTAGCCCATAAAAAATCCTCCTATCAAATAAAATAGGAGGATTTTTACTGTTCTTATGCTATGATGTAAATAAGCTAACAGTGTGGTGAGATGGTTCTATTTTTATATGAAAAATGGCGGGGGTGCCTTGTGGATTACAAAGAAATTTATATCAATAATAGCAATAAGAACTTGCTAATTGAATTTGAAAGAGCAATCAGAAAATCCGAGCCAGATATTTGGGCAAGTGGGTTTGATGAAAATGATTTTATCGAAAACGTGAATAAGTGCAATTTTGATACTGAAAACAATCAAGTGATTTGTCTACATAATGGAAGCGAAGTTATTGGTCGTTGTGATCTCATAATACAAAAGAGCTTGACGGATTTTGGCAAATCGGTTTACATCGACTGGATCTATGTCGAGATAGCCAGTCGAAAGAAAGGCATTGGTAAACTGCTAATTAACGAAGCACTTGAGTACACTAAAAAAGTCGGCGCTACAAATTGTTATCTATTTACTGCAGATAATCAAGAAGCAAAAAGGTTTTATGCGAGCTTAGAGGCGTTATCAGTCGAGAATAAGGAAATCGCCATAGCGTACCTTGATGTTTAAACAGACATTAACTACGATTCTGTTGCTGTTTTTGTGTACAGTCGTGTATCTAATCACCCAGACCCAATACATATTGACCTATACAACCACACCAAAATTTGAGTACATAAAAACAGAACGCAGTGCCCAGTATAATCATAAAGACGTGCAAGTGCAGCTAAACCAGTTGAACCAACTTCAGCGTGAAATCACCGCCTACGACAGTCAAAACTTCACCCGTGATATGGCGCAGCAAGTTACAATCTATGGTGGGCTTACGAAAATGGTCATTGTCCAAAAGGCCTTTGAGCGCAAGGTGTTCATTATCTCACCAAACACAGTCAGTCTCTATATGCACAATGATAACCCACTGAGTTTATTATCTGCCCGGTTTGCAAAAATAGAGACCTATTTTTCAGAGACAGAAAAGAAAAACAATCAGAAACGCCCATATATCATGCCAAAGCTCAATTAAAACTCAAATAAGTGTCTATAAAGGAGAAAATCACATGGTCGAGATGCAAAGAGGTTTTAGAAGTGCACTCAATAAATACTTTGATGAATCAAAAGAAATCACCATAACACTTGAAACCAAAGGCAGTGGCGAATACGACTCTTGTTGTTTTGGCGTAAACGCTGCCAATCAATTGACAGATGATCATTACATGGTTTTTTACAATCAAACGGCGTCTCCCAATAAAGAAATTGTACTGCAAGGCTCAGGCGGCAACTCCTCCTACGTGGTGTCACTCTCTAGACTACCTAATCACATCAATAAGCTAGTGTTCACCTTGAGTGTGGATGGCAACGACACGTTAGCAAAATTATCTTCATTAGTGGTCAAAGTATCACAAAACAACGAAACATTGACCCTCAACTTAAATGGGTCTGATTTTAATAGTGAGAAGGCTGTTATTGCCATTGAGATCTACCAGAAGGATGGCTGGCGTATCGCAGCAGTTGCAAGTGGTTTTAATGGCGGACTGTCAGCCTTGCTAGCACACTATGGCGGAGAAGAGGTGCCTGAAACCGATGGGCCAGTCCCAACACCTGTTTCAGTGCCACAATCACAACCGGTGCCCCAACCACAACTAGCGCCTGCACCGATAAAGGTGTCGCTGGAAAAGCGGCTAGAGAAAGATGCCCCACAATTAGTGTCTCTTGCTAAGCCCCTAAGAGTTTCATTAGAGAAGTACAAATTAACAGAAACGGTTGCACAAGTGGCACTGTTGATTGACATTTCTGGATCAATGAAAGCAACATTTAAAAAGGGCACAGTGCAAAGCGTGATCGATAAAATGGTGCCATTAGCAATGCAATTTGACGACGATGGCGAATTCGAGATGTGGTATTTTGGCAAAACCAGCAAGAGGATGCCGTCAATCAGCATTAATAACTATACATCAGCGACTCAAGATTGGGTATCGTTGATGAAGGACTATGGCAGTGGCACCAATTTAGCCCCTGCAATCGAAGAGGTAATAGACGAATACAGGATGAGTAAACTACCAGCCTATGTGCTATGCATCACCGATGGTGCCACGGCCAATGAAGGGAAAGTGAAAAAACTCATTACAAGCGCTGCTGAGTATCCAATATTTTGGCAATTCGTCGGCATAGGCGGTGGCGATTATGGTGTAGTAGAGGCAATAGATAATTTGCCAGGTCGTAAAGTAGACAATGCAAACTTCTTTTCGCTAGATGACATTGGCCGCGTAGAGAATACCGAGTTGTATTCCCGGATGCTGGCCGAGTTTCCAGCGTGGTTGAAGGAAGCCAAGGGCCTGGGTATTTTTTAAAATTTAAAAAAGCAGGTGTTAACATGACCATCATAAAAAAGACCCAGCCGTTCATACTACCGATTTCATCTGAGTTAAGACTCAGGGCCTTTCAAGGGGACTACCACTGGGCGCTACCATGGTATCAGGATCCTTTTGTGTATAAGCATTCTGAAGGACTTACCCAACCTGTTAATATGGACTACATCATACGCATGTATGATTATCTGGTCGAACATGGTGAACTTTACTTTATCGAGGCTATGGTAAACGGCCAATTTAAGCCCATTGGCGATATTTGTGTTAAACAAGAAAACATGCCTGTAGTTATCGGCGATGGACTGTTTCGAGGCAAGGGCATTGCAAAACAGGCAATGGGCGTTGCTCTAGAACGAGCAAAGGCCATTGGCATCAACGTGGTTCGCAATACACAGGTATTTGACGACAATATCGCCTCCTTAAGACTCCATGAATCCTTGGGCTATGTCAAAGTAGGACGACAGGGGAAGAGTCTCTTATTTGACTGCCCGCTTACAGCAGACGCGGCACAGGCTCTTGAACAGTTTTCTGCTGCTTCTGTGTTGCTCACTGCCATAGATGAGCACAATGTTAAAGCCTATATGAACATCAAGGTCAATGAGCATCAGAAGGACTTTTTAATGGATGGCACTAAGGCACTGGCAATGGCTTATGCTTATCGGGATCGAATAGTTGCCTTCGGACTCACTGTCGATGGATTGATGGTGGGCTCATGTCTCCTGCGCTACAATAGAGTCGATGCCGAAACTGAAACAGGCAATTACATTTTCTTGTGGAATATGATGATTGATAAGCAGTGGCAAGGGCGCGGTTTTGGTAGCAAGGCCGTGATTGCCATTATCAATTGGGCAAAAGCTGTGAATAGCCAGGACTGCAGCCCAAATGAGGCTATCACAGGTTTTGGGCAGGGGGCTAAGTCCCTAGTGACAACGGTTTGCGAGGGCAATGATGATGCCATGAGTCTTTACCTCCGACATGGCTTTGAGGTGATTGCGCACTATCCAGGAGAGGAATCCGATTTGAAGTTGAACTTGGTTTAGGGGGTTGGAATGTAGCCCTTCTACAATATGTAATTGTTAAACAAGTTATCCAGGTTATAAATCCTGTAAATGTCCAAGGAGATTCACAATGAAAATCGCAATCATATCGGATATACACGGTAACTTACCTGCTTTGGAAGCTGTTATCGAGGATGCACGCCAACAAGGCGTCGATCAATATATATTACTTGGAGATTATGTATTTGACCTTCATTGGCCAAATGAAGTTATTGAGAAAGTAAAAAATTTAGAAAACAGCATATGTGTCGGTGGTAACAAGGAAATTTACATTAAAGAGCTTGAAGACTTAGATCAAAGCCATTGGACCATTGATCAATATTCGGCTTGCTATTGGAATTATCGCAATATCAAATTTGAAAATCGGCAGTATCTCTATTCCCTACCAGAAAAACTAGAAGCAGTGTTTGAAGGGACACCCTTTTTTATAGCGCATAAGCCTGAGATAATTTTGGGTGATACTATTGCAAGTACCCTAAGTGGTATTTCCTATGCCAAACTGCTAGGGAGTAATCCAGATTTTGACCATTCTGATTATCTGCAACATACAAATAATCTAGTGCTTTCAGATTGTGATTTGAATTATTCTGCAAATCTTAATGATGGCATTTATTTATTTGGTCATTATCATACCCAGTGGCATGCGAAGGTAGGTAATAGATTGTATCTAAATCCAGGGTCCTGCGGGCTTCCTGTAGATAATGATTCAAGAGCTGCTTACACAATTTTGGAGCATGATAGGTCAGAATGGATTGTCAATGAACGGCGAGTGGCTTATGATACATGCCATCTTGTGGCGAGTTTAAGAGCATCTTCGCTTTATAAAGCTGCAGATATTTGGTGTGAGATCAACATCATTCAGATCATCAGTGCTAGAGAAAAGTTATCATTATTTTTTAATTATATGGATCAAAAAAGGGCTGGCGGCGTCACTCCCTATCCCAATTGGCTTTGGAGAGATGCTGGGTATGAATGGCTTAAAGAGAACGGAATTAGATGAGCAGACTCTTCAAGAAGCAAAGATATTGAATAAGCAAAGCCATTACAGTATGGGAGATAAATAGGGATGAAAAGAATTTTAGATTGTTTTTCAATAAAATCACGGATTCAAAAAGAGGATTTGCTTTCAGCGATTCGTCAAGCCCAAGGACGAACTATACTTTCGGAGAGTTTCCTGTCAAAGACATCAATGCTTGGAGACATCAGCAATGCTGAGTTAGCAAGGGCTTTTGGTGCCGACATGGTTCTATTAAATGATGTGGCTATGGTTCATTTTTCTGTGCCGGGAATCAAGGGGAAGCTCAATAGCATTGAGGACTTAAAGCAATATGTGGCTTGTCCGGTTGGAATCGATCTCTATGTCATCAACGGAGAGAATCAGGACTGGCCACCCAAGGCACTAGAAGCCAATGTAGATAACCTTACTAAGGCCGTACAAATGGGTTTTGATTTTGTTAATATCGTTGCAGATCCCGTTGACGGTGTCAGCAATGACGAACTGGTCAGTTGCATTAAAGCCCTGCCAGAGTCGTTAAAAGACCAAATTGCTATTTTTTCAGGCAGAATGAACATGGGTGGGATATCTAATCGCTGCTCAGAGGTATTAAATCTAGAATTTGTAGAAAGCTTGGCTGAAGTTGGCGTGGATGTTATTCTATTGCCAATGGCAGGCACAGCACAAGGCCTTACTGAGAGCTTGGCCTTTACCCTAGTTGAACACGCAAGATCCCTTGGACGTTTGACCATGGGGTGTATCGGGAGCTCTCAAGAAGGCTCGAACACAAGTAGTCTAGAGCAAATTGCATTAAGTTCAAGGCGTATTGGATTTGATATTCACCATTTAGGGGATGCTGGTTATGTTTCGGGTATGGCTACTCCTGAGAACATTATGCAATATAGCATTGCCATTAAAGGTAAGCGTCACACTTATCGTAAAATGTCACGGCGCTATGAGTAGTTATCGGAGGCTGCTGGTGCACCTTTCATTTGCTTACTTCAGGAGAATTCAACAAAATGGAGAAGGACCACCGCAAGGGTTATCACCAAGAAGCGATTTTCTCGGGTATAAGCTCAGGCCTCATCATGTACCTGGACAATCAACCAGCCGGTTGGTGTCAATTTGGACCTGCTAAAAACTTTAAACAAATTAATCGTACCAAAGCCTATAAGGCCCTGGTTGAAGCTAACGCTATAGAATAGGCGGTTTGGCCAGAGCCAGTATGGCGCATCACCTGTCTTTTTATCGATAAAGATGACAGACGTCAAGGGTTGAGTGATCATTTGATGAAAAATCAAGTTATTCGCAGCCCAATATACAACGTTTGAGATGGTTAGCCGAAAACAATCTCATTCATACTTCACTACTTGAAACAGTACAAGCCATCATCTCTAATGAAATTATTTTTCCCATCGACATTTTGGATGCATTGAAAACGGACCAATCAGTTTGGAATAATTATATTAACTTCTCAGAGCCATACAAGCGAATACGGATAGCTTATCCGGTGTCATCATGTGTGAACACATTAAGTCAATCGATTGCACCATTCGAAAAATTTCAAAGATAGAGTCATTACCTAAAGATATTTTTGACTATGTGATTGCATTGGAAAAAGGCGAGATTGATTAGAATGTAATGCCCATAAAAAATCCTCCTATTAAATAAAACAGGAGGATTTTTACTGTTCTTATGCTATGATGTAAATGAGCCTGATTGCTCTCATTGTTGTTCGACCAATAAGAGTAATGTTGGTATAGCAGTGCTTGCATCTCATATTACATATGTTTTTTCTTCGTATACCGGAGGTACCATAATGCGCTTATTTCACATCAGCGAAGAACCAAATATTCAAGTCTTTGAGCCACGAAAACCTCTTCGAAAAGATTTAGATCAGGCGATAGGCCTTGTATGGGCCATAGACGAAAGACGGCTGCCTAATTTCTTGACGCCACGCAACTGTCCAAGAGTTTGCTATCACCCCGCACCAAAAACCACAAATCAGGATTTTGAACGTTTATTTTCAAGCGAAGCGGCTCCTTATGTGGTGGCCCTTGAAGCCCAGTGGAAACCAGCAATGGAAACTACAAGGCTCTATTTGTACGAGTTTGCCACTACTGATTTTGAACTGCAAGACGAATGTGCAGGCTACTATATTGCCCAAAAGACACAAGTGCCAATCTCTGTAACCACTGTGGATTCACCACTACAAACCCTATTTGAGCGGGGTGTAGAAGTGCGGTTTTTACCAGAGCTCCAAACCCTTGCAAAGCGCATCCAAGGTACATCTGTCAATTGGTCACTGTGCCGTATGGCATTTGCAAAGACGCCATGAGTCCCAATAGCCCAATGTCCAAAAGAAGAATAGGTGCGGGGATGACCAAGCATTCAAAAACATATCTGTGGCTATCTATCTTAGCCATAGCCTTAATTGTTTATCAGGTTAGACTGCTTAATATGACCACTCAATATGTTGGACTCCAGGATATTGATGTTTTAAAAAAGGAAGTTGCGGAGTTGGAACTCAACGTAAACCAAAGCGAACTTGGACTAGTTGCCTTGAGAGACAAACTAGATACAATGAAAGGTTTAACAAGTGAACGAGAGCTCATCGACCATTTAAATCAAGAAATTGAACGGTACAAGATGTACGCGGGACTAACCGAAATTGTTGGTGAAGGCGTCGTAATCATTGTCAATGATGCAGACCGTGCCTTACTTGATACAGAAACGCCAAATGATTTGGTGGTCCACGACCAATACCTACGTGAGATTGTTGAGGATCTAAGAATAGCAGGTGCTGAAGCCATATCTGTCAATGGTACAAGAATCATTACGGGCATCACAGAAATTATCTGTAACGGTCCAACCATTCGCATTAATGGGATTCAACAAGCGCAACCTTTTATTATTAGAGCCATCGGTGACCGCTACAAACTAGCAGCTATGCTTCAAGATACGGAATCTTTGACCCACGCACTCAAACGGCGTGGATTTGCAATGGAAGTCAACACCCAGGTTCAATTAACAATTGATAAGTTACAGAAACCGGCCCAGTATAAGTACGCCACGTTGATTCAGTAAAAAGGTAAGGGATTTCTCAGTAAAACGACATTGCCATTCACGCTAAAATAGGACAGCGGGCTAGTCTCTTCTCATATCAAGTTACCAGATGGATGGTTTCCATAGTCAGTGGCATTCCACAACAATCCTTCTAAACAGTAATCCAGAGAGCCATTACACTAGTGGCAGAGGTTAAGACTAAAAAGCGAGGAAAGACAATCATGCTAAGATTTGATAAGCTTTCTGATATACCAAACAACCAAAGTTCCAAAGATTCAGTGGTGCTACAGATAGTCAGAAATGAATCCTTTAGAACCTTCAGTGGAAAAGATGAATATGGCAATTACCACATTAAGATTAATAAAGACAAGCTAGATCATTGGCAATATGCAGTATGTGATTTCATATTATATAATGAGACACTAAAAAAGGTGCCAATTATAATTGCTTCAATTGACGTATTAAATCAGGCATTAGTTAAGAAGGATGAATGCCAGGCTACAAAAGCTTTAATCCGTCAATACGAGCCACAAGTATTGGTCCACAGCACCACATTATCAAATTGGGAAAGCATCAGAAACGATGGTTACTTATATTCCTGGGCATCCCTGAAACAGTCAGGTAAAATAAGAGAAGAATATCCAATCGGGCAATTGCTAGGAGACCCTCTTGACTATTCAAATTACATAATGCTTGGCACTGGACAGTCCCTTAGTGGTGAGTATGTCGTGATGTCAAAGCAAGCTGGGCAAATAAAATGTAAAGACCACGACGAATATCAACCAGGGGTTAGGTTATATTTTGATGCTAATAAATTAGCTAAAGACGGCAAGCTTATCAGGGATGGAATTCATTTAAAGGTTAAAGAGAACATCAAATTAACTGACTATCTCATTGAATCTGTTGATGTTTCAAAAATAGAAAAACTAGAAACATATACACCAAGCTCTTTCTCAATTGAATCAAATCGCTATTTTGAATGCATACAACCCAACTATAAGCTTTAGTTTTCAATGTCCAAAGACTCAGCCGTCGATTGAAAAGCAGCTGAATAATCTAGTCAAGAGGAGGCCAATTGAAAATCTTAATCATAGGTGCAAGTGGTTACTTAGGTAGTGAGGTTTACGATATATTTACAAACACTGGAGCGACGGTTTATGGCACCTGTTATCAATCTGTAGCACCTGATTTGATACAAGTTAATATGCAAACCATAGGAGATCATCAAGCCTTAATTGACTTAAACCCAGATGTTATTATTTGGAGCATCTATGATTTTAAAGCCGAAATGACTCTCTCCACCGTTGGCCTAAAGGGCCTAATCGATAATATCCCTAAACACGTGCGTCTGATTTACGTTTCAACAATGCTTGGTAAAGGCATGAATCAAACTGAAGAAACCACCCCGTGCCTGCGCACACTCAATGAACACCTACATCATTACGTAAATGGAAAAATCAAAGGGGAGCAAATCGTTAGCAGCCATCTAAATCATGTCATTGTGAGACCAGGAAGCATCTATGGTTTCGGGCATAAAAACAATCCCGACTCAAGAATGCAAGGCCTCGTCCTGAAATCAAAATCAGTACCTGAATCCTGCCATACAAGAACCGCTAATCTATATACCAGCTTTGTACACGTAAACGACCTTGCCAAAGCCATCGTTGAACTATCAACTAATGATTTTACAGGGATCATCAATGTATCTGGAGATCAAACCATTAGCTATTACCAATTCAATTTACATTTGGCCAACATGCTGGATTTAGATAGCAACTTTATAGCTGCTGAGTATAATGAGGAAACTCAATATCACACACTAGAGAGCATCAAACGCAAGCAACATTTAAGGACCATAATTCGCGATATTGTGATTTAGCCATTGCACGAAGGCTCCTCTAGGCCTTCACATTATGGTTACCAGTTAGATGGTTATTAAAGTCGGTGGTATTCCAGAAGAATCATCTTAAAAGAGTACTCCCGAGTGAGTTTACACTTGTATTGCGATTGTATCATAGTTGGTAAAGACCCTCTGACATTTCTCACTTTAACAACCAGCTTCAAAGTCAGTAGTGTCCGCTCCGCTAGGTTTTTGCAACGATACTAGGTAACGCTTCTAATTTTGAAGCTGGCTCTGATTGGTTAGAATCTTTGGACTCTATTCCTTGAGTTATTTGATACTCATCAACTATAGCGCCATTTAGATCTACTTTATGATGATGACCTTCTTTACAATCGGACAGTTGATAACTACCTTTTTCATAGATCACTTGTCGTTTAATGCTACATTTGGCTTATTGACAGTGGTGGGGCTCGTAGCAACACTGATAGTCGCAAATAACTACAAAATAGATAAAAAGCATTTCCCGAAATTGTATTTAAAGGACAATGCGGAAGATGAGCAGGTAGAAGTAAGCAAATAGTATGATCATCAAAGTGTGCAATAATGATCCAGCAGTTGACAGACTGGTGGATTTACCTTTGCGTCTAAAGGCGAATTTTGATTACTTGATGATGATTTTTAAAAGTCAACAGCATTCCATAACAGTCATGGTAAAATCGCAGTTCAGAGGGTCAAAAACTTTTAGTAGAGTGGTAGTAGAATCCCTGTGAACAGAGACTGCGACCTTATTGCCACCATCCATGTAACGTCAACAACATTCCTAAATGTCAAAAATATCATGGCAATATATACATGCATTGCAGTTACATGGATAAGAAGTTGGTTAGATTGTTTTTGTGCTAATGGAAAAACTTACGTTTACATTGTGATATGATGAAAGGTGTGCATGATATGAAAATAGAAATATCGCAACAATCTTTTTAGCAATCTGTATCTTCATTTTGGTAGTCAAATTTGTAGTTGAATTTATCAATGTGCATTTCAGAATTGATTGTCTCCTTTGGCATTACAATAGCCTACGCGTTTATAAGTTGATTGCCTTATTTTGAAAAAAAACTTGGTGGTAGTATCTTATCAATTAGGAATTATTATAGCTTCGTGGAGTATAATGAGAACCAATACAGCAAATTATTATGATTATTTTGAGGAGGAACAATATGAGTTTGCTAATTTATATCGCTAAATCATTAATAGCTCCTAATTACGCTAAGTACCTAATTTCAAAACATTTAATGAAAAGTGAGGATGAAAATCTAATCCTAGAGATTGAGGGTAAGATATCAGCGTTCAATAGAAAATTTGATGATACTGAAGTTGATAGCAATTTCTTTGTTGATTTTCTTTTACAAAGCGATTTTGTAAGTTCTATAATTGATCGAGTTTTTCATGCGTACAAGACAACCAAAGGTGATTACATCACATTATCAAAAGATCTAGCAGATGAGGCAATTGATTTTATTAATTTGAAAAAAGATGAAATCAAACATCCACATGTGAAAATTCCAAGTGTCTTCGAGGACTATTTTGAAGAGCTATTTGGGAAATTAGTAGATTTCAGAGAATCATTATTAACTATAAAAGAAAAAGCCATTGTATCAATTGTTAATGAATCTGTTAATGAATCAGTTAATCGAGTTGAAAGGAAATTAAGTAGAAATATTGAAGAACTAAAGACATTGGAACTAAATACTATGAACTGTGAAAAACTTGATAATTGGTACATGACAAATACCAGAAACCAATGCTCACTAGTGTTATTCGATCATGAGAACAACGAATTTATAAATGAACTACTTAACCGATTAAGTAAAAACACAATAAATATTAATGGCGAAAATGTTTTTGAAACTGTAGCATATATTGCTTATTTGTTTTTGTATAACGATCGATTCGATGAATACAAAGAAAGATTAGTAACTCAACTTTCGCACACCAATAAACCAAGCAATAACTTGATATGACTAGGCTG
>CAZFST010000008.1:0-128200 GCA_964522015.1 uncultured Fusibacter sp. | reverse complement strand
TAGCAAATCAGTAGTTGGATCGTCATGTATCCTACTAACTCTATTATACAAGGAGTCAATATGACTATGATAACGAAGTTTTCTGAAATGGTCTATGAAAAAATTGATATAACTGAATGGGAAATAAGCTTTTTGACAGAATTGAATACATTTAAACTTGCAACGACCATTCAGGGCAAAATTAAAGCTGTTGATAAAATGAATGGGCTCCGGGCTACCTACGACACAATGCAATCCTTGGCCAGTATTCGCCACACCATTGATACTAAAGATGAATTTTACGATGAACAAGAATCTTATTTTAATAAAATAGGTCCTAAGTATGAAGGGGCAATAAGCCTTTACTACCAAGCTCTCGTTGAAGATGGGTTGAAAGAAGGACTTGAAGCCCATTATGGCGCTCATCTATTTAACCTTGCAAGGATTCGTTTAAAAACCTTCAACATGATCATCTTAGAAGATTTAGAGCTTGAAAATAATCTATCCAGTCAGTATACAAAACTACGTGCAGACGTCAAAATCTCATTTGATGGTAAGGTGTTAAACATCTCTCAAATGGGTCCCTACCTAGAGGTTGTTGACAGGGCTTCAAGAAAATCTGCCCACGAAGCATTGGAAGCTGCTTATCAAGAAAAAGAAGAAGCTTTTGATGCGTTATATCATGAGCTGGTACAAGTCAGACACCGAATTGCGCAAAAGCTTGGATTTGAGAATTTTACAGAACTGGGTTATGCAAGACTAGCCAGAACCGACTACGGTCCAAGTGATGTCAAGGTATTTAGAGACAGCGTTTGCGAAACCCTCGTACCGAAGTTGGCGCACCTTTACGAAAAGCAAAAGAAGCGCCTGGGACTTGAAACATTGGCTTATTATGACCTTGGTTTAGGTTATTTAAGTGGTAACCCTGTACCCAAAGGGGATTCTCAGTGGTTATTAGATCAAGGTAAGGCAATGTACCAAAGTCTTTCTCCTCAAACAAGTGTTTTCATTTCTGATATGTTAAAAGGAGAGTGGATGGACTTAGATGCAAAGCCTGGTAAGGCTGGTGGTGGTTATTGCAACTATATCCCTAATTATCGAGCGCCGTTTATATTTTCAAATTTCAATGGCACCATGGGGGACGTTGATGTTTTAACTCATGAGGCAGGCCATGCTTTTCAGGTATATCAAAGTCGTGATTTTGCAGTGCCTGAGTACTTGTGGCCAACTTTAGAGGCCTGCGAGATCCATTCCATGAGTATGGAGTTTTTAACCTATCCTTTTATGCATCTGTTTTTTAAAGAGGACACAACCAAATATTTCTTCAGCCATATGAGCAGCGCCATTATGTTTATTCCTTATGGCGTTCTTGTAGACGAATTTCAACATTGGGTTTATGAAAATCCTAACGCTGAACCTGCTATGCGAAAAAGTAAGTGGCGTGAGTTGGAAAAAAAGTACCAACCACATCTTAATTATGAGGGTCATGAGTTTCTTGAGTCGGGAACTTACTGGTATCGTCAGGGTCATATCTTTAACGACCCCTTCTATTATATTGACTATACTCTGGCAGCGGTGTGTGCATTTCAGTTTTGGGAAAAATCTCAGAAAAATCCTGAAGCAACACTAGCCACTTATTCAGACCTTTGTCAATTAGGTGGAAGCTTACCATTTACCCAATTAGTTGACCGAGCTGGCTTGATGCAGCCATTTAAAAAGGGTTCCCTTGAGAGCACTGTGGAAGCTGTTGTCACCTACCTAGATGCCATCGATGACACCGTGTTTTAAGCCCGTAACCATTCTTTTAGTATGCGGCCAAAGGTGGAGGCAATGATGATAGCCGCTGCAATGGCAATTGCCACCAGTAAGGTTTCAAAACCAACCGAACCGGCTTGAGCGTAGTCTTTTTCTATGATTTTAAGCATGGTATAATAAAGTCCATACCCAGGTACTAATGGGATGATGCCCGGAACCACGAATAAGGTTGCGGGCTGTTTTTTTACTCTGGCAAAGATTTCGCCAGTCAGCGCAGCGGCGAGACCCCCAAAGAAACTAGCAGCGATGGGACTACTATCCGGACTTTTGAAGATGAGATAAACTAACCATCCAATTGCGCCTGTAATGCCAGCGTGGACCAGATCACGCCTGGGGATATTAAAGAGTACGGCAAAACCAACCGTTGAAAGGAAGGCATAGATTGTGTTGATGATGATTGTCATTTTGCCTCCTATTAAAAAAATCTAAAATTGAGTACGCCACCAACTCCTATGGCGATGGCGACAGCGATGGCCATGGCTTCAGAGAGCTTTGATACACCGGATAGATAATCGCCGGAAATTGTGTCCCTTAAGGCATTTGTAAAGGCAACTCCTGGAACCAGTGGCATCAAGGAGCCGATAATGACATTGTCAAAATGAATGGGAAGGCCGTTCAGTTGGTAGATGTAATGGATGAAGATAGTGAGTGCGGCCAGGGTCATACCCCCAAGGACGTGTTTAATAAAATAAGATCGGATTTTGAAGTTGTGACTATCCAGTAATGCCATGGTTAAAAGTGAGACGATAAATGCTGCAGAACAATCTGTCCAGTTACCATTAAACATCATTGCAAAGAAACCGCCTGCTACACCTGCGAAGAATAAACGGATTGGCATTGGGAATTTTGGAGAGTCTGCAATGGTTTTTAGCTGTTCGTACGCTTCGTCATCGGATATTTGATGATTGACGTATCTCCTGGAAAAATCGTTAACCATTGAAATGACTTCAAGGTCTATGCGGGAATTTTTAATGCGTCTAACAAATGTGTATTCTTGGTAATCAAAGGCAACTGAAAGGAAAATCCCAGTGGGTACACAGAAGCAATTGACTTCTTCAATGCCTTTTGACAGGCAAAGGATTTTGATGGTCTCTTCAACCCGATAGGTTTCTGCGCCATTTTCAAGAATTGTTTTCCCTGCGAACAGGGCTATATCTATAATTCTCTGTTGTTGTATGTTTGTGTTCATAGCATCCTCTTCTATTAGGGTTAGCACCTTACCCAATTATAGTGTGGTGAGTAGATTTGTAAAGACTTTTACAGAAAATAAACAGTCCTATTTGGGGGGCAAACGTTTCTGTCTTTTTTTTTCAAAAAAAAGCTTAGCCTCGATAAATTTGGCTATCAATAGGATACCCAGAAGGAATCATACGAACCAGGAGGCATACATGACGATTCAGAATAATTTATTCGACCTACTTGAACACCAAGACGATGGGTACAACTATGCTGTAAACCTTGTACTGAAAAGTGGTAATACGATCTATCTAGAAAATTTGAAGAAAGGTGAGAAAGATAGCTACTTAGCTTATACCAAACAAGGTACTACCCTGATGCTGATCTCTGATGAGAAAACCTTATGGCGCTTGATGCCTCAAGATATTGAACGGGTGGATGTCAAGGCATATCAAAATGGTCTTGCCAAGGGTATCTATCCACTTTTGAAGTTTTTTATGGGGAAAAGTCATTTCACTTCGGATACATTCTTTAATCTGGCTAGACTATTTATTTTAGTGATTATACTAACTGTTTTCGCAGGAATGGGCATAGCTTTGCAAAAGGGAGATTTAATAAGTTTGTTATTTGATCAAGCCCTATTGCAAGAGTATATTCAGATGATATTTAAGTGGTCTGAAATGGGTTTTTATGCACTGTTATTGGTGATGATAATCACGAATATTGCTGATTTTTTCATGCGTCCAGTTGAGTCGTTTCATATTTTAGATCTTAAACGTCAATTTCTTGCAGAGACAAAATTACTGAACTTGTTGATTACATTAGCTTTTGTAATTATCTTTCTCATCCTAAAAACAGTTGTGGCGATTCTGATTGTCGCAATTTTATAGCGAATTGTCGTTTTTTTGGCTCTAAGACCAAGATTGGAATATTTTGTTTTTGAACTGTAATCTAATTTCCAAAAAAGTGTGATATACTAATAACGAATCTAAATTTCAGAAAGGAGGTGGTTACTGTGGTAAGAAAGAACTCAATCGCAATCGTAAACAATTTCATTAAGGGGGCTTACCATGCAGTACTTAAACGGAAAAGACGTTTTGCCGGACCACCTACTAGAGGCGCTTCAGCAGTACGTTAACGGATGTATTATCTATGTGCCTTCAGCAATCGACAGGATTGGCTGGGGAGAAAAAAGCGGCACAAAAACAAAACTCGCTGATAGAAATCGTCAAATTTGTGACGACTTTGATGCGGGGCAATCCATCAAGACATTATCGCAAAAACACTATTTATCTGAGTCCAGTATTCGAAAAATTGTGAAATAATGACTATAATCATTTTATGTCATCACAATCGTGGCAAAAGATGCGATAATGAGATTGATCAAATGATCACATATTTTCACCGCGAAAGGAGATGATATAAAATGTTGAATAAGGTGATTACCCTTTAAGGGTACAAGGCCACTTCTAAAGAAGTGGCCTTTTATATTGTACTTGAAAAGTTAAAATGGGAAGTGGTTAAAGAGAATTAAGTGAAATGGAAGGAAAAGAGAAAACGTTTTCTTGGCATATAGGTCTAAACACTAGTGATTTCAATGGTTTGTCAATAGGAAACGAAAGAATAAAGTTTGCAGAATTCATGTAAAATTCTCTGAAAAAGCTTTTTTTTAAACACAAAATTTCATAGAATAGAGATAAGTAAAAAAAAAACAGCACAAATAAAAGAAAAGCGCATATTTTCGTTTATAAGAGGTATGAATGGATAAGGTACGCTATGCAACAAACGACGCTGTTTAAATTTAGGAGTAGTTATGAAAAATAGAGAATTGACTGAACTGGATCGCTATCTTTTCCACGAGGGCACTCATATGCACCTTCATGAATTTATGGGGGCAAGGGTCACAAAGCAAGGTGTGCTTTTTACTACTTGGGCACCCCATGCAAAAGATGTCAGTGTCGTAGGGGAATTTAACCACTGGGATGGTGCAAAACATCCGATGCAGCGGGTCTCGCCAGAAGGTATCTGGTCCTGCCATATTGATGGACTGACAGTGAATACCCTGTATAAGTTTCAAGTGACAACTGGGTATGGTCGCAATCTTTTAAAGTCTGATCCCTTCGCTTTCTTTGCAGAAGTGCGACCAAATACAGCTTCAGTTGTTGCTGATTTGACAGGGTATCAGTGGCATGATCAGGCATGGTGTGAAGAGCGCCTAGAGGGAAACATCCTTGAAAAGCCCGTATCCATTTATGAAGTTAATCTGTCATCGTGGAAAAGGGACCAGCATCGATGGTATACATACGAAGAACTAGCTGATCGCTTAATTCCTTACGCAAAGCATCAGGGCTTTACGCATCTAGAATTAATGCCTGTGATGGAACATCCTTATGATGGTTCCTGGGGCTATCAAATCACCGGTTTTTTTGCAGCGACCAGTCGATTCGGATCACCAAAAGATCTCATGAGTTTTATCGACAGGTGCCATCAAGCCTCACTTGGTGTCATATTGGATTGGGTACCAGGGCATTACTGCAAAGACGATCATGGTTTGGCACTTTTTGATGGACAGCCACTTTTTGAACCAGAGGACCCGATTTTACGTGAGAATATTGAATGGGGAACCATGAATTTTGACTATAGTCGACCTGAGGTACGAGCTTTCTTAATCAGCAATGCTAACTTTTGGTTGGATTGTTTTCATGCAGATGGGCTAAGGGTGGATGCGGTTGCCTACATATTGCATAAGCATATGGCAACAGGCCGCTACGACATCTACACTGAGAAAGATATCAATTTAGATGCAGTCCGTTTTTTACAACAACTGAATACAGCTATTTTTTCATTGCATCCCAACACTTTAATGATTGCTGAAGAGTCTTCTGCCTATCCTCTGGTGACTCGTCCAGTACACGATGGTGGACTTGGCTTCAACTTGAAATGGAATATGGGATGGATGCATGACACCCTAAAGTATCTTGCCATTGACCCGATTGGCCGTAAGCATCATCAGGACGCATTAACCTTTTCAATTTATTATGCCTTTAATGAAAATTTCCTATTACCCCTGTCCCATGACGAAGTCGTCCATGGCAAAAAATCCTTGATAGGCAAAATGCCTGGGGATTATTGGCGAAAATTTGCAAACTATAGATTGCTCATGGCTTACCAAACATTTCATCCTGGTAAAAAGCTTAACTTTATGGGCAATGAGTTTGCACAGTTTATTGAATGGAATGAATGGGATCAGCTAGATTGGCATCTTTTAACCTATGATGCACATAAGGGCGCAAATGCTTGTTTTAAAGCTTTGAATCATCTGTATCAGTCATTACCCCAGCTTTATCAACTTGAGCATGTTTATGAAGGGTTTGAGTGGGTTGAATTTGAAAACTCTAAAGAAAGCATCATTGCATTTCTTAGAAAAGACAAATCAGGTCAATATGTGGTCGCGGCCTTCAACTTTACCCCTGTTGTTCGAGAGTTCTACCCCATAAAGGTGCCAGATCTAACCACGTATTACGAAATTCTCAATACTGATGACAAAGCCTTTTATGGTTCTGGCATTTTAAATTGTGAACCCATAAAATCAATCGAAAAAGATGGGGAATACTTTATAAATGTTACACTACCGCCACTTGGAGCAATCCTACTCAAACCAAAAGATACAGTTGAAAGGAGCTAATATGCAAAAGAAAGAAATGATTGCTATGATTTTGGCAGGGGGGCAAGGGGCTAGGCTTAAGTCTCTTACCACGAATGTTGCTAAACCAGCAGTACCTTACGGTGGCAAGTATCGCATAATTGATTTTACACTCTCAAACTGTGCAAATTCAAATATAGATACTGTGGGCATATTAACTCAGTATCAACCTCTAGTCCTCAATACCCACGTGGGTATTGGCATACCTTGGGACCTAGATAGGCGCCATGGGGGCGTCCGTATCCTACCACCCTATACATCCGCAGAGGGTGGTAAGTGGTATCTAGGAACCGCAAATGCAATTTATGAAAACTTGAATTTTATTAATATGTATGATCCTGAATATGTGCTGATTCTCTCTGGAGATCACATCTATAAAATGGATTATGCAAAAATGCTAGAAGCTCATAAGCAAAGAAACGCAGATGTAACCATCAGTGTCATCCGTGTTCCATGGGATGAGTGCTCACGATTTGGAATCCTCAATACCCACGAGGATCTTAGAATTTATGAGTTTGATGAAAAACCCAAAATTCCTAAAAGTGATCTTGCTTCCATGGGAATTTATATTTTCAATTGGGCTGCACTGAAGTCCTATCTCATTAAGGATAACTTGGATCCAAGTTCAGAACACGATTTTGGTAAAAATGTCATACCGACCATGCTGAATGCCGGCCTTAAAATGTACGGGTATGTCTTTGATGGCTACTGGAAAGATGTCGGTACCATTAAAAGTTTCTGGGAAGGTAATATGGATCTTTTAGATCGAAACAACACCCTAGATTTGTACGATGACACTTGGCGTATTTATACTAAGAATGACGACTTACCACCACAATTTATCGGTGAAGATGCAAAATTGGAAAATTGCATGATCAACGAAGGTTGCGAAATACATGGACATTTAAAGAACTCAATTCTCTTTACAGAAATCACCGTAGAAAAAGGGGCAATTGTCGAAGATTCCATCTTGTTCCCTGGGGTTATTATCGGTGAAGGTGCTAGGGTCTACAAAGCCATTGTGACAGAGGATTACGTCATTGCTGCAGGCTCAATTATTGGAAACCCCGATAGCGACGAAATCATACTCATTGGCAATCCAGAAGACACATCACTATTTGAAGAATAGCAGGGGGCTAAATATGTCAAAGGATTTAATGGGGATTATCAACCTAAGTGAAAACGAGGAAAAAATACAAGATTTAGCACTTCAAAGACCAATTGCGGCAATTCCCTTTGGTGGACGTTACCGAATTATTGATTTCGCAGTATCCAATATGGTCAATAGCGGGATTCAGCGAGTTGCGATATTTACAAAGCACAAATTCAGATCACTACAAGATCATTTAGGACCAGGTAAGTATTGGAGTCTAGACAGAAAACGGGATGGCCTTTTTATGCTTCATCCAATGGTGGATTATACGTCAATGGTAAGGCGTTACGGGGACATAGAAAATTTCAAAAATAATCTTGGCTTTATTAAAGAATCCAAACAGGAATATGTCTTAATCACCAGAAGTTATATGTTAGCAAATATCGATTTTACACCAGCACTAGAAGAACACAAAGCAACCGGTGCTGATATCACCATGATCTGCAAGCCCATATCAAATGGCCAAAGCATGAGCCAATATATTGGATTGGATGTATTAGAAATAGATGATAAAAACGGTGTTAAGAGCGTTGGCATCAATTTCGGGGCAAAAAATGAGTATTGTCTCTCGATGGAAATGTATATCATGAAACGGGACTTATTAGTGGAGATCATCACTGATGCTTATCAAAGTGGCAATACGGATTTCTTGAAGCAAGCTGTCTTGGCTAAAATGCCTTCACTTAAAGTCAATGCATTTCATTATTCTGGACCAGCCCTTTGCATTAACTCGATTAATAATTACTACAAAGCAAATATGGACCTACTGGATGGTCGGTTATACAAGCAGTTATTTACTGGGAGTGGTCCGATTTACACAAAAATTAAGGATGAGCCCTCTGCTTTTTATACACCAACCTCTTGTGTTACCAATTCAATCATCGCCAATGGATGCATCATTGAGGGTACCGTTGAGAATTCTATTCTATTTAGAGGGGTTCATGTTAAAAAAGGCGCGATTGTTAGAAATGCGATTATTATGCAGGACAGTGTGATTGGTGAAACAGCACATTTGAACTATGTTATAGCCGATAAAAATGTAGTTGTCGGCGATCGGAAAATACTTATGGGCGATGGCGGTGTGCCATTCGTTATTAAAAAAGAGCAAGTGATTATCTAGGAGGTAAAGGATGAAAGTGTTATTTGTCACTTCAGAAGCTGTACCTTTTGCAAAGACAGGGGGCCTAGCAGATGTTGCCTACTCGTTGCCTAAAGCACTGGTGAACCTGGGCCATGATGTGAGAATCGTCATGCCAAAATACAAAACCATCAGCAAGGAGTTTGAAAGTCAGTTCAAATTTATTAAGGCCTATCAAGTGCCGATGAATTGGCGCCAACAATATGCAGGTGTATTTGAATATTCCTATAACGATTTAACTTATTATTTTATTGATAATGAACAGTTTTTTAAACGTGATGGCCAATATGGTTATGCCGATGACGGCGAGCGATTTGCATTTTTCTCAAAGGCTGTTTTAGACACGATTTGCACCGATATTTTCACACCAGATATCTTACATCTTAACGATTGGCACACGGGACCTATTCCACTCTTGGTGAAGGATCCAATGTATGCTGACACCCCTATTTCTAAAATCAAAACCGTATTTACCATTCATAATCTAAAATATCAGGGATATTTCCCAATTGATATGCTAGGGGACTTGTATGGTATTGATAGCAGTTATTTAACACCAGATAAGATTGAGATATTTGGGACCATTAACTTTATGAAAGCTGGACTCATGTATGCTGATCAAGTCACCACTGTCAGTAAAACCTATGCTGATGAAATCAAGTATCCTTACTATGGTGAGCGGTTAGAAAACGTGATTTCTGCCATCGGTGGGAAACTCAGCGGTATAGTCAATGGAGTAGATTATGAGCAGTATAATCCATCTCAGGATGCTGTGATCTTTGAGACTTATGGTGTAGAAGATGCTGTTGATAAAAAACGTAAAAACAAGATGATGCTTCAGCGATTACTACGATTAAAATGTGATCCGGATATCCCAATGGTTGCCATGGTAACCAGATTAGTAGAGCAAAAGGGCATTGATTTATTGCTCCATGTGATCGACGAAATGGTTAACCTACCTGTTCAGATTGTCGTCCTTGGCACTGGGGATAAATCATACGAAGATGCATTAAAGAGTCAGGATAGTTTTCATCCTGAGATGGTCAGTGCCAATATTTTCTTTGATAACACCATGGCATCAAGAATCTATGCAAGCGCAGATATCTTTTTAATGCCTTCACTGGTAGAGCCTTGTGGCATGGGGCAGTTAATTGCCATGCGTTACGGTGCAATTCCACTGGTTCGTCAAACAGGCGGCTTGATGGATACAGTTGAACCTTACAATCAATTTAGCGATACCGGCACCGGGTTTGGATTCTTGAATGCCAATGCCCACGAAATGCTTTTCACTCTAAAAGAAGCACTTGCAGTTTATAAGCAAAAAGATAAGTGGCGTGGCATTGTCCAACGTGCCATGGAAACAGATGTTAGCTGGGCAGTTTCTGCAAAGGATTATTTAGAACTTTACCAAAAATTAATCAAGTGAGGTGAAGTATGAAGCTGACATTAGAAGAGTTTAAAGTAAATTATATTTCAAGACTTAAAGCTGTCACCGCAAAGTCACCTGATGAAACAACCACGTGGGATCGCTACTACACCCTAGGTGTGATGATACGGGATATGTTAACGGAAGATTGGGTCAATCAAAACCGAGAATACTCTAATACAGGGGAAAAGCAAGTGTATTACTTTTCCATGGAGTTCTTAACAGGACGAAACCTGATGAAGAATCTAGATTATGTCAATCTGAAACCCATGATTGAGCAAGGTTTAGCAGAACTGGGTTATAATCTTGATGAGATTGCTGATATTGAAAAGGATCCTGGTCTTGGCAATGGTGGCTTGGGTCGATTAGCAGCTTGTTTTTTAGATTCTTTGGCTTCTACAGGTTATGCGGGACATGGTTGTGGTATCCGTTACAACTATGGTCTATTCGAACAGAAAATTGTCAACGGGTATCAAGTGGAGTTTCCTGATCGCTGGCTTTCTAATCGTAATGTTTGGGAAATTAAGAAGCCAGACCGGGGAATTGTGATAGAGTTTGGTGGCCACGTCAACTACTCAGAAGTCGATGGCCGTATGAAGTTTAAACTGGTAAATACGGAAAAAATCCTTGCGGTTCCTTATGACACGCCTGTAGTTGGCTACCGAAATAATCGCATCAATAATATGAGATTATTTGCTGCAGAATCTTTACAAAACGACTTCGATTTTAGTTCATTTAGCGAAGGGGATTATCTTAAGGCCTTTGCGCAAAAGCATACGGCTGAAGCCATTTCGCAAGTGCTCTATCCTAATGATCACTATTATGAAGGGCGGGTTTTGCGTCTAAAACAGGAATTCTTTTTAGTGTCAGCTGGGGTTCAGAGTTTATTGAGAACCTATCTAAAAAGTGGCAGATCCATTCAAAAATTACCGGAGCATATAGCAATTCACATCAACGATACCCACCCGTCCCTTATTATACCTGAGTTGATGCGTTTATTACTGGACGAGTCGGACTTGAGCTGGGATGATGCTTGGGATATTACAACTCGCACTTGCTCTTACACAAACCATACGATTTTATCAGAAGCATTGGAAAAATGGCCTTTGACATTAATGTATGAGTTACTGCCGCGGATTGCGATGATTATTGAAGAGATCAATAGACGTTTTGTAGAAGATCTCGTGAATGTTTATCATTTAGATAACAATACGGTGGATCGCCTTAGAATTATTAATAATGGCACGATTTTCATGGCACATCTGTGCATTGTTGCCAGTAATAGCGTCAATGGTGTCGCAAAACTCCATACTGAAATTTTGAAACACCGGGAACTTGTTGACTTCTATCGTATTTTCCCTTATAAATTCAACAACAAAACCAACGGCATTACCCACCGCAGATGGTTGTTGCATTGTAATGAGCCACTGACCGATTATATAACAGAGGCCATTGGAACTCGTTGGAAGTTCGAGCCGGTGATTATGGAACAACTGATGCAGTATAAGAATGACACCGCATTTTTAGAGGGCTTGGATAAAATCAAACTCAATAATAAAATGTTGTTGGCAAAATATGTGAAAGACACGATGGGCCTTAAAGTTGACCCCTATTCCATATTTGACATGCAGGCAAAGCGCCTTCACGAATATAAGAGACAGCTCCTCAATGTTTTTCATATTATGTATATGTATAATCAGCTAGTGGACCATCCTGGTCTAGAAATGGTACCTAGAACCTTTGTGTTTGGCGCAAAAGCTGCACCGGGATACTACATTGCCAAACAAATTATCAAATTGATCAATACTCTGGCTGAGAAGATAGAACAAACCCCACGGGTAAGAGATTATATCAAAGTTGTCTTTTTAGAAAACTATGGTGTCTCATTAGCAGAAAAAATGGTACCAGCTGCTGATGTCAGTGAGCAAATCTCAACCGCTTCAAAAGAAGCTTCTGGTACTGGTAATATGAAATTTATGATGAATGGCGCCTTAACCATTGGCACCCTGGATGGGGCCAATGTTGAGATTATGGAGGCTGTTGGTAATGATAACATTTACATTTTCGGTTTAAATGCAGATGAGGTCTACCAAACCTATCATGATAAAACCTATAGCGCACAGGCTGTTTATGAGTATAATGAGCATATTCACCGTATCATTGATCAACTGACCGATGGTTTCTTTGAAAATGTTCCAAGAGATGAATTTGTGACGATTCGCGATTCTTTACTCAAACAAAATGATGAGTTTTTAGTACTAAAGGATTTTGATGCCTACGTCAAAGCACAAAAGCGTCTTTCAGAAGACTTCAAGAGTGTGGAAATATGGCAGAGCAAAGCCTTAGTCAATATTGCTAAGTCAGGGATTTTTTCCAGTGATTACACCATAAAAGAATATGCACAACAAATATGGAAACTCTAAGGCGGTAAACAATGGAGCCTTACCAATCTCAGAATTTTGGTTATCGTTACACCAAACAAGAAACAACCTTTAAGGTCTATGCTAAAAATTGCGACGCTGTCGAAGTAACGCTTTTTTCTGATAGCAAAACCTATCGCCAAAAGGCTTATGCAATGGAAAACGTGGCTGATTGCATTTGGCAGCTGACTATAGAAGGTGATTTAGAAGGTCAGTATTATCTGTATCGGTTAAACCGTGGCGTTGAACAATTTGCAGCCCAAGATCCTTTTGCTTGGGCTTCAAGTGCCAACAGCAAACGAAGTGCCATCATTGATATGGATCCTTCGGATGTGGTTGGGTTTGATCAAGATACCTTTATACCGATACCCATGCAAGAGGCTATTATTTACGAAACCCATGTTCGCGATATGACCATGGATCCAAGTCTTGGCTTAAAACACCCAGGAAAATATTTAGGTGTTACTGAGGATGTTTCAGAGTTGCCTTATGGCCTAAAACATATTAAGTCCCTGGGGATTACACACCTGCATTTTTTGCCCTTACAAGATTTTCTTTCAGTTGATGAAGAAGACCCTAAAGATTATAACTGGGGCTACGACCCTGAACAGTTTTTTGTACCGGAGGGCTCTTATGCCACCGATGTCAGTCAACCCAAAGTGCGCATCAGTGAACTCCGTCAGATGGTGAAAGCGTGCCATGAGGCCGGACTGGCAGTGGTGCTGGATGTCGTTTATAACCATACCTATCGAGGAGACGAAAACCCCTTGGCTATTTTAGCCCCATTAACCTACTATCGTCATCTAAAAGATGGTAGCTATGCCAATGGGTCGGGCTGTGGAAATGAGCTTAAAACCGAAGAGCCAATTGTCCAGCAGTTGATTATTGATAGTTTGTGCCATTGGATGAAGACTTTTCATATCGATGGATTTCGATTTGATTTAATGGGCCTAATGGATGTTGATACTGCAAAACTGATTGTGGCGGAAGTCTATAAGATTAATCCCCACGCTTTGTTGTATGGTGAACCTTGGACTGGTGGCGAGACGCCCCTCCACTGGGAGCAGCAAATGCTTAAGGGAAAACAAGCAAAATTACCCATAGCCCTCTTTAATGATGACTATAGAACCGCCCTTAAAGGCAATAGTGATGGGAATGATCATGGGTTTATTCAAGGCTACCGAGCAAAAATGCACGATATCAAAACCGGTATTGTTGGCTCAATTCAATTTAGTGAGCATCACCGAGGATTTTGTGTAGAGCCCTGGGAAACCATCAATTATTTAAGCGCCCACGATAATTTGTGTTTGTACGACAAACTGAAGTATTCAACCATGTGGGATGATGGGAAAATAAAAGAGGTCACAAAACTTGGGCTATCACTGATTTTTCTGGCCTTCGGAATTCCTTTTATCCAAGCAGGCTCTGAAATGATGCGTTCAAAACAGATGGACCATAATTCCTATCGGAGTTCGGATAACATAAATGCTGTTCGCTGGTCAGACGCCGTAAAAAATCAGGACCTTGTCAATTATGTTAGGCAAATCATCGCACTGAGAAAGTACTTAGGCTGTTTTACAACCTTTAATGCTGAACTGATTCAAAAGCGGGTGGTCTTTATGAGGCACACACCGATTGTGTCCTATCGTATTGAACTGATTGGACATCAATATGCCTGTGTGCTAGTGATGATGAATCCCATGGACCATGATTTCAGAACGGCTATTAAACTCAGCGATAAATGTCATGTCATATTTGACGGACTGGCATTTGAGCCCCTGGGTATAGCCGATTCACCGCTGAAAACCATGAGGCGCCTTGTTCTTAAGCCCTTTCAAATAGTGGTCATTGCAAGAACAGAACTGCCAAATCCAAAAACCCCCACATGGTAACATGTAGGGGTTTGTTTTTTAAAAGATTATTTTGCCGGTGAAGATCCTTGTTTGATCTTTCTGTAAGCCTTAATATAGCTAAAAAGAGCAATGAATTTCATGGCAAGAGCAACAAATAGAATGGTATATGTGATTAGGATTGGAACATTTAATAGCACGAGAACGATGGCAAGAAAAAAAAGAATGGTAGCGGCCTTACCTAGCTTATTGGCTGGAATAACAATTTTGTCTTTAATAAAGAACAGATAAAGACCAGCAAGAATCATAAAAAGCTCTTTGAGCGCCATGATTGAAATAATCAAGAAAGGGATCTTACTCTCAAGGTAAAGACAGGTGAGAACAGTAATGAGCATCATTTTGTCAGCCAAAGGATCGAGGACGGTGCCGATTTTTGTAATTAAGTTATAATGCCTGGCAATATAGCCATCCAATACGTCTGTCACAGTTGCCAATAAAAAGACGCCCAAAGGAATCCAATGGTGTGCGGGTTCAGAAGATAGAAAGAAAATGATGAACACAGGAATCAGGCAAAGTCGAAATGCAGATAATAGATTTGGTATGTATCTAGGCACGTGTTTTGGCATGTATTTTAGCAAGTTATGACCTCCGTATTTTGTCTTCAACACAATTATATCAGATTATTGTAAAATGCTATAGTGTAAGAGAAGAAACAAGTATTATTTCGTGTTACGAAATGTTATAATGCACTATGGAGGTAACATAATGTATATAGGTGAAATTGCAGGTCTGTTAACCGCCTTTTGTTGGGCGATAACATCCGTATCTTTTGAATTTGCAGGTAAACGCATTGGTTCTGGGCCCGTAAATATTATAAGACTCGTGATTGCATTTGGTATTTTAACACTTTATAATTTAGTGACAACTGGCCATGGCATGGCATTTCAACTGACTCCCACCCAAGCAGGGCTCCTTTTTTTATCGGGTTTAATTGGCTTTGTGATTGGAGATCTCTTCTTATTTGAGGCTCTGGTGATTGTGGGTGCCCGCATCGCCATGCTGATTATGGCGCTGTCACCGCCCCTATCTGCCATCATCGGATTTTTAGTACTTGGTGAATCCATGACCCTTAAGGCGGTGGGAGGGATGTGCTTAACGGTGGCTGGGATTGCCCTGGTGATTCTCAATAAGGATGTTGGCGCTAAGGTTAAACTAGCACATCCGATTAAGGGGATTGCCTTTGCACTACTGGGTGCCTTGGGACAAAGTGTTGGCCTTTTGTTTTCAAAGATGGGCATGGTGAATTTAACAGCCTTTGAAGCCTCTCAGTACCGAGTATTAGCGGGTATACTAGGATTTTTAGTGATTCTAGGGTTGCAAAAGAAACTGGGTGTAGTTTGGAAGTCCCTTAAAGATAAGCCGGCCATGAAAGCCACCAGTATCGGTGCTTTTTTCGGTCCCTTTCTTGGGGTATCCTTGTCTTTGATGGCGGCCAGTATGACTTCCCTTGGGGTAGCGGCAACTTTAATGAGCATCGTCCCTGTGATTTTGATTCCAGTGAGTATTTTTTTCTTTAAAGAAAAAATCAACTTTAAAGAAACCTTTGGTGCCATTGTAACAGTCAGTGGAGTAGCTTTGATGTTTTTATAAAGAAACGGTAGAGAAAATCACAGAAAAAAATGATACAAATCCATTTAACTTGGGTAAATACCAAAATAGAAATGGAGGTATCAGATGAAACGTGTACTTTTAGTAGATGATGCTATGTTTATTCGCAACAGCTTAAAAATAATTTTAGAAAAAAATGGCTATGAGATTGTGGGCCAGGCTGAAGATGGTAGGCAGGCAGTTAATATGTATCAAACCCTAAGACCCGACGTTGTCACTATGGATGTTACCATGCCTAATATGGATGGGTTGGAAGCCCTTAACGCCATTAAGTCCTTGGATAAGTCAGCAAGGGTAGTGATGGTCACAGCCATGGGGAAAGAAGAGATTGTCCGACAGGCCATTATGAGTGGTGCCACAAATTTTATTGTTAAACCCTTCAACGAAGAAAAAGTAGTCGCAGTTATGAGTAAGATAAAATGGTAAACTAAAAAAAGGCTGTCAAGTTAGAACAACTTGGACAGCCTTTTTCACGCTTATTGGGTTATACTAGAAGCAGTGAATGACCAACTTATATGGGGCAAAGGGGAACCAAAGTGAAAACTAATAGAGTAAATAAAGAAGCCAATAAAGAAGCCATAAGAAAAGACTTGGGTTGGATGGGCATTAAACTACTATTTCCTGTGATGGTATTATTACTGGTGACTTATTGTATGTCAGGCTTTACCCCTTTCTATGCTTATCAATTTGAACAGAATGATATTTCAGCAGTGACTGGTATCGAACAAAAGGACTTGAAAGTTGTTATTAAGAATTTAGCTCAGTATATAACAGGTTTTCGGCCAACCCTCAATCACGATGTGAGCATTCACGGTGTGGTGGAACCCATATATGGGGAACGGGAAATCGCCCATATGGTGGATGTGCGCCATATCTTTGACGCTATTCGTGTGGTAGTCGCCATTTATGCCCTGGCCCTGACGGCTTATCTGCTGCGTTTTAAAAAAGAGAAAAATCTACTACAAAACTTGCAATCACTAGGTCGATTTGGCGCCATTGGAACGGTGGCAATTGTAGTCGGCCTTGGCATCCTTGTGAGCTTGGACTTTACAAAATACTTTATAGCCTTTCATGAACTGTTCTTCAATAATGACCTTTGGTTATTAGATCCAGCCACAGATGTTCTGATTCAAATGTTGCCTGAAGTGTTCTTTAGAGATATTGCCATTGCAGTACTCATGACTTCGCTGGCTTTCCAGGTTGGATTTGTCACCATAATAGGCCAGGTTACACGTTTCCAAGGGACCAATAAAGGCGGGAAATCATGATTCTAACCCGAGCCCAAACGGTTATATCGGACAGCCGTTATCATCTTTCAATTCTTAAAGAACTGGATCCCCTAAAAGACCATGCCGTGGTGATTGTGCCAGAGCAATATACCCTTCAAGCGGAGAGGGATTTAATGTCAGGCCTCGAGGCACCGGGGCTTTTCCATATTGAAGTCACCAGCTTTAAGCGGATTTGGCAAAAGCAAAGCGTACTCTATGGCTTCAAACACGTGGAAGCCATGACAGAACTGGGCAAAAAAATGGTTCTGCGGCAGATTTTAAGCGACCAAGACCAACACTTTAAACTCTATAAAGGGGCCTATCGCAATATGGGCTTTTTAGAGGATTTGGCGCAAACCGTGACAGAACTCAGGCAAAATGCGGTTAGACCAGCCTATTTAGAGGCCCTTTCAGACCTAGCACCACAAAAGTCCATGTTTTCACTGAAACTAAAAGAACTCTGCCAAATCTACACCGCCTACGTGGCACTCTTTGACCAAGACTTATTTGACGAAGCTTTTTTGGTGGACCAGGTGATAGAAGGCTTGAGCCACACCCCCGCTCAAAGCGACATTACTTATATTGTAGAAGGCTTCTCCAGTATGACCCAACAGGAAATAGACCTACTGTGCGCCCTCAGGGGACAGGCTAAAACCATGGCCATTCGGCTGGTGGGTGGATCCGAGGAATCTGTCTGCCTTCGTTATGCGAAACGGTTGTATCAACAGGTGATCGATACTTTTGCAGCATCGGGTTGGACAGTGACTGTGAAAGAGGATAAGACCAGAGCACCGCAGGCAGCCATGGTGTTTAAACAGATTTTTGAAACCTCAGAGGCAGGGGATGTGAAATCCGCAGGGGATGGAAAAGGGTCAGAAGCAATGGCTAAAGCAAAGCCTTTGCAGCTGGCGGTGGCCAACGACAGGCAGCAAGAGATGGCCTATGTGCTGATGGATATGGTGAAAAGTCACCAAGAAACTGGCATTGGTTGGGAAGAGATGGCCGTGCTGACCAACGATTTAGAAGCCTACAGCGCCATGGCCAAACGACTTTTCAAAGCTTATCGGGTGCCATGCTTTATAGATGCCAAGCGGCCTGCCCTCACTCACTTTGCCATTGATTTTGTGATCAGTAGTGTGAAGTCTGTTTTATCGGGCTTTAGGTGTCAGGACGTGCTTAAGGTTTTGAAAACCGGTTTCTTAGTGCCTTACGAGTCCGTTTGCCGCATGGAAAACTTTGCACTAACCCTACAGCTAAGGGGCAAAAGATGGTTTGCCCCTTGGGAGCGTGAGGATTTGGCTGACCTTGAGCCCCATAGGGTCCTGCTAATGGGCTATTTAGAGGCCCTTCAAGGTGGGCTTAAAGCCAGTGGCAATGCCCAGGAGATGGTTGTTGCCCTTCGGATGTATCTAAAGGATTCGGGATGCTTAGAACAGCTACAAGAAGCTGTTTTAGCTGCAAAAAATGAAAAGGATTATGAACGGGCAGAAGAGATGGCCCAGATTCATAATATTATTGACCATGTCTTATTTCAAATTCACACTTTAGGCAACAAGATGACCCTTGATTTGCGTGACTTTTTTGATTTGCTCAAATTGGGTTTTGAAAGCTATGAAATCGGCATTATTCCACCCTTTCAGCATTATGTCACCATGGGTAATATCCAGCGGACTCGGTTGTCTGAGGTTAAAAGGCTGTACTTTGTGGGCATGAACGAAGGGGTTATTCCCAGTCGTATCGATGGCAAGGGCCTTTTCCAAGATGAAGAGATGCAGTGGCTGGTGGAACAGGGCATTGCCAAGATGCGGTCTACTCTTTACCAGTACGACGAAGAAGTCTATAAGACCTATGAGCACCTCTTACGGGCTAAGGGGGCTGTGGTATGGACCTTTGCCCGGTTTGCCACCGATGGTGTTGCGCTGAAGCCGTCTCTATGGTTGACGCAACTCCAAGATTGTGGACTAGGGCTTTTGCAGGCCAGTGTTGGTCTTGCAGAGCTTCAGGCATTTGGCCTGCCAGCCCCCTATCTTGACCTCTGTCTAGAGGGTTTTCAGGCTCAGTCTATCCCTGAGTCCCAAGACTTTTCTGGACTTTGCGGCCTACTTGAGCACCCAGACTACGCCCAACCCATAACCAGGTATCTGCAAGGAGCCCTTTACAAGAATAGTCCTGAGCCTTTGCCCTATCAGATGGCCACGGCGATTTACGGACAGTCCCTTAAAACCAGCGTCACCCGATTGGAGAGTTTTAGCAAGTGTCCCTACCAGCATTTTGTGCGGTATGCCCTGAAGCCACAAAAGCGTGAAACCCCGGACCTGACCGGGCTTGATATGGGAGATCTGTTTCATCAGGTCCTTGAGGCCCTAATGAATCACCTAAAGGATCTGCCGCGGCCCATTACGGCTGACCAGTGGGAGGCGTTTTTTGATGAGATTTATGCGCAGAAAAGTGTGCTCAATAGCCGTTTTGACATCAGCAGTAAGAATCAGTATTTTAAGCAGCGGTTAAAAACCGTGCTTCACGGGGCCATCAAGCAAGTGGTGACCCATATTAACCGGGGGGCTTTTGAGAATTATAAGAATGAGCTTGTTTTTGGTATTGGCACGGAAGTGGATGCTCCCCCACTGATTTTGGAGACCGAAAAAGGGGACAGGATTTACCTTGGGGGCAAGATTGACAGGTTGGACGTGTTGGATCAAGGGGATAAGGCTTACCTCTCTATTGTGGATTATAAATCCAGTCAGCAGGGGCTGGCCCTTTCTGATGTATACCACGGTCTCAAGTTGCAGCTGATGCTGTACTTGGATGTTGCCACTGCCCATGGGGAGCGGTTGTTCGGCAAGGAAACCCTGCCCTTTGGCGCCTTCTACTTTAAGGTGGACGAGCCCATGCTGCAGGGCATGCCAGATCAAGATGCTACAGAGATTGAGAATGACCGTTTGGAGGCCTTTAAGCTGGAAGGACTTTGCCTTGACGACCCAGAACTCATTGCTCAGGTGGATGACCAGTTTAAAGAAACCGGCAGGGCTCAGGTGCTTTCTGCTAAACTCAAGCAGTCTGGGGAGCTTTCTGCGGCCAACCATCTATTGACCCCAGAGGCCCTAGGCACCGTGATGGCCTATGCGAAAGATAAGGCCCAAAGCATTGCAGAGTCCATATTTGCCGGCGACATTACCCTTGCCCCGGTGAAAGAAGGGCAGCAAAAGACTTGCGATTATTGTGATTTCAAGGGCATTTGTCATTTTGACGATAAAAAATCCCAAGAGGGCTATCAGCAGCCCATTGGGTACGATAACCCCACCACACTGGAAAAGATGGAGGAGACTTTGTTATGTCATGGACAACCGAGCAAGCCCAAGCCATCGCTTTAACAGATACCAATATTTTAGTCAGTGCCTCGGCGGGGTCTGGTAAAACAGCTGTTTTGGTGGCCCGAATTCTCAATCTGATGCTTACGGAAAATTTGCCCCTGGAGCGGTTCTTGGTGGTGACCTTCACCAATGCGGCAGCCCAGGAGATGCGAGAGCGGATCGCCCAGCAGTTGGTGGTCAGCAAGAAGGCCAATCCCATGCAGCGGGTTTTTATCAGCGAACAGATCCAGCGGATTCAACAGGCCCAGATATCAACCCTCCACAGCTTTTGCAAGGATGTGATCCAGAAGCACTTCTACGTGCTAGATGTGGATCCCAACTTTAAAATCGCCACTCAACAAACCCTTGAACTCAAGCAACAGGAAGCTTTAGAGGCGGTGTTTGAAAAGGCTTACGATGAAGAGAACGAAGCTTTCAAAGCCTTGTTGGCCATTTATGCCAGCCACCGGGGGGATGGGGCTTTAAAAGAGACCCTTCTTAGGATCTATGATTTTTCTCGTGCCCATCCTTATCCTGACCAGTGGCTTGAGGGTTGCGTGGCGGCTTATGAAACCTGCGATCAAACCTTTGAAGCCACTCCCTTGATGGCTGATATCAAGGCCTATATTGTCAAATGGGCCGGTGCCCTGGCCCAGCAATTAGAGGAAGCCATTGAGATTTGCGGTGGGCCAGATGGCCCGGTGGATTACATCGAAACCTTCAACTCGGACCTAGCTGGTTTTGAAGGGCTCTTGAATTTAAGGGTGGATGATGGTTACCAGCAGTTTGAAAAAGCTGCAAGCGCTGTGACCTTTGACAGGCTTAAAACCATTAAAAAGGCCAATAAGGACCTTGTGGACCAGGAGATTTGCGATCAGGTCAAGGTCATGCGGGACAAGGTGAAAAAGGACTTTGGCAAGCTGAAGGACAGTTATTTTGCCCAGTCTTTTGAGGCCTATTTGTCGGACCTTAAGGACATGGGGCCCCATCTTTTTGCCCTTGTGGCCTTGGTCCATGAGTTTGAAGCCCAGTACAGCCAGTTGAAACGGGAAGATAACCTCTTGGATTTCAACGACCTGGAACAGTATGCCATAAAGGCCCTTAGCAATCCAGATGTGGCAGCTAGCTATCAGCGCCGATTTAAATATGTATTTATCGATGAGTATCAAGATGCCAATCGTGTGCAAGAAGAAATCGCCCGGCTTGTGAAGGGGGACGACAATCTCTTTTTGGTAGGTGATGTCAAGCAGAGCATCTACCGCTTCCGTATGGCGGAACCAGCCCTCTTTTTAGAGAAGTTCTACGGGTATCCTAAGTCAGAAAAAGCGACCCGGATTGATCTTAACCGCAATTTCAGGACCCATCCCGATGTGCTGGAAGGGGTCAATCGGGTATTCGACACCCTGATGACCACGGATTTCGGGGGACTGGATTATGTGGCCGATGGTCGACTGGTCCCTGGCCGGGAGGATTTCCAAAACCGCGCCAAGCCCCATTTAACCTTGGTGTGCCCGGAATCTCCAAAGGATGATGCCACCACATTAGAGGCCCAAGGGATTGCCCACCGGGTGACAGCCCTTCTGAACACTACCTTTTACGATACCCACCAAGGGTGTGAACGGCATTATCAGCTCTCAGACATCGTGATTTTAATGCGCAGCATCAAGGGCCGCTCCCAGGCCCTGCGGGACTATCTCAACACCAAGGGCTATCCGGTTCTGATTGACGAAGAGGATAGCTATTTTGAAATTGTTGAAGTAGCCACGGTGATCAACTGCCTGCGAATCGTAGACAATATGTTTCAGGATGTGCCCCTACTGGGTGTGATGCGGTCCGCCATCGGCGGGTTTACCGATGTGGCTTTAGCCACCATTCGCCAGTATCATCCCCATAGTTTTTACCAGGCCCTGATGGGGTTTTCGCAGATCCAGCTAGAGGGTGATACAGATGCAAAAGAGGATTTAAGAGCCTTGCAAATGCAGGTGCATAGCTTTTTAGATATGATGGCGCGGCTCAGAGCCCGCAGGCATTTGTCAGCCAGCGATTTTTTATGGTATGTGCTGGAGGAGACGGGCTATTGGTACTTTGTATCCGGTCTTGAGGATGGCCGTTTCAGAAAACAACATCTAGAGGTGCTGGTGGACAAGGCCTCCCAGTTTGAGGCCCAAAGACAAAGCGGCCTCCATCATTTTGTGGACTACTTGGATCAGCTGCAACACGCCAAGGTGGCCTACGGCGGCAAAGCCAACGAAAAGCAGCAGGGCAATGCCATTCGAGTGATGAGCATTCACAAATCAAAGGGTCTTGAATTTCCAGTGGTGATTCTGGCAGGTACCAGCAAACAGTTCAACATGCTGGATCTCAGAGAGCGCATTGTCTTTCATCAAAAGACAGGCATGACCACCAAGTGGCTTGACGCCAAGTTGCGTCTACAAAGGGACACATTGCCTTATGCCCATCTCAAGCATATTTTAAGAGAAGAGTCAGTGGCAGAAGAAGCCCGGATCCTATATGTTGCCCTGACCCGGGCTGTTCACCGCCTAGAAGTGATAGGGGTGGTGAAGGATGTGGACAAGCAGTTTGTTACTTGGCAAGGGGCGCCGACGGCCTATAATCTTAGCCAGCAAAATAGCTATTTGAATTGGTTGATGCCGGTTCTGATGGCAGGGGGCCATGTGCCTAAAGACGCCGGTTCATGGTGCGACAGCAGCAGCAACAGAGAAAGGCTAGAAGACAAGAGTCCTGCCACATTAGAAAATGCCAGTGGTCAGTGGACCCATACTTTGTTTGTCGCCGGTCAGGCGCAAGCGACAAAGGCTGCTGAATTCGGGGTCTTTGGTCAGGCCTTGAAAAGTCGTATTGCCCAAGCAATCCCTACAGCCTGGTCCATTGCCCCACTGGAAGAAGACCCATTGCCGGCAAAGCTCTCAGTGACAGAACTCAAGAGCCAAGAGACGCCAGGTATCTACACGCCGCGAATCACCGTGCTGTCATCGGACTTTGAAGAAAGTGATATGGCACTGACAAAGGGTAATGCCTACCATGCTTTTGTGGAGCATATGCCCCTGGACTTAACACCAGCACAAGGGGTGATGGATGCCCTTGAAGAGAAGGGCCTTTTGACAGCTGCTGAAAAAGCTTTGATTGATATTCAGAAGATGGATACCCTCAGGAGCAGTCAGTGGTATGGTCGCATGGTGGCTGCAACAAGGGTCTGGAAAGAGCAACCCTTTGTCTTTAGAAAAGAGTTTGAAGATGGCTCTCAGACCCTGGTTCAGGGGATTATAGACGCTTTGTTTTTAGAGGATGACCATTTGATATTGGTGGATTACAAAAGTGACCGACTTTCCCACGCAGGGGCCTTTAAGGACCGTTACCAGCAACAGTTGGAACTCTATAAAGATGCTGCACAGGTGCTCCTTAAGTTACCTGTGACTAAGATGCTCATATATGCCTTTGAACTTGGAGAATGGGTGGAAATACAATGACACAAAGTGATATGAACCAAATAAAATGGCCATGGACTACCCAGCAGATTTTAATTCTCTGTGAAGCCAGTGCCCAGGTGATAAAATCCTATTATGGCAGTGAAACAGCGCAGGCAATGGTGCTTAAAAGCGATGAGTCACCGGTGACACAGGCAGATCTCGCTTCCGACTCATTACTCAGAGCTGGTCTCACAGAGCTAGAAGCCCTACCCATTCTCTCAGAAGAGACCATTGACGATGGCTCCAGGTTTCAAGCCAATAGGATTTGGCTTGTGGACCCCTTGGATGGGACCAAGGATTTTATTGCAAAGACCGACGAATTTGCAATAAACATCGCTTTGATAGAAGCTGGCAGGCCGCTCTTCGGGGCGATTTATATCCCCATGAAATCAGAATTCTATTACGCATACCAAGGTCAAGGGGCGTTCCTGATAAAAGACGAGGTTACAACAGCCCTTAAGGTCAGCGAGGCACTAAGTGGTTTGGTGCTCCTAAAAAGTCGCTTTAGCCACTCCGAACAACATTTAGCATTGGAAGCAAACCATAAAGATCGCATTTCACAGGTACGCTTGGTGGGGAGCTGCTACAAAGGGTGTTTGATAGCAAGGGGTGAAGCCCATGGGTATTACCGGTTTGGCGAAACCTCAGAATGGGACACAGCCCCAATGGACTTAATTGTTCATGAAGCGGGGGGAGAAGTAAGGCAGCTAGACGGTAGTCTTTTCACTTATAACCGTAGGGATGTGATTAATCGTTTGGGCTTTTATGTGATTAATCAACGAGAAGCATTACTGCTTTGATAATGCAAGTTTCGTTTCTTGAACCACTCAAATAAAGCTAAAATGGCGTAAAACCTGCAGAAAAACTGCAGGTTTTTGCTTTACAACCTTCACTTTCGATGGTATTATTGGATTAAGAAATGATTGTATACAATAATACCAAACGAAAACCTAGGAGGTTACCCCATGATTGTGACAAAACGAGAAGCAGTGAAACTGGAAGTGGTAGCAACAATAACAATAGTGGCGGCAACTGTCTGCCGTAGATGTGGGGACGATAGCAAGCTTGATCAATATGGTCTATGTACAAAGTGCAACACAAACGTTGACGAAGAATATAAAATGCTTTATACAGATGGTACAATGGAGCATTAAGAGCACGCTTATGCCGAACCAAAACAAAGTCGAACCAAATCAAATAAGCGAAACGAGAAAGGTCCTCAGGCATCGTCTGGGAGGCCTTTTTTAGTGCTTTTCAAAAACCACGCAAAAAAAGCAAAAAGACATTTACATGTCTTCTTGCCACTTGGGGTATTGTGTGAAATCGAGGGTAAACTCGATTTCTCGGTTCTTCTACATTATACATGAGCAACTTAAGAGTTGCAAGGGACTTCTTTTGTGAGATATTCCAATCTTGTTTTGTTAGATTGTCCGTTTAACATTTGACATTTTTTCCACTGTACTAGTAGCGCCTCTAAAGATGCCAGTAGCCTAGAATACTATTAGGACTGGCTTTTTTCATGCTTAAAAGCACGGGTCCTTTGATAAAGTGTGGACTAGAATTGGCATTTGACGCAATCTCATCTGTTTCCTTCACCATCACAAAATGATGACAAAGCAGCAAATCGTCATGTCGGGTGGTGTTGATAGGGTCATAGCCTACAATGGTGCCATCAAAAATGGCGTAGGCATAGTCATTAGCCAAGAATTGTTCGATTGCCAGTTGACGCTTTTTCAGATGATTGTCATAAATATTGGCAAGTCGCATCTCAGTGGCATTTACCCCAAAGCGCTGCCAATCAATTTGCTCAAAGTAAGTGGTCTTGCCATCGTCGCTAATGGTTTTGAGTGTGTCAATCAGTTTGAAGCGTTCGAGCAGCATAAAAAACAAAGTCCCTGATGCATAGCCGCTTGTCCTCGGTGATAGGTGCGTATCCTCGTAAAGACAGGTCTCTAAATGCTTTAGGTATTTTTCTTCCCAGGCCATGGAATTTAGCTGACGAAGTGCTTTCATACCGACATATTCTGCCAGTCCTTCTAAACACTCAATGGCCAATTCTTCACATAGGCCGTTATCGGCCAATTTTAGGCGCTCAAAACGTGCAGTTGCAAAGTGAACAAGACTTTCTTCGGCTAGTTGCACAATTGGTTGTGTCACTGCATTGACCAAGGCAAAAATCTCAGCACGCTTCATCTGGAGCTCCTGGAGCGTCGGTTTCCAGCACATTAGCTTCAGATCATTAGGATAACGGGTGTCCCCGCAAATTACCTGAAATGCATGGAACATTTCGTGTACGATACCACTTGAAAGATTGTCGAGGGAATCCGAATCATCTTGGAAATCATCAGGAATATTCCAAATGGCTATTTGTTCGCCATCGAATTCAATGGTGGTGTTCCCAATGAATTTTGGGTTGTGTGGTATACAATGGGAATCCAGAGCAATGACTTCATCCGTGTAGAGGGCAAAGGGGCAAACCGTAAAATTAGGCCATAGGGCAGTGAAATCCAGTGTACTAATGCGCTGAGCGATAGCACTATGTAAGGAAACAAGGTTCTGAGATGTCATTGTAGAACCTCCAGGAGTCTTTTAATGGTTTCTGTTTCGCCAATAAAGGTAAAACGGGCAAGTTGCTGTTGTTCATTATAGTTGAAACTGAAGTTATCCAGGCCACTTTTAATTTCCTCTCGAATCACAGTCGTCAGTTGATCAACCAGCAGTTTAAGAGGCTTCTCATCTTCAATTTTAACATCCCATATGGCAGTCAGTGTACTCAAACGATGATCGGGAATCATGTGACTTTCAACTTGAGTATTCAAGCGGTGGTCCTGTACCACCTTTAAGGTATCAGCAACCGGCCCTTGATTGTAAAAGGCCTCTATTTGCTCTTCAGTAAAGCGCCATTGACCCCCAACTTTAATGCCTTTCAATAAACCTTTTGCCAAGTAGTTCTGAATGGTACGGGGAGTCATGTTAGTCATACTTGCCAGATCTTTTAAAGTTAACATGGTTACCTCTCTTTTGAATTTTTTTCGTTATTATTCATCCATTTTCATAATATTTCATAGTATTTAAATTGTCAATTGATTTGCGTTAATATTTGTGTTGATCATAAAAAAGCAACTTGGCGAGGCTAAATGACTCTTTTGTAAGAGTCCAGTAGCATGGAAGAATGTAAACTGTTAGAATGTGAGTGAGTCGATTCACTTCGATTTATCTGGATTTTGATGTTGCATTTTCTAACTATTGCAGAATATTACGAAGGGTTTGGTACAAAAATGAATCAGTTATTATTGCAGGTTGTCAACAGATTACCAGAACCGCTAATGAGAAAGTTCGTTAAGTCATATGTTGATATTCAGGTTAAAAGGCATGTTAGTTTAGTTGTAAACGGTATGGAAAATCTAAATAGTGACTTTAAAAGACCCTATATATTTGTCTGCAACCACCTGAGCAATTCCGATGGGTTGGTGCTCAATAAAGTTCTTGAAAAAGAGAAAATCATCTTTATAGCTGGGAAAAAATTAGAGGCCAATTCTCTGACTAATTTAGGCTTCAAAATCGTGAGATCGATACCAATCACACCAAACTCACCAGATAAGGATGCCATTAGAAAGGTACTCAGTGCCGTAAAAGAAGGCAATAGCATTTTAATATTTCCAGAAGGCACACGTAGTAGAACTTCAAAGATGCTAGAAGGAAAAAAAGGTGTCTTACTCTTTGCCAAGTTAACCAATGCACCAATTGTACCAATTGGCATTTGCGGTACCGAAAAATTTCTTCCCATTAATAAAGAAATGGGCAAAGAAGCCTTTTGTGATGCTAACATCACCATTAATATTGGCAAAGCATTTAATCTGCCTGAAAAAGATGTAGAGGAGACTAAAGACAACTGGGAGACAAATTGCTTAAATCATATCATGACGGGGATTGCCGCGCTTTTGCCAAATGAATACCGCGGGTTTTATGAAGAAATAAGTCCATTGCTATGACAAAAATAATAGCTCACATTTAATAGATTTCTATTAAATGTGAGCTATTTGATTGAAGATAATAGGGACTAGAGTAAAGATAGGTCAAGGGAGTTCATCTGATCTTCTCAAATACCCCTAGACTTTAAAAATACTGATTTTTTCTTTAAGTCCCTCTGCCATTTGCGCCAAGCTGATCGTTGCTGATGTTTGCTCTTCAACAGATGCCAATTGTTCTTCAGTGGCTGCCGCAATTGAAGCGGTTTCTTCTGCAGATTTATCTGTAAGATGCCCCAGTTCTATAGCGGACTCGTTAACCTTACTAGATTGACTATTGATGTCTTTTGCTAAGCGATCAGCGTTTGATACGAGACCATTAATTTCAGATATATTTTGAATGATCTTTTGAAAGGTCTCGCTGACCTGGGTCAAGGCCACTTGTCCAGCGTCAATAGAAGTCACTACTGAGCCAGTAGAGTCATTGGCATCTTTGGTGACTTTGCTAACTTCAGCGATAATGCCAGAAATACGGTTGGCTGAAGTGGATGATTGCTCAGCCAATTTCCGAATTTCATCGGCCACGACTGCAAAGCCTCTACCTGCTTCGCCGGCTCTGGCTGCTTCAATAGAAGCATTAAGGGCCAATAAATTTGTCTGTCCTGAAATCCCTTGAATCGTTTCAACAATACTGTTGATTTGAATGGATTGTTCTGTGAGATTTTCCATCACTACAGACAGGTTATTGATATCTTTAAAAACCTGGGCCATTGCCGTGATTAATGAAGAGACGGACTCACCGCTATCTTTTGATAAATGATCTACATGCCCCAGTGAATCACTGACACTTGTCATCTGGGTTTCGATTTTTTGTGAAAGTTGGCGTACATCACCTATCATGTGTTCTAGGGATTGGGTCACCTTTGATATATCCAAATTTGAACTAGATATTTGCGTTGCAGCTTCAGCCACTTGTTCCACAGCCTGTCCATTTTGAGATGCAGATACTTCTAGTTCTTCTGCTGTAGAGGCTAATGTTGTGGCATTGGCCGTGATTTCATGCATAATATCTCTTAGTCCTGTAACCATTTCATTGACCGAATGGGCAATTTGTCCAATTTCATCAGCAGAATGAATAGCAATATCTCGGGTGAAATCCCCCTTAGAAATTGCTTCTATATCTATTCTTAGAGGATTCAGAGGTTTTGTAATACTTCTTGAGACAAGGACAACGAGTAATACCAAGATGAATAAAGCACCCACTGTCACCATGATCACTTGGATTGTAATCGCCCGAACCGGCTCTAAAATTTCGCTTTCAGGTATGGTGAGTAGGATAATCCAGCCTACAAGTGGGATTTCGGAATAATAAACCAGTTGCTTCCCATTTGAATCTAAAAAAGATGAAACACCACTTTTGTTCTTGATGGCCTCTTTGCCCATTAGGGCTAAAGATTCGTTTTTATCTTTTGTAATGTTAGGGTAAATACCCTGATCGTCTGCTTTTATTTCTTCTTTGCCTTTGCTTAAAAACCCACCATCCTTTGTGATGAGCATTGCATAGCCAGCTTTACCAACACTAATGCCAGACATGATCTTTTGAACATTGGTAAAATCCAAATCGGCAGTGGCCACGCCAATCATTTTCCCTTCAGTATCTCTAATGGGTGAGGCTGCGGTAATCATGGTAATATTACTGGCTGGGTCATAGTAAGGGTCTGTCCAACCAACAGGCTCCTTAGTCTCCCCAACTAAATACCAACCTTCTTGAGTGTTGTCTGCAAAATAATCTTCTGTATAGACAATCTCAGAATCTGATTTATAGGCATAGGGACAGTAGTATTGACCACCATATTGTGACGCCATGAAAATCCCTGTTCCTAGAGTATCATCATTGGTTGCGGGCATTTTCTTTACCAGTTCAGTCAGGGCAACTTTGCTTTCTTCGGTAATCCCTGTGGCTTCTACCGTTTTTGCGAGACCAACTGGCAATTTCATATGACCGACTAGATGTCCAACCACTTGTTCTCTTGCAAAATCCACTTGCTTTTTAACTTTTTCTGAAACCTCCTGATTGATGACTGTTTGCGCACTTAATGTGATCAAGATTGCTAGGGCTAAAAATGCAATGAATACAGTTGGTATAATTCCGAAAAGCAGTTTGTTTCGAATAAATTTCATTTTACTAAACATATGATCCCCCCAAAAAAAACACTTGAACTCAAACTGCTCGTGTTAATGGCTTTATACCCAATCTTTATAATGGAATCATCTTTTTTCACAAAAAAAAATATTAGATATTAATAAAAAACGTTCAGACATAGATAAAAAATCCACCAGGGATATTTGTCTTTCACCAGACTTTGTGATAGACTAAAGCTACATAGGGCGGTATCTAACGAGCTGCACCTTTTGTAAAGCATTAAATCTTCAAATGTTAAGTTTTCAAAAACAAATATTGCTTTCAGCCGACGGCGTTAGACAGTCATTAAACCAGCAGGATCTTACTCAAACGAGTACGTTTTTTGTGTGTTTTTGTCTAACTACGTGGCCAATGGCTGGTAGTTTTTTTATTTTTTAGAAATGATATTTTTAAGGAGGGGCCCATGCGAATAGGCATCATCGGTTTAGGTAAAGCGGGGCTGAGTATGGCTCTACTGTTAAAAAACGCTGGTCACGAACTCCGTTTTTATGATTCCCAAAAGGAAGCTTGTCACCAGGCAGCGTTGCGGTTTGGCCAAGAAAATGTGATCTCCCAAGAGGCTCTAATGGCCTGGTCTCAGTGGCTGATTCTCTCTGTGACCGATGACCAAATTCAAACTGTTTGTGATCATTTGATCTTTTCTCCCCACACAGAAGGGGTGTGCCATCTAAGTGGGGCATTGGGTCCAGAGGCCTTAGGCAGCGCACCTAAATATGTTCTGCGCGCTGCGATCCACCCTATTAGAGCCTTTGCCAGCATTACAGAGAAAGTCTCGGACTTTGACACCACCTTTTTCGGTTTTAGTGGAGTCCCTGAAGCCCTGGCAGTTTGGCAACAGGCCCTGCCAGACTGCGCCGACAGGCTCTTAGTCATCCCCACCGCCAGTCGCGCCCTGTACCACAGCGCCGCAGTGCTGGCCTCAAACTTTGTGGTGCCCCTTTTGGCCGCAGCCCTAGAGGCCTACCAACTGGCAGGGGTACCGGAGCAAAATGCCAAAACAATCATCCACCAACTGGTGGCCAGCGTCCTTGACAATTTTGAGGGCCTGCCCCTTGACGCTGTTCTCACTGGCCCCTTAGTCCGCGGGGATACTGCCACCACCCAGAAGCACTTGGATGCCCTAAAAGAACAGGCCCCACAACTAGAAAAAACCTATCGCCGTTATGCCCAAGAAACCCTGCCCCTGGCAAAAGAACACTTGTCGGAAGTCCAGTTTCAGGCCGTTTCAGCACTACTGAGGAGGTAAAATTAATGTCAAAACTTTTTACCAACAGTTCATTTTTAGCCTTTAAAAAGAAGGGCGAAAAAATCACCATGATGACCACCTACGACTTTTCTAGTGCTAGCCTTTGTAGAGAAGCGGGTATAGATACCTTGTTAGTAGGGGATTCCCTGGGGATGGTGATGCTGGGTTATAATGATACCCTCAGCGTGACCATGGCTGATATGATACACCACACTAAGGCTGTCCGTCGTGGGGCCCCAGAGGGTTTTGTGATTGCAGATATGCCCTATTTGAGTTATCATATCAGTGCCAAAGAAGCCGTTAAGAATGCCGGACGCCTGATTCAAGAAGGGGGCGCCAATGCTGTGAAGATCGAAGGGGGCCGGGGTTTTTCAAAAGTGATTGCTAAGCTGATCCATGCCCAGATTCCCGTGATTGGCCATTTGGGGCTGACGCCGCAGTCCGTCAATGCCTTTGGTGGTTATAAAGTCCAGGCTAAAGATGATGCCAGCATTCAGATTTTAATTGAAGATGCTCTAGCGCTTGAAGCCCTTGGGGTTTCCGCCATTGTCCTTGAGTGCATCCCCCCGGATGTGGCAGCCCATTTAACCCAGACCCTTCAAATACCCACCATTGGTATTGGGGCAGGGCCTCAAGTGGATGGCCAAGTACTGGTCTTTCACGATGCACTGGGTTTATATGACCGTTTAAAACCCAAATTTGTACAGCAGTTTGCAGATGGTAAATCCGTGCTGCTGGATGGGCTAAAGGCCTACCAGGATGCCGTGAAAACAAGCGCATTTCCAAAAGCGGAACATACTTTTGCCAATGCGGATATAGACCTACAAAGACTTTATTGATTTTGACAACAAGAAAGCGAGAAAAATATGGAAAAATTAATGACCATTGAGGCACTAAAAACTTTTATTAAAGCCGCCAAGAGCCAAGGGAAATCCGTTGGCTTTGTTCCCACAATGGGGTATTTGCATGAGGGCCACTTGTCTTTGATGCGCCAGGCAAAAGTTGAGAATGATATTGTCATTACCAGCATTTACGTCAATCCGACTCAGTTTGGTCCAAACGAAGACTACGATGCTTATCCCCGCGATGAAAAACGGGACAGCCTTTTGATGGAAAGCGTTGATGTGGATGCCTGCTTTTTCCCGACCAATGCCATGATGTACCCAGATGGGTACCAAACCTATATTGAAACCCAGGGGGTTTTGGTCAAGCGTATGTGCGGTGCAAAGCGTGTAGGCCATTTTAAAGGAGTCACCACAGTGGTTGGCAAGCTATTCAACCTAGTGCAACCGGACCGAGCTTATTTTGGCCAAAAGGATGCCCAACAGGTGGCTGTGATCAAGCGCATGGTGAAAGACCTCAACTTTGATGTGACCATTGTGCCTTGCCCAATCGTCCGTGAAGAAGATGGCTTGGCCATGAGCTCCCGCAATAAATACCTACGAGGGGATGCAAGAGAGCAGGCCCTTATCTTAAAAGCCGCCCTGGACCGGGCTGTAGAACTGATTGGTAAAGGAGAGCGCTCTGCTGAACACCTTGAAAAAATGATGCTCACCACCATTTTAAAAGCCAACAAAGCCCGAATCGACTACATTGAAATCGTGAATTTTGATACTTTTGAAGCCCTTAAAGAAGTCAGCGGCCCAACCCTGATTGCACTGGCCGTCTTTATTGACGACACCCGACTCATCGACAACATTTCACTGGAGGTATAGCCGTGTTTATAACCATGTTTAAAGGAAAAATCCACCGGGCAACGGTCACCGAAGCCAATCTTAACTACGTGGGTTCCATTACCATAGACTCCGATTTATTAGATGCAGCGGGTATTTTACCTGGTGAGAAGGTCCAAATTGTCAATAATAACAATGGGGAGCGCCTTGAGACTTATACAATCCCGGGTGCAAGAGGCAGTGGCATCATTTGTCTAAACGGCGCGGCTGCGCGCCTGACACAGGTAGGAGACATTGTCATCATCATCGCCTATGCCATGATGACAACAGAAGAAGCTAAGAGCTTTGAGCCCAAAGTCGTATTTGTGGATCGCAACAACCGCATCGATGGCATTGAAGAGGTGGAGCACCACGGCGACACCCGAGGTTGCTAACACTGGAATGCACATTTAAGAATCCAGGATCAAAAGTGAAATTGACTTTTGATTCTGGATTCTTCTGTTTTTCTTTTTCTTTGTTGAGATGACACAAATCAGTACAAAACAAGTTACTTTACAATGGGTCTGGTGTATAATTAATTGTTAGAAACACGTATAATCATCATGGGAAAATCGCCCCCTACAACACTGGTTAAAGAGCTTTTTTTATATGTAATTGCTCAACAGATCCCAAGGAGTAAAAAATGTCATTGGTTAACTTAGAAACGGTTTTAGAAATTTTAAGAATGCGCATCGAGGATGCTAATATAGCGGTCAATACGCCAATGAGCGAACACACTTCTTTTAAGATTGGCGGTCCCGCAGATATTATCATAACACCCACTAGCATTGAAGAAATTCATCATGCCTATCAAGCTTTGAAAAGCGAAGGGGTTGCGGTGACTTTGATGGGCAATGGTTCCAACATGCTGGTATCGGATTTAGGAATCCGAGGGGCTGTTATTAAAATTGCAGATACCTTTAAAGGGATTGAACGGGTGGGAGATGTTTTGGTAGTTCAGGCAGGTGCCTTACTATCCACCCTTGCAAACAATGCCCTCAGTGAATCCCTTACTGGCTTTGAATTCGCCAGCGGGATTCCTGGTACCCTAGGTGGCGCTGTCTATATGAACGCAGGGGCCTATGGCGGGGAAATGAAAGATGTTGTCTTAGCCGTGACGATTTTAAATCGGGATGGCCATATTTTAAGAATTGAACGGGACCAGTTGGATTTTGGTTACCGTACCTCTAGTATCAAGCACCATCAGCAAACGGTCTTAACGGTTGAAATTGGACTTCAAGCTGGTGAAAAAACCGAGATACAAGCCACCATGGACGATTTGAATTTGAAACGAACCACCAAACAACCCCTAAAATGGCCTTCGGCGGGATCGACTTTTAAAAGACCTCCTGGCTATTATGCGGGTCAATTGATTCAAGATGCAGGCCTTAGAGGCCTCCGTTATGGTGGGGCTCAGGTCAGTGAACTACACTGCGGCTTTATCATCAATGCTGGACAAGCCACTTGTCAGGATGTTTTAACCTTAATTAAGACCGTTCAAAAGTGTGTCCTTGATCTCTCAGGGGTTGTGCTTGAAACTGAGGTGCTGATGGTGGGAGAAGGCATGGGGTTAGGCGAAAACCAGTGTTTTTGCGAAGGGATGTGACTATGAAAATCACCGGGGATTACCACACCCATACCCTCTACTCCCATGGGAAGGGTACCATCGAGGACAGCGTCAAAAGCGCCATTGAAAAAGGCCTTAAAACCCTGGCGATTTCTGAGCATGGTCCCGGACACATTCTCTTTGGTGTCAATCGAACAAAGCTCAAGGCCTTAAAAGCTGAAATTATCTCCCTACGAGTCAAATACCCTGAGCTCCATCTTAAGTTTGGCCTGGAAGCCAATATTTTAAATGTGGATGGAGATTTAGATGTGGATGATGCTTTAATTTCAGAACTGGATTTTTTAATGGCTGGTTATCATTTTGGCTCTATGCCAAGGGCAAATCATATACTTCGGGATTTGTATTTTCATCTATCAAATCTCTTGGTCAAGTGGCTGCCAATGCTTAAAAAAGGTTGTGTAAAACGGAATACACAGGCTACTGTGAATGCCATTAACCGGTATCCTCTCTTCGCCATTACCCACCCTGGTGCCAAGGGCCCTTTAGATATCCATCAAGTGGCTAAGGCGGCTTTCTTGAAAGGGACCTTGCTTGAAATCAATTCTCACCATGGACATTTAACTGTAGACCATATCACCTTGGCTAAATCACACCAAGTAAAATTTATCATCAATTCAGATGCCCATCAACCAGACCATATTGGCTGCTGCGAAGAGGGTGTTAAGCGCGCTCTAGCTGCCGGATTAACTGCTGAAGATGTTTTTAATGCAGACATTGTAGATGACTTTACCAAAGGCATCAATGAATAAGCGAGGGGAAATCACATGGATTTAAAAATCATTACTGGACTTTCTGGTGCAGGGAAATCTACAGTACTAAAGAGTTTAGAGGATCTTGGCTACTATTGCATTGATAATTTGCCGCCGGCGCTGATGCATCAATTTGTGTTGATGTGTGCGAATATGGCGGAGCCCATTGAGAAAATCGCCATTGGTATCGACGTTCGTGGACGGCATTTTTTTGATGGTTTAACAGAGCATCTTACGGCTTTAAAGGCTAATAGTCCAGGGTGTCAGGTTGTATTTTTGGATGCTTCTGATAAGGTGCTCATTGATCGCTTTAAGGAAACAAGACGGACACACCCTTTAAATCCAGATGGTTCCCTGATTGATGGCATCAATTTGGAAAGAGAAAAAATGAGAAACCTGAAGGAATCTGCTGATATTGTGATGGATACCAGTCACATGAACGCCCGTTCTTTAGGGCAAGCCATTAAGCAGCAGTTTGCCATGACGGTTCAAATGAAACACGTGTCGTTGACTTTTCAATCCTTTGGTTTTAAAAAGGGCATTCCCCTTGATAGCGATTTGGTATTTGATGTTCGTTTTTTACCCAATCCTTATTACGACGAAGCTTTGAGGCCTTTAACCGGCAATGATATCGAGATTCAAGATTATGTTTTCCAATGGGAAGAAACTCAGACTTTTTATCATAAATTAAGAGATATGCTAGACTTTTTGATTCCCGAGTATGGTCGTGAGGGGAAAAATCAGGTGATTGTGTCCATTGGTTGTACTGGAGGGCGCCATCGATCGGTTTCCATTGCCAATCGACTGACTAAGGATTATCAAGAACTGCAATATGTCACCACAGTCAATCACAGAGATATTAAATAAAGAAACAGAAGGGGGCTATCCCATGCAGAAGAGTCCGGTGAAAATTGTCGTGATTGGTGGCGGTTCAGGTCTTAGTGTGGTTTTAAGAGGACTAAAGCATTTTACGAATCATATTACTGCCATTGTGACGGTAGCAGATGATGGTGGCAGTTCTGGCATTTTGCGTTCGGACCTTGGTATGTTACCACCAGGTGATATTAGAAACTGTATCGTGGCACTGTCAAATACCGAGCAGATTATGGAGCAGTTGATGCAGTATCGGTTTCACGATGGGAAACTGAAAGGGCAGTCGTTGGGTAATCTTATGATTGCGGGACTTGTTGATATTACAGGGAGCATGGAAGAAGCCCTTAGGCACGTCCATGATATTTTTGCTGTAACGGGACGGGTATTGCCTGTTTCCAACGAGGATATTACACTCTATGCCAAACTTGAAAATGGTCTTATTGTTAAAGGGGAGTCAAAAATCCCGCAGATGTGTTCAAAATATCGTGTTGGTATAGAACGGGTTTTTATAGAACCACAGCAAGCGTTGCCATTGGCTGAAAGTGTCCAAGCCATACGGGAAGCTGATATCATCATGATTGGACCAGGAAGCCTTTATACCAGCATTTTACCGAATTTATTAATTGAAGATTTACTTGAGGCTCTGATAAAGTCCAGAGCAAAAAAAATACTGGCCATGAATATCATGACCCAGCCTGGTGAAACCGACAATATGACCATGATGGATCATCTTGATGCACTCCTTAATCATACCCGTTCAGATTTGATTGATTGCATATTGGTCAATAACACCAGTGTTGATGCAGAAGTCGAGAACAATTATTATAAGCAGGGTGCTGAGATACTCAAGTTGGATGCCAGTGCAATCGATCGCATGAATGCCCTTGGCATTGAAATTATTCAGGATAATTTTATCGAAGTTAAAAATGGCTATATTCGTCATGATGCCACAAAACTAGGTGAGGTTCTGATTAGACAAATTGACACAAAAATATATCACGTGAGCAATAACCACTATACTGCTGAATGAATTCTGCATATTTTCTGTTTATTTGTTCTGTTTTTATGCTATACTGAAAGTTAAGTAAAGGCAAAATGCAATTTTTCATGAGCAAGCTAATCACAATAAATGTAGAAGACATGGTAGGTTGATGGCTGTGAGGATAGAAAAAAGTGCTGGAGGCATTGTGTTTTTTGGAAATACACTATTGCTGTTAATGAAAATGAACGGCGATTGGGTTTTACCCAAAGGGCGCATAGAAGAAAACGAAAAAACCACTGAAACTGCCCTCAGGGAAGTTCTTGAAGAAACAGGGGTGAAGGCTGAAATTCACGCTTACTTGGGTGATATTCATTATGCCTATAAGAACTTCTGGACAGATCACGATCGGGTAGATAAAACGGTGTCGTGGTATTTAATGACAACTCGTACAATGCGGTGTGTGCCACAGCGGGAAGAGGGTTTTAAAGCAGCGAGATTTGTTCATATTGATAAGGCCACTAGCATGGTCAAATACGATGATGAACGCAATATGATTGAAAAGGCAATTCTGTTATACCGAGAACACTTTTATCAAGCAAGTGTCAAATAGCAACTGTTAAATAGGAAAGAAGAGGATGGCAAGGTATGTCCTTTGCATCAAATACGAAAACGCAATTGGCTCATCACATCGCCGAAAGTCGGGGTGCACAGCTAGCAGAACTCAGTGCCATCGTCCGGGTTTGCGGCACCCTCAAACTGAAAAACGGCGGCCGGGTTGATGTCTTAGTTGTGACAGAAAACGCAGCCGTTGCAAGGTTGGTCTTCACATTATTCAAAAAAGTCTTTAAGAGACACACCGAAGTCATCATTAAAAAAAACACATCTCTCAAGAAACATCATATTTACGAGATATATGTGGAAAAAGCCCTGGAGCACCTTCAAGAAATGGGCATTTTAAGTGACTTAGGTGGTTTGTCATTAGTAGAAGGACTACCAGAAAAAATACTCACTGGCGATGACATTAAACGGGCTTATATACGAGGTGTTTTACTGGGATCCGGTTCAATCAGCGATCCTGAAAAATCCTATCATTTAGAGTTCGTAACACACCATCAAGCCTTCAGTGAAGCTTTTAAAGATTTATTGAATTCCTATGGTCTGAATGCCAAAGTGATTGTCAGAAAAAATCATTTTGTCATCTATATCAAAGAAGGGGATCAAATTGTGGATGTACTCAATATTGTAGGTGCCCACAAAACACTATTTGAATTTGAAAACACTCGGGTTGTTAAGTATATGAGAAATTCAGTGAATCGGGTAGTGAATTGTGAAACAGCAAATCTCAATAAAACTGTGTATGCTTCGGTCCGTCAGGTAGAAGCCATTGCGCGGATAAAAGATGTCATGGGCTTGGATTCTTTGCCAGATAACCTAAAAGCGATTGCACTGCTTCGTTTGGAACAGCCACAATTAAGCTTAACAGAACTAGGGCAGCTCTTGTCGCCCCCCCTGGGTAAGTCGGGTATCAATCATCGCCTTAAAAAACTAGAAAATATTTCAGAGAAGATTATGGAGGGGTTAAAAAATGCTTAATTCAACGGTTATCATTAACAATCATGCAGGATTGCACTCAAGAGCGGCTGCCGCTTTTGTTCAATACACCAATAAATTCATTTGTGATATCTATATCAATTATGATGGTAAGACAGTGGATGCTAAGAGCATTATGGGGATCATTTCCCTGGGTGTGCCTTTTCAATCTGAAGTGATCCTAACCTTCGATGGTATGGACGAAAAACAAGCCATGGAAAAAATGACTGACCTAGTCACAAACGAATTGGTTAATCTTTAGGTACACAGACGCAGCCAAGACCATATTGGCTGTGTTTTTATGTGCTATTGAGACTTATTTTCAAATAGCCATTGATAATAAGTTATTTTTACTCTAAAATAGGAGTGAGAGCCGTTCTGGTGATTGTGGAGGAGAGTATGTATAGAGAGATAGTTACGATTGATGTACTGGATTTGAAGGTTGGTATGGTGCTTGCAGAAAACATCTACGATCTTGAAGGTAATATTTTATTAGCCAGTGGCATCAAACTTAGAGAAAACTACATTAAAAAAATAGAAGAAACACCGATTCAAAGGATTGCCATTGAAAATTGGATTCAAGGCACCAACGATCCAGACCGGACCAATGCCTTACAATCAATGAAGGAAAAGCGACAGGCTCGCATTGAAGCAACCCGTCAGGAATCCTGTGTCTTGTTAAAATCCTCATTGGCTGTAATTTTAGAAGGCAATGGCATCAACACAACCATTATGCAAGAGGTTATTGAAAGAATCATTCAAGACATTCTGTCATCAGACGATATTGTCTTCCACATTGATCAACTGCGAGAAGTGGACGAATACTTATTTGATCATGCGATCAACGTGGCAATCCTTTCCATTATCACTGGGGTTGTTTTAGGATTAAATAAACACGCATTAAAGCTAATTGGCATGGGGGCTATTTTGCATGATGTTGGTAAATTATTTGTTGATCAAGATGTACTTAATAAACCAAGCCAACTGACTTCACCGGAGTTTGTATTAATTAAGCACCATAGTCGCCTTGGTTACGAGGTGTTAAAAAAATCTCCAGACGTCACGGCAGAATCAGCTCTTGTAGCCCTTAATCACCACGAACGATTTGATGGCAGTGGTTATCCTTCTGGGTTTAAAGGGGAAGAAATAGACCTTAATTCACGGATTGTCTGCATAACCGATGTATTTGATGCATTGACTTCAGACCGTGTCTATTCTAAAAAAATCAGCCCATATAAAGCCATGCAACATATCGTAAAACAGGCTTCAAGTCATTTTGATCCAGAACTGGTCAAGCGATTTGTCAACGCGCTTGGTTATTATTACCATGGCGCTGTGGTGGTTCTACATGATAACACTATTGGTGTCGTCATTGAAAGGGATCGTTACCGCCCTGTTGTTCGTGTGGTTCAGGACTCAAATACCGCAATACTACACGATAATTATGAAATAGATCTTAAAAAGAATCCCTCTGTTCGTATAAAAACAATACTGACCAGTGAAGAGTTTGAAGCCCTACCCTATTTCAAAATGAAACAAACGGGTATTTCTTAGATTGTAACTGACAGAAATAATTCTCTACTAGCAACTGACAGAAATAACATCCTATTAAAGGTAAAAAAGCCGAAGTTATTACCAAAAGATCAGTTTTTTTGATCAATTAGTAAATACTTCGGCTTTATTTTGTATTCAAACCAGACCATCAGTTGCTTAAGATGGCCTGTATCATGGTATAATAACACTAATGACATAATATAAAATCGGAGAATAGAGATGAAATTAACTAAGGGATTGAAAAGCTTCTTGGGGTTGACCCTTGTATTAATGATGATAACCATCACTGCAACTGGGTGTTTAACCAAGTCCACCGGGGATCCCAATTGGGACAGAGTCCTTGAGAGTGTTAAAGGCACCAGTGTGGATTTTTATGTTTGGACCGAGGATGTTAAAGCTAAAGAATGGTTTAGCACCGTGGTTAAGACTTATGTACTGAATACATATAGTGTCACCCTTAATATTGTCGAAATCGAGAAAAATGAATACCTCGCCATGATTCGAGACGATAAGCTTAATTTGCGAACCATAGGAGAGGGGGATCTGCTTTGGCTTGATCCACCGACCTTTGCACAAATGAAAAGTGAAGGGCTCCTTTATGGCCCCTTTGCTGATCAAGTGAAAAATGCACAGACCCTTTTATCCCCAAAGAGTTTGGACTATTTATATGTGGATGGCTTTCTAAATGAAGGATACGCACTGCCTTTTAATCAACAGCAATTAACATTTTATTATAACGAGGACATCACTTACGATCCCCCCCTCACCTTAGAAAGTCTTGAAGAAATTGCAGGTGCAACCCCAGGACGGTTCACTTACCCAGTGCCTTCAGATCCTGTAGGGGGTGCCTTTGTACGGAGTGTCATATTGAACTTTTCTCCCGCTAAAGACTTTGTGAAAGCCCCATTAACCGATGCACAGCTAAGGGAACTGGTTCTCCCAGGCCTAAATTACCTGAAGCACCTTAAGCCAAATATGTATCAAAGCGGAAAGAGTTACCCTCAAACCGCACTGGAACTGCAAGATTTATTTGCAAAAGAAGCGATTTTTGTCGCCATGAGCATGGATTACAGACACGCAAATGCCTTAACCGGTGAGTCTCTCTATCCAGGTGGGACAAGAGCCTTCATTTTCGGTGAGGCAAGTGTTGGCAGCAAAGACTATTTAAGCATTCCCTATCATTCTAAAAACAAATCTGGTGCCATGGTAGTCATGCATGCTCTTTTAGATTTAACGATGCAAACAAAGAAACTCGCATCAAAGAATTATCAAGGCTTCCCAGTGTATGATGCTGAAGTCATGACTGCCGAAATCCGCGCCGCTGTAAAAAAAGCATTGAGTAAAAAGACCATTCCCAATATCGCTGATGTGATGGAACAAAGGCAACACGATATTCCGAGCCAATACCACAAAAAAATTGAAGCCCTATGGCGAGAAATTGTCCTAGCCCCTTAAAAGGAAATCAAAATGTCATTTACACACTTGCATTTGCATACTGAATACAGTCTATTAGATGGTTATAGCCGAATCGATAGCTTATTTCAACAGGTTAAGGCTCTGGGAATGACCAGTGTGGCCATTACCGACCACGGCGTTATGTTTGGAGTTGTGGATTTTTATAAGGCTGCTAAGGCCCACGGCATCCACCCGATTATTGGCTGTGAGGTTTATGTGGCTGCCCGGTCTACGAAAGAGAAAGACCCTGTCATTGACAAAGGCAGTAGCCATTTAGTGCTCCTAGCTGAGAATCAAATTGGTTATCAAAACCTGATTAAATTGGTTTCCCTTGGCTATACGGAAGGTTTTTACTATAAGCCCCGGGTTGACAAAGAACAACTGACCAAATACAGTGAGGGGCTTATTGCCCTAAGTGCCTGTCTTGCAGGGGACATCCCCCAGGCCCTACTGAGTAATCGGTACGAAGAAGCCCAGCGCTTATTACAGGTCTATCTCGGGATTTTCGGGAAAGACCATTTTTTCTTGGAACTACAAGATCACGACCTCCCAGAGCAAAAGAAAGTCAATTTAGGGCTCTTAAAGCTTGCCAATGCCCATGGGGTTGGCATCGTGGCCACCAATGACGTCCATTACTTGGCCAGAAAAGATGCACAGGACCACGATGTGCTCCTTTGTATTCAAACTGGAAAAAATCTAACAGACACGGACAGAATGCGGTTCCCTAATCAACAGTTTTATTTAAAGTCACCAGAAGAAATGGCTAAACTATTCCATTACTGCCCAGAAGCCATTGCCAATACTGAAAAAATCGCTAAACGATGCCAAGTGACTTTTGATTTTAGCACCTTGCATTTACCAACTTACCCAACGGCTCATGGGCAAAGCGCTAAAGAACTGCTGTTTGAACTTTGTGAAAAGGGCCTTTCAAAGCGTTATGACTCAAGGGAAGATGCCAGGGAGCGAATGCTCTTTGAACTGGCCGTTATTTGCGATATGGGTTATGAAGATTATTTTTTAATTGTATGGGACTTTATCAGGCATGCCAAGTCTCAGGGGATTTGGGTTGGACCAGGCAGAGGCAGTGGCGGCGGTAGTCTAGTGGCTTATGTTTTAGGCATTACGGACATCGACCCCTTGTATTTTGGACTGATCTTTGAACGTTTCTTAAACCCTGAGCGCATTACCATGCCGGATTTTGATATCGACTTTCAAGATAATAGGCGCCAAGAAGTGATCGATTATGTGATTCAAAAATATGGCCAAGATCACGTTGCCCAGATTATTACCTTTGGCACCATGGGTGCCAGGGCAGCCATCAGAGATGTGGGCCGGGTGATGGGACTCCCTTATCAAGATGTGGACCAAGTGGCCAAATGCATTCCCTTTGCCATGGGCATCACCATTGAAGAGGCCCTTAAGGCATCAAAAGAACTGAAAGCCCTCTACGACGAAGAAGCTGACATCCATCAGCTGATTGAGACTGCAAAGTCACTGGAAGGGATGCCTAGACATGCTTCCACCCATGCTGCCGGTGTTGTGATTTCACGGCTAAGTGTGGATCATTACGTACCACTTTATAAACACGAAGACAGTATTTCCACCCAGTTTAATATGACGCGCTTAGAAGAGCTGGGCCTTTTAAAAATGGACTTTCTGGGTCTTAGAACCCTAACGGTGATGGAGCATGCGTTGGCTCTTATTAAAGAACAGACAGGGATAGATTTGGATTTTGAAGCCATTGGATTTAACGATGAAAAGACCTACCAACTCATCGCCAGCGGTCAGACCTTAGGCTTGTTTCAATTAGAATCTTCTGGCATGAGACGGTTTTTAAAGGAACTTAAACCCACCTGCATTGAAGATATTGTGGCAGGTATATCCCTTTATCGACCAGGTCCAATGGAATCCATTCCGGCCTATATCAAAAATAAAAATAAACCGGAAACCATCCATTACCGCCATCCAATCTTGAAAGATATTTTAGAAGTGACCTATGGGTGCTTGGTGTATCAAGAACAGGTTATGGAGATTGTTCGTCGGCTTGGTGGCTACAGTTATGGTCGCTCAGACCTGGTGAGAAGTGCCATGTCCAAAAAGAAGATGGATGTGATGGAAAAAGAACGTCAAATCTTCATCAACGGGCAAGTGAATGAAGACAATCAAGTGACCATTGCAGGGTGCTTGCGCCTTGGGGTTGATCAACAAACAGCAAACATTGTCTTTGACGAAATGGCGGAGTTTGCTAAGTACGCCTTTAATAAATCCCATGCTGCAGGCTATGCGGTAATCGCTTATCAAACAGCCTATCTAAAGACCCATTTCCCCTTGGCATTTATGGCCGCTCAAATGACATCCATGATAGGCTCCCATTCAAAGATTGCCCAGTATATTGGGGATTGCAAAACCCTAGGAATTCCTGTGCTTGCACCGGATATCAACCATTCTAAGGCCGACTTTTCAGTGGATGGTAATGCCATAAGGTACGGACTTTTGGCCATCAAAAATGTGGGCCGGGGGATTATTGAAAGTATTATTAAAGCCCGGGGTAATAGACCATTTACGGATTTTCAAAACTTCTTAGCCGCCATAGAACCCAGTGAACTCAGTAAAAAAGCCATTGAAAGTTTTATTAAGGCAGGTGCTGTGGACTGTTTTGGCATTGCTCGTTCCCGTTTGCTACTGGTGTACGAAAACCTGATCGATGGCATCCTAAGTGAACGCCGTCGCACAGTAGCCGGTCAAATCAGTCTATTTAGTGATGGCACCCTCATTGAGCAGGAAGACCGTGATCAAGGTATCCCCCAAAAAGAAGAGTTTCGACAAGCCATTCTCCTTAATTTTGAAAAGGAGATGTTGGGAATCTATCTCAGCGGTCATCCTCTGGATCCTTACGTGAAGTGGATTAAAGGGCTTCAAACCATTCAGCTGATGGACTTGGTTGATGAGGAAGGCTTAGTGGATGAATCCAAGGATGGGCAGACCCATACCCTTTGTGGGTTGGTGACTCGGGTTGCAGAAAAAGTAACGAAATCCCAAAAATTTATGGCGTTTATTACTTTAGAAGACTTGTATGATACGGTGGAAGTCATTGCTTTTCCTAGATACTACGATCAGTATCAGAGTCTTTTTCAGTTAGATTGTCCAGTGGTTGTTTCTGGCACCTTGCAAATTAAAGAGGACGAAACTCCCAAGTTGATGCTTCAAAAGGCTTATCCCTTAAATGAAGAAACCTACAAACGGCTTTATAAACCCCAGCAGCCTTCTGCTATTTACATCAATGTTGAGGTACTTAGCCAAGAAGAAAGTGTGTTTTTGCGGACCGTCGCCACAAAGTTTCCTGGGAAGGCGCAAATTATTTTATGTGAAGGGACCACCAAAAAGCGTATTGCCTTCAAAAATGGGGTAAGTGTTGAGCGAGGATTATTAGAAGCTTTGAGTGTGCACTATGGTAAAGCGAATATTGCTCTTAAAAGGTAGATTATTAAGGTTAAAAAACCTTAATAGGCATACTAAATTTTATTAACAAACGTTTTCACAACAAAATGTGAGAAGTTACAATTTACATTTGACTTTTAATTCATTACAATTAGACTGGCGAAGAATTTGTCGAACGGAGTGTGACTATGAAGAGAATTGGTGTATTAACCAGTGGCGGTGATGCGCCTGGTATGAATGCAGCACTAAGAGCAGTCGTACGAACTGCCATCTATCACGGACTGGAAGTCAGTGGTATTCATCGTGGTTATCAAGGTTTATTGGATGCAGACATTGAAAATATGGCTGTCTCTTCAGTAGGTGATATTATCCACCGTGGTGGTACGAAGTTACAAACGGCACGTTGCTTAGATTTTCAGACTGATGAAGGTTTTGCCAGAGGCCTTGATGTCCTTCGGATGTACAAGATTGATGGTTTAGTGGTCATTGGTGGTGACGGTTCTTTTAGAGGCGCACAAAAGCTATCCCATGCCGGTATTAAAACCGTGGGGATTCCTGGTACCATCGACAACGATTTAGCCTATACAGATTATACAATTGGTTTTGATACTGCGCTCAATACCGTCGTATGGGCCATTGGTAACCTAAGGGATACCACATCGGCTCATGGACGTGCAAATATCGTTGAGGTGATGGGCAGGCATTGTGGTGATATCGCGCTTCATGCGGGACTTGCTGGTGGTGCAGAATCCATTATTGTCCCGGAAATTGATTTTGATATGGACGAACTTTGTTTAAAAATCATTGCCGGTAAGAAACGCGGGAAGGTCCATAATATAATTTTAGTGGCTGAGGGCGTTGGAAAGCCTTACGAAATTGCAGAAACCATTCAATCTCGGGTTGGGATTTCTACCCGTGTGACCATCATGGGACATTTACAGCGCGGCGGGACACCTTCTGCATTTGATAGAAATCTAGCATCGCGATTTGGCTATCATGCTGTGAAAACCTTGATTGAAGGACGGACATCCCGTGTGGTTGGAATTAAAGGTGCCACTATTTTTGATATGGATATTGACGAAGCACTTGCTATGGTGAAAGATATTGACCGCGACTTGTATCAGTTGGCTGATATTCTTTCCATTTAAAACACAACATTTTGGAGGATTTACATCATGAAAAAGACGAAAATCGTTTGTACAGTAGGACCAGCTTGTGAGAATAAAGAAATTTTCAAAGAATTAGTAAGACAAGGCCTTAATGTTGCCCGTCTTAACTTTTCACATGGTGATCATGCAGAGCATTTAGCTCGTATTGTCATGATTAAAGAAGTTCGCGAAGAAATGGGCGAGCCTGTTGCCATTCTTTTGGATACAAAAGGTCCAGAAATTAGAACTGGCAAGTTTGGTGTTGAAGCTGTTGAACTTCAAGAAGGTCAAACCTTTACATTGACAACTGAAGCTTACCTTGGCGACCAAAACAAATGTAATATCTCATATGTTGGCCTTCCAGGTGACGTTGTTATTGGCGATAGCATTCTGATTGATGATGGTTTGGTTGAACTTAAAGTAGTTGCAATTCCAAGTGAAACTGAAATTACTTGCCAAGTTAAAAATGCTGGCGTTGTTAAAAATAATAAAGGCGTTAACGTACCAGGGGTTAAAATCAACTTGCCAGCAATCACTGCGAAAGACATTGCAGATATCGAATTTGGTATTGAAAATGGTATCGATTTTATCGCTGCTTCATTTATCCGTAAGGCTGATGACGTTTTGGCAATCAGAGAAATCCTTGAGAGAAACAAAGCTTACGATATCCACATTATCTCTAAAATTGAGAACCAAGAAGGCGTTGATAACCTTGACGAAATCATCCGTGTTTCTGACGGTTTGATGGTAGCCCGTGGTGACCTTGGCGTAGAAATCCCTACTGAACAAGTACCTTTGGCTCAAAAGCTAATGATTAAAAAATGTAACCAAGCTGGTAAAGTTGTTATTACTGCAACTCAAATGCTTGATTCCATGATGAGAAACCCAAGACCAACAAGAGCAGAGTCTACAGACGTTGCCAATGCAATCTTTGATGGTACAGATGCCATCATGCTTTCTGGTGAAACAGCTGCTGGTAAATACCCAGTTGAATCTGTTAAAACAATGGCGACGATTGCAAAAGCTGCAGAAGGCGCATTAAACTACTCAGAAATCTTGCGTTCTAAGCGCACTAAAAAATCATGCGATGTGACGTATGCTGTTTCTCACGCAACCGTATCAACTGCCCATGATTTAGAAGCATCTGCTATCATCACAGCTACTGCTACTGGTTTCACAGCTAGAAAAGTATCTGAGTTCAGACCCTTTGCACCGATTATCGCTGCTTGCGTCAACGAAGAAACTAGAAGAAAACTTGCACTTGTTTGGGGCGTTCAAACCGTCAATATCGGTGAGCACGAAACAACAGATGAAATCTTTGACCATGCACTTGAAGCTGCGAAAGCTAAGGGTTTTGTTAAAGAAGGGGACCTAGTTGTTATTACAGCTGGTGTACCAGTTGGTATTGCAGGCGCGACTAACTTGATGAAAGTTCACCTTGTTGGCGAAATCTTGATCAAGGGTCTTGGCATTGGTAAAAAAGTTGTTACTGCAGAAGTCTGCATCGCAACAACTGGTGCTGAAGCAAATGCAAAACTTAAAAAAGGTCAAATCCTTGTCACCAATGCAACGGATAAAGACATGATGGAAGCCATTGAAAGATCAAGCGCACTAATTGTTGAAGAAGGCGGCTACACATCACACGCGGCAATTGTGGGCCTTAGCTTGGGCATTCCAGTAATCGTTGGCGCACACGATGCTACTCAAGTCTTTAGAGACGGTCAGTTGATTACCCTTGACTCTGATAAAGGTCTTGTTTACTCTGGCAGAACACGGGTACTATAAGAACTAATAATGAGAAGGGGCTGTCGGGAAATAACCGATTAGACCACAGAACTTCAAAAACAGCTAAAAACTGCTAGTAATAAGACTTCAAGAGTTCTTATGACTAGCAGTTTTATTATTTTGAATTGTTCTTATAATAATTTGTTGCACAACAAAAATAGGTTGTGAATCGAAATAGGTCAACTTTTAAAGTTATGCCGTTTGGTCGATTTTACCCTCAAATTTCTGAATTTTACCTGTCACAAATTTGAAGTATTTATCGATGTTTTTACCAAAAGCATAAAGCATAAATTCCTTAATCACCTTGTCGCTCGACCGGTGATTAAATTGTCTAAAGCCATCATTAGCTTTCATATCACCAAAGAAGCCTTCCGTTTGAATAGATCTAATCTGACGGTTGAGAATTCCTTTTTCGCTATGAATGTTGTCATATGTTTTTTGTTTTAGCAGGTCCCATTGTTCATTGATTTTAATGACCTTATTTTTAGCTTGATGTTTGTTAGAATCGTACTGATATAAACACTTTTCTTTCAATTCACAGCCATTGCAATCTTTGCAGGAGTAGACTTTATGCTCTTTTGTGATTTCTTTAGTCCGACTGATTTCTATGCGGTCAAAGGTGAGTAATCTTCCACTGGCACAGCAATAGGCATCATCTAATTTAGTCATGTTTGTATATTTACTGATGTCTGTTTTGTAGGCTCTAGTTTTCATCACTTCGTGTGCCTGGAGCTTGATATAACTTTCAATGCGGTTCGTTTCAAGAAATAGTAAATTTTTTTCACTACAGTAGCCACTATCAGCATTAGCTTCCCTGGGGTATATGCCCAGATGTTTTTTGTGCATCTCAAGCACTGGAATTAAAGGACTATAATCTGTACGATCCGAACTGGCGTAGCAGTGAATCAGAAAATAGTTTTCAACAGCAATCTGCACATTATAAGCGGGTTTGAGTTGACCATTTCGCATGTGATCATCCTTCATACGCATAAAAGTTGCTTCTAAGTCAGTCTTTGAGTAACTGTTTCTAGTCGTCCCCATAACTTTAAAGGCCTCTTTATAATTCAGCAACCGAAGGCCCAGTTCATTAAATTTTTCATATAGCTTTTGTAAATCATGCTTTCTTTGACCTTTGCCAGTAGCAAACGGGATATGTTCATTCTCAGCGATTTTTTTGAGATGATCTTGGAGCTTTAGCATTTCCAAAGGGGACATGTTGTCAATCTCAATAAGCGTATTGTTGGATAGCTTCTTCTTATTGTTTTTTCGAGCTCTATTCTTTTTAATGACTTCTCTAACCTTGTCCATACCTTCAATCATAAACATCTTCATCAAGGGAAGCGTGTATTTTACATCATAGGCATGCTCTGTAATAAAGGCATTGTAATGGTTGTACGATTCCTCAATGGTATCTAGTAACCCGACCAGTCGATAGTTGAGACTGCCACGCCAAACAAAAGTATAACGATTAGCATTTGCTTCAACCTTCGTTCCATCTATGTACAAAGCTTCCAATGACACTAAACCTTCCTTTTGTAGTTTCCTCATGAACTGATAATGTAGGTCTTTAAGGATGTCGTTAGTGAGTTTGTTATTCATGAAATCGTAAAAAGCATCTCGCTGAGGTCTTTCTCCTTGAGCAAGCCAAATATAAGCAATATCTCTGGTACATAGCTCGACGATTCTATCAACTGCTCTTACACCTCTGAGTGAAGAATAGACCAATACAGAAAATAGCATAATGGGGTTATAACCTCTTCGTCCCAATTTGCTGCATTGATCTAATAGGCAAGAGAAATCTAGTTCCTTCATTACGTGCTTTACCATGTGAACAGGATCATCTGAAGGGACACCAATTTGGTATAAATTATAGTTTATCCGTTGTTGTCCTAACTCGAAAAATTCGTTATAATAAGTTTGCATGTTTTGTTATTTTGTACGTATGTCGCAAGACTATGTGCAACGAGTCTAAGATGGTGTCGTGACCATCTTTTTTTCGTACAAAAAACCTCCTATTATGTCTATTCGACACAAGTAGGAGGTTTCCTTTTTGAAATTTTTTACTTTTCTAAGGGCTGTCTATTTCCCGACAGCCCCTTTTTTTTTGCGCAAAAATCTGTTAACATAGAGTGGGTTAGGAGGTTAACATGGTAAATAAAACAGTCACACATGTCTCAACACTGCGGGTTCGTTACGGGGAAACCGATAAAATGGGCGTTGTCTATCACAGTAATTATTTTAGGTACTTTGAAGTGGGTAGATCCAGCTATTTTAGGGACCTGGGGTATACCTATAAGCAATTTGAAGAGGATGGCTTTATGCTGCCCCTCATCAATTGCGCCTGCGATTTTATCATGCCAGCTGCCTATGATGATGAACTGTTTATTCACACAAGCATTAGCCACTTTAAAGGGGCTAGAATCACCCTTGAGTACAGGATATATAAGGATGGCCAATCCCCAGATCAGGAACAGATTTTGCTGGTTAAAGGCCACACGAGCCATGCCTTTGTTGATATGAATATGAAACCGGTTAATGTAAAAAAAGCGAATGTTAAGTTTTATGAGCTGTTGATGGCGCAGGACAAGGGATAAGATAAAGGGATCAAAGGATCAAAGGATCAAAGGATCAAAGGATCAAAGGATCAAAGGATCAAAGGATCAAAGGATTAAGGGATTAAGGGATTAAGGGATTAAGGGATTAAGGGATAGAGGGATAGAAGATAAGAGGATAAAAGGATAAAAGGATAAAAGGATAAAAGGATAAAAGGATAAAAGGATAAAAGGAAAAGAGAAAGACGTGAGGAGAAAAGAGTGAAAACAAATACAAATGCTTTGCCAAAAAGAGTTTTAGGGAATACAGGATTAGCAGTCAGCGTGGTTGGCATGGGAGGCATCCCAATTCAGCGTTGCAATCAAGAGGATGCTATCGCTATGATAACAGCTTGTGCTCAAGAGGGTATCAACCTAATTGATACTGCTAGGGGCTATGGGGCTTCAGAGGTGCTGATCGGTAAGGCGCTAACCCTTACAGGGTTAAGAGCGTCGTTTGTATTGGCAACTAAATCCCCTGCAAAAGATGAAGCAACTATGGCCAAGGATATTCAAACGAGTCTTGACCATTTGGAAACCGACTGTATAGATATTTACCAGTGCCACTTTGTAAAAGATCTTGACCAGTATAACCTGATAACAGGGCCACAAGGCGCTTATCAGGCCCTTACCAAGGCAAAAGAAAATGGTCAAATCAAGCATATTGGCATCACAGCCCACAATAAAGATGTTCTGCTCCATGCCATTGAATCAGGGCTTTGGGAAACCATTCAGTTTCCATTCAATTTTGTTGAGACACAGGGGTTAGCACTTTTTGAGCGAGCTCATCAATTGGGTATTGGGATCTTAGTGATGAAGCCTCTTGCAGGTGGTGCCATTGACGACGCCGCACTTTCACTGCGTTTTATCACGCAGAATCCTCATATCACATTGGCCATCCCAGGTATGGATTCAGTGGCCCAAATACAAGAAAATGCTGCTGCGGCCAGTGATATTAAGCCTTTAACTGAAGAGGAATTGATTTACATTGATGGTTTTAAAGAAAAAATGGGCAATCGATTTTGCAGACGTTGCGGTTATTGCGGTCCATGTCCAGAAGGTATTGATATTCCAAGCATGTTTACCATTGAAGGCTATTTGAACCGTTATGACTTAACCGATTGGGCCCACATGCGGTATAACAGCTTGGCAAAAGGGGCTAAGGACTGCGTCAAGTGTGGAGTATGTGAGCCCCGTTGTCCATACGATTTACCCATCAGAGAGATGCTAGTGACTGTGGCAAAGGCATTTGAAGGTGGTAAGAAGGGGTAAGTCGTAAGAGGAAAGAGGAAAAGCAGGGGAAAAGCAGAGATAAAAGAAAAACGGCTCTTGTCATTTGACAGGGGCCGTTTGTTTTTTGGGGTGGGTATTAAATGCAAAACACTAACGTTATTTTGCCTCATCGAAAGGATGCTATGCAAAAAACTATTGCAAAAAAACTATTGCAAAAAACTATTGCAAAAAACTAACGCGATTTTGCCGTATCAAAAGGATGTAGCGCAAAACGCTAACGTTATTTTGCATGATTGAAACGATGTTTTGCAAAAAACTACTCCAAAACATTGATGTAGTCGGGGCGCTTGATGGTGTCACCAAGTGTTACGGCGCCAATGGTTTGCAGTTTGGTCTCTCCTACGTAAAGTTCCACATTGTTAACATCAGGTAGGGATGAGACACTTAGGAGAAGTCCTTCCAGTGCTGTTTTTGTGAGTGTCTCATTGGCGCCAAAAGCATTCTGGATGGCCTCGTTAAACGTTATACGTAGGGTTTGGTTCACCAGTGTGGCTTGCTTTACGGTAATGGTAGATGGCATAACAGCAGTAACCCGATTATCTTGTAAAAGTTTTTTGGGTTGTATCAAACCACTTAGAAGATTTGAAACAGTCCCTGTCAGGTTATCTTCTTGGGCCACTGCAACTGGATACCAAAGGGTTTTACCACCGTCAACCAGGGCAACATAAGCCATAGGCGACCGATCAACACTGAATTCTTGAGAAATATTGATGCCGCCAAAGGCCTTGCTTTGTTGTCCGCCATCAATGGTAAGGCGGACTTTATTAATGAGGTTGTCTTGTTGAAAGCTTGCCGTAGTTCTAAGCAAGTTGGCCAGTGCGATTTGGGCAGTTGAAGGTGATTGGTACGCCCCGAGAGCAAGGCTGTTTAAGCGAAGTTCTAAAAGGCCAGCTGAATACCAAATATTCTTAACTGGTGGGAAGCCTTCTGCTGGCGACAAGAGGGGAGAAACTGGCGGCTTGTTCAGCGTTGCAATCATTCGACGGTAAGGATTGTTACCACTCAGAATGGGGGTGTAGATAGGGATGCTCAAGGTGTTGGTTCTGTCAGCAAAGAAGATAGGCGCAAGTGCCGTTTTAAATTCTTTAGCACTACGTCCGTTAGGCTTCACTTCAGCATTAGCATATAGAACACTGAAATTATCCTGAAAAGTATCATTACCCATATCAATTTTAAGAGCAAATTGGTAATTTTCGTGTAATAACTTTAAACTATCGACCGCTAGATTCATTGAAAGGGTAAAACGATTGCCAGTTTGTGAGACATCGATTTTAAGCGTCTTTTGATCAAAGGTTTTAACTGTCCCAAGCCCATCGGTAACACTTAAGGTCGCAACAAGATTTTGACCAAGAAGTTCTTTTGAAAGGGGCTTGGAAGTATCCAAATTAACTTTGTAAATTTGCGGATTAATAAATAAGGCTGCTTTTGATACAGGCGTGAAGGCGTATTTGATGGAGGAAGATACGGAGGTTGCCGTTTCTTCAGGCGGTGCAAAGATACGCGAAAAATCAATACCAAATACAACGGTGTTAATGGGCATAACCGACACCGTATAAATTAAGATAATAATCATCATTAAGTTCATTAGACGCTTCATGGGATCTCCTTCAACCGAACTATCTAGGTAGGGTTTCTCTATAATCTCTACCCTTTATTATAGAAAAAAAAAGGCGATAATGCCATAAAAAAATCTTATTATCATCTTAAAATCTAAAAAAGACTTATGGTATAACTTTTGAGACATAAAGATCCACCTGAATTCAGAGAAAATAGAAATGTAAGACCTTCATTCAGACAAAATACACTTGTATAAGACCATCACTTGTCGGTAAGCTCATTTGAGGCTATAATAGATAAGATATAGGCACGCACAGGCGTGACTTGAGCAGTTGATGAACAGTGAGGATTAGACATGCAAGTAAAACAACATTACACCATAGAAATAACGGATTTGACTGAGGAAGGTTCAGGCGTCGGTCGCATAGAGGATCAAGTTGTATTTGTCAGCGGTGCACTGCCTGGAGATACTGTGAAGGCTCAAATCACCCAAGTCAAGAAGAATTACGCTCTTGCCAAGATCGTGAAAGTTGAAACCCCTTCAGAACACAGGGTTCAACCGGCATGCCCCTATGCCTTCCAATGTGGTGGATGTGCCATACAGCACCTGGATTACGACGAACAATTAAACCAAAAAACGAGTTTTGTAAAGACGGCTCTTGAGCGTATTGGGGGTCAAACCGATTATAAACTTCAGCCGATTATTGGCATGGCGTTTCCTTATCATTATCGCAATAAAGCCCTGTATCCCTTTGCTGTCATGGGCGGCAAGGTGGTTTTGGGTTTTTACAAGCCCCAGAGTCACGATCTTGTGGCCATCGATGCCTGCATGATCCAGCATCCTGAAAATGCGGCAATTCTCAAAGTGGTTCGGGACTGGGCAAACGACTACAAAATCAGCGTTTACAGAGAAAATCAACATGCGGGCCTTTTACGTCACCTTCTGATTCGCACCACAAATGCTGGGGAGCATATGGTAGGTCTTGTGATCAATGGGACGGCAATTCCTCATTCAAAAGAACTTGTGAAATCTCTTACGTCAGCACTGCCAACGGTTAGAGGTGTTTTGATTAATACCCAAACTAAACGTGGCAACACCATACTGGGAGATCATTTCAAGACTATTTTTGGAGAATCCACCATGGTCGATACCATCGGCGATTTTAGTTTTGAGCTGGCCATGCCATCATTTTTTCAAGTGAATCCGGAGCAGACTCGAGTGCTCTATCAAAAGGCAATGGATTATTGCGATTTGTCAGGATCGGAAGTGGTGTGGGATCTCTACTCAGGGGCTGGCACCATTACTTTGGGCCTGGCGAAACACGCTGCGCGCGTTTACGGAAACGAGCTTTCAGAAGCTGCCGTGGAGAATGCCAAAGCCAATGCCATCAGAAACGGGATTGAAAACGTTGAGTTTATAGTCGGAGCCGCAGAAGATGTAGTTCCAAAATGGCTAAAAGACCACCAAAAGCCTCATGTTGTGGTGCTGGATCCACCAAGAAAAGGGGCGGACCCCGCTGTTTTAGATGCTATTTTACAAATGGCCCCAGAGCGTATTGTCTATGTTTCATGTAAGCCAAGCACCCTAGCAAGGGATGTTAAAATCCTGTGTGAGAATGGCTACCAGTTGGTGGAAGTGACCCCAGTTGACATGTTCCCTCATACTGGCCATGTGGAAAGTATTGTAAAATTAGTTATAAAATAGAATTAAACAAGTAAATTCAACTCTTTTAATCCTTGAATCATGATATGATTCAAGGATTTGTTTTATACCGGTATCGGAACAATGTTTACAATGTGCCGATACCGGTATATTATGTTATTGAGGTGATTTTTATGAAATATATGAGTATATCTGAGGCAAGCAACAAGTGGCAAATTAGTGCCCGAAGAATACGTGTGCTTTGTTCAGAGGAGCGAATCGAGGGTGCTGTAAAATTCGGTCGAAATTGGTCAATTCCATATGATGCAGCCAAACCAGCCGATGCCAGAGTAAGCTATAGAAAATCATATATAGGCATTATGTATGATTTTAGCGGAATAGAAGAGATGAAAGAAATAATTGATAAGCATAGACCGTTCACAAAGCGATTAGCAGATTCGCTGCACGAAAAGCTAATTATTGAATGGACATATAATAGTAATGCTATCGAAGGGAATACTTTAACTTTATCAGAAACAAAAGTTGTTCTAGAGGGAATAACGATTGGTGGTAAAAGCGTTATAGAACATTTGGAGGCAATCAACCATAAAGAAGCAATTCTATTCTTGGAAGAAATAATCAGTCATAATGAACCTTTATCTGAATGGAATATAAAAAATATTCATGCCATTATTCTTAAAGAGATCGACAATCAGAATGCGGGTAGGTACAGGATGGAAAACGTAGTGGTTGGTGGTGCTATTCATATTCCGCCCAAGCACTATGAAATCAGTGCACTTATGCAGAAGCTAATTATGGAGTATAAAGAAGAATGGCAGTTATATCACCCGATTGTTAGAGCGACACTTTTACATGGTGAATTTGTAAAAATCCACCCTTTTATTGACGGAAACGGAAGAACATCAAGACTGCTTTTGAACTTTGAATTAATGAAAAATGGATATCCCCCTATTATCATCAAGAAAGAAAACAGAGCGCAGTATTATAATGTGTTGGATCATGCTCATACCACCATGGATTATCAACCATTTCTTGAGTTTGTTGCTAAGTTAGTGGTTGAATCTGAACAGTTGTGGTTGTCATTGGTTGAATAGAAAATACCTTGATGTAAAAATACAGATTAATTTTCCGCCAAGGCACCAATAGGTGTAAACGACATCATTTTTGTCTACTCAAGGCATGTCGAAGCAGTCGTGAAGTTGGAAAGACGATAAAACAAAGTAAAATCAGCATATAGAAGCCAATAGGTATCGTGATGATGCTTAGTGGTTTTATGTTTGGGTTAAAAACACCTCATAGAATGGTTAAATGCGGCATAATTGAATTGACCATTACGCTACTTAGTTTGCAATCTACCTAATTGTGCCATTTACTGCATATTAATCAGAATAAAATGTGCAGTAACATCTTTTCTTTATGCATATTACATTTGTTATCTGCATAATTTGATGATACAATAATGCATAAAAACATGTGTTGTGCAGAAAGAGGTGGATTGTGCGTACATTTGACTATAGTAAGATTCCCAGTGAACTACTTTGTAGCGAAATCATCAATTTGGTTGCAGCAATTCATGAATATAAGGGCAAGCAAGAGCTTTTCATCGAAGCAAAACCAGATATTCTAAATGCGATGCTTGAAATTGCAAAGGTTCAAAGTACAGGTGCATCAAATCGGATCGAAGGGATTTTTACATCAGATGACAGGCTTCAGGCCATTGTAAAAGAAAAAGTTGAACCGAGGAACCGTTCAGAATCTGAGATCGCAGGTTATCGTGATGTTCTTCAGTTAGTTCATGAAAACTATGATTATATGAATCCGAGAGTCAACGTCATTCTGCAGCTCCACAGAGATCTTTATCATTTTAATCCGACGTCAGTAGGTGGGAGATTCAAGAATTCGGACAATGTCATAGCTGAAAGCATAGACGGTACGGAACGAATTCGCTTCAAACCATTGAGTTCGTTTGAAACACCTGATGCCATGGAAAGACTTTCGAGTACTTTCATAGAGGCAATTAACTCAGAACAACATGATCCACTGTTGTTGATACCAATGTTCATTTTCGACTTTCTCTGCATCCACCCATTCAATGATGGTAATGGTAGAATGAGCAGACTGATGACTCTTTTATTGCTTTATCGCTCGGGCTATAATGTGGGTAAGTATATCAGCTTGGAAATGATTATTGAGAAAACGAAAACAACCTATTATGAAAAGCTTGAAGAAAGCTCAAAAGAGTGGCTCGAAACCAAACACAGCTATTTGCCATTTGTGAAATACTATCTAGAAATCATACTTAGCGCTTATAGAGAATTTTCATCAAGAGTGGCGCATTTGCATAATAGAACGCTTTCAAAGACTGAAAGAATCAAAGTGTTGTTTGACAATACCTTACAAAAGCTATCTAAAAAAGATATTCTAGAAAAATGCCCAGACATCAGCATGTCTACCGTTGAGATTACGCTTGCCGTCTTGTTGAAGAATGGCTATATTATAAAAACTGGTGCGGGTAGAAGTACCGCATATATTAGAAATACGGATTACTGTCAGTCAGGCGTCGTACTTTAAACGCCTGACCGTGGCTAGAAAACTTCGAGAAAGAAAAGTAGCCATAAACAATAGCTTTTTACGGTTATAAAAGAACCCCTTTGGGTATCAGTGAGAAAGTCAAACTGTACACAAGGGGGGTCTTATGTTTAAGAAGGTTAAAATTCGGACACAACTGAGGATTTTGATGGTATTGATCATTACAATTCAATTAGTGATTGGCACCATGGCTTTTGTTCAGCTCAATGGCATGAAAAACAATACTCAGTATCTACATAATACCTTACTACCCAATACCATGACCATACATGATTTGCGTTACCATGTTATCCAAATTCAGCAGTGGTTAACAGATATCTCAGCAACTAAGGCAAAGCCAGGATATGACGATGGTTTTACTGAGGCCCAGGGGCATTACCAAATCGCCCGAACAATTGCTGAGGATTTTGTGGCCCAGGGGATTGATCCCATAGGATTCAAAGAGCTACTCACGGAACTTGACGCCTATTATGCCATGGGGCAGCAAATGGCCAAAGCCTATATTGAAGAAGGAACTGATGCGGGCAATGAAATTATGCTTGAATTCGATCCTTTTGCAGCAGCATTAACCCAAACCCTAGAGACAATGATTGAAAAATATGGGCAAACCACAGATGAAGCCGCTGCCTCCATTAATCAAGAGGTTCAAAATATGTTGGTGGTCACAGTTTCACTGATGAGCCTAGCCATCGCCATCGCTGTATTTCTAGTCTGGATTATTGGAAGTGCAATAACAAAACAAGTAAAAGTTTTCAGCGACCGCTTACATGCCATATCCGATGGGGATGGGGATTTAACGCAGATTATTGAGATAGCGCAAAAAACGGAATTCGGTCACATGTCTTTGCGGTTCAATAAGTTTCTGGGTAATATCCGGGGAATCGTGATTCAAGTCAAACAGAGCTCCATAGGTGTTGATGGCGCGGCTAGTGTTGTGGACTCTGCAATTACTGGGTCTTCCGACTTGGTAATGGACATCGTTATTAAATCCACAGAAGTATCCCGACGGATTTTGAGCACGGCTCAAAGTATGAATACATCAAAGGATATGATGGCGACCTTAGCAGATGGTTTAGATGTGGTTTTAGAGAACACGAAAATGGCAGAAGCTTCCATCCGGGTGGTTTTAGAGGCGGCCCACGATGGTGGTGGGCGAATTCACCGTGCGGTAAAGAGCGTTGAAAGCGTCAAAGAAGCATCCATATCAATGCGAGATGTGATTGAAGCCCTAGCAAAATCAACCGGTGAAGTTCAACGCATGGCACAAACCATTACGACCATTGCCACGCAAACAAATCTACTGGCCCTCAATGCCGCCATCGAATCAGCCAGGGCTGGAGAAACCGGTAAAGGATTTGCTGTAGTTGCTGAAGAAATTAGAAAGTTAGCAGAGGAGTCCAAGGTTTCAGCGGATGAGATCAATGTGCTGATTGTTGACATTAATGGTAAAACCAAAATTGCCCAAGATACGATTAATGCGGAACTTGAACAAGTACAAGAAAGTGTCATTATAGCCAACGGTGCCAGTGATCAGTTCTCAGTGATTCTTGAAGAAATAGACCAGGTTGCAAGTCAACTGCATAAGATTTATAGTGCAGCAACAGAACAAACACAAACGGCTCATCTGTTAAGCGAGGCATTTGTAAAAATTGATCAGGATTCAACCATGAGTGCAAAGGCATCAGACCAAATTGCCGAAGAAATTACGCAAATAGCAGGTGTTTTCCAGGAAATAAGCGCAAATACAACAGAACTAAAAAACATGTCGACTGACTTAGCACAAATTACTTCACGTTTCAAAGCATAAAATGAGACAGGGGGACGCGCACCACGTCCCCCTGTCTCATTTTATGCTTTGATTGCCCAGCGCATCTTAGTGGACCGCGCACGACTGTTAACTTGGCATTCCTCAGCTGATGGCCTAATGGGTTCAGCAGAGACTTGGCTGTAAACACCCAAGCGCTGTAGCCGCTGAAAAGATTTTTTCACCAGGCGGTCTTCGCCTGAGTGAAAAGAAAGAATCGCCACTCGCCCCCCAGGTGCTAGGGCATCCGGTAGCTTTTCCAAAAACTCGTAAAGCACCTCAAACTCGTTGTTTACATCAATGCGAAGGGCCTGAAAACACCGCTGACAAGACTTCTTAACTTCTTCATCGGTGGCCTTGATGGGCTTCACTTGCAGGGCCCCTTGAATCACCAGCTTCAAATCCGTGGTGGTCTCAATCTTATTGCCCTTTTTAAGTTCGGCAATCACAGCCTTTGCAATCACCCCAGCATGGGGCTCATCGGCATTTTCAATCAGCATGCCCTCAAGTTCATCCCGAGTGACGGTTTTTAACATCTCAGCTGCCGATTGTCCCTTATTAGGATTCAGTCTCAGGTCCAAAGGACCTTCACGTTTATACGAGAACCCCCGTTCCGGGTTATCAATTTGCATAGAAGAGACCCCTAGATCGGCCAAGACAAAGTTAAGCAAACCTGATTTTAAAACCACTTGATCAATTTCAGAAAAACTCATTTGGTGGGGGGTGAAAATCTCGGGCCCAAACCCAAGTTTTGCTAAGCGCTCGGTGGTGCGCACAATCTCAATAGGATCCACATCTGTTGCATGCATCTGGCCCTTTTGTTCAAGCTTCTTCATCATTTCCAGGGTGTGCCCCCCGTAACCCAGGGTGGCGTCCATCCCAGTCTGACCCGGTTGAATCTGCAAAAAATCCAAAATTTCTTTGACGCAAATGGAAATATGCATGCCGGCAGGTGTGTTGCCCTTTGAAATCACTCTTTCAATAGCATCCCCGTATTTATCGGGCTGATGCTCCTTGTATTTTTCTTTAAACGCTTTTGGGTGGGTGCCTTGATAGCGCACACGACGCTTGTGTTGCCCTTGTTCTGAATTAGCCATTATTGTCCCACTTTCTTACCATTTATAAATCGTTGCTTCTCAGCATTAAATCACGAATTTGCAGTTGTCAAAGGCTATAATATCAAATACAATACATAAAAGCAAACAGATTAAACACAGGAGCCCAAAAATGAAATTTTACTTCGCGCCAATGGAAAGCGTTGGCAGCTATATTTACCGAATCGGGCACCAAACCCACTTCAACCACATGGACAAATACTTTGCGCCCTTTATTGTGGCAGACCAAAATCCGGGTTTTACCACTAAAGACCTGGCCGAGATTCTCCCTCAAAATAATCAGGGAGGGGTGATTATCCCACAAATTCTCACCAACCATGCCAAGGATTTTAACCATACGGCAAAAAAAATTCACCAATTTGGATATGATGAGATTAATTTAAATTTGGGGTGTCCCTCTACAAGGGTGGTATCTAAAAATAGGGGATCGGGTTTTCTGGTGCTCCGAGAAGAACTTCACCGGTTCTTGGATGAAATCTTTACCAACCCGGTGACCAAGATTTCAGTAAAGACAAGGGTAGGGAAATACGAACACGCAGAAATGTATGAGCTGATAAAAATCTTTAATCAATATCCCATCAAAGAACTGACCATCCACCCAAGGGTACAAACCGACATCTATCAGAACAAACCCAACTTAGAAGTGTTTAAAGATGCCCTAGCCCTCAGTAAAAATCCAGTGTGCTACAACGGGGATATTTTCACCGTAAAGGACTATATGGACTTTACCGCCATGTTTCCAACTGTGCAGTCTGTGATGCTTGGAAGAGGATTGTTGGCTAATCCCGCCCTTGTTCAGACCATTAAAACCAAGGAGCCACTGAATCTGATAGCCCTTAAAAATTTCCACCACCAAATTTACCAGGGTTACCTTGATACCATGTCCGAGGAAAGAAAAGCCCTTTTTAAGATGAAAGAACTCTGGTTTTACTTGATTCAAGGTTTCACAGACCAAAAAACATACAGCAAAGGGATTATGAAATCGGAAACTACCCTAGAGTATGAGAGGGCAGTGGCCAAACTATTTGAGGAACAGAGTATTTTAGATGATTTTGGTTATGCTAAGGGGTGACTATAAGTCACTTTGGATGGTGATGGTGTTTTTACCTTTTTCTTTTGAGGTGTAGAGGAGCTTATCTACTTTGAGGTAGATTTTTTCGGAGTTTGTAACATGCTGGCTAATCAGGACGCCAATTGACATGGTGAGATCTATGTCAAAAAAAGATTTAATGGATGCTGTGTAGGTTGAATTGAGTCGGTTGAACTTTCGTATAAGCCCCTTGACTTCAACTGGATTCACTTTACCAATAATGGCAAATTCATCGCCACCTAAACGAAAGACTTTATCATCCCCACGAAAGGTACTTTTAAGCCAAGCCCCAGTGAGTTTAAGGACTTCATCACCCTTTAAATGACCACGGGTGTCGTTAAGGTCTTTGAAATAATCTAAATCGCAGAAGATGATAAAAAAGGGTTCGTTATCGCTGGCAATACGTTCCAGGTTGGTGCTCCAAAGTCTTCTATTAAGTAGCTTAGTTAATGGATCTGTTTCAATTAAGTCAATCATCTTTTCTCTGGTCAACACGATATTGATCAAGACCTCGTAGACGATCATAAAGGACTTTACAGATTCAATCACATCTGGTGTCACAAATTTTGACGGATAGAGTAGAAGAATATACTTGAGATTAAATTGGTCAGAGATCATTTGAGACAAGGTCACGGTGAATTTTACAACCACATAATCCGGTACTAGATTATCAGAAATTGTCAGCTGGGAATCATCCGATAAATCGTGCTTATTGGCCAGTACCTGTTTGTATAGAGGATGAGTTTGATCGAGATTTGAAATGATTTGATCACTATAAAATATCATGGAGTAAAGGCAACCAGTGCACCCCACAATGATGTCGTTGAGAGTCTCTAAATTGATATCTTTGTTAAAATGGACAAACTTAAGAAGCTCAAAACTCTGTTGAGATTCCGAAAGCATACGTTTAAGTTGCCTGTTTTCTTCCAGCACTTGATCCTTGAGACCTTCAGCTGTTCTTTGATAATTGTCGAAAAATATCACGTGACATCACATCCTTTATTTCACGGTATCGTAGGGCCAATCGATGATGCCACCAAAATCAAATACTTGGGTGTAGCCCATCTGAATCAACTTGTCTGCCGCCTGCTGACTTCTGTTGCCACTGCGACAATAGATCAGTATGGTGGCATTTTTATCTGGTAAAAGCGTGGGCTGTTCGCTTAAAATCGTTTCGTTTGGAATCAATAAGGCCCCTTCAATGTGCTCTGCGTTAAACTCATCTTCGGTCCGAACATCCACTAAAATAAAGGCATCCCCACTGTCCATTTTTGCTTTAGCTTCTTCAGCGGTTATCTTTTGGTAAACCCCGGTTTGCGTTTCAGCGGGGGTCTCTACAGTGGTTGCTGTTTCGGAAGCGACAGTGGTCGCAGCTTGTTCGGCTACAGTGGTTGGCACATCAGTCTTTGAGGTTTCTGACACCTTGCTGCTGCAAGCGGTAAAAGTCAAGGTGGTGACTAAAGCCAGTATCAGTAGCGGCATTGATTTCATAGGTCAGCTCCTTTAATTTTCTGAGTATTTCTGTTATTCTAAGTTTACAACTGTTTGGCGGTTATTGCAAGCGACTCAGGGGGACGTGAAGTGACTGATTGGGACGTGTGCTGCGAGTCAATTTTATTGAGTGCCTTACGGTGCACGTTCCCCTGAGTCAGAAAAAAGGAGGTTCAACATGGCATTTCAGATTAAACCAATTTTAGAGGCTGATTTTGAGGAATTCGCCAAAATTCAACAAAGGGCATATGCCGGCGCCTATTCTGGAACACCGGAAGAACGGGAGCAGATGATTGCCAGTTACACTTCCCTGTTGACCTGTGAAGGCAGCACCCTTCTGGGCGTCTACCAAGAAAATCAATTGGTGGCAGGGTTTATTAGCTACGATTTCACCCTGAATTTCCATGGGGAATTGGTCAAAGCCAGTGGCATTGGCACTGTGGCAGTGGATTTATTACATAAAAAAAGAGGCATCGCAAAGACCCTCTTAAACCACTGGTTAGAAAACGCAAAACTTAACGACGTCAAAGTATGTTCCTTATATCCCTTCAACGCTGCATTCTACAAGGCTTTTGGCTTTGGCTATGGCCGCCCAATAAGCGTTTATCATATCCCACCGGCCCATTTCAAAAAGTCTGAAACCACAGCCACCTTGCGTTGGGGCGACCTAGAAGATTTAACCCACATCTCCGACTGTTATGACACTTACTTTCAGCAAACCCATGGCATGAAAGCCAGAACACCCAATGATCTCAACAAACTCAAGCGCCAAAAGCAGCTGAAATTGATTGAAGTCCTTGAAGGAAACCAGGTGACTGGCTACTTGTTCTTTGAGCAAAAGGCTCTAGACCTACGGCATTTTTTAAAGCAAAAGCTAGTGATAGGTGAAATGATCACAACAACCCCCGAAAGCCTAAAAGTCATTTGTAATTTTTTAAACGGTCAAGCCGACCAAGTGGATTACATCCAGTGGCACACCTACCAAAGCCACCTGTATCAACTGCTAAGCGACATCACTTTTGCAAGTGAACCCCAGGTCCTTCCCTTAATCAGCCATAAACTCGCCGACCAAGGGCTAGGTCTAATGTGGCAAGCTCTGGATTACCAAGGGTTACTGGATCATTTTAGTCAACAGGTCACCATGAGAGTCGACTTCCAAATCGCCCATGGGTTCACGGGAAAAACAGAGTTGGTCACCCTCAATGGGCACCTGGGTGATAGGGTGGAAATCGTCCTTGAAAACACCACATTTTCAAGCTTTTTAATGGGTTGTATTAGCTTAAGAGAAGCTTACCAACTAGGGCTAATCAAAGTTTCCCAGGGGCTTTGCGAAGGAAATGTGATGAGTGGTGGGTCTTGTGAAAGCGATGGGTTTAAAACCCTTAAACTGCTTAAGTTGCTGGACCAGCAGTTTGATATGGAAGCGCCGATTTGCTTAACGCGGTTCTAAAAAACGACTCAGGGGGACGTGCACCGTGAGGCATTATTTAAAAGTGCCTCACGGTGCACGTCCCCCTGAGTCACTTTAAATAATGCCAAGTCTGTTTTTTGCTGTTGGAAGGACTTTATAGAAGGCCTCATAAAAGCTAAGGGTCCCATCGGTTGTTTCCTGCGGGGTTTCAGCAGAGCTGTCTTGCTCTTTTAGTAACTCGGTCACTGGTAGGCGATAAAAAGTGTCCAGTAAATAGGTGTTAAGGGCTGCCAGCTCCTCGGGATCCCTAATAAACTTCAATCTAAATTCTAGGGCCTTCACCACTTGATTCCATGATAAAATAAACCGCTTATTGTCGCTATAATGATTGATTCCCAGCCACTTTTTGACCTTGACCTTGTTAAGCTTTGGCTTTGTGCAGGCGTCCACTTGTAAAAAATACTTAAAATCATCCCCTTCGTAAAAACGGCCTAGGGGAAAAAGTCGGCAAATATCTGGTCGGTGCGTATGGATTTCGCACCGATTTTTTGTGTCTAAAAAGGCACAACGGTCCTGGTCTCCCAGCATTCTCAGATGGGGCAGGGTGATTTTTGCGTCGGTATGGAGAGTCAGCTTGTTGACCAAAAGCTGGTCGAAGGTGATGTTTAAATGGTGGCAAATTTCAAAGACGTCAAAGGGGTTTAGGACCACAAACTCCCCAACACCGTGGCAGCAGGCGCTACAGTCTTCACAGCCATTGGCATCTGCCTTAACTAAATCATTTATATCGTAAATCTTGCCGTCGGAAATACTTTCAATGGATACAGTTGGTTTCATTTGATCTCCTTTTGTAATGATTAACCACTCCAATTTAACATAAAGAATGTCGTGGTACAAGGGTTCGAGGGAAGGGCGTATAAGAAGAGTACAAAAGGTCAGAAATGTTTTACAAGAAATTCATATAATATCACTAGATTAGGGTCGAAAGTCTGTGGGTTTTCACTATATACCCTATCAGTAGAGGGGTATAAACTAATGAGGAAATCGTTATTGCGATTGGTTGATTCGCTGCGTACTTTGATAGACATTCATTAGAAAGAGACATCTTGAAAGTCAAAGTACTGTCTGAGTTAGGGAGGAAATATTCAATGAAAAAGTTTAGATGGCTAAGTTTATTCTTGGCCGCGGTGATGATTCTATCATCACTTTCACTGGGGGCTTTTGCGGAATCTTACACCGTTAAAAGCGGCGATAAGCTATGGAAAATTGCGCAAATGTACGGCATTGACTACAAAGTACTTGCTGAGTACAACAATCTGAAAGATCCTAATGTAATAATTGAAGGACAAAAACTGAATATACCATCAAAAGATGATGCAGCTGCAACTGTTAAGCCAGCGGCGACCGCTACTCCAGTTAAGCCAGTTGTCGCAGTTACACCAGCTACTCCGGCTGAAGTTAAGCCAGTGGCACCTGTAACACCAGTTGTTCCTGCGGTACCAGTCGTGGTTGAACCAGCCAAGCCACTAGCGCCGCCTGCGGCAGTTGGCACACAACAAAAAATTACATTATTAGCAACGGCTGATCTTCATGCAAGACTGTATTCTTATGAATATGCAACGGATGAAGTTGATCCAGATGCAGGCCTCTTTAAAGCAGCTTCAATTATTAAAAGAGAACGGACAACAAGCCCTAACCTATTATTGATGGATCTAGGCGATACAGTTCAAGATAATAGTGCTGAATTATTTAACAATCTACCAGTTCATCCAGTGGTTGAAGCTTTAAACGAGCTTAAATTTGATCTTTGGACGCTTGGTAACCACGAATTCAACTTTGATAAATCATTTATCGATAAGAATATCGCTGCTTTTAAAGGCGCAGTAATTTCGGCGAATATTTACCAAAAGGGAACTGATCAACGTTTTGTGAACGGTTACAAAATTATGAACGTAGACGGCGTTAGAGTCGCTGTTATCGGCATGACACCTCCCCATGTACCATATTGGGAAGCTAGCTCACCAAACAACTTTAAGGGTCTTGAATTTAGAGATATCCTAAAAGAAACAGAAAAAGCAATTCAAGAACTTTCAGGCAAATACGACGTTCTAATCGGCGCTTATCACGATGGTCCAACGGCTGAATACGGAGATGCAGGCATTGAAGATATTGCTGCTAAATTCCCTCAGTTTGACGTACTTTTTGGCGCTCACGCTCACTCAAAGTACACTAAAGAAATCAATGGCGTTCAGCTAATTGAGCCAGGTGCATATGGTTGGGCAGTTTCAAAAGCAGATGTCAACGTGGTTAAAACAGAAGCTGGTTATGATGTTAAAGCCATTACCACTAAAAACATTGAAACATTTGCAGAAGTTGAAGACAAAGAATTAGTTGATAAATTTGCTAACATTCACAAGACGTCTATAGCAGATGCTAATATTGTGGTTGGTAAGGTTATGTCAGATTTTGTAACCCGAGTTGACTACATCACTGGCAAGAATGTCGTTACAACAATGCCGACTATTCAGTTAGAAGACTCAGCACTGATTGATTTGATCAACGATGTTCAAACTTACTTTACAAAGGCAGATGTCAGTTCTGCAGCAGCCTTTAAGAATGATATGAATCTTCTTGCTGGTGACTTTAAAAAGAAAAATGCAGCAGATATCTACAAGTACACAAATACATTGATGGGTATCAACATCACTGGTAAAAATCTTAAAGCCTACATGGAATGGTCAGCAAGTTACTATAATACTTACAGACCAGGTGATGTAACGATTAGTTTTGATCAAAATGTAAGAGGCTATAACTACGATATGTTCTCGGGCGTTAAATACGATATCGATATTTCTCAAGATGCTGGGGCAAGAATTAAAAACCTAACATTAAAAGGCGAACCAATTGTAGATTCTAAAATTTACAAATTGGCAGTGAATAACTATCGTTTTGGAACACTTGTCAGCTTGAAACTTGCTACAGCTGCTGACGTTTACTACGATTCATACATTCAGTTACAAGATAATGGCCGTATTCGCGATATGATTTCAGTTTACCTTAAAGCTGTTAAGGGTTCTAAAGCAACACCAACAGTGGATAACAACTGGAAAATTATTGGTGCTAACTTGAATCACCCACTTAAAGATCAAATTCTTCAAATGATTATCGATGGAAAAGTGAAAATTCCAACTTCAACAGATGGTAGAACACCAAATGTTAAAGCCGTTAATGCTTATGATTTAATTAAACAAGGTTTGTTCCCAGAATACAAATCATTGACCTTACTTCACACAAACGATATGCATGGCTTCTTTATTGAAGGATCATCAGATGGCATGGGTGCTGCTAAAATGGCAACCCTCGTCAATAACATGAAAAAAGCCAACAAAAACGTGCTACTTCTTGATGCTGGTGATGCGCTACAAGGCCACTCACTTGTAACACTTTCTAAAGGTGAAGAAGGCGTTAAAGTAATGAACGCTTTAGGTTACAACGCAATGGGAACTGGTAACCATGAATTTGATTATGGTTCTGCTCAAACCCTTAAACTTGCTGGGATGCTTAACTATCCTATGCTAGCTGCCAACATCAAAAAAGCTGATGGTACATTGCTTTTAGATGCTTACAAAATCATCGATGTCGACGGCGTTAAAGTCGGTATCTTTGGCCTTGCAACGCCAGAAACAACTTACAAGTCACACCCAGATAATACAAAAGGCTTGAAGTTTGATGATATCTACGATACTTCAAATCAAATGGTTAGCAAACTTTTAGGCATGGGTGCAGATGTTGTTGTAGCTCTAGCTCACGTTGGTGACGAAGGTGAATTCACCACTGAAAAATTGGCAACTACAGTAAGAGGCATTGACGTTATTATCGATGGTCACTCTCACTCAACTTACACGAATGGCAAGACAGTTGGCAATACGCTGATTGTTGCAGCTGGTGAGAAAACTAAAAACTTAGGGGTTGTAGAAATTGCTCTTAAAAACAATCGCATTGCTTTTAAAGGCGCATCCCTCAGCACAAAACTTCAAAATTCAAAAACAGAAGCAGATCCAAAAATTGCAGCTTTGATTGCAGAAATCAAAACTAAAAATGATGTCATTACAAGTGAAGTTGTTGCCACATCACCAATTGCTTTGGTTGGTGAAAAAGCAGTGGTCAGAGTGAGTGAAACACCACTTGGTAACTTGTTGGCAGAAGCCCTCTTAAAAGTCAGTGGTGCAAATGTATCAATGACAAATGGTGGCGGTATCAGAACATCAATTGATGCAGGTCCTGTAACAAAAGGTGAAGTCTTAAGTGTTCTTCCTTTTGGTAACACAGTTCGCGTCATCGAAGTAAAAGGTTCAGATATTTTAGCGGCTATTGAAGTAGGCGTGGATTCATTCCCAGTAGAAAAAGGGGCGTTCCCACACTTTGCAGGGATGACAGTGAAGTTTGACGGTGCTAAACCAGCTGGTAAGCGCGTACACGAACTTAAAATCGGCGGTGTATTGGTAGACCTAAACAAAACCTACACAATGGCAACCAATGACTTTATCGCTGCTGGCGGTGACGGTTATGTCAGCCTAAAAGGTAAAAAAGTTGTTGCAGAATTTGGCACAATGGATCAAGTGCTGATTGACTACATGAACAAAGTTGGATTTGAAAAAGCAATTAAAGATGGCAGAATTCAAAATGTACCAGGTCCAGTGGGTTACATCATCGATTTCACTGTTCTAAAAACTTTAGTGAGAATGTAGTTCTAAATAAAATGAAAGGCCTATTCTTGGACCCAGCATCGCTGTCGCGCTGCTTGTAATGGTCTTGGAATAGGCCTTTTACTTATGTGATCACTGGAGAACAACAATGCGAAAACAGGGTTTTCCCAAGGTGTGAAATGTGGTATAGTAAGACATAAGCGTTAAATGACTTAGTCAAACCGTGAGGGTGACATTCAAGATGGACGAATTTGAAAAACAAGTGATGAAACTCTTTATAGACTCCGTAAAAGGGGTGGGTGGCAGAGGTCCCAAAAACGTTTCTGTCAAGGTCCGAAATCAAACTCTAGACCTTAATTTTTGGCTATTGAAGTCCAGTTTTGAAAGCTTTCTTTTTACAGAAATCCAAGGTGGTAAGACCATTTTGGCTGATATTTACGAGAAAATCGCCACTTATGTCAGTGCCAAACTGATAATCAGTATTAAAGAAAGCTTTAAAATGGATATTGAGTATATTGGCTTCAACCATGATATGGATGAGGATAAATACAGTTTACACTTTAAGATTAAAAGTAGGGCCTAGCAGGAATTAAAATTGAATAGTAGGTTAGACCACGAAGGTATTTTTGATAGCTTCAACGTAAACCAAAACAGTCCCACTAGGGCTTGTTTTGGTTTTTTTTGTTTAACGGAGGTGGAGAGGTTGAACGTTCTCAACTAAGTGTTGGAGCGCCCCAACTTAATGTTTCATGAATCAATATTTGTGTATAAATAGACTGTGACTAGACTTAGAAAATTGAGCGTCATTGGAGGAGATGGATATGATTAAAAATGCGAGTATCAGGGTCAAGATTCTTTCGGGATTTGTGCTGGTAGCCATCATTACTGCCATTGTAGGATTCACTGGCTTTGTCGGCATCAATCTACTGAATGGAAATATCACAGAGATTGGCACAGTAAGAATGCCCAGTGTTGAAGCTCTTTTAATAATGAGCGCCGCTCAAAGCGAAGTGGATAGTGCAGAAAATGCGCTAATGATAGAAGGTCTGAGTCCAGAAGTGGCACAGACCCAAAAAAATAGAGGCGCAGAGGCTATCAAGCGTGCTACAGAAGCCCTTGAAGTCTATAAACCACTACCCCAAACCAAAGAAGAAGCCAAAGTCTGGGAAGCGTTTCTTCCAAAGTGGGAAGCTTGGCTAAGCGATCATAACACGTTGATTGGCCTTTATGACAAATACCAACCGAAGCCATCCTATGCAGAAACTAGAGAAATGATTAAACAGGCGCTGATTATAAATGGCAAATCCTTTTCTGAAGCACAGGTTCTTCTGCAGCAACTGGTAGATATTAATACAAAAATTGCGGACGAAGAAGTAAATGCAGCCATGGTCAGCGGAACTAATAGCAAGACCATCGCTATTGGGGCTGTGGTCATAGGCATCATTGCTTCAGTCGTTCTAGGTTTAATTCTTTCAGGGATTATTTTAAGACCCGTCAATATCTTAAATCGCAGACTTAAGCAATTGGCTGAAAGCGGTGGGGATTTGACCCAGCGCCTAGAAGTTCGGTCTAAAGATGAAATTGGTGGCATGACCCAATCGGTCAATGACTTTCTAAAAAACCTTCAAGTGATTGTTGCCCAGATTATTAAGGAAGCCACCACCATGCAAGAGGCTGTGAGTCACGTTAACGACGATTTAGGGACCATGAATGACGGTATCCAAGACGTTTCTGCAGCCACTGAAGAATTATCAGCGGGGATGGAAGAATCAGCAGCATCCAGTGAAGAGATTAATGCCACAACCCGTGAAATTGAAAGTGCTGTCCAATCGGTGGCAGATAAGGCACAGGAAGGGGCTCAAACCGCTTCAGGCATTAGCAGTAAAGCGCGGGTTCTTTATAGAGATGCGCTAGCCTCTAAGCAAGTGGCCATAGACCTATATGAGTCATCGCGGGTTAGTTTAGATAAGGCACTGGTTAAAACCAGTGAAGTGGAAAAAATTCATGTGCTGTCAAATGCAATTTTACAGATTTCAGATCAAACGAACCTTCTGGCTCTAAACGCAGCCATCGAGGCTGCAAGAGCAGGGGATGCTGGCCGAGGCTTTGCAGTGGTTGCAGATGAAATTCGCAAGTTAGCTGAGCAATCCAAAAAATCAGTAACAGAAATTCAAGAGGTGTCCGTTACCATTCTTCAAGTGGTTGAAGACTTAGCCGACAATTCAAGGGGACTGGTTAACTTTATTGAAGAGAAAGTGCTCTCCGCCTACGACACCATGGTAGATACCAGCACCCAGTACGAATCAGATGCCAAGATATTTGATAATATGTCCACAGATTTAAGTGCGACTTCACAGGAATTATTAGCATCGGTTGAAAGTATTGCAAAGGCTATCCATGAAATCTCACTGGCCAATAATGAGTCTGCAGAAGGAACAACAGCCATCGCAGAGAAAAATTCCGATATTGCCATGAGATCAAATACGATTTCAGAGCAGGCAAGGGTTGTCAGTGGCAGTTCTGAGAACTTGCTTGAGTTGGTTAACAAATTTACGGTTTAGAAGAGTTATAGAATTATTGAAAAAGCATAAAAAGGTAATGAAAAATGCTATGGCAAAGCAATGAAAAAAGCCCTTGAGTGTCTAGCGCTCAAGGGCTTTTTAGTTGTTAATTCACAACCGTACTATCGATGAGAAGCTGTTTTACAAGCATACTATCCTTTTCTTCAATAATCAGCCGTGTAAAGTAGTCACCGGTATTGATTTCTAATACCACGTCGCCATTTAGGAGTGGTGTTAGTTGATATTTCTTGATTTTAGTTAGGTCTATCACTGTGGATGGGACCAAAAGCAGATGCCCTTTAGTCAATACAGCGGCCTCTGATAGCATTTTTGGAAGGGATATAATGATTGGAATAGCCAATAGACAGTGGACGACACCAAGAATAACCATTGTTATGATATCATCCATAACAATGCTGTAAGCAAATAGGACTGCACAAATTAGAATGACGGCGTAAAAAGGTATTGATAGTAAGTGACTAACATTATTTGAATAAGGTGCACCTAGATACATCTTTGCAGAGCAGAGAATGGCCTCATGACCATGGAGCGCTTCAACTTCTTTAAGAAGCAGTTTCTGTTTGTTTAGAGCTTTCTTTGATAGAGCTTTAATAAGAAAGGCCCCTCCTAATAAGGCGGCAACCATGATTAATCGACTGCCCCATGTCTCAACCTCAACTATTAAGAATACACTAATTACAAGAATCCCATTGAGTGCTAAAAAGTTCAGTCCAATTTTATTCAGATGTTGAGACCTTATTTGTACCTCTGAGATAGTCATTTAAACACGCTCCCCGATAATTGCCTTAAGCTGAAAGTACTGATTGTGATTGACATCGATGACTCTCTTAACCGAGAGGCCACTATTCATCCTCCGTTGATCAGGCACCCGGCAAAGATGTTCGATGATCAATTTATGGTGTGATCTGTTTGAAGACATGTAGTCTTTTGTCCAGGAAATCCGATCGATGGCCGCCCAAGAAATCAACCTGTTCTTAATCACGATCCCTTCTTCTAGAACCAGATACTTGGGAATGCGGTATTTTTCACTGTAGAAAATCAACCAAATTGAAAAACTGATGACAGCTAAAAAAGCAATGACGTATAAGGGATTATCCCCCTCGTATGCCATCAGAAAGAGGAACATCAGAAACATAGGTAAGAAAAATACCCCCACGGCAATGTATTCCCAAGGTAATCTCTTTTTACAAGCCCACAAAATCAGAATCGGTTCTTTCGAGATTTTAAGCCGACCAAGTGGCATGCCATTTAAGTGAAAACGGCCTTGGGTGATTGATAGACATAAATAGAAAGGCAGGGAAACCAGTTGGTATAAAAGAAACCAAGGACTCGTATCTGATGAACTACTTGAACTATCAGAAAATAGAGAGGCAAAACCACCAGACAACTCTATTGTAATCACCATTGTTAGTAGGATCAAAAGGCAGGCAAGCCACTTCAAACCGACTCTTAAGTACTGCCTTCTTTTCATGCCATCGTAATCTGTAAAGCTATAGCCAATCTCAGAGGGGTCTCCCATCTGAAGAAGGGCTTTTTTTATGGCTGTGTCTTCTGAATGTCCAGCTTCTATGTAGTCTGATGCCAAACTGAAGATATGGTCGGTCAGTTCATCCCTTATTTCTCGGCCGTCTTCCTCTGTGTAGACTTGATCAAGTACCTTTTGGATAAATAGTGAAACACCCTGGTGGGATTTAATTGTATCTATTGCCAACATGTAAACTCCCCTTATATCATGACCTGAATGCTATTCCATGATGGATTTCATGGCCAGAGCAAATTCATCCCATTCGCTTTTTTTATCATTCAAGTTCTTTTTTCCGATATTGGTTATGCGATAGTATTTGCGTTTTCTACCTTCTAGGGTATCCCAATAGGATTCAATGTGATTTTTTTTCTCTAGGGCATGTAAAATCGGATATAAGGTGCCTTCTTTTAGGCTAAATGAACCATTGGAGATGATTTCAAAATTCTTAATCATCTCGTAGCCATAGGTTGGCTGCCGGTCAAGCATTTTTAAGATCATCATCTCGGTGGTGCCTTTTATGAGTTCTTTGTTCATAGTAGCCTCCCTATCTCAGAATAGACAATATGCTGTGTTGTTCGATGCATCGTATATCTATGCATAATCATAATCGACATTTTATAAAATGTCAATCGAAGTTGAAAAAGCTAGGTAATAACAAAGTAATTTTTAAAGCACAAAGCAAATTGGATAAGGTCAAAAAAACAACCAAACTCCTGTTATTGGAATGTGGTTGTTCTCACCATCTATGAGTTGACAAATCTAGTGATACCGCAATTAAACGAATCCTGCTTACTTTTTCAAGTAAGTACTCTTAATCCAGGCGAAATTCAAGGTGATGTGAGCAACTGCTGTTGCCACAAAAAACAAACCGAAGTAAGGATGAATTAATTTAAAAGTTGCATAGGGAATAATTGCGGGTGCGAAAAATCGGGTAAGTCCGCCGAAAGCTGTCATAACAAATGAAAGTGCTAGTAAAATGTTGACGAATTTCAATGCGTTTTTCTTAGCCATATGAGTCTCCTTTTCGTTTCTATAGCATATCTATTAACTAGTATATCAGAAAAAATAAGAATTGATAGGCACTGAATCCTCCGAAGTGACTACAATCATGTATAATATGGCTAGATGAAAGTCGGTGATTGTAAATAGGAGAGGTTCCCATGCAAGAGAGATCTATTTACCAAAAATATCAAGAGCGACTGATCAATATCAGTGGCCGCAATCGTAGTCTCATGCTAAATCAGATCCATCAAAAACGGAGCTTTGATTTGGTTGAACTCCTGAAGACGCAACCGGAAATTTACCAAGTCTTAATTGAATCCTTTCTAAAAGGCGATAAGCAGCAGATGCTCTTGCTACCAGACCCAAAGACTTGGGCGCAACAAGAGCGCACCAAAATTCGTCAGGACCTTAAATCTGAAAACCCAGGTGAGCTTGAGCAGGAGCTGGCAAGGACCGAAGAAAAACTCAAGACTTATGCCCATGGCCTACATACCCTTTACCGAGAAGTAGAGGCTCAAAAAAAGGAAAATGGCTTATACAATTTGCGTATTGCCACTTATTTTGTGGAGGGCCGTTTCAACGATGACACCAAATGCAGAGCCCCACTGGGCCTCTTATCTGTGCGCCTGATCTACAAAGATGGGGCATGGTTCCTTCAAAAGACAGATGATAACGGCATAGATATCAACGATGTGCTCCTCCATGCCATGGCCAAATGCCAGCCCATTACACCAAAGGTTTACGACATCGAGATACCAGAAGCCCAGTATATCTTAAACCACCTGTTGACCTTCTACGGGCAAAATAACGTCACCATAGCCATCAAACAAAACGCAGTGCCTAACCCCGACGACCTGTGGGAACAGGACTGGTTTGCACCCTTTATCAAACGCACAGCCGATGATTATGAAGGCATCCCTGGGGGGCAGTTGGATTTGTGCCCATTTTTAGTCCTGGGTGATTTTCCAAAAGCCAATGCTATCTATGAGGATTATCAGTTATTGATTGACCAGGAGTCAGCAAGTCCACAAATTTCTGCCCTGTTTGGCAGCGAGATCAAGGGAAATACGGGGGATTGGCAAGAGCAAGGAGAAAACCCAGAACATAGCTCAGAACAAAGTGAAACCAAGATCCACTATATCAATGACCTAGATTATTCACAAGAACTAGCCTTGAGAAACGCCGCTAACCACGATAACCTAGTGATTTTTGGTCCTCCCGGCACTGGGAAGTCCCAAACCATCACCAATATCATCGCCGACTGCTTAGTCAAAGGGCAGCGGGTGCTGATGGTTTCCCAGAAAAAAGCAGCCCTAAATGTGATCTACAATCGCTTGGGCAATTTGCAGAGCAAAGCCCTGCTGCTTCACGACGCAAATTTAGAAAAGCAAAGTTTCTACCAAAAAAACACAGCCTGTTTTGAAACCCTGGAAAATACCTATGGGGTGGAATTTCATTATAAGAATCGCAACGAACTGGTAAAACCAGAGGGCCTTCCAGCCCTTGAAGCCAAACTCTTAAAAAATGCCCAAGCAATAGATGGGCAACTGGCTCAGCTAACTGCCCTTTACGAGTTTCTGCATCAACCGGGTCCCAGTGGTTATAGCGGTCAAAACCTCTTATATCAAGCCCTGCCAAAGCCAAAAATCGACCCCAAAGACCCACAACTGGCCAAGTACCGCAAGTTATATCAGCGGCCAGAACTTCAAGGCCTAACCAAGGAGCCCATCCAGCGGGTGGCCCAGGGCCCATATGCAAGCCAGATCGCCAATTACCAACAGATTCAAACTCTGACTTCACAGCATCCCCTCTTAAAACACATGCAAAGTGGCTATTCCCCCTACCAAGTGACAGAAGCATTGGCCCTACTGGATCCCATCCATCAGGGGCTCTTGCATTATACCAAGGTGCAGGACTGGCAACAGTGGTCAAGGGGAGGTACAGAGGCAGGCGCAAATGCAAATGCAAATGCAAATGCAAATGCAAATGCAGATGCAAGTGCAAATGCAAGTGCAAGTGCAAGTGCAAAAGGGGAGGCACTCAGTGGCGAGGTTTGTGCCTCTTTGGTCAAGGTCCTGCAGTCGGGGGAAACCCCCGAGGCCGCCGAGGCCACCCTCCAAAAGCAGCTTAAATCAACCTACGGGCAGCTGCTAGCACCGGTGGCCACGGGGGCCAAGCGCCTGATCAAATTGATTTTCCAACATCAGGCGCTGCTGCAGGGCGAGGCAGAAAACGCCAAGCGATTTGAAGGTCATGCCCAGGCACACACAACTTGGCTGGAAGAGGCAATACAAAGCAGAAACCAGCTTTTAGCAGCAATTGATAGGCTTCAAGCCATCTTTCAACCGGATTTTCTTGAAGGCCTGAAACACCTTTATCAAAAGCAGGCACCCTCCCTATTCAAAGAACCCTCTCAATCTAAAGAAGGTTCCCTGTCAACAGAAAATCCACTGTCAAAAGAAAGTCTAGAGGCGGCCAGTAGTGCCCTTGAAGCCTACAGGGAAGCCATTAGACGCCATCAAGGGATCAGGCAACCGGACAAGGCCCTGCTTGAGGGGCTTGGTCAGTGGGAGCAGACCCCACAAGCTTCAGAGCTAGAAACCATGTACTGTACCAATGAGCTCCTTCAAATCAGCCAAGGGGATACTTTCCGCCACTATTACGACCAAGTCGCCCAGCACCCTAATACCGTGGCAGAGGTCCACCAGCGGATGTCTGATAAGCGCACCGGTACAAGGGAACGAATACTGCTCTTATGGGACGAGCGTTTTATTGCCACCGCCAAAAAAGAGAATTACCGAGAACTCAAGCGCATCAGCGCACTGAAGCGCAAGGTGCGAACGGTGAGAGAAGCTTATAAGCTGTTTTCTGTACTGCTAAATGACTTATACCCTTGCGTATTAATGGGTCCTGAGACCGTATCAAATGTATTGCCACTGACTAACGGCACCTTTGATGTCATCATCTTTGACGAAGCCTCGCAGATGTTTGTAGAAGATGCCATACCAGCCCTTTACAGAGCCAAGCGGGTGATTGTATCGGGGGACGATAAGCAATTAGGCCCAAGCAGCGCCTTTAAGTCCCGAGTCATCAGCGATATCGATGATGAAGCCTTTGATCTATTGACGGAGGCGTCTCCATCTAATCCTGCATTTCGCACATCATGGGAAGCCCAGCCAGAGTCACTGATGGTCCAGGCTGCCCTCGAGGAGCAGAGTCTATTGGATTTGGCTAAGGTGACTTTTAGGCCTACCACGTTGATGTTTCACTACCGCTCTCATTTTGAAGAGCTGATTAATTTCTCTAACTTTGCCTTTTACGGTGGTAAGCTCCGAACCATTCCAAATCTTAAGCCGAATCTAGGGGAGCCCCCTATCTGTCGCATCCTAGTTGAGGGCGGCCTATGGGAAAACCGCGCCAATGTCAGGGAAGCGACCCAAGTGGCCGATTTGATTGAAAACCTTCTTAGAACGCGAACTCATAACCAAACCATTGGCGTCATCACCTTTAATATCACTCAAAAGGATTGTATTGAAGATTTGCTTGAGGCTAGGATGCTTGAAGATCCAGAGTTTGCCAAGTTGCTCCTGCTGGAACAAGAGCGGGAAGAGGGGGACGAGGATATGAGTTTGTTTGTGAAAAACATTGAGAATGTCCAGGGGGATGAGCGGGATATTATTATTTTTAGTACGGGATATGCCCCGGATGCCAAGGGGCAACTGGCCAGTCGGTTTGGGTCTTTGAGCCAGGATGGTGGGGAAAATCGGTTGAATGTTGCTATTAGCCGGGCCAAGCAGCAGGTTTATTTGGTGACGTCCTTTGAACCGGAAGATTTGAAAGTGGCGACTACCAAGAACCGTGGACCCCAGCTATTTAAGGCGTATTTGCAGTACGCAAAGCATGTCAGCGCCGGGGATGCTCAGGGGGTGGCAGGGATTTTGAATACTTTTGTAGATGGGCAATCGGTGACGGTGGGGGATCAGGATTATTTTGATAGTCCTTTTGAAGAGGCCCTTTGCAAAGGGCTCCGACAGCGGGGACATCTGGTGAAAACCCAGGTGGGGGCTTCTGGTTATAAGATTGATCTTGTGATTGATGATCCTGTCAGTGGGGTTCATCTTTTGGGGATTGAATGTGATGGGGCTACTTACCAAGGGTCTAAAAGTGCTAGGGAAAACGACATTTACCGTCAGCAGTTTTTGGCTTCTAGGGGATGGAAAATTTTTCGGGTGTGGTCTCTCCATTGGTGGCGAAATGCGGAGTCTGTGTTGGATGCCATTGATATGGCTGTCCAAGAGGTTTCTGTTTAGGCCTTCCTGTTTAAAAAAAGGAAACCGCTTGCCTCACAAAAGGGGTTGCGCCAGAGAAATCTGCGGTCTATAATCAGTTCATAGTTAATCTGTATACAGAATATTTATTCAATTGACCAATTAAATACTTTAGTGAGGCAATGGCGTCTTCAAAAAAGAGATTGATTTCTCTTCATTTGACGACGCTATTTTTATTTGCATTTGTTTATGTTTGCTTTTATGTTTATGTTTATATTTTCTTTTATGTTTTTACTTTCACTTCTAAATCGTTTGTCTTGAACTTGAGAAAGGAAGGCTTAATATGACTTTGTTAGACTTAATCAAATCAATGGATACCATGTGGGTGCTGGTGGCATCAAGTCTTGTGTTTTTTATGCAAGCAGGTTTTGCAATGGTTGAGACGGGTTTTACCCGTGCTAAAAACGCTGGTAATATAATCATGAAAAATTTAATGTCCGTTTCTTTAGGATCTTTAGCATTTTGGCTGATTGGCTTTGGCATCATGTTTGGCACTGATTTTGGTGGTTTTATTGGCAGTGTTGATTTTTTCACCACGGCAAGCTACGAACACCTGGGTTTAGCCATTCCAAAGTCAGTATTCTTGATTTTTCAAACGGTCTTTTGTGCGACTTCAGCCACCATTGTTTCTGGGGCTATGGCAGAACGGACTAAATTTCTCGCTTACTTGGTGTTTAGTCTAGTGATGAGTGCTCTTGTGTATCCAGTGGTGGGTCACTGGGTATGGGGTGGTGGCTGGTTGAGCGATATGGGCTTTAGGGATTTTGCTGGATCCACGGTGGTACACCTGGTGGGTGGTGGTGCGGCCTTGATCGGGGCTAAATTACTGGGCCCCCGGGTTGGTAAATATGTGATTAACACCACTGCTAAGTTTGGCCCCCGTAAAAATGCCCTTGAATCTCAAAACATTCCTGGACATAGCATTACCTTAGGGGCACTTGGTGTCTTTATCCTGTGGTTTGGTTGGTTCGGTTTTAATCCTGGTTCAACGTTGACTCTGACAAACCCGGACTTAGTAGGACAAATCTTTATGACCACTAACCTATCGGCAGCAGCAGGTTCTATCAGCGCCATGATTTTAACATGGATCCGTTATAAAAAGCCAGATGTGGGGGCTACCCTCAATGGCACCCTGGGAGGCTTAGTGGGAATTACAGCGGTTACCAATGCAGTGAGTATGCCTGCAGCGGTGGTGATTGGTTTAATCGCAGGCTGTGTTGTGGTTTATGTGACTGAATTTGTGGATAAAGTACTTTTGATTGATGATCCTGTGGGTGCTTTTGCGGTTCACGGTGGCTGTGGTGCTTTGGGCACTCTGATGGTTGGCATTTTTTCCACAGAGGGTGGACTTCTCTATACTGGTAGCTTTAAGCTGTTAGGTGTGCAAGCTATTGGGGTTGGTGCCACCTTACTTTGGACCATGGCAACCAGTTATGTGATTTTTAAAGTGATTGATGCCACCATCGGAATTCGCGTTAACTCAGAAGAAGAACATATTGGTTTGGACTTAGAAGAACACGGTATTGTGGGTTATGCAGACTTTGAAGTAAAAGAAACTAAGTTACTGGCTTAAACACTGTTTTAGTTATTATCCTTTATTTTTTATTTCTTTATTCTTTATCTTCGGTCTTCAGTGGTGTGACCTTTTAAAGGGGGTGATGGGTGCTATGCAGGGGAATCGTCAAAAGATAGTAGTTGTGATGACCAATAGCACCCTTCGCCTGGAGATTTGCTCCTGGTTAAGCCAGGTGGGTCATGGCATTTACGAATGCCGAGAACCACGTAAACTAGGGGTTTTAATAGCCCGGACAAACCCCGATTTGGTGGTAATGGATGGGAAAGAACCAGATGCAACGCTGTCAGGATGGTTATTAAAGAACCAAATGACGAGCCAAACCTATCATCTCTTGCAGTTACCCACTGCCCTGGACCAATCCACCCTGTGTGCTTTGGTCCAGGATTCCCTTCGTTATGGGCGTATTATGAAACAGGCCCGGGCACAGAGCCAAAGACAGGTTCAAGCACCAGGTAAATCTGCAGTGATAGAAAAGGCCAAGGCCAAACTCATTGCACAGGGGCGTATGTCTGAAAATCAGGCTTACGCCTATTTGCGTAAGCACAGCATGGACCAGTGTTTGCCCCTTGAAACCATTTGCTTACAGGTGCTTCGCTAGATTCATGTGTCTACCACCTTAGGAGTATTGTCTCTTATAGTTGTATTGCCGCCTAAGCTCAGTGCATAAAAAAAGTGCTCCCAGTTATTTGGGGGCACTTTTGTCTTTTGAAGTGTATTCAGTTGTTTCTAATACTGCCTTTAATGCCAGAACAACTTCTCTATCGTAAGCCATATCCATGTTTGATTCAAGTTCAAAGAGTGCCATTTCAACGGGTAAGCCTTTTCGATAGCTACGATCAGTGGTCATGGCGTCAAAGACATCGGCCACAGCAATAATCCTTGCTTCAAGACAAATGGCATCGCCCTTGATGCCATTCGGATAACCAGTACCATCTAATCTCTCGTGGTGGTGAGCAACATAGACTGCCCCCTGATCCATAATGGTACCCAACAACATGTCACTGCCAAATTTGGGATGTTGTTTAACGATATTGTACTCATCTTCGGTCAGTGAACCTGGTTTATTAAGAATGTGTTCAGGGATATTAATCTTACCAATGTCGTGAAGTAGAGCCGCTAAACACAGGGCTTCAAGTTTAGAGGATGGCATGCCCAATTGATTGGCAATTTTGTAAGACCAGTTTTGTACGCGAAAGCTATGGTCTTTTGTGTATGGGTCTTTTTCTTCGATTGTTTTGACTGTTTCAAGGAGCTCATGAATCATGTCGCTTAAATGATGAAAAGTAGGGTGTGTAGTAATGCACAGAAAACGCACACCTTCTTTTGTTTCAAAAAATAAGTCTTCAGATAGTTGATTGATTTGAAATGAATCACCAACACTTAAATGGACGCTTTCGCCTTTCAATACACCACTCATCGAGCCTTCAAGTATGTAGTAAATTTCGTGGGCATCAACATGTTCTGTGGCATAGAGTGTGAGTATATTATCTGGTTTAAATAGTTGTTCAATCACCTCTACAGGCCCACATTTTGATAAAAGAGCAAATTCCCCTTGAGGGTAAACGACTTTCTCTATAGGTTGCTTATAATTGATGAGGTATTCGTAGGTGCTCATGTTTAAAATTTAACACTTCGTATTGGATCAACTAAAACTTCACGATTGCCAATTGTAACTGGAATCCAGAAACGCTCCAGTTCAACATTTTGATCAGCAGCATAATCAATTGCTTCGGTGACCACACGATAGGTGACATCTAAAAGTTCTTCTATGATTGTATCAAGTTCTTCTTCTAGTTTTTTTCCAGAAGAAGTATCTATGGCTTCTGTGGCATCTAGTTGTGAGGTTTCAATCATCTCATAAATCGTTGCCTCAGTGAGGGCAATGACTTCTTCAATGGTCAATACAGATTCAACCTCGAGTGCAGCGTTAAAAATCTTAGCCTGTGCTTTAAGGGATTCTGTGGAGTCGTCCGCAAATGATAGGGTTGATGCACCTAACAACAAAATCAAAGTAATACAAGCAATTATAAATTTATTCTTCATAAAACCCCCTGTGTTAAAATGTATTTGATAATTCCAGCAGTTGACTCTAATATTACTTTTCTTTTTGAACAATGTCAATTCTATTAGACTTTAAAACCCCGATTGGACTATTAGATTTCAAAAATCCGATCGTACTGACTCTCCACATCTTCAACTTCTAGGGGGCGACTAAAATAATACCCTTGAATCACATCGCATTTGCCAACAGTTAACCTTCGAACCTGTTCGTGATGCTCAATTCCCTCTGCCACAACCTTGAGATTCAAGCTATGGGCCAAGCCGATAAGGCTATCCATGACAGCAATGTTGTCTAGCTCCAAAAATCGGGTGCTTAGGGTTTTGTCCAGCTTGATAATATCAATGGGGAGCTCTGTTAGGTAACTCAAAGAGGAATAGCCGGTACCAAAATCATCTATGGCAATTTTGACGCCGTGACTTCTTAAATCATTGAGGAGGTTCATGGTGGACTCTGCATTTTCTAGCAGGGAGTTTTCGGTGATTTCAATGGTGACAAGGTTTGGCGCTATCTTGTGCTTGGCAAGGCATTCAAATAAAAATCTCTTGTAGTCATGGTCGTGGGTTTGTATGGCTGAGTAATTGATGGAGACGTTTCTTGGGGCAAAGCCATTTTCTTTCCAAATAGCCATTTGTTTAATGGCCATTTCTGTCACCCGTCTTCCAATGATAATAATCATATTGTCTTCTTCAGCAACCGGTATAAACTCCCCTGGTCCAAATTGATTATTTTTTAGTCGCAGCAGGGCTTCATAAGAGGTGATACGCCCTGTGGCGAGATCCACTTGTGGTTGATATACCAACTTGAACCCCTCATTTTCTAGGGCATCCCTGATGGTGTCCTTAATCACCCGTTTTGCAATCAGGTGGTCTGACATAGACTGATTAAAGAGGGCATAATGATTTTTTCCAGAATTTTTAATGTGATAAAGTGCCAGGTCAGCGTTCATAATCAACTGGTTCATGTCTGTGCTGTCCTCTGGAAAACGGGTGATACCAATGCTGAATTCAATGGCTATCTCGTGATCGTCGATTGAAAACCTTTGACTGAAGGTGTCTTGTAGTCTCTGGATATAGCCAAACACGTCGCAAGTGGAATCTTGATTGTCTAGGGCAATTAAGAATTCATCGCCCCCAAATCGGGACACAAAGGTGTGCTCAGAAGCGGTTTCTTTTAACTTCTGGCCAATATACATCAGGACTTTATCCCCAAAGATGTGTCCGAGGGTATCGTTGATGCCCTTAAAGTTATCTAGGTCTAGCATAATCACCGTTCCCGAACCACCGCTGCTTAGGCGCTTTGTGAGAACCTCGTGGAAAATTCTGCGGTTTGGTAAATCCGTGAGGGGGTCGTGCTCGGCAAGAAAACGGATGACTTCTTTTTGAGATTCAATTTCTTCAAGTTGAGCCGTAAGCTCTTCTTCGGAGGCCACCAAGAGCTCGTTCTTTTCGTTCATTTCTTGGCTAAAGCCTTTGATTTGCTCCACGTATTGATGAACCCGTTCCAAAAGCCCATTGACCGACCCCATCATAAAGGCAAAGGGATTTCCCTCGGAAAATTGCAATTTATAGTCCGTGCGCAGTTGGATATCGATATTTTTAATTTCATCATCCATCAGCTGAATATTTTGGTTGAGCTCCACGTAATTGGATTGCATCCGCTGCATGGCCCTGGTGATCTCGCCGATTTCATCCCCAAGGTGGGTATAGTTTTCAAAATCATGGCTTTGGTATTGGTCAAATTTAAAGGCTGCCATTTCGTGAATCACTTGGGCGATTCGCAAAATTGGGCGAGTCATGTAGGTTGAAATCAGATAGAGTAAAAGTACGATAATGATTAGGGTGACGGCATAAACTACCATAAATATCCCCGTGAGAACAGTGGACTGCCTGAGGACATCAGCCCGCTTAACAACGGAAACAAATTGCCATCCGCTGTAGGGAGAGATATACACACTGAGAATGCTGGGCTCCCCATCGATCTCCCCTTCAAAGTAGTTTTCGTGGTATTTAGTCAGATCTGTAAATTGGTGTTTTGAATCGTTTTTTAAGGCCGGACTTGGATCGTCGGGCGCAGTTAATAACCACTCCATATGATGGGGGCTATTTAGAAATAAGTTGTTGGGGCTCAAAATATTGATATAGCCATCTTTGCCGCTATACTGTGCGTTGATTTCTGACATGAGGTCTTCTAGTCTTAAGGTGAGGCTTACCACCCCAACCTTCTCCTGGTTGACTTTGACGGACTTTGAAACCGCAAATACCAATTCTTGAGTGATTTTAGTTTGATAGGGCTCAGAAAAATAGGGGGCATCGGTCAATAGCGCATTTTGATACCATGGGCGAACCCTAGGGTCGTAGGCCTTTGAAGGTTGAAAATCAGGAACTTCAACATACCCACCGGATTCGGTGCCAAATGACACCATGGTTAGCATGGGTTGTGAGTCTTTAATGGTTTTAAGGTAGGCTGCAAGAGCTATTTCTTGTGGGGATTTGACAGGGAGAGGCTCACCACTTCTGTAGTCTAAATAGCTAGATAAACTGTCTTTGGCCTCTAAAATCCGTGCATCTTGAGACATCATCTGAGAAAGATTTGACATCAATCCCAAAAGGGTATCATCCACTGTTTTCCCTGTGCTTTCAAGCATCATGCTGGCATGTTTTATGTAGCTTTGATAAAGCCAGTTTTCGGTGGTGTTTTTGATATAGATGCCGCCGATGATATAGGGAATGACACAGCTTAGTAGGACGGCGATGATCATTTTTTTTCTAATGGAAGCCCGCTTTAACATGTATAGCCCACCTTAGTATCAGTTGATTGATATTAGCTAATGATATATCAGTTAGTTACAAGTTGCTTATACCCCATGATACACTAATATCAATAGTGGTGCAACAATTCAAAGCTCTTTCACAACTGTGGTGAAATTCTGATTTTTAGGGTATAATTTTAAGAATGAACAGGCAAAATCACAGAGAAAATCTAATCAAATCATAGAGAAAGTCATGGTATAACGTATGCCTCAAACGACACAGCACAAGACATTGAAGTCCCGTAATCCAAAGGGTCATAGCATTAAATACCGCGCCATGGGGATTTTGTTGGTGGGTCTAATTGCAATGCTTTTGGTACCCATGCTCTATACTGATTATTTAGGATCACAACACGCCCATTGGTCAGGTGGTGTATTGGATGTCAGTCACTTAGATTTTAGTAAAGGGCTTTATCAACTAAACGGTGAAGTGATGGCCTATCCCAATCAACTGATTTCCCCAATATCAGGTGGGGGTCAAGGGGATTATAAACAGTTGCCTTTTGCCTGGAAAGCCACAGGTGCTCAGGCGGTTACCCACGGTAGTTATGAATTTTTACTAGATCACTTAACCCCAGGTGAAATGTATGGCTTTTACTTTTTGGATGCTCTCACGGCTTACGAGGTCTTTGCAGACGGCATATCCATCGCTAAACAGGGAGAACCCAATACAAGTCCCAGTGATACAGTGCCAGCCTCCAAGGTGCAAGCCGCTTACTTTAAGGCTCAAGATACTCAAAGTCATATAGTGATTCACGTGGCCACAAAAGATAGTCATTTAGTGGGCATGTGGCAGAAAACTCTCTTTGGTCCCATGGACCAGGTCTTCCAGTATGCCCTTAAGGTCAGACAAGCAGATACTTTTATGATTGGCGCCATTTTTATGATGACGGTCTACTTTTGGCTCGTGTTTATGATTATGCGGCAAGATACCGCTATTCTTTACTTTTCCCTGGTTTGTACCACTGTTTTAGTCAAGGCCATGTATTCTGGTCAGCAACTTGGCTTTGAAAACTACCCCATCATTGAGTACGATTTTGGCTTGCGACTTGCCTATGCCATGGTACCTCTTATTGTGGTAACGGTGGTGGCCTTTATCGGTAAAGTGTTTAAAGATATCTTTCCAGTGTTATTTAGGCGGGTTTGCAACTGGCTGTCTGCCATTCAAGTGTTGGTCATTATGGTAACGGCCCAGGCTTTTTATCAAGAAACCTTTATATTTTTTCAAGGTTTTATACTGGTAGTGGCACTGATGCTCTTATTCTGGCTAATCAAAGCAGTCTATAAAGGGCGGGAAGGTTCATTTGTCTATCTAAGTGGTTATGTGGTGTTTTTAGTCACGGCCCTTAATGATATTCTTTACAGTATGCTCATCATTCAAACGGGTTATTACTTGAGTTTTGGCCTCTTTATTTTAATTCTGTCTCAGGCTGGGGTACTAGCCATTCGGATTCAACGGGCCTTTGATACCGAAACCTATCTGAAGAACCACCTTGAAAATCTTGTGGACGAACGTACTCAAGAACTTGAAGATGAAAAGAACAAATTTGAAGCCCTCTCTAAAGTGGACAGTCTAACCCGTCTATACAATAAGGGGTATCTACTCGATATGTTGCAGTATGAACTAGAAGGCTACAATCGCTATCATGGTGCCTTGTCGGTGCTGATGGTAGACCTGGATCACTTCAAAGTGGTCAACGACACCTACGGTCACTTAGTAGGGGATGAGGTGCTCGTTCAGGTTGCCTCAACCCTTGTGGAGCGCTCAAGACGAACGGACATCGTAGGGCGCTTTGGTGGCGAAGAATTTCTGATAGTCCTGCGTTTTACCGCCCTTGAAGATGCCATCCAACATGCCCAGCAGCTCCGCCAAGCCATTGAAAATCTAGAATTTGAAGCCGCCGGTGTGAAATTTGCCATCACAGCAAGCTTTGGCGTTGCCACCGCCCACCAAGGCATCGTGGAAGAAAAAGACCTGATCCAAGAAGCCGATGCTGGCCTTTATATGGCCAAACGAACGGGCCGCAATCGGGTAGGGAGCAAGTAAACAAATAGAGGCTACTCAAGTGGTGATCAACCATTTGAGTAGCCTCTATTTTTGTGTGCTTCTTTTTACTTAAGATCAAATCGGTCTGCGTGCATCACCTTTTGCCATGCACTGATAAAGTCATCCATAAATTTAGGCATGGCATCTGCACTGGCGTAGACTTCTACCAGTGCCCGCAGCTGAGCGTTTGAACCGAACACTAGGTCTACAGATGTGGCAGTCCATTTTAAAGCGCTGGTTTCTCTACATCTGCCTTCAAAAATCCCTGAATCCTCTTGCGAAGGTTGCCACTGGGTAGACATATCTAAAAGGTTTACAAAGAAATCATTGGTTAGGGTTTCTGGTCTATTGGTGAACACCCCGTGGGTTGAGCCTCCGTGGTTAACCCCTAGCACTCTTAATCCCCCAAGGAGCACGGTCATTTCCGGTGCTGTGAGGGTTAACAGTTGGGCCTTATCCAGGAGCAGTTCTTCTGGGGCGATGCTATAGTGTCCCTTTTGGTAATTTCTAAAGCCATCTGCAATAGGTTCTAGGGCTTTAAAGGCATCTATATTGGTTTCTTCTTGGGTGGCATCCATACGACCTGGAATCACTGGTACAATCAGGTTGTAACCAGCCTGCTGCGCAGCCATTTCAATACCTGCAGCCCCGGCCATCACCACTAGGTCTGCCAGTGAAACCCGCTTAGATCCAAGGGGGCCGCTTGTGGCCACTGTTTCAAGGGGGCCTTTTAAGCTAGCTTGCTGAGTCTCAAAGAACTTTTGAATCCCTTCTAGGACATTTATGCAATGGTTTAGGGCTTTTGGTTGATTGACTGCCCATTTATTTTGGGGAAGTAGCCTGATACGGCCACCATTGGCACCACCCCGCCTATCGGAGCCCCGATAGGTTGAGGCGGAAGCCCAGGCAGTGGTTACCAGCTCAGAAACGGTTAAGCCACTTTGCTTGATCACGTTTTTTAGGTGGTGAATGTCTTGATCATCAATCAGGGTATGGTCCACCGGTGGGATGGGGTCTTGCCAAATCAGGATTTCACCTGGAACTTCTGGGCCCAGATAGCGTGTTCGTGGACCCATATCTCGATGGGTCAGTTTAAACCAAGCTCTGGCAAAGGCATCTTCAAACTTTTGTGGATTTGCAAGATAGTCTTTTGCAATAGGGGCGTACCGTGGGTCGTAGCGCAGGGATAAGTCGGCGGTGGTCATCATTGGACGGTGCTTTTTGGTGGGGTCGTGGGCATCTTCAACCATATCTTCTGGAGCAACATCCTTTGCCAACCACTGGTGAGCGCCGGCTGGACTTTTGACCAGTTCCCATTCGTATCTAAAGAGGATTTCTAAATAGCCCATGTCCCACTGGGTAGGTCTTGGTTTCCAGGCCCCCTCAATACCACTGCTAATGGTATCCACGCCTTTACCTGAGCCAAAACTATTTTTCCAACCAAGACCTTGATCTGCCATGTCAGCAGCTTCCGGTTCAGGGCCAACATGGGTTGCACTGGCTGCCCCATGGCATTTGCCAAAAGTATGCCCGCCAGCCACCAGGGCCACGGTTTCTTCATCGTTCATGGCCATTCTGGCAAAGGTCTCCCTAACATCAATGCCAGAAGCCACAGGGTCTGGATTTCCATTTGGCCCTTCTGGATTGACGTAAATCAATCCCATTTGCACAGCGGCAAGGGGATTTTCTAAATCTCTTTCGTTGGTATAACGGGTATCCCCCAGCCACTCTTTTTCAGCACCCCAATACACGTCTTCTTGAGGTTCCCAGACATCTTCTCTGCCCCCTGCAAAACCAAAGGTCTTAAAGCCCATGGATTCTAAGGCGCAGTTACCGGCTAAAATCATTAAATCTGCCCAAGAAATTTTAGAGCCATACTTTTGCTTAATAGGTTCTAGTAGACGTCTGGCTTTATCTAGGTTCACGTTATCTGGCCAGCTGTTAAGGGGTGCAAATCTCTGGGTGCCTCTGCTGGCTCCCCCCCGTCCGTCCCCTAAGCGATAAGTGCCGGCACTATGCCACGCCATCCGGATAAAAAGCGGGCCATAATGGCCATAATCAGCAGGCCACCAGGGTTTAGAGTCGGTCATCAGATGATAGAGATCTTGTTTCAAGGCGGCATAATCCAAAGTGGAAAAAGCTTTTGCATAGTCAAATGTGGGGTCCATGGGATTACTCAGTGAGGGGTTTTGGTGTAAAATTGAGAGTTTCAGTTGTTTGGGCCACCAATCGCGGTTGGATGTGCCACCGCCAGCCACGGAACTGTGTGTGTGCCCCGTAACCGGGCATTTACCTTCTGTTGCCATTGTCGTCCTCCTATATAAGATATTCAGTTTGCCTTTAGTGCCTAACTACCCCAAAAAAGAACTGCAAACCACAAAAAGTTGCAAACCACAAAGAGGACAGTGTAAACTGGAAGGGACATATCTATTAATCAAAGGAGAAGGACTCTTATATGCCATTTGAAATCAATCAAACAGATAAGGCAAAGGAAGCAGTAGATAGCGTTGGTCAAAAAACACCCAAAGAGAAGCGGCTGGCCTGTGTTAAAGCCTATATTGAAGACCATTATATAGAGGCGTTTGTATCAGAACATGAAGCAATAATTAATGAAGTTTTAGATGTCAGCATTTTTTACGAGTCAGCCTCTGAATTGGAATCACCTATCCCACGTAAGAAAGAGGTAGCGAAGAAGGCCTCAAGGCAACTGAGTGACCTTATTAACGAACTGGATGACACGTTTTCGGAGCACCTTTTGAAGCTCATTGACCAAAAGGGAAAGACCGATGTTGAAACTTACAAAAGAGCCAATCTGGACCGAAAGCTCTTTTCTAAAATCAGAAGCGATCAGCACTATCAGCCCAGTAAGTCCACTGCTCTGGCATTGGCCATTGCCCTAGAACTGAACCTTGACGAAACCAAGGATTTGCTTCAAAGGGCTGGATTTGCTCTATCCCACAGCAGTCGGTTTGACCTCGTGATTGAATACTTTATTACGGAAGGGGTATTCCATATTGGCGAGATCAATGAGATCTTATTTGAGTTCAATCAACCCCTATTGGGACGCTAAAAGGTAAACCTGGGTTATGAAGCCTTCATATTGCGGGGGTAGCCTGCTAAATCACTTGTCGCCTGCCGTGCGACCTAAGGGGCTTTCTGAAGTGGTATTCTCTAGGTAGAGACACAAACAAGGGTGTTTGTGACCACTAGGGAGGTCTGTTATGAAAAAAGATTTGACGGAATTGGTATTTATTTTGGACCGCAGCGGGTCCATGAGTGGCCTAGAAAGTGACACCATTGGGGGCTACAACAGCATGCTTAAAAAGCAGATGGCAGCTGAGGGGGAGGCCGTAATCACAACGGTTTTGTTTGACGACCACTACCAACTGCTCCACGACCGCATCAACCTTAAAGGGGTAAAGGCCATCACCGACAAAGAGTATTTTGTGCGAGGGTCCACGGCTCTGTTAGATGCCATTGGCAAAACCATTGAGAAAATCAGCGCTGTGCAAAAGAATACCTCAGAGTCTGAAAAAGTGGTGTTTGTGATTACCACTGATGGGTGCGAAAACGCCAGCAGAGAGTATACCTATGCAAAGATTAAAGACATGATTGAAAAGAAAAAGCGCAAGCACAACTGGGAATTCATTTTTTTAGGGGCCAATATTGACGCGGTGGCAGAAGCTGCGAGATTCGGGATTGCCAGCGACCGGGCAGCCAAGTTTCACAACGATATGGCCGGAATTGCACTGAATTACGATACGGTCAGCGAGGCCATTTGCCAGCTGCGGGCTACTAAGAAAATCTCAAAAGAGTGGAAACAGAAGATTGACGAGGATTATATGGGACGCTCGTAAGGGCTAAAAGAGACTAGAAATCAGAATAGCGACAGGCGATGAGAAATCAAAATTGACTTTTTCGTTCGCATATAATACGATATATACGAACGAAAAAGTCTTATTTGAAAAGGTGAAATGATGTCCAGTCATGATAAAGTGATAGAATTAATGAATCTCCATAATGGTATTTTGACATCTAAAATTGCTAACGAAGCGGGTATTGATAATAAAACTTTGCAGCGATTGCACAATTCTAATGGGATTGAAAGAATCGGGCACGGTCTCTATATCAACCCTATTTACTTGGAAGATGATTATTATATGGCACAGTACCGATGTAAATCAGGCGTTTTCTCTCACGAGACAGCGTTGTTTTTTCATGAATTAATTGATCGAACACCATTTCAAATAATGATGACAATTCCATCGGGTTATAACACTAGACTCTTGAAAGATAAAGAAAAGTACAAATTTTTTTATGTTACAAAAAAACTTCATGAACTGGGACGAATTCAGATTAAAACACCCTATGGTAATGCAGTATTCGTATATGATAGAGAAAGAACCATTTGTGATACTTTAAAAAAGAAGGCACAACTAGACACAGACTTAGTACTTGAAGCAGTGAAAAGGTACATGAAAAGTCCAAGTGCAGATTTTGTTAAATTGCTCTATTATGCTGAGTTATTTAATATTAGGCAAGAGGTGCGCCAATATATGGAGGTGCTGACATGAGGATTGGTAGTCCTAGGCAATTGAAAGACTGGATTAGCAATATTGCCAAGAGTAAGAACTTAGTATCAAATACTGTTCTTCAGAATTTTATGATGGAGCGAATGTTAGAACGGATTTCTATATCAAAATACAATGATTTTTTTATTTTAAAAGGCGGTTTTCTTATAGCAGCTATGGTTGGCTTGGATTTGAGAAGTACCTTGGATATGGATACCACTGTAAAAGGTATGCAAATCAATCTAACCTCTATCGAGACAATATTGAATGAAATCTTATCTTTAGATATTGATGATAACGTTACATTTAAGATTAAAGGGATTAAGAAAATTCACGATATTAGTGATTACGACGATTTTAGAGTATCAGTAGAAGCAAGTTTTTTCAGCATTTGTGTTAACTTGAAAATTGATATAACAACTGGAGATTTGATTATTCCTCATGAAATTGATTTTAAATATAAGCTAATGTTTGAGGATCGCTATTTAGCGATTAAGGCCTACAATCTAAATACAATTCTTGCTGAAAAAATAGAGTCTATATTAGCAAGAAACATTGCAAATACAAGAGCAAGAGATTATTACGATGTCTATATTATAATGAAATTGCATAGATCTGAAATTCAGATGACAGATTTAAGAGGCGCCATTTACAAAAAGGCCGAAGACAGGGGCACTTTGGATTATTACAGAAATAGCATGAAATATCTTGAGGCAATTTTAGATTCTCATGATATGAGGAAAATTTGGGGTTCATATGAAACTAAATATCCTTATGCAGCTGATATTTCATTTGAAGATATTCTAAGTGTGCTCAAAGAGATTCTGATAAGTCATTAGCGGTTGTAAATTGGAATAAGAAGGGGGCTAGAAACCGATGCGAAAAACCTTGCAGGAGATAGGGGATTTTATATTTATCAGCGATACACTTGAGGTAGCAGATGCCATTTTTATTCCAGGTGGCTCCCATCCAGAGCTGGCAGAAACCGCGGCACAGCTGTATCACCAAGGATTTGCACCGCTGATTGTGCCTGCTGGGGGCGTCAGTGTTAAGACTGGTTATTTTGCAGGCAGCAAATCAAAAAAGGACCTGTATCCGGGTCCTTACATAGACGAAGCCAGCTTTTTAATGGCTGTATTATTGAGAAACGGTGTTCCGGCTTCTGCTATCCTTTGTGAGAACCAGTCGGGGACCACTGCTGAGAACGGGGCTTTTACAAGGGCGCTTTTGGACCAAAGGGGGATAAGTATCAAAAAAGCCATTGTGGTGTGTAAGTCTTTTCATGCTAGAAGGGCGAAAATGTATTACGAAAACGCTTTTCCCCAGGCAACTCTCATGGCCCACCCCTATCCTTATCAAGAAGGGGAAAGTCTGTTGACCCGTGATCACTGGACTCAAACTGAGGCTGGCATCAAGCGGGTGCTAGGAGAAGTGCGCCGAATCGGTGATCAATTTACCCAAGAAATTTTAAATTATTGCGCTGCTGCTGATATTGGGGCCTTAACACCAACACCTGTACCGACTTTAGGGCGTTTGCATCATGTGGAAATGTATGTGAGCAACCTTGAAGAGACCAAGTTGTTTTGGGGGTGGTTACTGGAAAAGCTTGGGTACAGTGTTTTTCAAAGCTGGGACGGGGGCATTAGCTATCTTCACGGTGAGACTTATTTGGTATTTGTCCAGGTGGAGGAGCGGTTTCAAACCCCGACCTATCATAGGTGTCGAGTGGGGCTAAACCACTTGGCATTCCATGCACCTAGCGAAGCTGTGATTGATGACATTACGCAAGAACTGAAGGTGAGAGGCGTTAATATCCTTTACCAGGATCGGCATCCCTATGCTGGGGGGCCTGATTATTATGCTGTGTTTTTTGAAGACCCAGATCGTATGAAAGTGGAGATTACGTCTTCTTAATCAGGGTATAATAAACTTGGTGATAATTATTTTCAATTACGAAAGGCGGACAATATGCAAAAAATTATACCTCATTTGTGGTTTGATTATCAAGCAAAAGAAGCCATTGAGCATTACACCAAACTATTACCTGAGTCTAACATTAGCAATATCAGTGTCATTGAGAATACACCATCCGGCGATGTGGCAGTGTTTGATTTTACCCTTGGTGATTTGAATTTTCAGGCCATTAACGGTGGTCCTTATTTCAAGTTTAACGAAGCAATCTCCTTGTTTATTGCCCTAGATTCTAAAGAGTCCATGGACCATCTTTACAGTGAGTTAAGCCATGAAGGTGAAGTGTTAATGCCGCTGAAAGCCTACGAGTTTTCTTCTTATTACACCTGGCTATCAGATAAACATGGCTTAAATTGGCAACTGATGCTCAATGCTGAGAAACGGGATTTGAGAACAGTCAGACCTTGTTTAATGTTTGGGGGTTCAAGGTGTGGACTGGCTGAATCGGCCATGATTTTTTATTCGAAACTGTTTACGGATGGCAAAATAGGTGACATCTCTTATTATGGCAAGGGAGAAGCTTCAGTGCCTGCTGCAAAAGTGAACTATGGAGAGCTGACCATTGGGGGAGTAGATTTTTTATTTATGGACCATGGTTATGGTGGCGAAACTGAATTTAACGAAGCGATTTCTCTTGTTGTTTTATGTGATGATCAGCAGGAGTTAGATGATTACTGGGACCATCTTTCCCATGACCCAGAAGCTGAACAATGTGGCTGGCTAAAGGACCAATTTGGGGTTTCGTGGCAAATTGTACCAAAGCAGATGATTGAGATGATGAAGGGTTCACCAGAAGCCATCGCTAGGGTAACTTCTGCATTTCTAAGTATGAAGAAATTTAACATCGCACAACTGGAAGCAGCCTATAATGGAGAGTTTTAAATACAAAACTCTTACATGACATCGAACCAAGGAGGAAAGCCAATGAAAAGAATCCATTTAGAACGAGAGTTTAAAAGCTCGCCAGAGCATTTATGGGAAATGATTGTGGATCCAGATCACTATCGGAATTGGACAACCGCTTTTCATGAAGGTTCAGATTTTGATGGTCAGTGGGCAAAAGGCCACAAAATCCGTTTTATCTCCGAAGATGAAAAGGGCCTTCAAACAGGGATGCTTTCTATGATTGAAGACTGCACCTATCCTAGTTTTATATCAATCAAGCACATCGGGTTAGTGATGAATGGCATTGAAGACTATGATTCTGAAGAAACCAAACGGTGGACACCTGCCTATGAAAATTACACTTTAAGGGCCAATGGCAATGGTGGATGCCTATTTGAACTGGATCAAGATATGGCTGAAGAAGAGGTCCAGGGATTTACAGCCATGTGGGAAAAGGGTTTTGACTCTATGCAAAACCTAATTGATACCCAAACCACATTAGGTAGGGTGATTACTTTAAGAGAAAAGTCTTCTCTCACGCCAGAAGAAATCTGGCTGAAGTTAGTGACACCTGAAAAAGTCATGACTTGGAACTTTGCTTCAGAAGATTGGCACTGCCCAAAGGCAAGTAATGAGCTTAAAATCGGTGGGGAGTTTCATTATGAAATGGCCTCAAAAGACGGGGAAATGTCTTTTGATTTCTGGGGGACTTATACTGAGATAGAGCCGTCAAAGAAATTATATTTTACACTGGGTGACGGCAGGTCTGTACGCATTGATTTGTTTGAAAAGCCCTATGGTACCTTGATTGAAGAACGATTTGAAGCAGAGACCGCCAATACCTTAGACCTTCAGCGGCAAGGTTGGCAAAATATTCTTAGCAATCTTGCCCATCAAGGGGTTTGAAATGACCAACATCGCAGCCCTAAAGCAACTGATGGCATCACTGGCAAGAAAGTCTCCAGACAGGGCCTTTGAATGTGAGCACTTACAACATGTGACCAACTTTGCCCTCAGCCTTGGTGAAAAAAGGGGACTGGATCTTGATTTATGCCTTGTGATTGCACTGGCTCACGATATGGGTCGGTTGAAATTAGGGGTGGTGGGCAAGGGTCATGCAAAAGCCGGTGCCAAGGAAATAAAAAAACTGTTAAAATCCAACGCCGGGTTGGGCTTTAGCAGTCAAGAACAAAAGTTGATTTATCACGCCATCAGTGTCCACAATCAAAAGGGCAAAATCCATGGTCCCTACGATGAACTGATCAAAGATGCTGACGCCATGGCCCATGGACTTGAGGGTCTTCTTGAAATCGGCCCTGAGCCTTGGCGGGTTGAGCTCTGCAAAAATCCAGGGTATACCTTGTCGGTGAAAGAAGGCGCCGTTTGGGAACAGGTGCTGGCTAAGGAAATCAAGAGTCTGAGGGAACATCTGAGCCACCAAGGTTTTCAGATGGAACAACCAGATATTTGGGTTCATCAGACACGAATGGCTATCCGAAAAATCCGGTCCATTGTATGGGTCATGAACTGGCAAGAAAAACCAAAAAGTCTAGAAGCATTTAAAGCCATTGCAAAGCATTTGGAAGATGCCAGATTTTATTATGTAGCGCTGTCAATGCTGCCTAATCAAGGGTCCCATAGAGATGCTCTGCGGGTAAAACTGGATAAAGAACACCGGAAAATCCATCAACAGCCCTGGCTATGGGCAGCACCTGTACAAAAACCAGAACCTGATAAGGGTGATATTGAGCCCAGCAGCACAAAAGTCCTTGAAAGAAACGGGGAGACCCGGTGTCAGAAGGCCTTAGTCAAATATCTAGAACTGGCAAAAAACGTTCAATTAGACGATTATGATACCCTACACCAATTGCGTATCCAAGGTAAGCGTCTACTGAGTTGGCTGCAAGCAGACCTAGTCACCTTAGAACCCCAGTCTTTTTGTCAAGTCATCCAAGATGTTCACCACCATATCGGGAAGTATCGGGATGCCGTAATCATCAGGGAAACACTGCACACAGAGGCCCTTCTTGGCCTAGAAAAGCACCACCGCAGGCAATTAAAGCAATCCCTGCTGTACTTAAAGCTTAGAAGTAGGGACCTTGGTCCAGGTCAATAGTTTAGTATCACACACTTTTTCCCTTTGCCCATTTATTAACCTTGCTAATCAACTCCTCCTTGTTGATCGGTTTTGAAATGTAATCGTCAATCCCAGACTTGATCATCTCGTCAATGTTTTCTTCAAAGGCATAAGCGGAGACTGCAATGATGGGGATATCCTTGTATCGCTGAAGACTTCTAATTTTTTTTGTGGCCTCGATGCCGTTTAAGCCAGGCATTTGTATATCCATTAGCACGATATGATAATCTTCCTCACTTAATTGTGCTAGGAGTTCGTCGCCATTGTAGACCTTTGTAAAAAGGGTGTGATTGGATTGTAACATCTTTTCCAATAAGAGTTGATTCACTTCCACATCTTCTGCGGATATGATTTTTAGCATTTGCTTGAGGGAAGAGTCCCTATTTGCATCATCACTGAGGCTCAGTGGCTCTTCAATTTCATTGAAGGGGATTACAACTCTGATTTCTGTACCGATGTTTTGTTGGGTAGAGACAATGATTTGTCCATTTAGTAAGTCCACTGTTTTCTTGACAATGGCTAGGCCTAAGCCAGTGCCACCATACTGTTTGGTGAGATAATATTCCCCCTGCTCAAAGGCCTCGAAGAGGTGTTTTTGCTTTTCTTCGTTGATGCCAATACCGGTATCCTTGACCACGATTTCTACGAATTTATCCCCATAGGCCTTAACAGTTAGCTGGATAAATCCAACTTTTGAAAATTTAATAGCATTGGAAAGTAGGTTATTAACAATTTGAAAGACAGCGTGATTATCAATCAGGATATGCCTGTCAAAATACTTGTCTATTTGCACATTGAATGTTAACCCCTTTAACTGGGCCTGTTTGATAAAACCATTGGCAAGAATATGAATCTTTGAAAACAAATTAGTAGGGCTCGCTTTAATCTCAAATTTCCCCGCTTCGATTTTGGACAAGCTTAAAATGTCATTTATCAGGGATAGCAGTTGGCTGGAGGAGTTCTTGATAATATCAAGATACTCTTTTTTTTCAGCGTCCACTTCCATCTCTGATAATAACTGCGTGAAGCCAAAGATCCCATTTAAGGGGGTTCGTATCTCATGACTCATATTTGATAAAAATTCAGATTTTGCTCTATTGGCTTGTTCGGCTTCTAACTTTGCAATCAGTAGTGCTTCCATGATTTTATTTTGTTTAGAAATATCCTGAAAAGTACCATAAACATATTCGGGCATATTATTTTGATCTCTTTGTACATAGCCAATGGCCCTAACATCTGTAATGGTCCCTTTAGCCGTTACAATTTTCAGCACCACATCAAAGGGGGTACCCAATTCAACGGCGTCACTAACCGCCTTTTGAATGATAGGAATGGAGCTCGCTTCGTAAAAACCAATGGCCGCTTCAACTGTAGGCATAAAGGTTTCGTCCAGTTCGTGGATTGCAAACACCTGTTTAGTCCACACTAAGGTATTTAACCGAAGATTGATTTCCCAACCACCCACCGCGGCAATATCACCGGTAATGTTGAGTAAACGCTGGTTTTTTTCAGCTGCCTCTTTAGCAGCTAGCACCTCTGCGCCAGAGAGTTTCAATTTTGTGATATCTTGTGATATAATTTGAATGCCCAACAAGTGATGCTTACCATTTTCAATCTTCGTATAAGTGCTTTGAAACCATCTGTCTCCAGTCGGTAATTTCACAAAATCTTCATATAGCATTGATTGATCAGAGTTGGCTGCTTGTTTTATCCGGTCCAAATACAAATCAGCCTCTTTTTTAGAAAACAGATGATCAATGGACTGCCCAATAAAATCCTCTGGCTTGCCATTCAAGTCCTTAGCCGCAGCTAGATTAAATGAAAGCGCAATCCCTTCCAGGCTATAAAAACCAATACCGACACCAGAATTTTCATACAACCATTTGTAGTCGTCAATCGTCAAATCATTTGCAGTGCCCTGGATTGTCAATGTTGCCCCTCCTTGCCATAGGTGAACTCAAAACCTCTTAGTGACTAGCAAAAGCCACACTATTTTAACTATACCCATAAGCCATAGTGTCATCACAATTAAATAGTCAACAGTCGTCAAGTCGTCAAGAGGGTTTATCATGAAAGTGAGAGGCCCTTTTTTTATATGGTGAATACAACCTTGCTGTGATTCTGTTGCGGTAAAGGGGTATACAATTAGAATAATCTGTTGACTTATGCAAAAGCAGAAATGAGGGATTTTGATGAGTAAATACGAAATGGAAGAAAATAGAGCTGACCAGATGGATATTGATTTTTATAAATTAATCATCGAGAGTTCTCCTGTAGGATTTGCCTATCACAGAATAATATTGGATGATTATAAAACACCTTGTGATTATGTATTTATTGAAGTAAATGCCGCCTTTGAAAAAGCAACTGGACTAAAGCGTTCAGATGTTTTGAATAGAAATGTCACTGAAGTGATACCGGATATTAAAAAGAGTAAGTTTGACTGGATAAAGTTTTATGGGAATATAGCCATTAACGGTGGCAGTGAAGAAATCGAGCAGTTTTCAGACCCCTTAAATTGTTGGTATAAAGTGACTGTCTATTCTCCCAGAAAAGGGTATTTTGTGACACACTTTATAGATGTCACCAAGGATAAAAGTCAAATAACTGAACTTCAAAGCAGTAAAGACAGTTTGGCAAATATTCTTGAAGGAACCCATGTTGGCACATGGCAATGGGATATTCAAACAGGTGAAACGACATTTGATGAGCGGTGGGCTAAAATTATCGGATATACACTTAAAGAAATAACGCCTTTCAGTATTGAAACATGGGCAAGATTTGCGCACGCTGATGATCTGAAAAGATCCGAAGCCCTTTTGAAGCGAATTTTTGATAGAGAACTGGACTATTATGATATTGAATGCCGTATGAAACACAAAGATGGTAGTTGGATTTGGGTACAGGCTAGAGGAAAAGTTACCACCTGGTCAGCCGATGGCAAACCACTGATTATGAGCGGAACCCATACTGATATTACCGAGCGAAAAGAGACTGAACTAGCTCTCAAAGAAAGTGAATGGGGCTACCGCATGCTGGCTGACTCTGGTCAGGCACTGATTTGGAAATCTGATACGGATAAACTTTGTTACTGGTTCAACAGGGTCTGGCTTCAATTTACAGGGCGAACTTTGGAACAGGAGAAGGGTAACGGTTGGGCAGAGGGGGTACACCCAGAAGATTTTCAGCGCTGTCTTGATACCTATATCAATGCATTTGATAAACAGGAATTTTTCAGCATGGATTATCGGCTGAGATACCATGACGGCACCTATAGATGGATTCAGGATGACGGTTGTCCTAACTACGACGGGCAAGGCAATTTTCTCGGTTACATTGGTTACTGTTTGGATATTACTGTTCTCAAAAATGTAGAAAAGGATTTAAGAATTGCAATGGAATCCGCTGATGCAGCGAATACTGCAAAAAGCCAATTTCTCTCCAATATGAGTCATGAAATAAGGACGCCAATGAATGGCTTTATGGGAATGTTGCAACTCTTACTAACCACGGAGTTGACAGATGAACAGCGGGAGTTTGTAAAAATAGCCAGCACGTCTGCAAATTCACTTTTAGTGCTTGTCAACGACATTCTAGATTATTCAAAAATAGAAGCTGGTAAATTGGAACTGGAAAAAAGCAATTTTCATCTTGAAAACTTGATTAATGAAATAATGGCACTCAACAACATTTCTGTGGACAACGCTGGTTTGCTATTGGAAGCTATCATTGAAAAAGATGTTCCGGTTAATTTAATAGGAGATCCATTTCGCATAAAACAGATAATTTTAAACCTCATGGGAAACGCTATTAAATTCACAAAAAAAGGGCGTATTAAGCTGTTTGTAAAAGCCTTGAAACAGCAAGAGGGTAAAGAAGTTGTAATAGAATTTGAAGTAAAAGATACGGGCATTGGCATACCCATTGATAAAGTCCATTGCCTTTTTGAACGATTCAGTCAAGCGGATAACTCAAATACGCGCATGTATGGTGGCACTGGGTTGGGACTTTCTATTTGCAAGGGACTGGTAAAAAGAATGGGTGGAGAAATCTGGGTAGAAAGCATAGAAGGAGAGGGTAGTACCTTCTATTTCACCTGTTTATTAGAGAATGCTAATGCAGAAATTGAGATTAAAGAACAGCCTTTAGTTAAAAAAGTAGCACCTCAAAAGGCAGTCAATATACTAATCGCTGAAGATGATAAGGTAAGTAGAACAATTGCTGAAATGGTTGCAAAAAAGCCCGGATGGCAGGTTACTACGGCTGAAAACGGAGCAGAAGCAGTTGCACTTTTCAAGCGTAAGAAATTTGATATGATCATTATGGATGTACAAATGCCCCTTATTAATGGCTACGAAACCACAGCTATCATTAGAACTTTGGAAAGTTTAAATGGGACATATACGCCGATTATTGCCATGACATCCTTTGCATTAACCGGTGATCGAGAAAAGTGTCTTGAGGCAGGAATGGATGATTATTTATCAAAACCATTGATCTTGGATGACTTTTACCAGATGGTTTTGAAGTGGACAAGGTCGCAATAGCAATCAAAAATGCAACACAATCTTAGCACAAAACAAACAAAACCTTCGTAATTTTGGGTTACCATTAAATCGAAGGGGGTGTTACAATGCAACTGGCGACCCATAAATTAATCGGCGAGCATTTGTATAATCACTTGAACCAGAAATACGGCCAGGTCCTACATCGAGATCGCTTTATACGAGGTAATTTGTTACCTGATTTAGATCGTAATTATATGGCCTTTTGTCATTACAAAGAAGACTGCTGGGACTACCTAGCAACTTTAATGGTATCATTTTACAACCGCCCCTTTCAGTTCGAAAAAAGTTCGGAGATTCTGGGGGTTATATGTCATTTTGTTTCTGATATCTTTTGTAAAGTACACAATAAACCCTACCAAAATCAGGTTACGATAATCGGTCATGTGATCTATGAGTATCAGCTCCATCGGCGATTCAGTGCCCTTGCTAAATCCCATAATCAAGGTAATCACAGTGATCTAGGGTATTACGTGCGCTCCCTTGGACTAGCAGCCATCCATTCTGTGTATTTAGCGCAGGCACCGAGTATGGAACATGATATCGAGTTTGCCTTAAGCGTTTGCACAGGTATTTGTGAAGAGTGGCTTAACCTAATAACTTCAACTGAAATCCTGTCTGAAGCCATTGCTTAAGGAATCAGAAAATATCACAAGAGGGTGAGCCGCTTATAGCAGGGGCCTTTGCCAGACACGATGAAAACTAAAAGGCCCCCTAGGGGGCCTTTTAGTTTTATGGTTGCTTTTTAACTTAGAGTTTATCCAACCAGTTCAAAGCTTCCGCTTCTGTTTTGAATAAATTGAGCTTTCGCCCTGTTAGTTTAGCAACGGTTTCGATGGTGATTTTTTGTAGTGAACCGACGCCGTAGATGCAGGATTCTTTAACAAAGGGTTTGTTTTTTGTCATTAGCTCTTGAAACAGATGGGTTGTATTGCGGTCAAATTTAATATTCTCGATATTAGTCAAAATGATGATATCTTTTTTCCCTTTTTTCTTAACTTCTTCGTGGCACTGCTCAATAACTGGTGCCAGATCTACAGAAGTGAGCCCTGAAAAATCTTGTCTGAGTACCGTATGATTTGAGTTGCTAATCCATTTGAATCGTGTCATTTTGCTGCCTCCTTTAGTGGTTTGGACCGACTTACCTTTGTTTTTTCAAGTACATTGCCTCATCAGCTGATTGGATAATTTCTTGTGCAGTTTTATCATCACCATCGACTACGCCAATGGATAGGGATATGGGTTGTTGTGTAATAACTTTGACACCTTGATCAAAGCTCACAGAGATTCGATTGGCTATGTTCAAGGCATCTTCAACCTTGGTATGGGGCAGGAGGACCATAATCTCGTCCCCCCCGTATCGACCAGCTATATCGTATTCACGGAGCCCTTGGTTAATCACTTTACCTAGCAATTCTAGGACACGATCCCCAAAAACGTGGCCTTCTTGATCATTGACTAGCTTAAAGTGGTCAATATCCATAAACAGAACACTGAAGGGTTGATGGTGTCGCTTGGTTTCACTGACTAACTGGCCTAAAGAACTCATCAAATATCTGCGATTGTTCAGTTGGGTAAGGTCATCGTAAACAGACAGGCGGTAGTGTTCCTTTTGAAAATTGTTATAATTATTTTTGAAAGTGAGGCCCACGCCCAGTACCATGATGTAGACGATTATATAATGCAAAAGATTACTGAGAATCAACTCCCGAGGTAGGGGGACTGTTATAAAGGTAATCACGGTTAAGTACTCTAGTAGCATGAGCAGTGCCACAATGACCATTGTGGCCACCGATAAAATCAAGGCCCAAAACCGATCCAGGACCAATGTCAACAATAGGATGAAAAATGCCATATACACTGGCTGAGCCCCAAATGCCCCCTTTGAATTAAACCAGACAAAGGGAAGAATCACAAAACAAAAGGCGATAAAAAGCCATCTGATTAATAACCGATTCATTCGCCATCTTTTATGGGTCACTGTAAGGGCGGTAATGATCAAGGCCACTAGACTATTGGATACGATCAGACTAAGGGGTGCTTTTGTTAGAATGTTTTCGCCAATGGCAAGATAGAGACTTAGGGTTATGATCCAGAGGACAACATGAGCAATCTTTTCGTCCAATTTTTCGATGGAATTAATGATCATCCTTCACCCCCTTATCTTCGCAGGGACAGGGCCTAGAGAACAAGAAGCCTTGAATCTGCCAACAACCCATTAACTGTAAAAGCGCACACTCCGATTGGGTTTCTACCCCCTCTGCTACTAAGGAAAAGTGATAGGTATCGCTTAAGTCAACAAGGGTTTTTAGGATGGCGCTATTGACAGGACTCTTGGAAAGCTGGTTAATAAAGGAGCGATCCATCTTGAGTTCGTCAAACTTCAACTTGAAAATATAGCTTAAAGCCGTATAGCCAGAACCAAAGTCATCAATAGAAATTTTGAACCCACGGGCCCGGAGTTGCTCAATACCCAAATTGGCCTCTTCAAGGTTCTCAAAAAAGGCATCTTCCGTCAATTCCAAATAGACACGTTCGGGAGTGATTTTGTATTGGTAACTCAGTTCAATCACTTGATCGATAAAACTTTGGGTGATGATACTGGTGGGTGAAATATTAATGGAGACGCTCAGCCCTTGGTGATATTTATCCAGTAACTTGGGATACTCTTTGAAGACCTGTTCAGTAATCATCAAATCAAACTCAAGGGTGGCGTTAATGGTTTTAAGCAGGGGGACAAAAATACAAGGGGAAACATAACCATCACTGCCGGTGTTCCAACGGGCTAAGGCTTCAACACCAAGGGTTTTACCGGTATGGGTATCCACCTTTTCTTGGTAGTGCAGCTGAAAGACGTTCTCTCGAATCCCTTTGATCAGAGCATTTTTAAGAGCTTCCTGTTCTAAGAAGTGTCTTTCGCTTTCTTGATTATATGGCCAGGGATCTATTTGGTTTTGAAGTTTCCCTTGCTCAAGGGCAATGGTGGTTTTTTCAAGTATGGACTCTAAAGATGTTGTTTCTTCCCTTACCTCCAGGTAGCCCCCCTTGAATTGTATGATTGGTCTACCGTGTTGTGCTTTTTGGTACTCGTAAAGGATCCTAACAAGACTTTTGTAGTTCGAAAGACATTGATTTTCGTCGGTGTTCTCCATAATCCATAAAAACTCGTTGCCACTAAGCCTAGCGATCTGATTGTCAGATTGAGCATGTTGACGTAAAACATCCGCTAAATACTTAATAAAATCATCGGTTTTTTTAGTACCGTAAATGGTATTCATCATACTGAGGCCATCAATACTAAATTGAAGGATATAACCTTGGTTAAGGGGCTTATTTTGATAGGCATCATTTAACTTGGATTTATTAGGCAGTTTGGACAAGGCATCATAAAATGCCAACTGATAAATTTTGTTGACGTGAATATCTGACGTCTTAATCAAGGCTATTAAGTAATTTTTAATGGCGAGAACCACAAAAATCATCACCCAATCGATTAAGGTAATCATGACAATAACCATATACCAATTTTTAGGGTTGTTAGAGGCAATGGCATATGGGCCACCATATTGCAGCCAGCCAAATTGAATCAGCCCTACAAAAGCAACTAAAAAGATGGATTTTATCACTGAGTAGAGGGCGTTGATCCCATAAGGAAAAAAACCGACAATTAGGACAGAACTCAGCACAAAGAGCAGTGGGCCAATGCTAATAATCCCTGTAAGCCACATGGATAAGAACCCTAAAAGCAGTAAAAGTCCAGCGATTACAGCAATTTTATACTCCGGGGGCATGCGCTTTCTAAAGAAAAAAAGGCTAATAAGCGTTAGGGCAAGGACGACATCATAAATGGCTAAAAAGACACTGCGGCCAGTGATATAGACATTCAATACCCCAATTAGGGCAATTAAAGAACCCACAGGCAAGAGGCCATCGATGCTCTTATTGATTTTCTTTAAGATTTGTTTATTATAACCACTGTCGATCATGGGGATACCTCTTTCAGCAAATGACTATCTAACATTTACCCCCAAATGCCAATTGCAAAACAAGAAAACGCCCTTGAAGGACAGACAAATATGCCATAAGATAAGAGATAAGTACAGACAATAGCATCCACCTGATGGCAGTCACCATCAAAAAGGAGAAAATCGACCATGACCCACACGCTAATTGCGCCACAGCAATCTAACCCCACACTGGGGACCCTTCACCACGTAGAAATCTATGTCAGCAATCTAGAGGCGACCAAAAACTTTTGGGGTTGGCTGATGGCAGACCTGAATTACACGGTTTTCCAAGAGTGGGATGGGGGCATTAGCTATTTGCAGGGGGAAACCTATATGGTCTTTGTCCAAGTAGAAGACCGCTTCCAAACACCTGCCTATCACCGGTGCCGAGTGGGCCTTAACCACTTGGCCTTCCATGCCCCAACAAAAGAAATCATAGACAAGATCACCCAAACCCTCCGGGAAAAAGAGGTCACCATACTTTACCCCGACAGGCATCCCTATGCAGGGGGCCCCGACTACTATGCCGTCTTTTTTGAAGACCCAGACCGCATTAAAGTAGAAATTGTGCTGACGGAAGAGGCAGTGACCCAAGCAGAACAGACGGTGCCTCAATCAGAAGATGCACCTGACTCCCCGCAAGCACTGTCCCAACGTGAGCTCATGCAGCACTTGTTAGACTTTAGAAACGCCAGAGACTGGGCCCAGTTCCACACCCCAGAGAACCTAGCAAAATCCATCTCCATAGAAGCCGCAGAACTACTGGAACACTACCAGTGGGGAGACCCCTCAGAACCAGAAGAGATCGCCGATGAAATTGCAGATATCTTGATCTACGCCTACCTAATGGCCAATGCCATTGGGAAAGATCCAGCAACCATCATGCTCAACAAACTAGCCAAGAATGAACACCGCTTTCCAGTGGCAGCAGTGAAGGGCAATAGCGGTAAGCATACCCGGGTTGATTTAGAACAAATGAAAGGCGGTATTCGTTGATGCTCAGTACACTATCCTTTATACCAATACTCGCTCTGTTGGTGGGACTTATTGGCCTTAAATACTCTGCCGTAAAATCTGGGATGATTGCCCTAGGTCTAACCGTGGTCATTGGCATTGTTGGTTTTGGTTTAGGAACCCAGGGTTTGCTCATTGCGGTGGGCAAGGGGTTTTCATTGGCATTTTACGTACTGGTGATTATTTGGTCAGCTATGTTCTTGTACCACGTGGTGTGGGAATTTAAAGCGATACAGACAATAACCGCAAACATTATGCACTTTATACGGGATCCCTTTGTGCAGTTTATCATCCTCGCTTGGTTATTTTCTGCCGCGCTTCAAGGGGTGGCTGGATTTGGGGTGCCGGTGGTGATTGTGGTCCCTATTCTTATCAGTTTGGGTTTTCCCCCGATTAAGTCCACAGTGGCGGTTCTACTGGGCCATTCTTGGGCGGTGAGCTTTGGTTCCATGGGCTCGTCTTTTTATACGATTTCGTTGGTCACAGGTTTAGAGCCTCAACAAGTGGGCTTTGCCATGGCGGTATTTAACGGCATTGCCATGGTCGCCATGGGTCTTCTAGTCTGCTATTTCTATGGGGGCTTTAAAGATACTAAAAAGGCGCTGATTTACGTGTTACCCACCTCCTTGGTGATGTGGGCCACCATGTTTCTTTCCCTTTGGCTAAACCTTCTCTCCATGGTGAGTTTGCTTTCTGCCTTGTCGGGTCTGGTGATCCTTTATGGAATTTTTAGGCTTAGAGAAAAGAAAACAATTGGCGAGAAGATTACTGCCGACAAAATTCAAAACGCCCCCATGTCCCTTTGGACGGCTCTATTGCCTTATGGCATCATTCTAGTGCTAACCCTTGGATTTCAACTCTTGCCCCTGGATCACCTGGCATTGTCCTTTCCCTTTAAGGCATCTGAAACTGCCCTAGGTTATGTGGTTAAGGCAGAGGCGGCATTTGCAAAACTCAAGCTCTTTGGCCATCCGGGACCAATACTGGCTTTAGCCTCACTGGGTGCCTTGCTGGCATATAAGCGCATCGGCGTATTTAGCAAGGCAAAGCTTAAAACCGTCGGTCAGTTGACCGTGAAAAAATGCATGCCCACCACCAAGAGTCTCACGATCTTAATCGTGATGGCCCTGGTGATGATGGACAGTGGCATGACGGAGGCCATGGCCTTTACGGTGTCCTCAGTTACAGGTAGTTTGTATGTGTTTTTCGCCCCCTTTATCGGTGTTTTAGGCAGCTTTATAACGGGAAGTAACACCAATTCCAATGTGCTCTTTGGGAAGTTTCAGTACGATATTGCCATGAGCCTGGGGGTAAGTCCTTACCTGATGTGCGGTGTCCAATCCATTGCAGGTTCCATTGGCGTTGGTTTAGGTCCCACAACCCTCTTAATGTCAGCTACCGCTGCAGGTCTCGGTGGGCAAGAGTCAGATTTGTATAAAAAAGTGTTGCCACCAATTCTCTTGACAGCGGGATTGATGGGCTTGTTACATGGTCTTTTACAATACGTGATTTCCTAGGAGGTTAAGAACGGACATGAATACAAATCCCATTAATACAAGCGGCAACCAAGCCAGATTTAAGTCACAGCGCAATGTGCACTTTGCCAAATCCGCTATGGTAGCAACCTCCCATCCCCTTGCTGCCCAGGCGGGTCTCGACATGATAAAAAAAGGTGGGAACGCCATAGATGCAGCCATTGCCACCGCAGCTATGCTCACGGTGGTGGAACCCACATCCAACGGCATTGGAGGGGATGCATTTGCCCTGGTGTGGACAAAGAACAAACTCTATGGCTTAAACGGCAGTGGGCCAGCCCCTAAGGCAATCAGCGTAGATCAGCTAACTGAGGCGGGGTACCAAGCCATCCCTGTCTATGGCCATATACCAGTGACGGTGCCCGGTACGCCGGCCACATGGGCAGAGCTGTCCGCAACCTTTGGCCAATTGCCCTTTGAAGAACTGCTGCAGCCTGCTATAGACACCGCGCGCCATGGCCATGCCATCACTTTCACCGTGGCAAAGTATTGGGAAAAAGCCTATGTAAAATACAAAGAGCAATTTAAAGACCCCATATTTGAAGAGTGGTTTAAAGTGTTCGCGCCCCAGGGCCGTGCACCAAAGGCAGGAGAAATCTGGCGTTCGGAAAATCACGCTCAGACCCTAGAGACCTTAGCAAAGACAAAATGCCAATCCTTTTATAGGGGTACTTTGGCAAAAGAGATTTGCGATGTGTTTAGAGCCCATAAAGGCTATCTGGAAGAAGGGGACTTAAAGGACTATCAACCCCAGTGGGTTGAGCCCATTTCCTGTGACTACAAAGGGTTTCAGGTTTGTGAAATTCCGCCAAATGGGCAGGGTATCAGTGCGCTAATGGCACTTAATATCTTAAAGCACTTTGAACTTAAAGAGTTTAATCAACCACATGTGTTAATCGAAGCGACAAAACTGGCAATGGCAGATGTAGATGCTTTTGTAGGGGATCCTGAGTTTATGAAGCATTCGACCACGACCCTTCTGGCAGAAGCTTATGGGGCCAAGAGAGCTTCAATGATTGGAGACCAGGCCTTGGTGCCCCAAATGGGCAACCCAAGTAGTGGCGGAACAGTTTATCTTTGCACGGCAGATGCTCAGGGGAACATGGTGTCTTATATCCAGAGCAATTATATGGGCTTTGGCTCAGGTGTCGTGGTGCCTGGAACGGGGATTGCCCTTCACAACCGCGGCCATAACTTTAATCTGATAAAAGATCACCCCAATTGCCTTGAAGGGGGCAAGCGGCCATTTCACACCATTATTCCAGGTTTCTTGTTAAAGGACGGGGATGCTGTCGGTCCCTTTGGGGTGATGGGTGGCTTTATGCAACCCCAAGGGCATGTTCAAGTGATTACCAATACCTTAGATTATCAGATGAATCCTCAGGATGCTCTAGATGCGCCAAGATGGCAATGGGTAAAAGATAAAAGAATCACCGTTGAACCATCCTTTCCCAAAGAGGTGGTGGATCAGCTGATTCAAAGAGGACATGAGGTAACCGTCGAGCAGGATAGCGGAAGCTTTGGCAGGGGCCAGATTATCTGGCGAACCGCGGAGGGGACCTATTGTGGCGGCACTGAATCCCGGTGCGATGGCCATATTGCCAGTTTGTAAGTTCAAAAAAAGGAGCTGTGGGGATTTATCATTAAAGGGAATGACCTTCTTTTTTAAAAGTAAAATCTACTAATAGTCACAGAGAAAGACCAACCAAGCGCCTTAAAAAAAACGGTTGTTACCAAGAACCTCTCGGTAACAACCGTTTTTTTATCATTTGGCCCTAACTCACGGTGCACGTCCCCCTGAGTCTAAACCTCTTCAAATGACAATTCATCAAACAAAATGCTAAAAGATACACCCTGTAGCCCATTGCTGTCGAGGGAAAGGGCGCCCCCTAAGGTCTGTGTGACGAGATTATAGACGATATGAAGACCCAAGCCCGCGGAACCCTTGTGACGCCTTGTCGAGAAAAATGGGTTGAAAACTTTTGCGCTGATATCCGCAGAAATACCCTTGCCGCTGTCGGTATAGACCAACTCAACCCTATGATCATTCCTTTTGATTTGCATCGAAATCTTACCCTCAGTAAGGCCATCAAAGCCATGAATCAGGGAGTTAGAAATCAATTGACTGATAATTTGTTGCAGAACCGTGGGGTAGGTAATGACTTCAATGGTGGGATCGCAGGTAATGGTCAGTTGATGTTGGCCGGCATCCAATTGAGGTTTAAAATTTGCAGCTGCTTTTTCAAACAAGTCTATCAAGGTGATACGCTTGATGTCGAGCATGGATTTGTCGATAATCATTTGCTTAAACATTTCAACAAGAGCCGACATACTTTCCAGTGTGTGATCAATGGCGTGGATGGCTTCTGTCACACCAGTTACATATTGCTCTAAGTCACCTTTGCTCATAATGCCGGCCTCAAACTTAAGCCTTACTTCTTCAATTTCTGCTTTCAAAAAACTATTTAAGGTGATTGCATTGCCAATGGGCGTATTGAGTTCATGAGCAACACCGGCTACCAATTCCCCAAGGGCGGCCAATTTTTCTGACACAATGAGACGCTCCTGCATTTCTTGCTGTTGCTTCAACACCAACTCCAAATGATCATTCAAAATGATTAGCTCAGCCTGCTGGCTTTCAAGCTCGGCAACGGTTTGTTCAAGATAATCGTTGGTTTCCTTTAATTGCAGTGTTCGTGTGCCGACTTCCTGCTCCAGATCTGAGTTTCTCAAGATCAAGGAATTCAAATAGCGGGCCATAAAGACCGCCAAGACAGACATAAGAGCCATGATGCCCACATTGAGAAGGATCAAGAAAATAACGATTCGATTTAAATCCGTAAAGGCCTCTTGCTCGGTTTGAGCAACAGCAACCGTCCACTGATTTCTGAGTTTTGCAAAACCAAGAACCTTCTTTTCATTATTCAGGGTATAAGATGCCGTTCCAAATTGGGCACTGGCCATTTTATCTCTTACGGATTTTAGATTGCCACCGTCAATGGTATCCAGTCGGTCTGCCATTGAATAGAGATCATGGACTAAGAAACGGTAATCCCTATCCAACAAAACAACCTTGCCCGCCTCCGTACGGCGTTTGGAAATGTCACGGAGTTGCTTGAAATCAATATCCACCCCAACAACACCGATTGCACGCTCATTCACAATCAGGGGTGTGATGTATGAAACCATTTCCGTCTTAATATTAGCATTGAAGTAGGGGTTCATCCAAATGGACTTGCCGCTCTGAATGGGTTCGTAAAACCAGCCGACACGCTCCCGGTCACTGGGTTGGTATTGCGATATGTCAGTAGGGGTCAGCCGTTCCAAAATGCCGTCCTGATTGATATCGGCAAGAAATATGCCCGCCGTCCCATAGGAGATTTTAGGATCAAAACGGATGTAAACCGAAGTGGCAAAGACCGTATTGGTAGAAAACTGTTCACCGAGCACGTCTAATTGTGAGGAGAGGTCCCTAAAATAGTCAGGGTCATCCAGTCGATTTTTATCAAGGATACCAACAACACTTTTGGACAGGGTATCCACCGTGACTTCAATCCCAACCAGAATCTTATCAAACTCATGACCATAAGAGGCGGCATCCTTAGTCAGGGCACTTTGGGTATTCTCTTTGAACTTATCCAGTACGTAAAAAAAAGTAAAACCACTGGAAGTAGCAGTAGCGACCAAGGAAAACAGCACCACAAGTGCGATAATTTTCTGTTTAGTTTTCAACATGTCAAACCGCCTTTCCCAAAAGGCATATTTGATCATTATATACCCCAAATTAATGAGGATGACTCAGGGGGACGTGCACCAATTGCACTAAAATACCCGCATTTAAAATTAGAAGCGGATAATGAGGTACGTCTATGGCCGGAAGTGGCTATAATGAGCAATTCAGTGTGCATCCATTTTGGCAAGATCAAAGAATAAAGCAAAAAAATGAAGGTATTGCTTTTCAGCAACGTTTGAATCTTTTTTTTCAAGAGGAATTTATCAGGACACTAGTGCTATTAACCATCGACTAACGTATAATATAAAGTGAATCGTTTGGCAATTAGGCTATCTAATACCATAGGTCCACTCTTTCTTTATTGCTAAATTCAGCAATCATGACATACTACCAACAACTTTACATAAACAAAACGAGGATAAGGTGCGTATGACTAACCAATCAAAAGTCACTAAGCAAATTCCGGAAACAAAATATCTCAGTGTGGAAAACGCATGGCGCTATCGCAGCATCATGCGGTATTTTTATGAGCAGTCCCAGCGGTATCAGCACTGGCTCAATAAGGATGAAGTACATTTGGAACTGACATCGGTTGACAATTCATGTTTTAACGAACAAGCCATGATCGAGCTCGGTGGCTATACAATCGACCACTGTCAGCAAGATCTGGAGAGCCTTCAAAAATGGGGCAATCTGATTGCCAGGCAGGATACAGCAAAGGTACAGACCTACCAGCAGTTTATGAATAAGCAGTACCGATTTCAGATGACAGAATATGCGATAGAAATCGAGCGGATGGCCATACGGCTGGAGAATTTGATAATCGAAGGTGGTTCGTTGGAACCGACACTTTTAGAGCGCATCCGGGAACAGCTGTCTAAAGTGGATAATCTGCTGCCGACTGCACAAGGGCCAAGCCACCATGACATCAACCTTCATGGTATAAGTCCCCATGAGATTGGGGTCTGGTGGTCCCAACTCAGTAGCGACTTTCAAAAGCTAAACCAAAATTATCAGGACTATATCCGAACATGGCATAGCGCTAAGGCAGATGAACTGATGAAATCCCAGTCCTTTTTTGCCTACAAAGAGAGCTTGATCGGTTATCTGCGTCACTTTATCAAAGAACTCCAGGGGCACGGCAGTGCCATTGCCCATAAACTCTCAACCATTGATCAAGAGACTCGTAGTGCCCTAGTGGACGCCATCACCCAGTATGAGATGCAGATCCCCCGGTTAGACCAAGATCTATTGATCTATGAAGAGGTTCATTCCTTAATCGGCGGTAAAATGGAGAGTTTCTTTAGTTTTTTTCTCTATCAAAATGGGAAATCCAGTGAAATGGAAACCATACTCTTTATGACTAACGAAATCATACGTCGCATCACCCGGTATGCCGTTGCCATATTGGAATCTGTGGGTCAGTTTTCCAATCGTCGGGAAGAGTATGCGCATTTTGCAAAGCTTTTTGCCAATATGTCCCGTATCGAGGAAGCCCATTTGTTGTCCAGTTATGTGTTTGGGATTCAAAATTATGCCCATTTTGTGGGAGATTTTCAGCGAACTACAGATAGTATCCAGTCTAGTATTTGGGGAGAATCTCCTTATTTGATAGAAACCCCGCCACGGGTGCGGACTTATCGCGAAAGGCTAATCAAGACTGCTGTGAGGGATAATTCTCAAGAAAAGGCAGCCATGCGTAAGGCTATTCTAAAAGAGAAAGAAGCAGAACGGCTGGCGCTGAATGCTTATACACAACAGGGAATCGTGGATTTTAGCACAGTGGGCATCTTGGCACAACCGGTGAGGCGAGCTATGCTAAAATGGTTGGCAAAGGCGATTCAAGAACAGGGTACGATGTTAGAACCTGTAACACTTCGAACTGAGTTTGGAGATAGCTATTGGCTTGAAAACCCAAAGGAGACAAAACGCACGCTGCTTGTGAGCGAAGATGGGGTACTTGATATGCCTGCGTTTCGCTTGAATTTTAAATCGAAACCCACCACTGAAGAGGGCGCCTAATATGGAAGAGATCAAATGGCTGATGAACAGCCGCTGGGTCCTTAAAAAGCAGCACGAGGATCAGTATTTTAAACTTAAGGACAATTATAAGCACTATAAAGACTTTTTGCTGGATAAGATGGGCTACCAGGTGACGATCAACCCCCTTTTAGTCAAAGTGGACAAGATACCAGGGCAGGCCGAAACTTGGATGGGCATACAAGCATTCAAAGAACCCATGAGTTATGCCCTCTTTTGCCTAGTGCTCATGTTTCTTGAAGAGCGGGATCCCCAGGAGCAGTTTGTCCTCGGGCAACTGACAGCCTACATAGAAAGCCACTACCCCCAAGAAAACACCATTGACTGGACCCATTTTGGCCAGCGCAAACTTCTGATTCAAGTACTCACCTTTACAGAGGAGATGGGCATGGTGGGGGTGACAGACGGCAGCATCAGGGCCTTCGAAGGCAACGGAGAAATGGCCCTGCTCTACGAAAACACCGGCGTTAGCAAGTACTTTATGCGGCATTTTCATTTTGATATCCACCAATGTACCAACGTTGCCGACCTGCAGCGCCAGGAATGGGACACATCAGAAATTGACAGGGGACTGGTGCGGCGCCACCGGGTTTATCGCAAGCTGATTACCACCCCCATTGTCTACGAAGAAATCCAACCGACTATTCCGGTCCACGGGGGCACCGGCACACCCTCAACACAGGCAAGCGGGCAAATAGACGCCGATTATGCCTACATCAAAAATCAACGGGGGGCCATCGAAAACGACTTAGAAAAGGCCCTGGGCGCAAGCCTTCATGTGCACAAGCAAGGGGCTCTGATGCTCATGCAAGATACCCAGCACCTAAAGAGCGCTTTTCCCGATAGGCGGATGATCTCAGATATTGTCTTGCAGCTGTGCCATCAGCTCCAACAGCAATACGGCAGCACCATCACCACGGAAACCCAGGCACTATCAATGGCTCAATTTGATGCCCATATTGCAACGCTCCAAAACAATAGCGCCCATGGCTGGGGCAAACTCTACCGGGAAATGAGTCAAAAAGCCCTGAGGCAAGAGATTCTGGGACTCATGAAAGACTTTGCAATGATTCGTACGGATTATAAACACACTGAAGTAATTCTCATGCCAGTGATCGGGAAATTTGCCGGCGTGTATCCTAAAGACTACCTCAATAAGCGCAGTCGTATGGCCCAAGGGGATCCAGAAAACCAGGAAGAGGCATAAAGATGATGAACAAGACGCAAAGCGCTGGCATAGAACGGTGGCAGATGTCCCGGGCAGGGGTCACTAACTTTTGGTATTTCGACGAAGAGATCTTTGATCTGGTGGACGGCAGACTTTTATTTAGAGGGGCCAATGGTTCTGGTAAATCGGTGACCATGCAAAGCTTGGTACCCCTATTGTTTGATGGGGATAAAAGTCCCGTGCGACTGGACCCCTTCGGCAGTACAGCTAGGCGGATGGAAAGCTATTTACTGAGCGATGGCTTGAATTTAGAAGAACGGACAGGCTATCTGTTTTTGGAGTTCATCAAACCCAAATCCAAGACCACCATCACCATCGGCATGGGGATGCGGGCCCGTAAGAATATGGCCTTGGATTCTTGGTATTTTATTGTGTTGGATGGCAAAAGAATCGGACCTTCTCCGGAGTTTGACATCAGCCTTGTCAAAGATCTAGGGGACCGTGTGCCCCTGACAAAAAAAGAATTGGAAAACAAACTAGGGGATGGGGGGCGAGTCTTCAGTTCCCAGCGGGAGTACAAGGCGGCGGTCAACGATCACGTCTTTGGATTTGAAGATCTGGATGCCTACGACGAGCTGATCACACTTCTGATCCAGCTTCGCTCCCCGAAATTGTCCAAGGAGTTTCGACCAAGCACCATGTATGAAATCCTCCAGACGGCCCTGCAAACCCTGTCGGATGATGACCTTAGGCCCATGTCTGAAGCCATCGAGAGCATGGACGAGTTAAAGAATAAAATGGATCATCTGCAAGGGGCCATCCATGCTCTAAATGGCATCCGCACGTATTTTGATCGGTATAATGCCCTGGAACTAGTCAATAAGGCCCACCTCTATGTGCGCAGCATGGAACAGGTGGTGACCTACCAAAAGATAGACAAAGAACAGCGCATGGCCCTTGATACTTTTGAAGTTGACATGGTCAAAACAAAGACAGCCATCGTTGACTTAGAGCGTGAACAAAGCGTTCGGCAAGAAGCCGTTGAGCGGCTTAAAGTCCACGATGTTTCAAAACTGGTGGAACAAAAGACAAAACTGAAGACACAACTGACACTTAAAGAAGCAGAAAAAATCAAAAAATCGGAAGCCATTGAAAGAGACGACTTAAGGTATACCGGTTTTGAAAGAGACCTGAGGAATATTCAAGGAAAGGGCAGCGACATCCAAAAGCAGCTTATGGGAAAATCTGAGGATTTGACAGAGGGTGCAGAGATTTGTGGCTTTGATGAGCATCAGTTTTATCTAGTTGAGAAAGATCACAAAGGTCACGAGGGGCAAATTAAGGAACACGCAAGGCTCCTTAGGGCGGCAAAAGAAGCCTTGCAAAAACAAGACGAAGCAACCCTTGCGCTGGACAGGGAACAAGAAGCCCTCAGTCGGGCTGAGCACGAAGCGCAAACCAAAACACGGAGACATCGGGATAGCGAACAGCTGTTGCTGGAAGAAAAAGATCGGTACGTGGAGACCCTTTATAGCTGGGGCCACGGCCTTGAGGTGCTCCAAATCCCCCGTGCCGTACTAGGGCAATCAGCTGAGCGGGCTCAGCAGTACGGGGCTGCCAGTTATTTCAGCGCCGTATTAGGGCCCACACAGGCGGTGGCGGATGTGCAACTGGGCCAGCTACAAATCCAGCGGGCTACCCTTGGGGGTCAGTTGGAGAATCTCAGCAAGCAGTGCGACCAGCAGCGGCTGAAACTCGAGGCTCTGCGGGCCCAAAAGGATCCAGAGCCACCCCGTGAGCCTGGGGTGATCGCCAATCGTCAGCGGTTGACCCTTGCTGGCATTCCCCATATGCCGCTTTATATGGCCATTGATTTTACCAAAGACCTGACAGATGAACACCGTGCCATTTTTGAAGAAGCCCTCAGCGATATGGGCTTATTAGATGCGCTGATTGTGCCAAAAGCCTTTCGCCAACAGGCCCTTGCCACAGAGGTGGGTCAAAAGGACCGCTATATTTTTGAAAGTCCAGCCTACCTGAATGTGACCCTAGCCCAGGCCCTTGTGGCCGAAAGCGGTCAATTGGCAGTTGACAGGGGGCAAGTGGGGGATGTGCTGATGAGCATTCTGCTGGATGCCCAGTCGGGTGCTGCGCTTTTCACAGACAGCGGCGATCAAGGCAATTCCCCATTGATTTCAGAAAGCGGCCACTATCAAATGGGCCTAATAGTGGGTAGTACAGCCCGTAACCAGCAATCTGCCTACATTGGTCAGGCTTCAAGAAAGCGCCTGATGGGCCAGCGCATCGAAGAAGCGGCCCTTGAACTCAGCGTGCTTCGAGAAGCGCTTCAAGCCCTAGAGGCCCAGCAAGTGGCTATCGCCTTGCAGTTGCAAAAGGCCCAGGGAGAACTGTCAAACTTTCCAGTGGTGCGGGACATTGAACTGGCCCTGAAGATGGTGGCTGAGGCCACACTTGAACTGAGCGCGGCCAACAAAGACCTGGCAAATCGCCGGGAGCTTGTAGAAGCTGCCTACCAAGCCCTTAAAGCCCACCAGCAGCAGGTGGCTCAAGCCACTCAAAAGTTGAATCTACCCCTGACCCTTGAACGGTTTGATCAGGCGGTTTCTGCATTTGAGCAGTATATTGAGGATTATTACCAGTACAGCCGCGACTGCTTAGCCCTTGACAGCCTGGCTGAGCAGCAAAAGCAGTGTGAGGCAAGTCTTTTGGATCTTGCCGGGCGCCTTGAAGAAGCCCGGGATAGCCTGGGGCTTTTGGAGAGAGAGCACATGCGACTCAGGGCCAATGTCCTACAAATCGATGATCAGTTGGCCCTCTCTGATAATCAGGCGGCCATTGCTGAGCTTGAAGCGCAAACCCTCTGGTTGCAAGCCTATCCCTCAAAGTGGCAAGCTCTGAATCACGAACTTAGTGAGTTGACTGCGCAAAGCAGTGCACTGAGCGCTAATCACCGCGAACATGCCCAGAAGCACCCTGAACTGATAGCCACTGAAAAGCTCTATGCCCAGTTTTTCAGATGGGAGTATGCCCTGGGTTATGTGGAAAAAGTACAAGAAGAGGATTTTGATGACGACGGCGCCCTGCAAGGTGTTGCCAAAAATGTGCTGAAAGTCCATCAGAGTCTGCTCAGTGATCGCAAGGCCTTGACGGACCTGCGGGATGAGGTGCAGACCCGTATTATGCGGGAAGGCGGACTTTTGGCGGACTACCATATCAAGCGGATTGAGCGGTTTAAGCCGACGGCTATCAGTGGTGCCGTGTCTGATTTTGCAATGGGTACAGCCTTGGATGCAGCTCTAGATGAGACTGCTGTGGAGCGGCTCAACGAACTGCAGTTTCCCTTGGCGCGGATTGATTATGAATGTCGGGCCTCGGGTCGGGTTCTTGATTTTTACGAACTGATTCACCATATCGGTCTCCAAATTTCTGAGAATCAAGATCTGCTCAACGAAAGGGACCGGGAACTGTTTGAGGAGATTTTACTGAATTCTATCAGCGCCAAAATCAGCGCCAAGATTCGGCATAGTGAGCAATGGGTGGCCAAAATGGATGAACTGATGGGCTCCATGAACACGTCTATGGGTCTTAAGCTCAATCTGAAGTGGCATATGAAATCTGCTGAAAAAGAGGGGCAACTCAGTACCCAAGACTTGGTGACATTGCTCAGGCGAGATTCTGGACTGTTGACACAGGGGCAACGGGATAGCCTGATTGACCACTTCCGGTCTAAGATTACGCAAGTGAAACAGCTCAGCAGCGGAACAGAACAACAAGGGTTCTTGGCGCTGATGAAAGAAGTGCTGGACTATCGCAACTGGTTTGAATTCCAGCTGTTCTTCACCAAGGGCAGCGAACCGAAAAAAGTCCTGACCAACAATGCCTTCTTCACATTCAGCGGCGGCGAAAAGGCCATGGCCATGTATGTGCCACTGTTTTCTGCTGTCAATGCCAAATATATGAGCGCCCGGCGGGATACCCCACGGGTGATTTCCCTGGATGAAGCATTTGCCGGGGTTGACGAAAAAAACATTAAAGACATGTTCCGCCTCCTGATAGAACTGGATCTGGACTTCATGGCCAATTCCCAAGTGCTCTACGGGGACTACGACACCGTTCCGGGACTTGCTATCTCAGAGCTGATTCGCCCGGAAAGCATCACCTATGTCACTGTGATTCGCTATCTGTGGAACGGGGAAGTGCGCAGCCTTGTGGTTGACCCCCACGAGGAAGGCCAATGATGGACAGCGAAACACAAAAGGGAATAGAGGGGACAATGCACCGAGAGACACTTGAAAAGGCCTGCGCTGATTATCTGCAGAGCACCCAAGGGGCAAAGCGCTTCTTAGATGGACTTTGGGATCAATATGTTCGACTGGGCCGATTTGGTGGCACCATCACTATCACCAAGCCCACGGCAGAAGAAGTGAACTTTGCCATATCGGTTTTGCACCTGAAAGTGACTTCAAAAGATGCTATCACTGTGAAATTGACACGGATTGAGAACTGGTTTGATCAAACCCGCTTTGAAGGGGTTGACTGGCTTTCAGTTCTGGCGCACTATTTTAATAAAACCATGGTAACAAAAGAACAGCAGGGTGTAGAGGCAGCGATCCAGCGCCAAGCCTATATCGCAGGGTTGAAATCTGAACTCAGTCAAGACTTCACCCTGTGGCTAGAGGCGGTGCTTGCAAATGTGGCTACAGGCACAAATAACTTTTGGCGCCAATATCAAGGGGATCCGGTGGCCCTAAGGCGCACCATTTGCGACACAGCGTATGCAGTCTCATTATTGCCACCGCCGTCAGTTGAAATCCCAACAGCACCCAGTCCTATGCCCACCATGCTACCCATAATAGCCACCGCTGTCACCAAAAATCCTCACAGCTTTGACGGGGGGACCCCTCACCGCTACTGGCTACTAAGCTACCTTGCCTACCGAGAAGGGGGCACGGTTCCAAACAATCACCAAGATCAACTGTCACTTTTAACACGGGGTGGCATTGTGATTGACTTGGCTTGGCGGGCCACCCAGACTTATGGTCTGGAGGGATTTGATCAGCAGGGGAAACCCTTGGGCTGGTCCGAATTTTCTGGGAGGGGAGAAATATTGACCCTGAACCTTACCAATTTGCTGGCAGCTGAGACCATTGCTCCCGCCGCGGGGTTTGAACAGAACCGCATTATTTGCTACGAAAATCCCTCGGTGTTTATGGACGCCGTGATGGGAGGTGTAGATGGGGCACAGGCCCTAATCTGCACAGGGGGCCAGCTCCATCAGATGGATCTGGTGCTGCTAGAGCGGCTGATTGCAAGTAATCCAAACGCAACACTCTACTATACGGGGGACTACGATCCCGAAGGCCTAGGCATTGCAGCCCGCCTTAAATTGAGATTTAGGGAGCGGTTGGTGCTACTGCATTATCAAGTCAGTGATTACCAGAAATGCCTCTCCAATGAGGTGATTTCTGAACAGCGGCTAAAGCAACTGGACGGCGACATTGCCAAGGTACCTGAGCTCTTGCCGGTGGCAGAGCAGATGAAGCACTTGAAATTGGCGGGGTATCAGGAGCAGGCAGTGGTGAAATGACATGGCGTAACTCTGGTGTTAGTATAGACGAATCAAGACATTGATACGGAGGACACATTGTGGAACAGGATCCATATAACCTAATCAGTAGATCAAAGGAAGACTTAATAGAAATGATTGCGCAGCTAATGCGCAACCTCACGCCACCCCAACGAATTGAGTTTATCTCAAGATCTATCAGTGCCCAAGTAGCACTGGAAGAAGTGGGCGAAAGTAATCCGGCTGACTTTATCAAAAAGGTAAAGCAATTTTGTGATGAATGTTTGGGTAAAAAATACTACATTGATCCCTACGATTATCATTATGAGGACTACCGATATCGTAGTCATTATGATGACTATGATGATGATCCAACAGAATTGTTTGAAGAGAGCGAATGGTCAACTGAGTTTTCGGACTTACTCAAGTTGACAGTGATTCACGCAAGAAACGATGCATATGAAATTGCCAATCAGGCATTTGATTTACTGCTAGGCACCTTGCGCCAGGCAAATTTCAACCATGAAATCCTTGGAACAGAAGATCCGATGGATTACATAGACGTTGATTGGGACGAAGTTTTCAGTGAGAAATATAGGGCAATGAAACAGGCCTTGGCAAATCCTGAAAGTTTTGCTGCAGAGGCGATAGACCTGTGGCAAAATTTTGGTGAAATTTGCAAAGAACCATTGATTGCTTGTGTCACAGCAGATGCGATTTTCCCATTTAGAGCAAGGATTGAATCGGTCATTTCAAATCATATTAACGATTGGACTAGTCAACATCTGTTGTACGAACTATTGAAAAGTCTATATACAGCTCTTTCATTGGACTTTGATAACATCGCAGTTCCCAAATCATTGACAACCTACAACCCAAACTTCTGGAATGATGTTGTAGATGGTCATATCCAAAAAGACCAGTGGGAAGACGCTGTTCATACAATCGAATCTGCCCTGAAGCAAGTCACCGATAGCCAAGTTTTGTATGCCCTCAATGGGAAACTAGTTGATAGTCTGGAGCAATTATCCCTATATGCCCAAGCCTACGAAATCGCCATAAGGATGTACGCCCAAAAAAATACCCACAAGCTCTATTTGAGAGCCAGAGGCTTAGCCTTAAAAACCTGCGGGCTACCGTCCTTTATCGACCAAGCGACAGGCCTTGTCTTAGCCAAGAAAGACTATAATTATAAGATGGCCCTCTTGAGAATTTTTTCTTTTGAAGGTGATACACAAAAGCTATTGGAAACAGCAGTTGATACAAACACAGATGCCCGCTACAACTATGCCAAATTTGTTTCGAAATCCTTGCTATACCGGGCGCTAAACCTAAGCGGCATCGACCTGGCGCAGGATGATTTGAACGGATACCTGGAATCCATCGATAACCCTAAGCTGGAAGGCGTTGCTGATATGATCAGACTTCCAGGAGATTTAGAAAACAAGTCGAACTTAATTCTTGAGGCAATTGACCAATTGAAATACATGGTGCAATTTCACATAGGTGCTGCAACTCGAACAAGGTACGCCAGAGCTGCATACTATACGGCCATCATTAAGGGACTATATCTAGAAATGGATCAAAACAATGACTTTGAGCTGTACTACAAGCGGATTATGAATGAAAACAGCAAAAGACCAGCCCTTAAGGATGAATTCAGAAGAAAGCTTGGATAAACCTTAGTGAATATACGTATGAGCGAAATGGAGAAGATATGATGGTTAAATATCAGTTACCAAAGGGTTTTTTTATAGATAATCCATTGGCTGAAATGTCTACTGCAAAGTTGACACATTTTCAGTTGATGACATCGACACTACCGAATTTTTATGATGAGATTGCAACCATGATTGCGCCAGCCCTAGAGGCATCCACACGGGAAGCATACGACCTTGAAATAAACCAAGTTAAAGAAAGTGTTACTGCCGAAGCCATTATTGACTGCATGCGCAAAACAACAGGACTTCAGGGAAAGCATAATCTCGTTGACAAGGCACTGACGATGCAAGAAGAGGTAGTACCCCTTATATTAAAGCGACTGTTGAGATCAGGTCATGCAACCTTTATTGAAAATGCAACAAGTGTCCTAGCCTATTCTGATATGAGGCATGTAAGGGAATTAGCATCCATTTTCAAAGATATTCGGAGCACCTATGCAAGGTCAGCAACCAGTATCGTATTTGGTGTGAAGAATGCAGTCGATTATACACCACTATTATTAGAACAATATGCGCTAATCAAGCAAGAACGGCCAGATCGGGACTATCATCAGGGGCCCTTGCTTGCGCTTCAGTTGATACATGGAGATAGTGACCAGTAGCGATATGGCGGTTTAGGACGAAGGAGTGCACATCACCCTGAGCCGTGGAACTGGAACTTGAAATCATCATCGGATTATTCGTTGATTAATTCATTAAGGAATGATACAATTGCACTAAAATACCCGCATTTAAAATTCGAAGCGGATAATGAGGTGCGTCTATGGTCAGTAAAAGCATCATCATCGAGGCATTCAAAGAACGTGGTGGAATTCTTAAAACATCAGAGTTGAATGCACTTGGCTTAAACAGCCGTCAAATAAAGAGGTTGTTAGAAGAGGGTGAGCTGTCAAAACTGAAAAAAGGTTATTATGAAATAAAGGGTGCTGTTAACCCAGAGGACATCATGATAGCAAGGCTTTTCCCAAAGGCGATTATTTTTCTAGAAAGCGCACTGCTGTATTACAACTATACAGACCGTATTCCAACAGCCTGGCAGATAGCTGTGGATAGGGACAGTGAAAAAAGCCAGTATGATATCGATTATCCATTGATTGAACCCTTTTATCAGAAACCAGAATTCCTTAATATTGGCGTATCAACATATGATGTTCAAGGGGTCAAAGTGAAAATTTTTGATAGAGATCGTACCATGTGTGATATTATGCGCTACGAAAAAAAACTTGAAAAAGAAGTGGTTACAAATGCAGTTACGAGATATATTAAAGATCCTAAAATGAACATCAGGAATCTCATGGCATATGCCCACGTTATAAATATTACGAATAAGGTCCAATCCCAAATAGGGAAGTGGCTATAATGAGCAATTCAAGTGCATCCATTTTGGCAAGATTAAAGAATAAAGCAAAAAATGAAGGTATTGCTTTTCAGCGTCACCAAGAACACTCCCTGTCTTACTGGACGGCTTTGAAAAACCAACCATTTTGACATATACATTAGAGTCCACTGTTTCTGAAAAACTGGATGCAATTATTCGCTTTATGGAAGTGACAGGACGAATGAAAGATTTCTACGATATCTATTATCTCGCTACATCATTTGAGTTTGAGGGCCGTGATGTTCATAAAGCGATCTTTGAAACCTTGACGAAAAGGGAAACACCATATGAGTGGGATTCAATCCGAGTCATAAATAGGTTGTGCTCAAACGATGGGGTTATTGGTAGATGGACAGTATTTTGCAAAAAGGTACTGAAATATGAGCTAGATTTAAACGAGGTTATTCAAGTGATCATTTCCTTTGTAGACCCACCTTTTCAAGCAATAATATCTAAGCATGAGTATAATGGACGATGGGATTCTGTTAAAAGAGAATATGAGAAATTGCACGAGTGACTGGGCTAAGCCTTAAGCAGTTGGAAAACCTGGACAAAGAATAAGTCAAAAGCTAGCCGCGGTGCACGCTCCTTTTTATGGCAAAATCCCAAGGCCCACCCCAGACCTAGTCAGCTTTTGCCTAGACCAACCAGTCAAACGCCTAGTATGCTCGACACCTCAGAAGCCATGATCCAAGTCCTCACCAAAAAAATCCGCCACCACGGCTTCAACCAAGACCAGCATGAGAATGGAGAAAAGATGAAAATTAAACTGAATGTTTCTAAAGACTTGAAAAGACAACTAAAAGAAAAAGTGGCAGATAAAGAATTAGAGAGAAATGACTTTATTTATCAAGTGATCAATCATTATATTGATGAACATAAGGCGTTATGGGTTTCAGAAATTGATGAAATTATGGAAGCGAAAAAACACCAAGTAGCTGCCACGAATTTTGAATTAGAAAATAACGAAGAGGGAAAAGCTGAATTTGTAGAACAAGCAAAATCCGTGGATAAATTAATTAAAACATCAAAAAAACTACAAACAATCATGTTGCATGTAGATGAAAAAACATATTTCACACTCGAATTAATGGGTAAAAAAATGAACCAACCCATGGAAGAACTAATTATCAATCAATTAAAAAGAAACAAATAAACACTTTTTTGTCAGTAACTCATATTCGGATGAACATATCCTATTAGAACATCAAAGCCCACGTCCCCCCTAGCTCGTATTTATCCCATCTAATTAGGGGGAGATTAGTGATTTGTGTTATAAAAAATGCCCTACTCAAAGCGCGGGTGGCTTGAGTAGGGCATTTTTTATGTGTTTCATTTAAGAAGCTCTGACATCATCTCATCAACATCGTCGTAGCCTTTATAATCCTTAGGACTAAGCTTCATTTTATCAACTTCTTCTATCGCAATCAATGTGTCAGTGTTCGGTATATTTCGCGATAATATAAACGGAATTCTCTGCTCCCTAACAGCTTGTTTTGTAAAAGCGATTAAGGCTGTCGTCATAGATAATCCTAAATCAGAAAATAATTCTTCAGCCTGTTTCTTTAACTGTTCATCCATTCGAATTGTTACATTAGTAGTAGACATAATGAACACTCCCTCCTCTAACTATATATAAATCATAGCACAAAACACGTGCGTTGTAAATACAATGTACGTGTCTGTGTAACTTCTGCTACGAGAACAATGGCTGCGTAGCCGTTTTCACGTAGTGAAAATGTCGAGAACAAGGCAAAAAACATAAAGATAGGGTGTTTCTGTTGTTAATTTATTTCACCCGGAAAACAGAGCCAAATTTCACTAAATAACGTATAATAAAAAGTGAAGCGTTTGGAAATTAGGCTATCTAATCCCATACGTTCCACTCTCATTTAAAAAGTAAAGCCCACTGTTGAACAAGGCTTCAAGAGTGTTTTACCAATAGATCAGGCTACGCAAAGAAAGGTATAAAGCCCATGCAATACGACAAAACAAAATACAAAGTATGGAAATTGCTACATCCCATGTGAACATTGCGGCGCCCTTAATGACGGCAGACTCTGGGCCAGGGGCAATGCCTTTGGACATTGGTTTGGCTTAGTTTGCCCCGAATGTGGGGGCAGAATAAAATGCATATGGAATATTTTTAGCTTAGCCGTACTCGCGGTCACCTTTCCAATATGGCTGTTATTGAAGCTAAAAATGAGCCTTAGCTTTGGAGCTGTTATGTATATTCTAATGACCCCTATGACAGCATTCATAACGCCCATCACCCTACAAATAGTGCTTTTACAGGCAGTCATCTGGTTAATAGCAGGCCTGGCGTTCGGCGGCCTCATGAAACTACTGATTGGCACAAAAGGCAAGATAATCCTACAGGAGGAACGAATAGATGAGCTTTGACCAACACGCCACCACCTGGGACACCCCAGACCGCATCCAGCGCGCCCAGCACATTGCAGACGCCATCAAACCCACCCTGGGCCTAACAGACACCGCCACCGTACTAGAATTCGGCTGCGGCACAGGCCTAGTCAGCTTTTGCCTAGACCAACCAGTCAAACGCCTGGTAATGCTCGACACCTCAGAAACCATGATCCAAGTCCTCACACAAAAAATCCACCACCAGGGCACCCACTACATGACACCCATCCACGGGGACCTGACCACAGACCAAGTCCTCACCGAAACCTTCAACACCATCCACACCACCCTAGTCCTCCATCACATAGACAACTACATTGACATCCTCCAAAAATTCTATGACCATTTGGAACCAGGCGGCATCCTAACAGTGGTTGATCTAAACCAAGAAGATGGCAGTTTCCACGCCCACTTAGAGGGGGCAAGAGTCCACCACGGCTTTAACCAAGATACCCTCAGAGAAAAACTGACAGCCATCGGCTTTAAAGACGTCACCTCAAAAACCATCTACCATGGACAAAGAGAACATCAGGGCAAGGCATCGGATTATTCGATATTTATGATGACAGGTATTAAACAGAGAGCCATATTGTAAAAAAACGAGGGAAAATGGTCCACAAAACACGTAAAACAACAAAAAAAGCCCTTACAACCCTGGGCATCATTACATTAGTTGCGGTCAACCTATGCGCAATCAACAAATTTAGTCTTACCGAGCCAACATCAATCGGTATTATCGGTGGAGCAGATGGTCCAACAGCCATATACTTGTCAAGCACCATTGATATAGTCCTATTAAAATTCATCTGGTTACCACTGCTGTTGATTATTAATGTTTGGGTGGTGTGGCGGTTCTATAAGAAACGACGCAAGAAAGAAAAATAAAGAAGCCTGTCAATTATATGAGCTGCGGCGCACGTCCCTCTGGCTCACAAGTAAAGATTTAATGAACGAAGAAAGGAGAATCAACCATGGCAAAAATCAACATTAATGAAATCATGGATAGCTTGCAGGAAGCCGTTGAAATCAGCAAAGGCAACGTATCTGCCAAGCGTGTGACTCTTTCAATTCAGCCAGCGGCGAGAATTACGCCACTGCAAATAAAAAACCTCAGACATAAGCTATCATTCTCTCAAAAGGCATTTGCAGCGATCATTGGGGTATCACCTAAAACAGTCGAAGCCTGGGAGGGCGGAAAAAACGAGCCATCTCCAGTAGCTAGAAGATTAATGAGTTTGCTAGATACAGAACCAGAACTGATTCAAAAGCATCACCTAATTAGGTAAAGAGCCACTTAGGCTCTTTTGGCAAAAAACCAACGCCTCCCCCTAAAAGAACCAACACCCTTACGTGACTTGCTCCCACCACTTATAGAAGTGGGGGCTTCTTGTTTCAATGATTACTGCCTCATTTGACTGAGGTCTTACACAATCTCCACAAGCGTTAGTTCCCGTGTGCC
>CAZFST010000007.1:116149-139409 GCA_964522015.1 uncultured Fusibacter sp. | reverse complement strand
GGGTATCTCTTTATGGGATCCCTTCTAATTTAGAATCGCTATGAATAATTCGGGTAATTTTATGTTGTCTAAGTCAATCGTTTGCAATGGAAAAAACAGTACCACAATTAGCGAATAAATATTACGAGAATAAGACTTCATTCGAACAAATGCCAAATATAAGTGATGCAGACTTAGATAAAGCAATAGAAAAAGCCTTACAGATGAAAATAGCTAGTATTAAAGACAAGAAAGTTGCAAAAGAATTTGAAGAAGGTGTGAGGCACAATTTAGAAAAGGTTGATAAGGTGTCTCTACTTCAAAACCGAGCAATGGGAAATCTTTGGGATGATATCGTCGGCGCAGTTCCAGATATCCACATTGATAATACTTATATGGCAGCTACTATTGATATAATTGTTACAGGTGTACTTGTAGCAACAGGTGTCGGTACTGTAGCAATTGCACTAAAAAAATACGGTGCTGAACAACTTAAAAAAATATTCATTAGAACATTAACAACAAAACTAATTGGAAAGGCAGCTATTGCTCTTGGTATCAGCCTCCCTTTCATTGCTAATTTTATTGTTTATGTAACGAATCCACAAATGCTAATTGCAGAATTTATGGATTCAAAAGATTCGATTCCTAATAACGGGTCGTTTGACGTTGTTTGGTGATTTATTGTAATTAAGTGGAGGATCCCGTGAATAAAAATCAGATGATACTTGTTACCGCCTTATATCTAATAATTGGATTCCTTTTGTATATTTTAACAGCTAAAAATGAATTGTTTTTCTTGATTTATAAGTTAGTTTGGGCAATTTTGTTCTTTTTCTACTTATACATTTACTACCAATACAAAAAAAAGCAATATCCATAAAGGGTTTTGTAAATTCCGATTTTAGAAGATTATGCGGATATTAGTGATGCAAAAATAGATATACGCATTTCAGAGTTATGACAGTATAGTATTCGAGAAAGGGGCTGTTGCAAATCTAGATAGTTAGATGAGCAACACCCCCTTTGTTTTTGGTTGAGTCATCGAATTTTGTGGTATAATTAATAGACAATGATAAATGCTATCAATTGACTTGGAAGGGCTAAATACATGTCACCCATCAACCATAAGTTTGGAGGCCGCGATGCAAGCACACGAATCTGAAAGAGAACTAAAAAAAATGTATTCCGACTTAGTTAAAAACGCCTCAATGAAAGTTTTAGTTGGACCTGAAGAAGGGTGGGAATCCCATGTGATGCGGATTGTAGAACTAGAACCTTCTGGTTATAGTCCAGAACATAGCCATCCCTGGCCCCATATCAATTATATGCTTGAAGGGGAGGGTGTCTTGATGATGGACGGTGTGGATTATCCTGTAAAGGCGGGGGGATTTGCATTTGTTCCGGCAGGAATGCACCATCAATTTAAAAATGCCGGGAATACAACTTTTAAATTTATATGTATTGTTCCAACTGAAGGTCATGCTTAAGTAGGAGGATCTGATGAACCATCACAAGCGCATTACCAGTATATTCATTGCATTGATACTTTTAGTCGCCTTGTTCAGTTCCTTAGTTTGGGTGGATCATAATCGAGAAAAGGCCATTCAAAAGGAACGGGATATGCAAGTGTTGATGGTTCTCAAGACTCAACTGGAAACTTCCTTAATATCAAGGCTAAGGCTGATTGATGGGGTCAATGCTTTTATTGCCATGACGCAAACCACTGATGCTGCTATGATAGACCCGTTTCTAGACAATTTAGTAAAGCCAGAAGATGCTGTTTTTAGAAATATAGCCCTTCTAAAAGACACTACCATCCGTTACCAATATCCTCTGAAGGGAAATGAAAAAACCATTGGGTTAGATCTGACAACGATTCCTGAGCAAAAGGCCACTATTTTAGAAGCTATGGTGACTTTAGCTTCAACGCTTAATGGCCCTGTTGAACTGGTGCAAGGGGGCAAGGGGATTGTTTTGAGGGTCCCGATCGTGACAAAAGAAAAGGGAACAGAACGTTTTTGGGGATTGACTAGTCTTGTTTTGGATTATGATGAACTTTTCAAAGAGGTGATGGCTAACAAGGAATTTAAATATTACCATTTGACCATTTCCAAATTGAATTCCACTGGTCAAATGGAGTCCCGAATTTACGCCAATGCCGATGTTTCCTCGGATGCTTCATTCTATGATATGCCTGTTCTGCAGCAAACTTGGCGCCTTAGTGTAGAGAAAAAAGATACTCAAAAAATCGCTATCAGCACACTGATTTTTGCCCTAGTGGCCCTAATTATTTCAGTAGGGGTGGCTTGGCTTGTTGATAAATGGCTTTCTCAAAAGGAGACACTCAATGAGGATGTGCTCTTTACCACCCAAAGATTACGGGATACCAATGAGATATTGGAGCAATATGTGGCTGAATTCGAAGAAAAACAAGCTGAACTTGAGCTACTGAATAATCAATTGGAAGACTCCCTTGAAAATCTAAGAACCACACAGGAACAGCTGATTTTGACAGAGAAACTGGCTGCCCTTGGTGACCTTGTTTCCAGCCTAGCTCACGAAATCAACACACCCCTAGGGGTCTGTGTTACCCTATACTCTTTTATTGAAGAAAATCTAGAAGCCTTCAAACGTCACCACCTTGATGGGACAGATAAACTGACCCGTGAAATACTGGATCGCTTGGTGGATGACAATACAGAGGCCCTTAAGCTGATGGGGCATAACTTAAAACGGTCCTCAGAACTGGTATCAAGTTTTAAACTGGTCAGTATGGATCAGTACCTTGAAGAGTATCGTATTATTAATATTGCCCATTATCTAGACGAAATCATTAACAGTATCCGCCCTAAGTACAAGAAAATTGACAGTCTTTTGACCCTGACTGTGGATCCTGAAATCAGGCTCTACACATACCCTGGGGCTATTTCTCAAATTATGACTAATTTGATTAATAACTCAGTTGTTCATGGGTTTGATGGCAAACAAGAAGGCAAAATTATGGTTGTGGTTGAAAAGGGTCAGCCGGGATATGTAAGGATTAGTTATCAAGACTCAGGTGTTGGTCTAACAGAGGAAAGTCGGGAGAAACTCTTCACCCCATTTTTCACCACCAAAAAACATAAAGGCAGTTCGGGTTTAGGGATGCATATTGTATATAATGCTGTTGTCAAAACCCTAGGTGGGTCCATTGAAGTGATGAACTTGAAAAAGGGCTTTGGTGTTGTAATTGAAATACCGATTCAAGTGGCAAACAAAGCATCAGACAATGATAACGTCAGACAATGATAAACATTAAGGTTGGTCGAGAATATGCTAGAGCAGTTTATTCAGAATAATTTTATATTAGAAACCTTGATTGACAGTGTTTACGATGGCATTTGCATCGTGGATAATCAGTGTCGTGTCTTGCTGTGGAATGCCGCCAGTGAACGGTTATACGGCTTAAAAAAGAAAACGGTTCTCAATCAAGATTTAAAACAGTTTTTTCCAAACGCATTATTACCTGAAGTTTTGGAAAATCGAAAATCCTATGTCAACCACCTCCATAGACTGGAGGCCAATAGACCCATTGTCATCAATGCAAAACCACTGTACTTAGATGGTCAATTGGTCGGCGCCATCAGTGCCGATCGGGATGTTTCAGAAATTGCAGAACTCAGTGAAAAACTGACCCTGGCAACCAGCAATATCGATAAGTTAAAAGAAGAAATCGATCATTTGTTTGAAGATCGATTTTCTTTTGAAGACCTGATTGGTGTTTCCCCTGCCATGTATGAAGCGGTGGAAATGGCTAAGGCGGTTTCCAGTTCAGCCCTTTCAGTTCTTTTAACAGGGGAAAGTGGCACCGGTAAGGAACTCTTTGCAAGGGCTATTCATTTTAAGAGTGGCAGAAAAGGCCTTTTTGTCCCCATCAATTGCAGCGCTATCCCTAAAACCCTGTTGGAGTCAGAGCTCTTTGGCTATGTGGCTGGTGCCTTCACTGGAGCATTAAAAGGCGGTAAGCCAGGTCTGTTTGAAGTGGCTAATAACGGCACCCTTTTTTTAGATGAAATCGGCGATATGCCCATGAGTATGCAAGCAAAACTCCTGAGGGTTTTAGAAGATGGTAAATTACAGCGACTTGGGTCCCATGCCTGGATAGAGACTGATGTGAGAATTATCGCTGCAACAAACCACCATCTGAGAGAACGGATAGAACAGAAGACCTTTCGTAGTGACTTGTTTTACAGATTAAACGCCGTGCATATCCAACTCCCTGCACTGCGTGAGCGTCGTGAAGATATCGAACTCCTGGTGTATGAATTTACAAGACGATATTGCAATGCTAGGGGAATAGACATGATTGATTATGCCCCTGAAGTGATGAAAAGTATGATGCAATATGCTTGGGAAGGTAATATTCGCGAACTTAAAAACATGGTGGAGCGTTTTATTATCATGTGTGTGAGTCGTCAAATGACCTGCGTTGATCTGTCAATATTACCTGAAGAGCTTAGGGGTAAACCTATTGCAGTGGAACAGGTGGGATTAATTCAAGCAGTTGAAGCATTTGAGAAACAGACCATTGAAAAAATGCTAGCCCTGTGCGGAGGTAATCGGGCTAAATGTGCAAAGAAACTTGGCATTCCACGGAGTACCCTGTATTTTAAGTTGGAAAAATACGACATACCGCTAAAAGAAGATCTCAGTGAAGATCCTTGAGTAGCGATGGACTCTGAAAAAGTGTACAATATACCGACAACGTGTTCAATAATTGGACATGTGTACAAATGGCTAATCAAAAGGCTTCCGAAAGGTTGTCTTTTTTTATTTGTCCAAAATACTGACACGTTTAAGTTGTGAAGGAATCTATATATTGTTAATTTTCTGACTAATTAGAAAAATGAATGGCTTGAAAACGTTTTCTCGGTGGACGATATTGGCATGGCAATTGCTATAGTGAAGGTATATCTTATAAGGGGGATTCTATGCGTATAACAAGTCATCCAATTCTAGATTTTAATCGTGAAGAGGCTTTTGAATTCACATTTGAAGGTGTCGTCATGCAGGGTTACAAAGGCGAAACCATAGCAGCCGCACTACACGCAAATGATGTTAAGATCCTTTCTCATAGCGCCAGAAGCCATGAACCAAGAGGTTTGTACTGCGCCATTGGCAACTGCTCCTCTTGCTTGATGGAAGTGAATGGGGTTCCAAATGTCAGGGTATGTGTTGAAGAACTCATGCCTGGTGATGCAGTGAAAGTTCAAAATGGGAAGGGGGACATCGTATGATCCATACAGATATACTGATTATCGGTGGTGGCCCAGCAGGGCTGGCAGCAGCAGTTTCTGCGGCCCGCTACGGCAAATCCGTAATGCTGATTGAAAGAGATGCCCATTTAGGTGGTCAATTGATTAAACAAACCCATATGTTCTTTGGTTCTGAAAAACAACAGGCTTCCGTAAGGGGCTTTGATATTGCAAAACAACTGATTGAAACCATTAAAAACCTAGATAATGTGACGATTTTAGACCGCACCACCGTTACAGCACTTTATGATGATGGGGTTGTTACCGCTGTTAATCGTGATGGCTACCTTAAAATTTCACCTAAAACCATCATCGTTGCAACAGGCGCATTTGAAAAATCATTGGCCTTCCCCAATAACGCCATACCAGGTATTTATGGGGCTGGCGCTGTTCAAACCCTAATGAATATGCATGGCATCAAACCAGGTCAGTCGGTGGTCATGGTTGGAGCTGGTAATATTGGCTTAATTGTGAGCTATCAGCTGCTTCAGGCAGGCGTGGATGTCAAGGCCATCCTTGATGCTTCACCAAGTATTGGCGGTTACATCGTTCATGCTTCCAAGGTTCGACGTATGGGCGTCCCAATCTACACAAAATATACAATCAAAGAAGCCATCGGTAAAACGGCACTGACTGGTGCAATCATTTGGCAGTTAGATGAAAAGTGGCAGCCAATTCCAGGGACTGAGATTGAACTAGAGTGCGATATCCTCTGTGTCTCTGTTGGTCTATCACCACTTTCGGAGCTCTTGTGGCAACGAGGTTGTGAGATGGCCTATATCGGCTCTCTCGGGGGCCATGTGCCAAAGACCACTGAACATCACGAAACCAGCATTCCAGGACTTTTCGTAGCTGGGGATGTCAGCGGTATTGAAGAAGCAAGTTCTGCAATGGTAGAAGGGTATTTAACAGGATTTTATGCCAATGCAAGACTCGGGGTTGAAAACGATGAAATGGCCTTGCTGATTGCTGACTATCAACAGCAGCTCCACGATCTCCGTTCAGGTCCAGTGGGTGATAAGATTCGCGAAGGCTTAGCGCAAGCAAAACTCGGGGAGGTGTCTCATGTTGGCTAAAACAGGTGTTCCCACGGAAGCAGACTTAGAGCAAGTATTTCCCGACATGGCCCGGTTAGAGAAAGGCCCTATTGCCATATTTGAGTGTTATCAAAACATACCATGTAACCCTTGTTTTACTGCTTGTAAAGTGGGTGCCATAGAACCTTTTGCAGATATCAACGATATGCCTAAATTACTTGAAGAAAAGTGCTCAGGTTGTGGTTTGTGTCTGGCTAAATGCCCAGGACTAGCCATCAGCATTTTGGATTTCACTTATTCTGAAACGGAAGCTTTAATCAAGATCCCCTACGAACTTTTGCCTTTGCCCCTTGAAGGTGAAAAGGTGACGGCACTGGACCGAGCAGGGCAACCTGTATGTGATGCAACCATTGTCAAAGTACTGAATCCACCGTCCTTCGATAAAACGCCCATGATTTCTTTGGCGTTTCCAAAAGCGTACATCAAGCAAGTGCGCCATTTCAAAAGATTAGTTTAGGGGTGAGTCAATGTGTGAAGAAAATCGTTCAGTAGTTTGCCGATGCGAGGATATTTCTCTTGAAGAAATTCGCTCTTATATCGCAATGGGCTATACGGATTTAGAAGAACTTAAACGACTCCTTAGAATTTCCATGGGCCGTTGCCAAGGTAAGACGTGCCTGAGTATCGTGATGAGAGAACTTTCCCTGGCTACGGGTCAACCGGTTAGCGAGATGTTGCCAACAACTTATCGTCCGCCAACAGTGGGGATTTTACTAGGTGATTTAGCAAAGGGGGCCAGTGATGAGCATGGTGAATAAAGCTTCTGTTGTGATTATTGGCGGCGGTATATCCGGTGCTTCCATTGCCAATAACCTTGCCAAAAAAGGGGTTAAGGATATTGTTGTTTTAGAAAAAGGGTTCCAGGGCTCTGGTTCTACAGGCCGCTGTGGTGCTGGTATTCGGCAGCAGTGGGGCACTGAAATGAACTGCCTTCTTGGTAAATTATCCTGTGAGTACTTTGAGAATGCCAAAGAAGAACTTCAGTATCATGGGGATTTAGAATTTAAGCAGGGTGGGTATTTGATGCTGGCCTCCACTGAAGGGGAGCTTGGTCAGTTTAGACGGAATGTGGCCCTGCAAAATAGCCTTGGGATTGATAGCCATGTGTTAAATCTTGAAGAAGCAAAAGAAGTGGTGCCATTCCTCAATACAGATGGTTTAACTGGTGCAACCTTCCATCAAAAAGATGGCCATTTAAACCCATTTACAACACTGGATGCCTACGTACAAGCCTCAAAGCGACTTGGTGTTAATTATCATACCTACACTGAAGTCACAGCCATCGATACCATTTCAGACCGCATTATTGGGGTTAAAACCACCAAAGGCTACATTGAAACGGACACGGTGGTCAATGCAGCTGGTCCTTATGCAAGGATTGTTTCAGAAATGGCTGGGGTTGAAGTACCAACTTACTCTGAGCGTCATCAGATTCTAGTGACAACCCCTGTTAATCAAATGTTAAAACCAATGGTCATGTCCTTTTCTAAAAATATCTACACCCAACAAGTGCCCCATGGGTCCATTTTAATGGGTCGCAGTGATGCAAATGAACCAAGGGACCTCAACAACCGTTCCACTTGGCAGTTCCTTGACGAAATGGCCAAAACCGTTACAGAACTCTTGCCACCCCTGGCTAAAGTGCGTATTGTCCGTGCTTGGGCAGGTCAATACCATATGACACCAGATAAACAACCAATTCTCGGTGGCACACCCCAACTTAAAGGGTATTTTATGGCCCTTGGATTCAGTGGTCATGGGTTTATGTTTGCTCCGGCGACGGGTATTTTGCTTTCTGAGATGATACTTGGGGAGGCCCTCACCCTAGACGTTCGCCCACTGGGCCTTGAGCGGTTTAGCCGTGGGGAGCTCATCATCGAACCTTCAGTAGTTTAATCGTAAGGATTAAACGTTGTAGTTTAATCTACTTGACCCTTTATAAATGAAGTGAAACTTCTCATTACTTAGTTTTACAAAGTCGTTTTTGCAACTTTTATAATCCTCAACTGGTCCTGTTGACGGCACTTTGGCCAATGGTTATAATAGATACAATTTACGATTTGTAAGGCATTTAATGGGCAACCAACCGCTCTTAAGCCATGCTTAGGGGCGGTTATTTTTATAGGGGTCACGAGAGAGGCTTTTATGTAGGTTTTCAACAATAAGGAGGCACCAGATGGGAACAAATAAGGAGCAGGGGACAAAGGAGCAAAAAGATACCAACCTGTCAAAAGAGACGAACCTAAAGAAGAGCCATCCCAGTGATGTATTGAAAAAGGGCACAAGCCGTGCCCCCCACCGGGCACTGCTTTATGCACTGGGCTTAACCGAATCAGATCTAGGTAAGCCCTTTATCGGCATTGTCAATCCCATCAACGATATGATTCCAGGCCACAAGCACCTAAGGCATTTGGTTGAGTACGTGAAAAAAGGGATCTACCAAGCCGGTGGCATTCCCTTTGAGTTTGGGGGTCTTTCAGTTTGTGATGGTCTAGCAATGGGCCATTTGGGCATGTGTCATTCCCTGCCAACCAGGAATTTACTGGCAGATAGCATTGAACATGTGGCCAGGGCCCATGCCTTTGATGCCATGGTCTACATGCCAAGTTGCGATAAATCTGTGCCTGGGATGCTGATGGCGGCCATGCGCTTAAACTTACCTGGTATTTTTGTCAGCGGTGGCCCCATGCTTCAAGGTAAGTGGAAAAACCAACCGGTGGATTTGACAACTGTTTTTGAGGCTGTGGGAAAAGTACAAAGCGGCCTAATGGACACAGATGAGCTGGAGTCCTTGGCCCGGGTGGCTTGTCCCACGGTGGGTTCTTGCGCGGGGATGTTTACAGCTAACTCCATGAACTGCCTAGTGGAAGCCATGGGCCTTTCCTTGCCAGGGTGTGGCACAGCTCCTGCCGTTTATGCGGATAGGGAGCGCATCGCCACAGAAACCGGCCGCAAAATAATCGAACTCTTTGAAAAGGACCTTAAACCTCGGGATATTGTGACCTTACCCGCCCTAAAAAATGCCTTAGCCGTTGATATGGCTCTGGGCTGCTCAACCAACACGGTGCTTCACATGATGGCCATCGCTAAAGAAGGGGAATTACCCTTATCCCTTAAAGACATAGATGCCGTATCCAGGGTCACCCCTCAACTGAGCAAACTTTCACCAGCATCCAGTGTTGCCATTGAGGATTTTCACCGGGAGGGTGGGGTTGGTCAAGTGTTGAAACAACTCCATTTAGCTGGGTGCCTTGATGTGGGGGTTATGTCGGTAAGCGGGGTGCTCTCCGAATATCTAAATGCATTACCAGATCAAACCGCCGACATTATCAGAGGGGCTGCCACAGCCCATAGTCAAACTGGGGGCATACGGGTTTTATATGGTAATTTGGCCCCAGATGGGGCGGTTGTCAAAGTGGCTGCCATTTCTCCGTCTCTTAGGGTTTTTAAGGGGCCAGCAAGGGTTTACCAGGGGGAAGAGGCCGCCTACGCAGCTTTTGAAGCCAACCAAATTGCCTTTGGGGACGTGATTGTGATTTGCGGCGAAGGACCCAAGGGCGGGCCGGGGATGCGGGAAATGCTGACCATGACAGCGGCCATCAAAGGGAGTTATTTAGATGGTAAGGTGGCCCTCATCACAGATGGCCGGTTTTCTGGTGGCACCAACGGGTTGGCCGTTGGTCATGTTTCACCAGAGGCTTATGCAGGTGGGCCAATTGGTCAAGTCAAAACCGGTGACCGTATTGTCATTGATCTAGACCTATGCCAATTGAACTATACCCCAATGACCAGTGATGATGCTGGGAATTTTGATGATGTAGCTGAAGTCCCTGTTGGTGCCGATGGCTTCAAGCAAGAACCACAAAACTATCTTAAAGCAACGGGAGCGCTGGGCCGTTTTCAAGAAAATGCTGGTCCGGCCCATACTGGGGCCACCTTTTAAGGGGGCAGTTTACAGTCGTTAAATTAGAATCAGATTAAGACTACCAAGAGGGATTGACCTTGTATCACCGTACTGATACAGTGTATGTATTAACTACATGATAGAGGTGGAAAAATGTCAAAGAACCCAAGCAGAAAGTTTTATAAAAAGAAAAGATTTTGGTTTATTATCGTGCTAATCATCGCAATAGGTGCTGTTGCTGCAAGTAGTATCCTTGGCGCAGGTGCTAAGAATATAACCATGGTAACGGGTACAAAAGTGAAAGAAGATGCCATCGCATACAAGATATTCACAAGGGGTGATGTTCAATCTAAGCAAATCATTGATATCGTTCCAAAAGTCAGTGGTCGGGTACAGACGATTTTTGTCAAAGAGGGTGACATGGTTAAAAAAGGTGATCCTCTTTTAAGCCTTGATGTGGAAGAATTACAAAACCAATTGCAAGATTTAGAAGTGGAAATGGCAATTTCTAAGGCGTCTTTAGCCCAGTTGACAATGCCCTCTTCTGAAGTTGAGAATTCAACGCGAACTCTTTTGACGGCCCAATTTGAACAAGCAAAAAAAGATTATGCCAATGCGCAATCCCTATTTCAAGCCGGTTCTTATAGCGAATCACAAGTGATTCAGGCAAAAACAGCTATGCAAAATGCAGAGCAAGCTGTACTGAACAATAAAAACACCAAAACCGCAGAAAAAACCACCAGCGAGCGAAATATTCAGAACATGCGCATCAATGCATTGGTCTTAAAAAAAGAGCGACTATTAGAGACCATAAAAGATGCTAATCTTTTGTCCCCAGCAGATGGCACTGTAACAAAAATTGCTGTGAAAGTCCTTGATGTAGCTCAGCAAAATATGCCAGTGGTCACATTGCAAGACACTAAAAATCTTGAAATCACAACCAATATCAATCAATTTGATATTTCTAAAGTCAAAATTGGACAAGATGTAAAAGTCACAGCCGATGGCCTTGGGGACAAGGTTTATCAAGGTAAAATCAGCAAAATTTCTGCAGTTGCCCAAAAAAGCGTTTCAGGCCAAGGACAAGAAACTGTTGTACCTGTGGTGATTGATCTTGATAATAGTTCTGGTGACTTTAAACCGAATTATGCTGCAAAAATTGAAATTGTCATCGCTTCCCAAGATAAAGCCATGGTCGTACCTTATGAAGCTGTGAGAATTGATAAAGACAAACAGCGATTTGTTTATGTTGTAATCAATCAAAAGCTAGAAGAACGTAAAATCACAACAGGGATTGAAAGCGACTTGGCCCTTCAAGTCACCAGTGACAATCTAAAAGTTGGGGATGTGCTAGTTCTCAATCCAAATGAGAACCATGTCAATGGGTTAGCGGTTGTTTTGACAGGAGTGGATGGGGAATGATAGCCATCAAGGGTCTGACGAAAATTTATGACACTGGGGCCATTCAAGTGGCGGCCCTAAAAGGGATTGATATCACCATAGAAAAAGGCGAATTTGTGGCCATTATGGGGCCTTCGGGTTCGGGAAAATCAACTTTGATGAATATCATTGGTTGCCTAGATGAATCCACCGATGGTCAGTATTTTTTGGATGGTATTGAGATCAATGAAAGGTCACAAAAGGAACTATCAGATGTGCGGAATCAAAAAATAGGATTCGTCTTCCAATCCTTTAATTTACTAGCTCGTACCTCAGCTCTGAAAAATGTTGAGTTGCCAATGGTCTATGGCCGCACAAAACGCCATGAAAGAACTAGCCGCGCCATTGAGGCCCTAACAAAAGTGGGTCTTGAAGATCGTATGCACCATAAACCCAACGAATTATCTGGTGGTCAAAAGCAGCGTGTTGCCATTGCCAGGGCTTTGGTGAATCGTCCTGCTATCATCTTGGCCGACGAACCAACCGGTAACTTGGATTCAAAATCCTCGGTGGATATCATGAACCTATTTGACGATTTGAATAACGAAGGGGCAACCATTATTTTGGTAACCCACGAACACGATATTGCACTCCGTGCCAAGCGTGTGATTGTCTTTAAAGATGGCGAAATTGTTGAAGACTATGTGGTAGATCGCGAGCATCATACGATCCACCCACTACTTTAAGGAGGACGCTATGAATATTCTAGAAAGTATCCGAATAGCACTGGATGCCATTTGGGTGAATAAAATGCGGTCCCTTCTTACCATGTTAGGCATTATCATCGGGATTGCTTCTGTCATCACCATTGTTGCTCTGGGAAATGGTATGGAAAGAGCCATGAGCGATGAGTTTGAAAAGATTGGTGTGGGACGGATTTTTGTCGGCCTGGATTTTTCTGAAGGTACGCCAGCAGAGCGGGATCAAATTACCAAAGAGGATATTGAAGTCATCTCTCGGGTCTTTGAAAAGGAAATAAAAACTATCCAATCAATGGTCAGCGAATCGGGTAAAGTTTATTTAGCCGGTGGCAAAAACAAGACCACTTCTGTCGGTGTAGAAGGGGCCACTGCTGATTTTCAAAGTATTACAAATGTGAAAATCACAAAGGGCCGATTTATTTCTGAAGAGGATGTTTATGGCACCCGTCAAACGGTGGTGATTGACGAAGATTTAGCTAAGCAAGTCTTTGGTACAACAGATGTATTGGGATCCCAATTATTGGTGAGTATCTACAATCAAAACGTTTCGTTTACAGTGGTAGGGGTCTTTAAATTAGAGTCTTCTATTTTAGGTGGCATGGGTGGTAGCAGTCATACCCTCTATATCCCTCTGTCAACCGCCGAAAAAGCTTACGGCTATGGCGACACCGTTTGGTATGTTCAAGGTGCTGCAAACCTTGACTACAATCCCAACGAAACACTTAAAAAAGTCGTCAAATTATTAGAAAGACGTCACGATAACATTGGACAAAATAAATATAGAGCAGAAAATATGGAAGATCAAATGAGTACCCTAACCGGTGTCATGACTGGGGTAACGGCGGTGGTTAGTGCCATTGCTGCGGTATCGCTCCTAGTGGGTGGTATTGGGGTTATGAACATTATGCTCGTGTCTGTTACGGAACGTACACGAGAGATTGGGATTAGAAAGGCCCTTGGGGCAAAGTACCGAGAAATTATGAATCAGTTTTTGATTGAAGCTGTGATAATTTCAAGCCTTGGTGGGATAATCGGCACTGTGATAGGGGTTGGTTTAGCCATGCTAATATCAGCACTTGTGCCGTTTTTACCGGATGCTTCGGCTAGTCCTCAGGCTATTCTTCTGGCGTGGCTGTTTTCAGCAGGTGTTGGTGTGGTATTTGGAATTTTCCCAGCTAGTAAAGCGGCGAAGCTCAATCCAATTGATGCCCTCCGGTATGAGTAGGTAGGGATTAAGGCAAAAAAGATCAAATCTAAAATGAATAAAAAAGAGCGGCACTGTGGAGAAAACATTCCACGGTGCCGCTTTTGTTTATAGGGCCATTGCTAAATCTCGATTGAAGCGAGGGTTAGTCCATTCGCTGTAACTACCAAAACCTTTAATCCGCCATAGGTTGTGTTTTTGGGCCTCTGAATAAAGGGCCTCAAGTAATAGGATTTCTAATGCTTGCCCGTCGTAAGCTGGGTGAGTTTTTAGTAGGGTGATTTGGCCAAAAAGTGTAAAGTCTGTTGAAAATGAAAGATAGCCAACTGCCTCTTCTTTATGAAATGCTGTAAATCCGAAGGTGTGCCGTGGTTGATAGGGGTCATCTGTGTTGTTGGTTTCGCCCAGTTGCCACTGGGGAGAATCAGCTACCATATGACATGTATCTGTTTTAACTAGCGTAATCTGAGCATCCATTTTATGAGTCATCTTTTAAGCCTCCCAGTACATTCAGTAATCACTACCCTTATTGTATCGAACTATGTTATAATACAGTTACGAAATATCGGCATCTGTTATAGTACAGGTGCGGGACGAAGCCGTAAAAAGTCACTGAAAAAAGCCAGGGGGGCTGTTCCATGGAGAAGTTTAGGCAAATTCAAAAAAATATTATAGACGCACTGGCAGTTGGTGAACTGAAAAAGGGCGATCGGTTACTATCTGTTAGGGAGGGTGCAAAGGTTTATGATGCAAGCCCTTCCACGGTGTTAAAGGCCTACGAAGGGCTTATTGATGATAGTGTGGTGTATAATCAGCCCAGAAAAGGGTATTTTATCATTGATAAACCGGCAAAGGCCGTGACTGCCACACAGATAGATTTTCGCTCCCCTAATCCAACCGGTGTTCTCTTACCCTTTAAAGACTTCAAGCAATGTGTCAATGTGGCGCTTAATACCTACGAAGAGCAAGTCTTTCAATATGCTGATCCTTTAGGACTCACAGAGCTAAGGGAAGCAGTGGCAAAACAGCTTATGGATAACCAGGTATTTGCCACCTCGGAAGAAATTGCCATTACGTCTGGCTCTCAGCAGTCCATCGATATTTTGTTTAAGATGACCTATCCTAATGGGGGTAAAGTCATTTTGCTGGAGCAGCCAACATACCCAGGTGCCCTAAGGGCGGCAGAGAATAATCGGCAAGAAGTCCTGTTTATTGAACGGAATCGTGATGGACTTGATCTTGTGAAGATTGAAAATTTGTTTCGGACAAAGGACATTAAGTGTTTTTATGTAATGCCAAGGTTCCACAACCCCACAGGTCATTCTTTGGATGTCCAAACCCGAAAAAAGCTTTACGAGTTGGCTTGTCAGTATAACATTTATCTGATTGAAGATGACTACCTTGTAGATCTTGATAACTGCGTTAAAACCCCACCAATCAAACATTTTGATACAGAGGGTAGAGTGATCTACGTTAAAACCTATTCAAAGGTGTTTATGCCTGGCCTCCGGTTAGGAGCTCTAGTACTGCCTAAAAGAATCAGTGAAGCCTTTAAGGCTTATAAACAATGGAGTGATATCAGTACCAATACCCTTAGTCAGGGAGCCCTTGAAATTTACTTGAGTTCTGGAATGTTTAAAGAGCATTTGATTCGGGCAAAAAAAGCGTATGTCGAACGAATTCAAATTGTCAAAGCACTACTGATTAAGCATGGAGATGCAAGGATTCAAGGGATGTTTTTAGAAGGTTCTATTCTAGGGAGTTTGACCCTTGAACATGCCATTCACTACGATCAACTCCTAAGACAACTGGAATCTCAAAACATTGTGGTCAGCGATACAAGGTATGGATTCCACCCTTACTACCAACAAAACAATCTGGTCCGGATCAGCATCATTAGGGTGACACCAGAACAAATCAAATGTCATTTCCCCACCATCCTTGAAGCCATTAGTATTGCCCTTGATAAGGGTTATGAGATTCGCAGAGCATCTGAATATATGTAAATCTTGGCTATGAGGATTCCGAATTAATATAAGTCAAAATCATTAATTTTTCGAAATGATATTGATTCTCACAAAAAAAAGCGTATAGTAAGGGTAAGACCATTTATAAAAAGTGGATTTTTGACGATACTCTCAATGAGACAATAAAGAGGTGACAGTATGCAAATTACAACTAATAGTGACAGCATTCAACAATTGGTAGAAGTCATAGAAAAAAAAGAAAACCGTCCTAAAAGCGTTCGGATTTTTGTAGCTGGCTATGCTTGCTCAGGTCCTAAATTTGGTTTGGTAATCGATCCATCAAAAGAAAATGATGTGATTTACGAACAAGAGGGTTTGCAATTTGTTATGGACAGTGGTGTTCACGAAGAATTTGGTGACTTTAGAGTGGAATTTCAAGATGGCGGATTTTTAGTGATGCCCCTGGAGCAAAAGGCCACAGAGGGCGGTTGCTCCTCTTGCGCAGGTTCTTGCGGCTAATTAATTGGCAAAGTGCAATACTAACGATAATTTAAGCTAATTCTGAAACCTGGTTACCTAAAAGCTAATTCAGAATACAAAGGCTAAATAAATTAAACTCTTAAAAGGAGGGGTCGATATGAAAAACGAGCAAAATTTAAGAAGAACGCCTCGGTTGCCACAGATTGATCAATATCAAACGCATTATACTGTTGTGAGTAACGATGTTCGCATCGAAAAATTTGTGTCTTTTGAAATGTTGGATTTGAATTTTCAAGGGATGGGCGTTCAAACCATACAACCCCTTCCAGTTGATGCTGTGGTGAATTTTGATATCTACTTTGATACTAAACTCTACAATGTCACCGCAAAAGTTCTGTGGACTAAAAAACATGAAGAGCGCTACCGTTCGGGTCTTGCCTTTGAAAGCATCCCAGACGAATTGATTTATAGTATCAAAGTGTTTTTATCTGATTTGCCTGCTAAAAGATTTCAAAATTGATGTTGGAAGAACTCTTCATTAGAAGGGTTCTTTTTTTACGTCAAAATCCTTGGGTGGTGAGGCACGGTGCACGTCCCCCTGTCTCAAATCACCCTTGTTGAAAAGTAGGTTTTCTGATAAACTGATAATATATTTGTATATCAATGATATATCAGTTACCGGAGGTCTAAGATGAATCGTATGCCAATAGAAGGTTTATTCTCAAGTAGAGCACAAAATATCAAAGCATCTGAAATTCGTGAGATTTTGAAACTCACACAGCAGCCTGATATCATTTCTTTTGCAGGCGGTTTGCCGGCTCCAGACCTTTTTCCTATAAAGGCAATGCAAACGATTTCCCAAGAGGTACTTGAGACCATGGGGGTCCAAGCGCTGCAGTATAATCCAACTGAAGGCTATGATCCTTTAAGAGATCAAATTATTGCCCGTATGAAAAAGAGCGGCATTGATCTATGTCGTGATGAAGTTCTTGTAACAGCTGGTTCACAACAGGGCTTGGATTTTTCGGGTAAGATTTTCCTTGATAAAGATGACATTGTCTTATGCGAAAGTCCTTCCTATTTAGGGGCGATTAATGCTTTTAGGGCTTACGAATGTCAATTTAGAGAGATTGAGACCGATCACCAGGGCATGGTGCTATCTGATCTTGAAAGAGTTTTAGGCACAGAAAAAAATGTGAAAATGATTTATGTCATTCCGGATTTTCAAAATCCATCGGGAAGAACCTGGAGTTTAGAGCGCCGTCAAGGTTTGATTAAAATCGCAAATCAGTACAATGTCATCGTCCTTGAAGATAATCCTTATGGGGAGCTCCGCTATGACGGGGAGGCCATGCCTTCTATTAAATCACTGGATACAGAGGGGCGGGTGGTTTACCTTGGCACATTCTCTAAAACCTTTTGTCCAGGTCTTCGCATCGGTTGGGTAGCTGCCAACGAACCTTTGATTTCAAAATACGTGATGGTCAAGCAAGGGGCAGACCTTCAAACCAACTCCATGAGCCAAAGAGAATTATCCCTCTTTATTGAAAAGTATGATTTTGATGGGCATATTAATAATCTCATTGCCCTTTATAGAGAGCGTCGGGATGTGATGATTGCTGCCATGACCAAGTATTTCCCAAAGGAAGCGGTATTTGAAGTACCTCAGGGTGGGCTCTTTATCTGGGTATCCCTGCCGCAGTCTATTGACACGAAAGCCTTGATGCATGAGGCTGTAGCCCAAAAGGTAGCCTATGTTCCTGGGGATTCTTTCTTCCCAAATGCGGCTATTATGAACACCATGCGGTTGAATTTCTCCAATATGTGCCCAGAGAAAATTGAAGAGGGCATAGAAAGACTGGGCCGTTTACTATGTGAGACCTTGATTGCCAATGGCAAGACAGCCGTTGAAGAACCTCAAAAGTGCTGCTGCAGCTAAGGCCATTATCATTTATAAAGTAACGTGCAGGGGAAGTGGCTCAATATAAAATGTTGATAAAAAACGACGACAAGTGCCTTTTAAAAGGTTATTTGTCGTTTTCTTTTTTTTGATTGGGGTATCAACCAATTGATTGCAATTTAATAGCAGCCTAAGAGGGTTATCGATGGAGAGGGTTAGGGTCATGTTCAAAAGCCGAGAAATAAACACACAGCAGCAACATCAGTCCTTTTTACAATTTGTTAAGGAGCTTGAACAGAAACAAAGACTCTATTTATTGGGGGTTACTTTGATTTTTGTGATCACAATCATTATCCAGAGTAAAACCCATGGGGTTGCGGGCTTAAATGGTGTGCTTGCTCAGGTGCAAGTGATCCTTTCCATTCTACTGGCGGTGAAGTTTGACCCTTACGGACATAAAATTGCCCTGGCCTTAAATGCTGTAGTGGCATTGATGGTGACAGCTATTGTGTTTGTTAGCAAAAACATGGTTTCTGTTCCTGGGGTTATCATTCCTGTGGGAACCATTGTGACTGTTTTGGTAATAGTCTACTTTATGGAAAGCATTAAAGAGCATGAAAAAAAATTAGAATACCTAGCCTATTTTGATTTATTAACTGAATTGCCAAACCGCAAAATGATCATTAATCGACTAGAACTCATGGCCAACTTATCTCATCAAAGCGCCACTAGATTTGCCCTAGTCTTTATCGATATCAATAACTTTAAACGAATCAACGATGCTTATGGTCACCATACTGGGGATCTGTTGCTTGTGAATTTTGTGGACCGGCTCAAATCATGGGTGCATCCTGAGGATTTCTTAGGCCGTTATGCTGGTGATGGATTTGCTCTTATCATTCAAAGGCACTTAAAGGATGAAGCAATTTTTGAATACGTTGAGATGATTAGGCGCCTGTCCAATGAATCCTTTATGATAGGGGCAACAACCGTTCATTTAAGTGCTAATTATGGGATAGCCATATTTCCTACCAATGGTTCAAGTGCAAATGACATGGTTCGATTTGCAAATGCCGCCCTGAATCAATCTAAAATACTGGGCTCCAATAACATTTGTTTTTTCAATGAAGAAATAAAAGATCAAGTGATTAAAAAACTAGCCTTTGAGACCTGTCTGACCAGCGCCATTGAAAAAGATGAGATATACTTGGTTTTCCAGCCCCAATTTACTGTAGCAAACAAAGAGAAAATTGGCTATGAAGCCTTGGTTAGATGGCATTCTCCAGAATTTGGTGATGTGGATGCCTTACACCTGATTTCAGTCACCGAAAAAATTGGCTATATGGTGTCCCTCGGAGAGTGGATTCTTAAAACAGCCTGCACTTTATTTAAGAATCTTGTGCTGCCTGATGCCCCATCAGCAATATTGTCAGTGAATCTCTCAACGGTGCAGTTGAAAGAACCTTCTTTTTTAACCATGGTCAGTGCTGTGTTAAAAGAGACCGGCTTTTCTCCAAGTAATCTGGTATTAGAGGTGACAGAATCCGTATTAATTGATTCGATGGATGAAGCCATTGGCGTTTTGAATACTTTAAGGGCTATGGGGATTCGCATCGCCCTTGATGATTTTGGAACTGGGTACTCATCATTTAATTATTTGCAACTACTGCCCATTGATACACTGAAAATTGATAAATCATTTATTGGTAAAATCGGTCATGATACCCGGGTCAATGCCATTGTGGGATCCCTGATTTCCCTTGTCCATCAACTGGATATCAATGTGGTGGCAGAGGGTGTAGAAACCCAAGAACAGTTGGATGTGCTAAAGGCCCATGGCTGTGATCGGATTCAAGGCTATTTATGGGGCAGGCCAACTAGATTAGACACTAAAAAGTAAAGTGTTTATGATATAATTTAGTGAGGTTCAAAGACCACGCTATTTTGGAGGCATTATGAGTGAAAATTATAAGTTTAATCAGCATAAAAGTTGTGAATATTTTCCTTGTCACAATGACTTGCAAGAAATAGAGTTTAATTGTCTCTTTTGTTACTGCCCTTTATATGCCCTAAAAGAGAAGTGCGGTGGCAACTTCAGTTATACAGAGTCGGGAATTAAAAACTGTATGGCTTGCACTTTGCCCCATGGACCTGATGGTTACAACCATGTGATGTCCAAAATGGGTGAAGTGATGGGGCTTGCTAAAAAAACGGATTAAGCCATTAGTAGGGGCAATGGAGAGTAGATGAAAACACTAATCGTGAATATCTATGGCTGTGTTCAAGGTGTTGGTTTTCGATATTTCGTAAAAAAAACGGCTCAAATTCATGGGCTTTTCGGATGGGTCAAAAACGAATTAGACGGTTCTGTAACCTTAGCGGTCACAGGGCGAGGTGAGCAATTAGAAGTTTTTTTAAAAGCAATTGAAGTGGGTAATGGCTATTCTAAAGTGGATTGCATGAGCAGTGAAGAAGTACCACTGTTTGCATTTGATGACTTTAAAGTGGAATACTAAAAACTGACTTTTTAGTAGCGGACTAAAAACTTGAACAGGAGTACGAATTCGGTTATAATAGCAGTTGACCTTGTGGCAAGTCCACAGGCACCATGTTCTTAGGAGGATTTTATGTCAGTGAGAGTGCGATTTGCACCAAGCCCAACAGGGTACGTTCACATCGGCAGTTTGCGAACGGCTTTATACGATTATTTACTTGCAAAAAAAATGCAAGGTTCTTATATCATCCGGGTTGAAGATACAGACCAAACCCGTTTAGTGACAGATGCCATTGATAACTTGGTCTCAGTCATGACTGAGCTTGGCATTACCCACGATGAAGGTCCTTTTTTTAACCCTCAGGGCGAGCTCTATCAAATCGGAGAATATGGTCCTTATATTCAATCAGAGCGACTGGACATCTATCAAGAGTACATAAAAAAACTATTGGCCAGCGGCCATGCTTATTATTGTTTCTGTTCAAGAGAACGTCTTGAACAGGTTAGAGAAGAGCAAAAGAGAAATGGCCATACCCCAAAATACGATGGCCTCTGTCGGGATATCGACCACGAAGAAGCCCAAAAGCGCATCGATAACGGCGAATCCTACGTGATTAGACTAAAATTACCCCCAAATCGGGACTTAACCTTTAAAGACCACGTCCGTGGGGATGTGACCTTCAATACAGTGGACCTAGACGATCAAGTACTCATTAAACAAGATGGCTTCCCAACCTACCACTTTGCCGTGGTGGTGGACGACTATTTAATGGAAATCACCCATATTATTCGGGGTGAAGAGTGGGTTTCTTCAACCCCTAAGCACGTTTACCTCTATGAGGCATTTGGCTGGCCACAACCAGAGTATATTCATCTGCCATTGATTTTAAACGAAGAAAAGAAAAAACTCTCCAAGCGCCACGACGATGCTGCAGTTGAAGATTTCCTCAGAAATGGTTACCTAAAAGAAGCGCTCATTAACTTTGTAGCCCTCCTTGGCTGGAGCCCAGAAGATGGCTCAGAAATCATGACTCTTTCTGAAATAGTAGAAAAATTCACCCTGGATCGCCTGTCAAAATCCGGTGCAGTGTTTGATAAGCAAAAGCTCAAGTGGATGAACGGTCAATATATTCGTCACTACGATCTAGATGCACTGGTAACATTGGCTACGCCATTTTTAGTATCTGCCGGCATTGTTCAAGAGGCTGATGTTGACGCCAAAACTGAGTGGTTGACTCTTGTGGTCAAGGCGCTCAGAGAGCGGGTTGAGACCCTGGCTGACTTTGGTACCATGGCCACTGTGTTCTTAGCAGACACTGTTACCCCAGAGGCTGATGCCGTTAAAGCCCTTTTACAAGAGGAACACGTTCCTATTGTCTTAAAAGCATTCTGCGATCAAGTGGCGCTTTTAGATGATGTGACACTTGAAAACTGCAAAGGGCCATTTAAAGTAGTTCAGGCTGAAACAGGCTACAAAGGCAAACATCTATTTATGACAGTTCGTGTGGCCATTTCTGGACAAGAGCATGGTGTGGATATGAATGATTTATTGGTGATTCTAGGTAAAGAACGGATTTTGTCGCGTCTAGAGGACACATTGTCGAATTTGTAATTGCTGACAACAGCCTCGCCTAAGGTTTTGGCGAGGCTTTTTACAAATAGGAGGTTTAGCAATGAAGCTGTACAATTCACTTTCCAGAAGTGTAGAAACCTTTGAGCCCTACCAACCGGGTAAGGTCAGTATGTACACCTGTGGACCCACGGTTTATAACTATGCCCATATCGGCAATCTAAGAACGTATATCCACGAGGATATTTTGGAAAAATCCTTAAATTACCTAGGGTATGATGTCGCGAGGGTAATGAATATCACAGATGTTGGCCATTTGGAATCAGATGCTGATGACGGCGAAGACAAAATGCTTAAAGGTGCCCTCCGTGAAAATAAAACGGTATGGCAAGTAGCTGAATACTATACAGATGCCTTCTTTAAGGACTGCGAAAAGTTGATGATCAAGCGACCGGAAACGGTTGCAAAGGCCACTGACTACATCAAAGAGTACATTGAGTTTATCCAAGAGCTTGAGGCGAAAGGGTATACCTATTTTGCAAATGGCAATGTGTACTTTAACATCGAGAAGTTTGATAACTACACTGGCCTGTCAAGAATGAACCTTGAAGAACTGCGAGTTGCTCACAGGGATGACGTAGAAGAAGACCTTCACAAGGTTAATCCTCAAGACTTTGTGCTTTGGTTTACTAAATCCAAATTTGACAATCAAGCCATGAAATGGGATTCTCCGTGGGGTGTTGGTTATCCTGGTTGGCACATCGAATGTTCTGTGATCGCCCTTAAAAATCTCGGGCCAAAACTGGATATCCACTGCGGTGGTGTGGATCATATTTTGGTGCACCATACCAATGAAATCGCACAAACAGAGAGTTTCACAGGGAATCAATGGACAAAGTACTGGTGGCATGCTGAGTTTTTAATTGATACTGCCGGCAAAATGAGCAAGTCATCTGGAGAGTTTTTAACGGTGGCCCTCCTTGAGAAAAAGGGTTTTGATCCTTTAGCATATCGTTACTATGTTTTGAATTCACACTACCGAAAGCAGTTGATGTTTAGTTTTGAAAATCTGGAAATGGCACAAACGGCTTATCAAAAGTTGAAACGCCGGACACAAGAATTGGTGCCATATCTAGTGGCGGGTGCAAATGAAAAAGCAAATGCAAATGTAGATGCAAATGCAAATGCAAATGCAAATGCAAATGCAAATGCAAATGCAAATGCAAA
>CAZFST010000007.1:112597-116049 GCA_964522015.1 uncultured Fusibacter sp. | reverse complement strand
GCAAATGCAAATGCAAATGCAAATGCAAATGCAAATGCAAATGCAAATGCAAATGAAAAAGCAAATGGAAGTAGAAATACTAAAGCTTTGTCAAGTGAGGCTGCTGGGTTTTTAGAGGCGTTTAAAGGGTATTTGGCAGACGACTTAAACACGGCCAATGCAGTGACGGTTCTATACGATGTTTTAAAATCCAGCCTAGAGCCATCTGAAAAGGCGCTTTTGGTACAGGAGATGGATGGTGTGTTGTCTCTTGGCCTTTTGCAAGAGGCTGTTGTACAAGAAGTGTCGGGGTCTCTTGTGGCCTGGATTGAAGAGACCCTCGCAGCTCGTCAGCTTGCCAAGGGGTCAAAGGATTGGGCCACGGCTGACAAGCTGCGCGATGGCCTCAAAGAAAAAGGGGTGGCCATCGTCGACACGGCACAGGGCACTACTTGGAAACTAGAAAGCTAGGAGAAAACCAAGCTATGTTAAAGAGTTTAGGGGTTTCTCCCCTTACAGAGGCGCAGGCGCGCCAACTGTCTGCATCGAATTTAGCCTATGTAGGCGATGCCATGTATGATCTTTATATCAGGACCTATGTTGTCTTGAAATATGGTGATTACAGTAGCCATAAAGTAAACAAAATCAAAGTCAAATGCGTGAATGCGGCTATGCAAGCGGCAATTGCCCATGCCCTATTGCCTGATCTCCCAGAGTTGGAAGCAGCTGTTCTCAAACGGGGCCGGAATTTTAAATCGGCCACGGTGCCTAAAAATTCAACTATGGCGGATTACCGCTATGCCACTGGTTTTGAAGCCCTTGTGGGTTATTTGGCGATTTCTGATCAACAGGAAAGGCTCAATGAAGTTCTGGCCTTTGCCTTAAAGACTTGCTTTGAAAGTGAAGCGACTCAAAAAGAGGTGGGGCTTATTCCATCCGTACGTGGCAAAAACTCGTAAATATCTTCTTTGGGTGATTCCAATTGGGGACATTTTCTTAATGAAATGAGGTATGAGAATGACAGATTATAAAGACGATTCAAACAAGGATGTTGAGGCAAAAAGCGCAGCAGAAGATAATTCTTTTAAAGCTTATCGCGAGAGACAAGAAGAGAAAAAGAAATATATTGCTGCAGCCCGTGGAGACCGTTCAGACCGCGGTGACAAAGGTGGCAAATACAGCCATGGCAAAAAGACTTGGAACGGTGAGAAGTTAGAGGCCCGCGACCCTAATGAAGACTATATTTTAGGCATTCACCCAGTCATGGAAGCGATTCTTGGAGATCGTACCATTAACCGCATCATGATTGAACGGGGCAAACGCTCTAAACCACTTCACGAAATCATCGTCGCAGCAAAAGAAAAAAATATCATGGTTCAAGAAGTGGATCGTCAAAAAATTATGCAAATCTCTCAGGGCGAGGTCCATCAAGGGATTGTTGCCTATGTTTCGGCTTACCCATACTACGAACTGGACGATGCCATCAATGAACTTGGGGCTGGGGATATGATTGTTGCCCTTGACCACTTGACGGATGTTCATAACTTCGGATCTATCTTAAGAAGCTGTGAAGCTGCTGGTATTACCTATGTCATCATTCCTCACAGACGGAGCGTTCAGGTTAACTCTACGGTTTCTAAGACGTCGGCTGGAGCTATTGAGCATGTTAAAGTCATTCGGGTACCAAGCCTCACAAATGCCATCGAAAAGTTGAAAGAGGCAGGATTTTGGGTAATCGGCGCTGACATGGATGGGGAAAATACCTATGACAAAGCGGATTATAGCGGTAAAGTTGTTCTTGTTGCAGGTTCTGAAGGCGAGGGCATGAGCCGTCAAATCAAAAAGCTCTGCGATTATGTAGTCAGAATTCCAATGATCGGCAAAGTCAACTCCCTTAACGTGTCTGTAGCAACCTCCCTGCTGGTTTACGAGTGGAGACGGCACTGCGATGCGCCGGGTCAGTAAACGGTATTTAATCATCGATGGTTATAATTATATCAATGCAGATAGCACCCTCAAGAGCCAAATGCAAGCTAGCCTAGAAAGTGCCCGAATTGGGCTCAATCAAATGCTCAGCGAGTATGCCAGCTATTCTGGGGAAATTGGCATAGTTGTCTACGATGCCACCAAGTCAAACGCGATTATTTCTCGAAGCGAAATACAAGGTGGCATCGAAGTTGTTTTCACAAAAAAAAATGAAACCGCAGACGCCTATATTGAACGACTGGTTTATGATCTAGCAAAAGACAAAGCCAATTTTGTTCGGGTGGTAACCATGGATTGGGCTGAACAGTTGGCTGTGTTTAGCCAAGGTGGGGTAAGGGTTTCAGCATCTGAGTGGCGCCGGGAAGTCGCGGGAATGAAGAGCGGAATCGGTGCTTTTTCAGAGAATAAATTAATGCGTCATGACAGGCAACTTGGTACAAATCTCGATGAAAATACCTTGAAAAAATTGAACTCTTTACTATTAAAACAGCTTAAAGACTAGTGTGACTAGGAAAAGAAGACTAGAAAGACTAGGAAAAGGCTTGACTTGGGTTTTTATAATCGCTATAATAGACCTAGGTTTTTGTCCTTTTTAGGACTAGGAGGCCCTTATGCAAGTTGAGTATTATAAACTGAATAAGGCCGACTTGGACAAACTACCTGATGAGCAAATTGTTACACTTGCACGGGACGGTGACTTAAGCGCTCAAGAACTCTTGATTCGACAGTATAAGAGTTTTGTTCGTTTAAAAGCTAAGTCGTATTTCTTGATTGGCGCCGATAAGGAAGATATCATTCAAGAAGGTATGATTGGATTGTTTAAAGCGATACGGGATTTTCGCTCTGAAAAGAGCCCATCTTTTAAAGCCTTTGCGGAATTGTGTATTACGCGTCAAATGATTTCGGCTGTTAAATCAGCCACGCGATTAAAACACATGCCACTCAATAGCTGTGTATCTCTTGATCAACCAATTTACGATGAAGACTCCGATCAAACGTTAATGGACATCGTATCAAGCGACTACAAGTGCGATCCTGAGCAGTTGTGGATTTCCAGGGAATCAGTCAGTACCATCGAATCAAAATTACGTGAGGTATTGAGTGATTTTGAACTGAAGGTACTAGGTGCTCATATGGATGGCCGCAACTATCACGAAATCGCAAAAGACTTGGATCGCCATTCAAAATCCATCGACAATGCAATTCAACGCATTAAACGTAAGCTAGAGAGGTTTTTGAAGACTTCTAGCGTATGACTCGCCCACGTAGCTCAGTCGGTATGAGTGTCGCCTTGGTAAGGCGGAGGTCGGCGGTTCGAATCCGCTCGTGGGCTCCAAACCTTTTTTCACCCCGCGCTATGCGCGAACACATTTAGATTATTTGGGAGGAAATTTCAATGGGTAAGCAAAAATTCGAAAGAAATAAACCACACGTTAACATCGGCACAATTGGCCACGTTGACCATGGTAAAACTACTTTAACAGCAG
>CAZFST010000007.1:0-112497 GCA_964522015.1 uncultured Fusibacter sp. | reverse complement strand
CAATCGCAATCGAGACTGGTTTGAACTTCTCAATCCGTGAAGGTGGCCGTACTGTAGGCGCTGGCGCGGTAGCATCAATCATCGAATAATATTTGCGACGATAGTCGTATGTCAAAGGGTGGATCCTAAGGATTCGCCCTTTGTTTTTTGTAGCGAATCTGCTGGATTTGCCTTTGTTTAAGATATGGCGATTTTGTCATATAAAAAAAGAGCTTTTCTCTATTAAAAGCTTTACATTTGGAGCATAAACCTGTATACTCAATCTAATTAGAGCCCTTGTTGGTTTTTCCACCAAGGGTTTTTATGAGCGTTTCATTCTTGTTGACACATGTAAAGAAACGTGATAAATTAGATAAGTGAAATTAAACTGGATATAGTGCGCCCGCTGTGGGCCCATTTATATACACTGTTGTAGGAGGTGTCAAGCTAATGCGAGTTAAAATTACTTTAGCGTGTACTGAATGCAAGCAAAGAAACTACAATACAACTAAGAACAAAAAGAAGACTCCCGACAGAATCGAAATGAAGAAGTATTGCAGATTCTGCAAAACGCACACTGCGCACAAGGAGACTAAATAATTGTTTAAGGGTGGTAGACGATGAACACACAAACTCAAGCTGTACAGCAAAAATCTGGTAAGAAGTATTTCAAAGGTGTTATTTCTGAAATGAAGAAAGTTATCTGGCCAACGCGAAAAGAGCTTGTGAAGTACGAAATCGTAGTGTTGACGTTTTGTACGTTAGCCGCCATGGGTGTTTGGGTCTTTGACTTTGCATTTAGAAACATCATCACTAAACTGATTCAACTGTAATAAGTAAGGAGGAAGCTACTATCTATAGTAGTAGCGTCACGTTATGTCTGAAGCGAAATGGTATGTCGTCCATACTTACTCTGGACACGAAAACAAGGTAAAAGCAAATATCGAAAAAATCGTTGAGAACAGAGGCATGCAGGACATAATCCTCGAAGTTGCTGTACCGACAGAGGAAGTCACAGAAATCAAAAATGGTAAAAAGAAAGTCAAATCCCGCAAGATCTATCCTGGCTATACAATCATTAAGATGTATATGACGGATGAATCTTGGTATGTCGTTCGTAACACGCGCGGCGTAACGGGTTTTGTCGGACCAGCTTCCAAGCCTGTATCACTCACTGATTTTGAAGTCTTAAACATGGGTCTTGAAAAGAAGGTCGTTGTCATAGACATCATTGTAGGTCAGATGGTCAAGGTCATTTCTGGACCTTTCGAAACGTTTATTGGAGAGGTTCAAGAAATTGATGCTCACGATCAATCGCTTCGGGTCAAGATCAACATGTTCGGTAGAGAAACGCCAGTTGAATTAGCGTACAATCAAGTTGAAAAGCTATAAGCTTTCATCAAAAAGTTAGGCTTTATAAGGAGGTGCAACGATGGCTAAAAAAGTAACGGGAATGGTAAAAATTCAATTGCCAGCAGGTGTAGCGACTCCAGCGCCACCAGTAGGTCCGGCACTTGGTCAACACGGTGTTAACATTATGCAATTCTGTAAAGAATTCAATGCTAAGACTGCTGACAAACTTGGATACATTATCCCAGTAGTAATCACGATTTATCAAGATAGATCGTTCACATTCATCACTAAGACGCCACCGGCAGCGGTGTTGTTGAAAAAAGCGGTGGGTATTGAAAGTGGTTCTGGCGTACCTAACAAAACAAAGGTTGCCAAAATTACACAAGCTAAAATTAGAGAAATTGCTGAAGTTAAAATGCCAGATTTAAATGCAGCAAGCATTGAAGCTGCGATGAGTATGATCGCAGGTACAGCTAGAAGTATGGGTATTGTCGTAGAAGAATAAAGCGAAAGCTTTGTATTGTAGTGGGAGGCTCGCCACCAAAAACCACGAAGGAGGAACAAAATGGCTAAAGCTGGAAAGAAACATCAGGATAACATTAAAGCATTCGAAAAGCTTAGACTGCATGATGCAGAAGAAGCGATCAAAGTGCTTAAAACTTTTAAATCAGCTAAGTTTGATGAATCAGTTGAACTGCACATTAAACTTGGTGTAGATGGACGTCACGCAGATCAACAAGTGCGTGGTGCAATGGTTTTACCACACGGAACAGGTAAAACTAAGCGCGTTTTGGTTATTGCCAAAGGTGATAAAGCGATCGAGGCACAAAACGCTGGCGCTGAATTCGTCGGTGCTGAAGACATGATCGACAAAATCCAAAAGGAAAACTGGTTTGACTTCGATGTAATCGTAGCTACTCCAGACATGATGGGTCTTGTTGGACGTTTGGGTCGTGTGCTTGGTCCTAAAGGACTTATGCCAAACCCTAAATCAGGAACTGTTTCATTTGATGTTGAGCGTGCAGTCAGAGAGATCAAAGCTGGTAAGGTTGAATTCAGACTTGACAAGCAAAATATCGTTCACTGCCCAATTGGGAAGTTGTCATTCGCTAACGAGCAATTGTTAGAAAACTTGACTTCACTAGTTGATGCTGTTGTCAAATCTAAACCATCGGCTGCAAAAGGCACTTACTTGAGAAGTGTTACAATTGCAAGCACAATGAGCCCTGGTGTTAAGCTCAACGCAGCAAAATTTTAAACAAATAACAATGGGAGATTGTGTTGACATAACACTTTCTCGTTGATATACTTTCCTAGTGAAAAACCAGCCGTAGACAGTAGGGGCAATTGCTTAAAAATCCTACCGAGACTAGTGTTAATTCTCTTTCTGTGATAGATGAATTAGACTGCCTCTTTGTCAAAGCAAAGGGGTTTTTTACTGAATAGAAACAAGGAGGTGGACAGATGTCTAAGAATTTCGAGCTTAAAAAAGTAGTAGTTGCTGAAATTCGCGCGAAACTTGATCGTGCTCAATCAGTAGTCTTGGTTGATTACAAAGGTATTAACGTGGAACAAGCAACAGAGCTTAGAAATGCATGCCGTGCTGCTGGTGTCGATTACAAAGTTTATAAAAACAACTTAGTAAAACGTGCAGCTGAAGGTACAGCCTTCGAAGCATTGGCCAATGATCTTACAGGACCAAATGCATTTGCTTTTGGTTATGATGATCCAATTAAGCCAGCAAAAGTAATCAAAGAAATGACGACTAAAGCTAAGACGCTTCAATTAAAAGCGGGCGTAGTTGAAGGCCGTTACTTCAATCTTGAAGGCATTCAAGAAGTTGCGAACATTCCAAGTAAAGAAGTTCTCATCGGGAAATTACTTGGTAGTTTCAATGCACCAATTGCAAACTTTGCTTATTTGTTGTCAAATATTGCAGAGCAAAAAGAGCAACAAGCTTAATTAACCCTTAAATTACCCGGAGGTGTCCAATGACTAAAGATCAAATTATTGAAGCAGTCAAAGCGATGACTGTTCTTGAATTGAATGAGCTTGTTAAAGCTTGTGAAGAAGAGTTTGGCGTATCTGCTGCTGCTCCTGTAGCTGCTGCTGGTGCAGGTGCTGTTGCTGAAGTAGAAGAAAAAACTGAGTTTGACGTTATCCTTGCTAGCGCTGGCGAAAAGAAAATCAACGTTATCAAAGTTGTTCGTGAATTGACTGGTCTTGGCTTGAAAGAAGCAAAAGACGTTGTTGATAACGCGCCAAGCACACTTAAAGAAGGTCTGACTAAAGAAGAAGCAGAAGCAATGAAAGCTAAGCTTGAAGAAGCTGGCGCAAACGTAGAACTTAAATAAGTTCGACCCATCATTGTTTAAGAACGACTCGAAAGAGTCGTTCTTTTTTATGTCCAAATTTGTATAATAAATTCGCAATAGAATTTATTAAATAAATTTCAGTAGAATTTATCAAATAAATTCTCTTGACGCATCGAAATAGGTGTGATATCATACTAAAATGCCATAAGTGTGGACTAGAGTGGTGAAGTAGTCTTATTTTTGTGTGTTAAAGAGTCGAGAAGACAGAACAATGGACAAGAACTAAGCTATTTGAACACTTGCGTGGATTGTTACAAGTTTATTAAAGATGTGTTACATTTCTTTAACATAGTAGCCTTTCCTAAAGGGACTGGCGGATTAAGACAAGGGGTGAATTTGCATGCCGCAACCAATACAATTGGGTAGAAGAACACGCATGAGCTTCTCCAATGTGGAACAGCTGTTAGAAACACCGAACCTTATTGAGGTTCAGAAAAAGTCTTATGGATGGTTTATTGAAGAAGGGCTCATGGAAGCTTTTCAAGATATTTCACCAATTCAAGACTACACGGGCAATTTGATTTTAGAGTTTGTTGATTATGAACTCGAGATGACCCCAAAGTATGATGTTGAAGAGTGTAAAGAACGCGATACAAATTACGCAGTTCCTCTCAAGGTGCAATTACGTTTTATCAACAAAGAAACAGGCGAAGTAAAAGAACAAAAGGTTTTCATGGGCGACTTCCCACTGATGACTGAAAAAGGGACATTTATTATTAATGGTGCTGAGCGTGTAATTGTTTCTCAGCTTGTTAGATCCCCAGGTCCTTATTATGTGGAGTCCATTGATAAATCGGGAACAAAATTGTTTGCTACTACTGTCATTCCAAATCGTGGTGCATGGTTGGAATACGAAACGGATTCCAACGAAATCGTTTCTGTTAGAATTGACAGAACTCGTAAATTGCCTGTTACTGTCCTTGCTAGAGCCCTTGGTATAGGCAGCGATCAAGCAATTCTAGAGCTTTTTGGTGAAGACGAACGTCTTATGAGAACTTTAGATAAGGATAGTTCATCATCTCAAGAAGAGGGTTTGCTTGAAGTCTATAAAAAGCTAAGACCAGGTGAACCACCAACTGTTGACAGTGCCAATGGTTTGCTAAATTCTCTCTTTTTTGATCCTAAAAGATATGACCTTGCAAGAGTTGGTCGTTATAAATTCACGCGAAAATTATCATTATCTAATCGTATCGATGGTCGAGTGGCTGCAGAACCTATTATCTCTCCTCACACAGGAGAAGTCATCGTTGCTGAAGGTCAGGTCATTACCCGTAAAAAAGCTTTTGAAATCGATGATACAGGCTTACGATTTGTTCATGTATTCGGCAATGATGATAAAGTGGTTAAGGTTATCGGTAACCAGTTTGTTGACATTACGAAGTTCATGGATATTGGTAATTCGAAAATTGAACATAAAGTTTATTATCCTGTTTTGAAAGAAATTCTTGCTGCAACAGATGATGTAAAAGAAAGACAAAATCTTATCGCTGAGCGCAAGAATGAACTGGTTCCAAAAAATATCTTGATTGATGATATTATAGCTTCAATCAGTTACATTTTAAATATGCCACACGGTTTAGGCAATACTGATGATATCGATCACCTTGGTAATCGTCGTATCCGTTCTGTTGGTGAGCTATTACAAAACCAATTTAGAATCGGTTTGTCTCGTATGGAGCGTGTTGTTCGTGAGCGTATGACCATACAGGACATGGATTCAATCACACCACAGGCCTTGATTAATATCCGACCAGTAGCTGCTGCAATTAAAGAATTCTTTGGCAGCTCACAGCTATCACAATTTATGGATCAAACAAATCCACTTGCTGAATTGACTAATAAACGTCGTTTATCAGCACTTGGACCGGGTGGTCTCTCTAGAGAACGTGCGGGCTTTGAAGTTCGAGACGTCCATCACTCCCATTATGGTCGTATGTGTCCGATTGAGACCCCTGAGGGACCTAATATCGGCCTTATCGGTAACTTAAGTATCTTTGCTCGCATTAATGAATACGGCTTTATTGAATCGCCTTATCGGATTGTGGACCCAGAAACGGGTATTGTCACAACTGAAATCGTGTTTATTACAGCTGATATTGAGGAACGTGCCACCGTTGTTCCAGCAACAGAGTTGATTGGACCAGATGGCAAGTTTGTCAAAGAACGCTTAGTGGGTCGAAGAAAAGCGGAAATTGCAGAATTCCCTGCTGCAGAAATCGACTATATGGAAATCGCTGCACAGCAAATGGTTTCTGTTGCGACATCTATGATTCCGTTTCTTGAGAATGACGATGCTAACCGTGCCCTGATGGGTTCGAACATGCAACGTCAGGCGGTTCCATTGGTTAAAGCACAAGCGCCTATTATTGGTACTGGTATGGAATACCTTGCTGGTCTTGACTCTGGTGCCATTGTTCGCGCTGGATCTGATGGTATTGTAGAATCGGTTACTTCTGAAGAAATCGTCATTCGTACAAATCAAAAGACAAAAGAACGTTATAAGTTGTTGAAATTTAAGCGTTCAAACCAAGGTACTTGTATTAATCAGCGTCCAATTGTAAATAAAGGCGATGCTGTAGTTGCTGGCGAAGTTATTGCTGATGGTCCATCCACTCAGTTTGGTGAAATCGCTCTTGGTGCCAATCTCCTTGTAGCCTTCATGGCATGGGAAGGTTACAACTACGAGGATGCTATACTTTTAAGTGAAGAACTTGTTAAAGATGACATTCTGTCGTCTATACACATTGAAGAATATGAATCAGAAGCCAGAGATACTAAGCTTGGACCAGAAGAAATCACTCGAGATATTCCAAATGTCGGTGAAGATGCACTGAAAAATCTTAACGATCGCGGTATTATTCGCATCGGTGCTGAAGTCAATCCAAGTGATATTATGGTTGGTAAAGTAACACCTAAGGGTGAGACAGAGTTAACGGCTGAAGAAAGACTTCTTCGCGCTATCTTTGGTGAAAAAGCCCGTGAAGTTCGTGATACGTCTTTACGTGTTCCCCATGGTGAGAATGGTATAATCGTTGATGTTAAGGTCTTTACCCGTGAGAATGGCGATGAGCTTTCTCCTGGTGTTAATATTCTTGTCCGTGTTTATATCGCTAAAAAACGTAAAATAAATGTCGGTGATAAGATGGCCGGTCGTCATGGTAATAAGGGTGTTATTTCAAAAATCCTTCCAATTGAAGATATGCCATTCTTAGATGATGGTACACCAATTCAAATTTGTTTGAATCCACTGGGCGTTCCTTCTCGTATGAACATCGGTCAGGTTCTCGAGATCCATTTAGGCCTGGCGGCTAAAAAACTGGGCTGGTATGTTGCCACGCCAGTATTTGACGGCGCCCGTGAAAGCCGAATCATGGAGCTCTTAGGAGAGGCAGGTTACCCAACCGACGGTAAACTAGTGGTCAGAGATGGTCGTACTGGCGAAGCCATGGATAATCGCGTTACAGTTGGTTACATGTATATGTTAAAACTGCATCACTTGGTTGATGATAAGCTTCATGCCCGTTCAACAGGACCTTACTCATTGGTAACGCAACAGCCACTTGGCGGTAAAGCACAGTTTGGTGGTCAGCGTTTTGGTGAGATGGAGGTTTGGGCCCTTGAAGCATATGGTGCCGCGTATACGTTGCAAGAAATTCTGACGGTTAAGTCGGATGACGTTGTTGGTCGTGTTAAAGCTTATGAGGCAATTGTTAAAGGTGAAAATATTCCAGAACCAGGGGTTCCTGAATCATTTAAAGTTCTTATCAAGGAGTTGCAGTCACTGGCATTAGATGTAAAAGTCATGCGTGATGACGAAGGCGAATTGGAAATTGAAGAGGATTTAGAAGATGTTCAGGAGTACGATGAACTCGTTGTCGAAGAGACAGGTACCTTTATTGACGATACTGAAAAAGATGAAATCGCTGATGAAGATGAAGAAGACCTTGCGTTTGATGAAGACAGCGAAAGCGACGACTTTTTAATGTAACACTGATACGAGTGGGCGCTCGGCGTGAGCGCCTGCCTTAAAGCTTGCGAAAGTTAAAAAGAAGGGAGCGTAACACCCTTGGAATTTAATAATTTTGATTCGATAAAAATTGGACTTGCTTCTCCGGACAAGATGAGACAATGGTCTAAAGGTGAAGTCAAGAAACCAGAAACAATTAACTATAGAACGTTGAAGCCAGAAAAAGAAGGTTTGTTCTGCGAGAAAATTTTCGGGCCTACAAAGGACTGGGAATGTCATTGTGGTAAATACAAGCGCGTTCGCTATAAAGGCGTCATATGTGATCGTTGTGGCGTTGAAGTCACGAAGGCTAAGGTTCGTCGTGAGCGTATGGGGCACATCGAATTAGCAGCTCCTGTGTCACATATCTGGTATTTTAAGGGTATCCCATCTAAAATGGGTATCTTGTTGGACATGTCACCAAGAGCGTTAGAGAAAGTTCTTTATTTTGCTTCTTATATTGTAACGAACCCAGGAGAAACATCTTTGAGCCATAAGCAAATTCTCACTGAAGCTGAGTACTCTGAGCATCGTGAGAAGTATGGCAATGGTTTTAAAGCTGGAATGGGTGCAGAAGCAGTTAAGCAAATTTTAGACGATCTTGATTTGGATCAATTGTCAAAAGAGCTACGTGCTCGTTTGAAGGATAGTTCAGGTCAAAAGAAAGTTAAGGCTGTTAGAAGACTTGAGGTTGCTGAAGCATTTATTCAGTCGGGCAATAATCCGTCTTGGATGATACTAGATGTTGTTCCTGTTATTCCACCGGATCTTCGTCCAATGGTTCAATTAGATGGTGGTCGTTTTGCCACTTCTGACTTGAATGACCTTTATAGACGTGTAATCAATAGAAATAACCGTTTGAAGAGATTGCTTGAATTAGGAGCACCAGATATCATTTGCCGCAATGAAAAACGGATGCTTCAAGAAGCGGTTGATGCGCTGATTGATAACGGCCGTCGTGGTAGACCGGTAACTGGCCCTGGTAACAGACCTTTAAAATCTCTGTCAGACATGCTTAAAGGTAAGCAAGGACGATTCAGACAAAACCTTTTGGGTAAACGAGTTGACTATTCTGGTCGTTCGGTTATCGTTGTCGGTCCTGAACTTAAGTTTTATCAGTGTGGTCTGCCTAAGACAATGGCTTTAGAACTATTTAAGCCTTTTGTTATGAAGCGACTTGTACAAGATGGTTATGTTCATAATATTAAAAGTGCTAAGCGTATGGTTGAACGTGCAAGACCTGAAGTTTGGGATATTGTAGAAGATGTTATTAAAGAGCATCCAGTTTTGCTGAACCGTGCACCGACACTTCATAGACTAGGTATCCAAGCTTTCGAACCGGTTTTGGTAGATGGTAAAGCGATTCGTCTGCATCCTCTTGTTTGTACAGCTTATAATGCTGACTTCGACGGTGACCAGATGGCTGTCCACGTACCCTTATCTGTAGAAGCTCAGGCAGAAGCCCGATTCTTAATGCTTTCTGTTAATAATATTCTTGCACCTAAAGATGGTTTGCCAATTACTACGCCTACTCAGGATATGGTTCTGGGTGCTTACTATCTTACAATGGATGGCGAGCCAGACGAAAAGGGCAACGGTTCAATCTTTAAGGATTACGAAGAATTACTGATGGCTTACTTCAACAAAACCGTTACGCTGCACGCTCGTGTACGTACAAGAATGTTCATCACGGAAGAAAATCCAGGTGGTCAAATTGTTGAAAGTACGGTAGGTCGTTTCATCTTCAACGAAAACATCCCTCAAGATCTTGGCTTTATCGATAGACGTAAAGATAAGTACGGCTTAGAAGTTGATTTTGAATGTACGAAAAAAGCCCTTGAAGGTATTATTGCGAAGTGTTTCCACAAAAAAGGCAATACAAATACAGCTCAAATGTTAGATCATATTAAGACCCTAGGTTTCCAATATTCTACCCAAGGTGCGATTTCGGTTTCTGTATCGGATATGATTATACCAAAAGAGAAGCCTGCGCTTATTGCTTCAGCTCAGGCTGAAGTCGCTAAATACCAAAAGGCTTACAGACGTGGTTTGATATCTGACGAAGAAAGACATGAAAAAGTAATCGCTACATGGACTGAAACAACTGATAAAGTTACCAATGCATTGATGGCGAACTTGAAAAAACGTAATAATATTAATATTATGGCTTATTCAGGTGCTCGTGGCTCTAAGAATCAGATTCGACAATTAGCGGGTATGCGTGGTCTGATGGCCAATGCACTGGGCGAAACGGTTGAGATTCCGATCATTTCGAATTTCCGTGAAGGTCTGTCAGTTCTTGAGTACTTTATCTCCACAACTGGTGCTCGTAAAGGTCTTGCGGATACAGCTCTTAGAACCGCCGACTCTGGTTACTTGACAAGACGTTTGGTTGACGTATCTCAAGACATCATTGTACGTGAAGTTGATTGTGAAACAGAACGGGCCATTGAAGTTTCTGCATTTATGGATGGCAACGAAGTCATTGAAAGAATGGAAGAGCGCTTAACTGGTCGTTATTTAGCAGAAGATTTAGTTGATAAAGCATCGGGTGAAATCATTGCTTATAGAAATCAATTGGTCGATTCTGATTTGGCAAATGAGATTGGTAAAGCTGGGCATGTTAAAGTGATGGTTCGTTCGGTCATGACTTGTGATGCTGAGCAAGGTGTTTGTGCTAGATGCTATGGTCTAAACTTAGCAAATGGCAGACCAGTCAATGTTGGTGAAGCTGTTGGTATTATTGCGGCTCAGTCAATTGGTGAGCCTGGTACGCAGCTTACAATGAGAACATTCCATACGGGCGGTGTCGCCGGTGGCGATATTACCCAGGGTCTTCCCCGTGTCGAAGAACTTTTTGAAGCCAGAAAACCTAAAGGTCTTGCGTTAATCGCCGAGATTTCAGGTAAAATTTCTTTTAGAGATTCTAAGAAGAAACGTGAACTGGTCATCACGGCAGATAATGGTGAGCAAGTTTCGTCACAGGTCGTTTATGGTTCGCGACTTAAAGTTCGAGATGGGGATATGGTAGACGCTGGAACGATTCTAACAAGTGGTTCGGTCAATCCTCACGATATCCTGCGTATTGTTGGTGTCAAAGGTGTTCAAGACTATATCACACTTGAAGTACAAAGAGTTTACCGTTTACAAGGTGTTGATATAGATGATAAACATATCGAAATCATTATTAAGCAAATGCTTGGGAAAGTGAAATTGGAAGAAGCCGGCAGCACTCAGTTGATTCCTGGTTCTCTGGTTAATATTGCAGAGTACGAAAAAGCAAATCGTATTGCTTCAGAAGAAGGTTTGGAACCTGCGTCAGGAACCCGTGTTATTTTGGGTATTACGAAGGCTTCTCTTGCTACTGAATCATTCCTTTCTGCTGCATCATTCCAAGAAACGACTCGGGTATTGACTGAAGCAGCAATAAAGGGTAAGGAAGACCGTTTGGTAGGTCTTAAAGAGAATGTTATCATTGGTAAGTTGATTCCTGCTGGAACGGGCATGAGACGTTATCGGGATATTGCCATCGATGTTAGCGATGAAATGGATGAACTAACAACCACTACTGTTTACTAATTGGTTTGTTAGTATTACCAAATAAGCGTTAAATGCACAAATTTATGTGGGTCTAAGCGATCGGAAATGGACGCCTAGACCCGCAAATTAAATAATTTTTATGTTGACACCAATTACATCTGGTGCTAAACTTGTAAAGTGCGCTAATTGCCTCAGTCATTTGCAGTTGTTGCACATGAAGGAGGATGCGCTGTGGTCAGTAATTTTGATCGTGAGAAATTTCAGATCGGCATCAAACAGGTCTCTAGAGCTTTAAGGGATGACCGCGCCAATCAGGTATTTGTGGCACTTGATGCAGAAGTAAATGTGACCCATCGTATTGTCGAGTTAGCGAAAGAAAAAAATGTGCCAATTCATTTTGTAGCTACTATGAATGAACTTGGTCGATTTTGTCACATCGACGTCGGTGCTGCAGCAGCAGTCATTATAAAATAAAACCGCGTACCGCGGAATAATCAAAAAGGAGGTGCAGTCAATGCCAACTATTAACCAACTTATCCGTAAGGGTAGAGAGCAACAAATTGACAAGAGTACGTCACCTGCTTTGCAAAGAACTTTCAATTCATTGAAAAGAGTTCCTGTTAAGCAATCTTCTCCTCAAAAGAGAGGTGTTTGTACATCTGTAAAAACCATGACACCAAAAAAACCTAACTCGGCTCTTAGAAAAGTCGCGAGAGTTCGTTTGACAAATGGTATGGAAGTTTCTGCTTACATCCCGGGTGAAGGCCACAACTTGCAAGAGCATAGTGTTGTCTTAATCCGTGGCGGTAGAGTAAAAGACTTACCGGGTGTTCGTTATCACATCGTGCGTGGTGTTCTTGATACGCAAGGTGTCGCGAAAAAATTACAAGCAAGATCTAAGTACGGTACTAAGAGACCTAAAGCAGCGAAAGCGGCGAAAAAGTAATGATTTGCCTCGTTTCGTCATTGGGACGAGGTTTTTTCATGAGTTAAGTCTGTTTGAACCGACACACAAAATGTCTTAGCATTGCTGTATGCTAAGATGTTGAGTACCGATGAGTAAATTTGTATAATCTAGGAGGGAAGAGTCGTGTCTAGAAAAGGTAAAGCACCAAAAAGAATCGTGTTGGCAGATCCTGTATACGGATCAAAAATGTTGACCAAATTGATTAACCAAATCATGTATGATGGTAAAAAAGGCGTAGCACAGAAAATTGTCTACGGTGCACTAGAAACAATTGCTGAGAAAACTGGCAAAGATGCTTTGGATGTATTCAACCAAGCTATGGACAATATCATGCCTGTTCTTGAAGTACGTTCACGTCGTGTTGGTGGTTCTAACTACCAGGTTCCAGTTGAAGTACGTCCAGAAAGACGTAAGACATTGGGAATCCGTTGGTTGACTATCCAAACTCGTAAACGTGGCGAGCGTACAATGGAAGAAAAACTCGCTAAAGAGTTGATGGATGCAGCTAATAACACTGGGTCTTCTGTTAAGAAGAAAGAAGATACTCATAAAATGGCTGAAGCTAACAAGGCATTCGCAAGTTATAGATTCTAGATGGTTGAGAAGCATGATGGCCCTGTGCCATGATGCTTCCTAAACTTTCTGTTATTGAGACGAATATATTTTGGAAAGGTGGGGAAACTGTGAGTAGAGCTTTTGCTTTAGAAAAAACCAGAAACATTGGTATCATGGCGCATATCGATGCTGGTAAAACTACAACTACAGAACGTATCTTGTATTACACAGGCGTATCGCATAAAATCGGCGAAGTTCATGATGGCGCAGCCACAATGGACTGGATGGAGCAAGAGCAAGAGCGTGGTATAACAATCACGTCTGCTGCAACAACTTGCCAATGGGATAATCATAGAATCAACATCATCGATACACCTGGCCACGTTGACTTTACAGTTGAAGTTCAACGTTCACTTCGTGTACTAGATGGATCAGTTGCTGTTTTCTGTGCAAAGGGTGGCGTTGAGCCACAATCAGAAACAGTTTGGAGACAAGCAAATAGATATCAAGTACCACGTATGGCATTTGTTAATAAAATGGACATTACTGGCGCTGACTTTATGCGTGTTGTTAACATGATGAAAGATCGTCTTAAGGCAAATGCGGTTCCTGCACAATTGCCAATCGGCGCTGAAAATGATTTTGTTGGTATCATCGACCTTGTTAAATTCGAAGCGACGATGTACAGAAACGATTTAGGTACTGAAGTTGAAATCGTACCGATTCCAGCAAATATGTTGGAAGAATCAAAGCAAGCGAGACTTAAATTAGTTGAAGCGGTTTCTGAAACTGACGAAGCTCTTCTTATGAAATACCTTGAAGGCGAAGAGCCTTCGGTTGAAGAGATTGTTGTCGCACTAAGAAAAGCAACTATTGCTAACTTAGTAGTGCCAGTATTCTGTGGTTCTTCATATAAGAACAAAGGTGTCCAGTTGATGTTGGATGCTGTCGTTGCTTACATGCCTTCGCCACTTGACATTGAATCTATCAAAGGTACAGTCGACGAGGAAGAAGCGCACAGAACTTCATCTGATTCAGAGCCATTCTCTTCTTTGGCGTTTAAGATCATGACGGATCCTTTCGTTGGTCGTTTGACATTCTTCCGTGTGTACTCTGGTACATTAGAAGCAGGTTCTTACGTTCAAAACTCAACAAAAGGCAAGAAGGAAAGAATCGGTCGTATTCTTCAGATGCATGCTAATAAGCGTGAAGAAATCAACAAAGTATATGCTGGGGATATCGCAGCAGCGGTTGGTCTAAAGTATACAACTACGGGCGATACACTTTGTGATCCTGATCACGAAATCATCCTAGAGAAGATGGAATTCCCTGAGCCAGTAATCAATGTTGCTATTGAACCAAAAACTAAAGCTAGCCAAGAAAAAATGGGCCTTGCACTTGCGAAACTTGCTGAAGAAGATCCAACTTTCAAAACATACACAGACGAAGAAACTGGTCAAGTTATCATCGCTGGTATGGGTGAGCTTCACTTGGAAATCATCGTTGATCGTTTGCTCCGAGAATTTAAAGTAGAAGCTAATGTTGGTGCTCCTCAAGTTGCTTACAAAGAGACTCTTAGAAATGCTACGAATGTAGATCATAAGTACTCTAAGCAATCTGGTGGTCGTGGTCAATACGGTCATGTTAAGATTCGCGTTATGCCAGCTGAGCCTGGTAAGGGTTATACCTTTATCAATGCTGTTACTGGTGGCTCGATTCCTAAAGAATATATTCCTAAAATCAATGAAGGTATTCAAGAGTCGTTACAAAGCGGACCTCTTGGTGGCTACGAAATCGTAGATATCACTGTTGAGCTTTATGACGGTTCGTACCACGAAGTCGACTCTTCTGAGATGGCATTTAAAATCGCTGGTTCTATGGCGGTTAAAGAAGCTGTCAGAAAAGGCGGCGGCGTGCTTCTTGAGCCTTACATGAAAGTTGAAGTTGTTGTGCCTGAGGACTATATCGGCGATGTAATCGGCGACCTTAACTCACGACGTGGTAAACTTGAAGGTATGGATGCTGAGTATGGTGTTCAAACCATTCGTGCACATGTACCTTTGGCTCAAATGTTTGGTTATTCAACTGACTTGCGTTCTAAAACACAAGGTCGTGGTAACTATACAATGGTATTTAGTCATTACGAAGCAGTACCTAACAGTATCGCAGAAACTGTACTAGGTAAAAAATAAGGAGGAACATTCCAATGGGTAAGCAAAAATTCGAAAGAAATAAACCGCATGTTAACATCGGCACAATTGGCCACGTTGACCATGGTAAAACTACTTTAACAGCAGCAATTACATTGACGTTGTTTGAAAAGTACGGTCTTGGCGCTAAGGTTGACTTCGCTAACATCGACAAAGCTCCAGAAGAAAGAGAACGTGGTATCACAATCTCTACAGCTCACGTAGAATACGAAACCCCAGCAAGACACTACGCTCATGTAGATTGCCCGGGCCATGCCGACTACGTAAAGAACATGATCACTGGTGCAGCGCAAATGGACGGTTCAATTCTTGTTGTATCTGCAACAGATGGTCCAATGCCACAAACTCGTGAGCATATCCTACTTGCTCGTCAAGTTGGTGTTCCTTACATCGTTGTATTCCTTAACAAGTGTGATGCAGTAGATGACGAAGAACTTCTTGAATTAGTTGAAATGGAAATCAGAGAATTGCTTTCTGATTATGACTTCCCTGGCGACGATACGCCAATCATTCGTGGTTCTGCTCTTCTTGCACTTGAAGGCAAACCAGAATGGCAACAAAAAATCGTTGAGATGTTTGACATCATCGACGAATATATCCCAACTCCGCAACGTGATACAGATAAACCATTCTTGATGCCAATCGAGGACGTCTTCTCAATTACAGGTCGTGGTACTGTTGCGACTGGTAGAATTGAAAGAGGTATCGTAAAAGTTCAAGAAGAAGTTGAAATCGTTGGTCTTGCAGAAGAAAAACGTAAAGTTGTTTGTACTGGCGTTGAAATGTTTAGAAAACTTCTTGATGAAGGTAGAGCTGGCGATAACGTTGGCGCACTTCTTCGAGGTGTTCAAAGAACAGACATCGAAAGAGGTCAAGTTCTTGCTAAACCGGGTTCAGTTAACCCACATACAAAATTCAAAGCTCAAATCTACGTTTTGAAAAAAGAAGAGGGTGGCAGACATACACCATTCTTTAACGGTTACAGACCACAGTTCTTCTTCAGAACAACTGACGTAACTGGTTCAATCGCTCTTCCAGCTGGCGTAGAAATGTGCATGCCTGGCGACAATATCGAGATGGAAATCGAACTCATTGCACCAATCGCAATCGAGACTGGTTTGAACTTCTCAATCCGTGAAGGTGGCCGTACTGTTGGCGCTGGCGCGGTAGCATCAATCATCGAATAATATTTAAATAATTGATATAAGTAAAAAGGGCGAATCTTAGGATTCGCCCTTTTATACTAACTCAATATATTAGCTGATGACCCTTTATGACTTGTGCTTACAAAGATAAAAATGTCGAAAATAAACACTTGCCAAAGTGACAAAGCACCTGTATAATAGAATAGTTATGTCAAACAGGAAGTAAAGTATTGCAATTAGTTAACAGGAACGTTGATATTTTCATTGAAAATAAGCTTGCTCTTGTAGATTGATTGATGTATACTGATATGGCATGTTTGTACTGCGATGATGCGGGAAGTTACTGGAATCGGCCAGTTTCAGAGAATTTCCGCAGAGAACGGTCCACTCGTTAGAAGTGGGCGAGCTAAGGTGACTTGGCTTTTGTTTACGGTTTAACCGTGAACGCCCGGCTAAGTTTTCGACAGCTAAGACGACGGCGTATATTATTTTAAGGAGGAAACTTCAATGGCAAACGCACAAAAAATCAGAATCAGATTGAAATCTTTTGATCACAAAGTTCTTGACAGCTCTGCAGCTAAAATTGTAGAAACTGCAAAAAGAACGGGTGCAGAAGTATCTGGTCCAGTTCCACTTCCTACTAAAAAGGAAATCATCACAATCTTAAGAGCTGTACATAAGTACAAAGACTCTAGAGAGCAATTCGAGATGCGCACACACAAGCGTCTGATCGACATCATTAACCCGACAGCAAAAACTGTCGATGCACTTACTAAGCTCGATCTACCTGCTGGTGTAGATATAGAGATCAAACTTTAAGTTGCGAACTAAGATCAAGGTTGATAAAACCCTGGTAGCTTAGTATGATTGCACAAGCAATCCGCTGTAAGATTAACAGGAGGTGTCTTTATGAGAAGTATTTTAGGTAGAAAAATTGGCATGACGCAAATTTTCAGTGAAAACGGCCAATTTGTACCAGTATCTGTTATCGAAGCTGGTCCTGTGTTTATCACACAGATCAAAACAGTTGCGAATGATGGTTACAATGCAATTCAAGTAGGTTTCGAACCTAAGAAGGAAAGCAGAACGAACAAGCCTGAAAAGGGTCACTTTGCAAAATCTGGCGTCGCGCCAAAGCGTGTTGTTAGAGAAGTTAGAGTTGAATCTGTAGAAGGTTACACAGTTGGTCAAGAAGTTTCTTGCTCGATTTTCGAAGGCATTGAATTAATCGATGTCATCGGAACATCTAAAGGTAAGGGAACAGAAGGTCCTATCAGACGTTGGAACCAATCAAGAGGTCCTGAGACTCACGGTTCTAAATATCACAGAGGTGGGGGTTCTATTGGTTCCGCTTCATATCCTGCACGTGTACTTAAAGGTATGCCAATGGCAGGAAGAATGGGCAACGAACGAGTAACTGTTCAAAACTTGGAGCTCGTAAGAGTCGATGCAGAAAGAAATCTTCTTTTGGTAAAGGGTGCTATTCCTGGTCCAAAGGGCGGACTTGTCATCGTTCAAGAAGCTGTCAAGGCTTCTAAGTAAACTGACTTGGGAAAGGAGGAAATACAGTGCCTACAATTAATGTTTTAAACATTCAAGGTCAAACGGTCGATACGTTGGAACTCAACGAATCAATTTTCAATACTGAAGTGAATGCAAATGTACTTCACGAAGCAGTAAAGAACTTCTTGGCTAACCAAAGACAAGGTACGCATGCTGCTAAAACTAGAGCAGAGGTGCGTGGCGGTGGCAGAAAACCTTTTAAACAAAAGGGTACAGGTAACGCACGTCAAGGTACAATCAGAGCACCTCACTTCGTTGGTGGTGGTGTGGCTTTCGCTAAAAAGCCTAGAGATTTCAGCTATGTATTACCTAAAAAGGTAAAGCGTATTGCTTTGAAATCTGCTCTAAGTGCAAAAGTAAAATCAAATGAACTCATCGTTCTTGATGACATTCAATTTGCTTCAGTAAAAACAAAAGCTGTTGTCGAAATGCTTGGCAACGTAAAAGCGGGTAAGAAATCAATGGTTTATACTGCTGAAGTAAACGAAACTGTTTACAAATCTGCTCGCAACATCACAGGTGTTAAAGCTACTTTTGTTGGAGAAATCAATGTCTATGACATTTTGAACTGCAACACACTTATCTTGACAAAAGCTGCGGTGCAAAAAATTGAGGAGGTGTACGCATAATGAAAACGGCATACGATATAATCATCAAGCCTATTATCACAGAGCACTCTATGTCTCAAACGGCTGGGCGCAAGTACACTTTTGAAGTGGACAGAAGAGTTAACAAAACTGAAGTTAAAGGCGCTCTTGAGCAGATCTTTGGCATAACAGTAGCTAACGTCAACACTGTAGTTGTAAAAGGCAAGCCTAAAAAACAAGGTCGTTTTGTTGGGCGTACAAGAACTTGGAAAAAAGCGATTGTTACTTTAACAGCAAACAGCAAAGAAATTGAATTCTTTGAAGGAATGTAATTAATCAGAGAAGGAGGGAAAATCATGGGAATCAAAAGTTTTAAACCTACTTCACCTGCAAGAAGACAGATGACATGTTCGACATTTGAAGAGATCACTAAATCAACTCCTGAAAAGGCATTGGTTGAAATACTCAAGAAGCATTCTGGTCGTAACAATTCAGGTAAGATTACTGTTCGTCATAAAGGCGGTGGAAATCGAGTTAAGTACAGAATAATCGATTTCAAACGTACTAAAGATGATGTGCCTGCGCGAGTTGAAGCGATTGAGTATGACCCTAATCGTTCTGCAAACATCGCACTTCTACTTTATGCAGATGGTGAAAGACGATACATTATTGCACCAAACAAATTATTTGTAGGTGACACTGTTATCAGTGGTCTTGAAAACGTCGACATCAAAACAGGTAATGCTATGCCACTTAAGTCTATGCCAGTGGGTACTTTCATCCACAACATCGAACTTAAACCTGGTAAAGGTGCTCAACTTGTTAGATCAGCTGGTCTTTCAGCACAGTTGATGGCTAAAGAAGGTACTTACGCAACAGTAAGACTGCCGTCCGGTGAAGTACGACTTGTTCGTTCTGAATGCCGCGCGACAATCGGTGTTGTTGGTAACTCGGATCATTTCAATATCACAATCGGTAAAGCTGGTAGAAAACGCCATATGGGTATTCGACCAACTGTCCGTGGATCTGTAATGAATCCAAATGACCATCCACACGGTGGTGGTGAAGGTAGATCGCCAATCGGTCGTCCAAATCCAGTTACGCCTTGGGGTAAGCCAGCACTTGGTTACAAAACAAGAAAGAAAAACAAATTATCTAATAAGTTTATCGTTAAATCAAAACACGCTAAGTAATATGGCGCGCTGGAGCATAGCGCTCCAGCACCTTTATAAAAGGAGGACTAGCAAATGGGTAGATCTCTAAAAAAGGGACCTTTCATTCACAAAAGTTTGCTTCGTAAAATCGAAGAAATGAATAACGCGGACGAGAAAAAAGTCATCAAGACTTGGTCTAGAGCATCGACAATTTTCCCACAAATGATCGGACACACAATTGCTGTGCACGATGGTAGAAAACACCTTCCAGTTTATGTGACAGAAGAAATGATTGGTCACAAATTGGGCGAGTTTGTCCCAACGAGAACTTTCAGAGGACACGCGGGCGACAAAACGAGCAAAAAGAGATAAGGAGGTAAGAACAGTGAAGGCTAAAGCTGTTGCGAAATATATTAGAATCTCTCCGAGAAAAATGAAGCCTATCTGTGACCTTGTCAGAGGCAAAAACGCCAAAGAAGCTATGGCGATTCTGCAATTCACACCACGTAAAGGCGCAAGACTTTTGAACAAAGTTTTGAAATCAGCCGTGGCAAATGCAGAAAACAACTTGCACATGAATCCTGAAAAATTATTCATTGCAGAAGTGTTTGCGAATCAAGGTCCTACCATGAAACGTTGGAAAGCTGGTTCTATGGGAAGAGCAAATCCTCGTCTCATCAGAAGCTCACACATCGGCGTTGCGGTAGCAGAAAAGGTATAAGGAGGGTGCACGATGGGTCAAAAGGTTAACCCACATGGTCTTAGAGTCGGTATTATCAAAGACTGGGATTCTAAATGGTATGCTAATAAGAAGAACTTTTCAACTTATTTAGTCGAAGACTTTAAAATTAGAGAATTCGTCAAAAAAGAGTTATTCACTGCTGGTATCTCACGTGTTTACATTGACAGACTTGCTAATGAGCGCGTTCACATCAACATCTTTACTGCTAAGCCAGGAATGATCGTTGGTCGTGGTGGTGAAAGTATCAAGACGCTTAAAGATTCTTTAGAAGCTTTAACGAAAAAAGAAGTTAAGCTTGATATCTCAGAAGTTCAAAACGTTGACAGTGACGCGCAGTTAGTTGCAGAAAATGTTTCGTTTTCTCTTGAAAGACGTGTATCTTTTAGACGTGCAATGAAGCAAGTTATGGGCCGTGCTCAAAGAGCTGGCGCACTTGGTATCAAAGTAATGGTTTCTGGTCGTTTAAACGGCGCTGAAATCGCTCGTTCTGAGAGTTATGCTGAGGGCAATGTACCTTTGTCTACATTAAGAGCAAACATTGACTATGGCTTTGCAGAAGCTAATACAGCTTACGGCAAAATCGGTGTTAAGATTTGGATTTATACAGGCGAAGTACTTCCGCAAATTAGCGAAGCGACTCGTCTTGTTCGTAAAGAAGCTCGTACAGCTAAAGCAGGTCCTAATACGACTGCTAAAAAGCGTCGTCCTTCAAACACTGATGGCAGAGACAACCGCGGTAAACGTCCACAAGGTGCTAACGCAGGGGCTGCTAGAAAGCCACAAGGCGATAGAAAACCACAGGGCGATCGAAAATAATTAGCACATAGTAATGTTGCATAGGAGGCTAAATCATGTTAATGCCTAAACGAGTAAAACGCCGAAAAGTGCACAGAGGCCGCATGAAAGGTCATGCACATAAAGGTAACGCTGTGACTTACGGTGAATTCGGTTTACAAGCAATGGAACCAGCTTGGATTACTTCAAACCAAATCGAAGCTGCAAGGATTGCAATTAATAGAAAAATCAAGCGTGGTGGTAAAGTTTGGATTAAAATTTTCCCACACAAACCGGTTACACAAAAACCAGCTGAAACACGGATGGGTGCCGGTAAAGGTTCTCCTGAGTACTGGGTAGCAGTTGTTAAACCAGGCAGAATCATGTTCGAATTGGCAGGTGTCAGCGAAGAACTCGCGAGAGAAGCGATGAGATTGGCAATGATGAAGTTGCCGATTAAGTGTAAATTCGTTAAACGTGAGAGCGTTGAGAGCGTTGAAGGTGGTGAATCTAATGAAAGCTAAACAATTCAGAGACTTGTCTGCTCAAGAGCTAAACAATAAACTTGTTGATCTTAAATGTGAGTTGTTCAACTTGAGATTCCAGCATGCGACTGGACAATTAGACAACCCACTTAAAATTAAGCACGTGAAACTTGATATCGCACGTGTGAGCACCGTCATTAGACAAAGAGAACTTCAAGCTTAGGAAAAGGAGGTTCACGAACGTGGAAAGAAACCGTAGAAAAACAAAAGTTGGTCGTGTAGTCAGCGACAAAATGGATAAAACGATAGTCGTTGCTATTGAGGATTTTGTTTCTCATCCTTTGTATGGCAAGCGCGTTAAAAGAACTGTTAAATTTAAAGCGCATGATGAAAACAACGTTGCTGGAACTGGCGACAAAGTAAAGATCATGGAGACTAGACCTCTCAGCCGCGACAAGCGATGGAGACTTGTCGAAGTTGTAGAGAAGGCTAAGTAGTCAAAGGGAGGCTTTCATATGATTCAACAAGAAACCAGATTAAAAGTCGCCGATAACTCAGGCGCAAAAGAATTGTTAACTATCCGCGTCCTTGGCGGTTCAAAGAGAAAGTATGCCAACGTCGGCGACATCATCGTGTGTGCGGTCAAAAATGCAACACCCGGTGGAGTTGTCAAAAAAGGTGACGTTGTCAAAGCAGTAGTCGTTCGTACAGTTCACGGTATCAGAAGAAATGATGGTACTACAGTGAAGTTCGACGATAATGCAGCTGTTATCATCAAAGCTGACTTAAACCCAGTCGGTACACGTATTTTCGGACCTGTTACAAGAGAACTTAGAGATAAGAAATTTACTAAGATCGTTTCGTTAGCTCCGGAAGTTTTGTAATATCAGGAGGTGGAACAATGCACGTAAAAAAAGGCGATACAGTAGTTGTCACTACTGGTAAAGATAAAAAGAAAATCGGTAAAGTACTTGTTGCAATACCGAAAACAAACCGCGTAATCGTGGAAGGCATCAACAAGGTGAAAAAACACCAGAAGCCAAACGCTCGCCTTCAAACAGGTGGCATTTTCGAAAAAGAAGCTGCGATTCATGTTTCAAATGTTATGATTTGGGATGAGAAAGCGAAGTCTGGCACACGAGTGCGCCACACAGTTGACAATGGTAAAAAAGTCCGAGTAGCCGTCAAATCTGGCGAAATAATCGACTAATCCTAATTGTGAAGGAGGTTCACGAAGTGGCTAGATTAAAAGAAAAATATCTAAACGAAGTAAAAAAATCATTATTGGAAAAATTCAATTACTCTAACGTAATGGAAATTCCAAAAATCGAGAAAATCACGCTTAACATGGGTTTGGGTCAAGGTAAAGACAACCAGAAGTTTATCCAAGCTGCAGTTGAAGAGTTAGCAACAATTACTGGTCAACGTCCTGTAATCACTAAAGCTAAAAAATCCGTTGCGAACTTTAAAGTAAGAGAAGGCATGGCTGTTGGCGCGAAAGTAACACTTCGCGGAGAACAAATGTATGAATTCCTTGATAGATTCGTATCGGTTGCTCTTCCACGTGTACGCGACTTCCGCGGCGTAAATGGCAACTCCTTTGATGGCAGAGGCAACTACACTCTTGGCGTTAAAGAGCAGATGATTTTCCCGGAAATCGAGTACGATAAAGTTGATGCCGTAAGAGGTATGGACATTACATTCGTTACAACTGCTAAAACCGATGAAGAAGCCAAAGCGTTGCTTGCACTGATGGGCATGCCCTTTAGCAAGTAGTTAAGGAGGGAATACCGTGGCAAAAAAATCACTGATTATCAAACAGAGTAGAAAGCAAAAGTTTTCTACACGCGAATATAGCAGATGCAAGCTTTGCGGCAGACCACATTCTGTCTTGAGAAAATTTGGAATTTGCCGTATCTGCTTCAGAGAATTGGCTTATAAAGGTCAAATTCCTGGCGTAAGAAAAGCTAGCTGGTAATACTCGAAAGGAGGTTCGAACAATGACTTTCACAGATCCAATTGCAGATATGCTTACACGCATCCGCAACGCGAACATGGTTAAACATACCAGCGTTGACGTGCCTGCATCTAATATGAAGAAGAGATTGGCAGAGATTCTTGCTGAAGAAGGCTTTATTAAAGGCTTCGACGTCATCGAAGACGGTAAGCAAGGTATCATCAGAATTGAAATGAAGTACCACAATAACGATCGCGTTATCAGTGGTTTAAAGCGAATTTCTAAGCCTGGTCTTAGAGTTTATGCAAACAGAACAGAAGTTCCAAGAGTACTTGGTGGTCTTGGTATTGCTGTTATCTCAACATCAACTGGTATTATCACTGACAAAGTAGCAAGAAAACTAGGTGTTGGTGGAGAAGTTATCTGCTACGTTTGGTAGTCGATATGAAAGCGGAGGAATTAGTATGTCAAGAATCGGTAAAATGCCAATTGATGTACCTCAAGGCGTTCAAATCACAGTAGATGAGGCAAACTTAGTTACTGTAAAAGGCCCACTTGGTACATTGTCAGAGCAAATCGACCCAGCAATAACAGTAGCTGTTGAAGACAATGTCTGCACAGTTACACGTCCTAACGACGTAAAAAGAAATAAAGCACTCCATGGTTTGACAAGAGCTCTTGTTTTCAACATGGTAGTGGGTGTATCTAAAGGTTATGAGAAAAAACTACAAATCATCGGCGTTGGTTACAGAGCTGCTAAAAACGGTACGAACCTAGATCTTCAATTAGGTTTTTCACATCCAGTTTCTATGGCAGACCCTGAAGGCATCACAACCGAAGTACCTTCTCAAACAGAAATCATCGTTAAGGGAATCAGCAAGCAATTAGTAGGCAATTATGCTTCTAAAATTCGCGAGTGGAGAAAGCCAGAGCCATATAAAGGCAAAGGTATCCGTTACTTCGGTGAGAATGTTCGAAGAAAAGAAGGTAAGACTGGTAAAAAGTAAAGGGGTGAAACGGAATGTTTAAAAAGCCTATCAAGAACGTTGCCCGCAAAGCGCGTCATATGCGCGTGCGTAAAAAAGTTTCTGGTACAACTGAAATGCCAAGACTGAACGTTTATAGATCGAACGCTAACATCTATGCTCAAATTATCGATGACGTCAAAGGCGTAACATTAGTTTCTGCATCTACAATTGATAAAGAGTTGAAAGTAGAAACTGGTAGCAATATTGAAGCCGCTAAGTTAGTTGGCGCTTTAGTAGCTAAGCGCGCACTTGCTCAAGGCATTGAAAATGTCGTCTTCGACAGAGGTGGCTATATCTTCCACGGTCGCGTGAAAGAACTTGCAGAAGCTGCTAGAGCTAACGGACTGAAATTTTAAGGGAGGTACATGAATGAGCCGTCAAAGAATTGATGCCAAAAAATTAGACCTCAAAGAACAGGTTATCAATATCAACCGTGTCACCAAAGTTGTTAAAGGTGGACGTAACTTTAGATTTGCTGCTCTTGTCGTAGTCGGCGATGGCAACGGTCACGTTGGTATGGGTACTGGTAAAGCACTTGAGGTACCTGATGCAATTAGAAAGGCTATTGAAGATGCTAAAAAGAACCTAATCTTCGTACCAAGAGTTGGAACAACTGTTCCCCATGAAGCTCGCGGTAGATTCGGTGCTGGTAGCGTTCTAATCATGCCTGCTAAAGAAGGTACAGGGGTTATCGCAGGTGGTGCTGTTCGTGCAGTATTAGAACTTGCGGGTGTCCATGACGTTCGTGCCAAATCTTTGGGTAGTAATAATCCAAAGAATATGGCTAGCGCCACACTTGCTGGTCTACAGTTGCTTAAAACTGCTGCCAATGTGGCAAAAGCCCGTGGTAAAACTGTAGAAGAACTTTTAGGTAGGGGGTAGTGACAATGGCTAAATTACACGTAAAATTAGTGAAAAGTACCATTGGTGCAATTCCAAAACACAAAAAGACAGTCCAAGCATTAGGACTTAGAAAACTCAATCAAGTCGTTGAACACAATGATAATCCTCAAATCAGAGGTATGATCAAACAAGTGGTTCACTTGATTGAGGTTAAAGAATCATAAGAATAGGAGGTACAACGATGAAGCTACATGAATTGAAACCGGCAGCGGGTTCTACTAAAACTAGAAAAAGAGTAGGTCGCGGTACAGGTTCTGGATTAGGAACAACTTCTGGTCGTGGTAATAATGGTCAGGGGCAACGTTCCGGCGGTGGCGTCAGACCGGGCTTCGAAGGTGGTCAAATGCCTCTTTTCAGACGTATACCAAAACGTGGTTTTAGCAATAAGCGTTTTGCTACTGTCTGGACTGTCATCAATATTGAAGACCTTAATCGCTTTGATGCAAACACTGAGATTACACCTGAGTTCTTGCTGAGCATTGGATTCATCAGTCATATGAATGATGGTCTTAAAGTATTAGGTAATGGTACGCTGACGAAATCTTTCACTGTAAAAGCGCAAAAATTTACTCAGTCAGCAATCGAGAAAATAGAAGCGGCCGGAGGAAAGGCAGAGGTGATCTAATTGTTCCCAACTTTGACGAGTGCTTGGAAGATTACAGAATTACGAAAAAAAATCCTTTATACGGTGTTAATGCTGATCATCTTCAGACTAGGTGCAAATATCCCGGTTCCTGGAGTTGACGGCGATAAGCTAGCAGCATTATTTGCTAACGATGAAGGGCTGTTCAGTATTTTCAATTTGATGTCAGGCGGTGCATTTGGTAACTTTACCTTATTTGCACTCGGTATTTCTCCATATATTACAGCCTCAATCATTTTAAACTTACTTCAAATCGCAATTCCAAGCTTGGAACAATTAGCTAAGCAGGGAGAAGAAGGACGCAAGAAGATCGTGCAAATGACGCGATACGGAACAGTCGTCCTCGCTCTCATCCAGGGGATTGGTTTTTCAATTGGGATTTACAGAAATGCGTTTACCACTTTTGACTTTCCACATATCGCTGTCGCGGTCATCACTTTAACTGCAGGTACTGCATTTATGATGTATCTTGGTGAGCATATTACTGAAAAGGGCATTGGTAATGGTATTTCACTCTTTATTTTCGCTGGTATTATAGCAAGATTTCCTGACTCGGTTGTTAAAACCATTATGGATGTTATCAATAATGAACTCAACGTTATTAGTTTGTTGATCTTCACGGTTGTAGCATTGCTTGTTATCGCTGGTGTTATCATGATTCAACAAGGTACGCGCAAGATACCAGTACAATACGCTAAACGTGTGGTCGGTAGAAAAATGTATGGTGGCCAAAACACACACATTCCTCTTAAGGTCAATCAGGCTGGCGTTATTCCAGTAATCTTCGCGATTTCTATATTAGCATTTCCACAAACAATTGCATCGTTTATGCCATCGTCAGGCTTTGCGAGTTTTGTGAATGTTTGGCTGTCGAATACAAGTATCGCATGGAATGTGCTTGAGTTCTTTCTCATCATATTCTTCACATACTTCTATACATCAGTTTCTTTTAACCCATTCGATATTGCTGAAAACATGAAGAAAAATGGCGGTTTTATTCCTGGTATTAGACCTGGTAGACCGACTGTTGATTATTTACAACGTTCAGTTAACCGTTTGACACTTGTAGGCGCTGTTTTCTTAGGTGCTATCGCAGTGTTACCAAACTTCATTTTGAATTTCACGGATATTTCATTTGCTCTTGGCGGTACATCTCTTTTGATCATCGTCGGTGTTGCACTTGAAACTACGAAACAAATTGAAGCTCAAATGGTTATGAGAAACTACCAAGGCTTCCTTAAGTAGGTGCTCATATGAGAATGATTTTACTTGGACCACCAGGTGCTGGCAAAGGAACTCAAGCCAGCGCCATATGTCTAAAATATAGTGTGCCCCACATTTCAACCGGTGACATTTTCAGAAAAAACATTAAAGAAGGAACTGAACTTGGCGTAAAGGCAAAAGGTTTTATCGATCGTGGCGAATTGGTACCAGATAGTTTGGTAGTTGATATTGTTGCTGATAGATTGACTGAAGCTGATGCCCAACAAGGATTCCTACTCGATGGTTTTCCTAGAACTGTTTATCAAGCGGAAGCGTTAAAGGAAATTCTTTTAGCGCGTCATGTTCAACTGAACGCTGTTGTCAACATTGTTGTCAATCCAAGTGTTTTAATTGACCGTGCAGTGGGTAGAAGGATATGCAGAGCCTGTAATGCGACTTATCACATTGAGTACAATCCATCTTCAGTAGAAGGTGTTTGTGACAAATGTGGTGGTGAGTTATATCAACGCTCTGATGATGTTGCAGAAACGGTTCAAAACCGCATCGATGTTTACCAAAACGAAACAGCTCCTCTCATTGACTTTTATGGCAACGAAGGACTATTAGTGGCTATCGATGGCTTACAAGCCATTGATGTGGTGTTTAATGACATCGTAACTGCTCTTGAGGTATCCTAGTGATTTATTTAAAATCTCAACGTGAAATTGCTTTAATGCGCCAAGCTGGGCGTTTAGTGGCGATTGCTCATGAAGAGATCAAAAAAGCTATAGCACCTGGTATGACAACACAAGCACTAGATGCATTAGCAGAAAAGGTGATACGCGACCATGGTGCCATTCCGGCCTTTAAGGGTTACGGAGGTTTCCCTGGGAGCATTTGCGCTTCTGTTAATGATGAGGTTGTTCACGGTATACCTGGCAATCGGATACTCATCGAAGGCGATATTATAAGCGTTGATATAGGCGTATGCCTAAATGGTTACTTTGCCGACTCCGCAAAAACCCATCCAGTTGGTCAAATTTCAGCAGCCGCTGAAAAACTAATTGAGGTGACACGTCAATGCTTCTACGAAGGATTGAAGATGTGTATTGCAGGACAGCGTCTTTCTGATGTTGGCCATGCAATCCAACAACATGCTGAAAAGCATGGATTTGGAGTGGTGCGAGATTTAGTTGGACATGGTATCGGAACGGCTCTTCATGAAGATCCTCAAATTCCGAATTATGGACCAGCAGGCAAAGGTCCTAGACTTCAGGTGGGAATGGTATTAGCTATCGAACCCATGATTAACTCGGGTACTTATCGTGTAAAGACCCTTTCTGATGACTGGACAGTCGTTACTTTAGATGGTTCTCTCTCTGCGCATTATGAACACACCGTTGCCATTACAGAGGATGGCTACGAACTTTTGACGGTTTTATAAGAGGTGGCTTGTGATTGATACTTGCGAAGTAAAACTAGGGCAAGTCGTCATTGCCTGTGCTGGTCGAGATAAAGGCCGTGCGCTTGTAGTTGTCAAAATCGTGGATACTCAGTATGTTTTGGTAGCGGATGGCGATTTACGCAGAATGGAACAACCAAAGTTGAAAAAGGTAAAACACATTAAGCGAACGCATACTGTTATAGATGAGATCGCGTTACTCTTAACTGAGCAAAAGATACCATTGAATGCAGATTTACGAAAAGCGCTGAATGACTTTACTTTCAAGGCTGAATAGTGTAATATTGGAGGGATTAATACATGTCAAAAAAAGACACGATAGAAGTTAAAGGAACGGTTCTTGAATCGTTACCGAATGCAACATTTCAAGTAAAACTTGAGAATGACCATGTTGTTCTCGCACATATATCCGGGAAGCTACGAATGAACTTCATTCGTATTTTGCCAGGAGACAAAGTAACATTGGAGCTTTCGCCATATGATTTGACAAAAGGCCGTATCATCTGGCGTGGCAAGTGATGTAAGGAGGTATAGCAATGAAGGTCAGAACATCTGTTAAGCCAATTTGCGAAAAGTGTAAGATCATCAAGCGCAAAGGCCGCGTTATGGTAATTTGCGAAAATCCTAAGCACAAGCAAAAGCAAGGTTAATATTTGGTAGTAAGATAGGCGCGTGCGGCTGCTCCCTAGAGGAGAACATGTCTATCAGATAATATAGTCAATGAATCATCAAGACAAACGCAACACTGAATGTGTTTGAAAGTCATCGGGAGGTGCAATTAATGGCAAGGATTGCAGGTGTTGACTTACCAAGAGATAAGCGTGTCATCATCGGACTCACTTACGTCTTCGGTATTGGCAAACAAACATCAAGCGACATACTCGCAAAAGCTAGTATTGATGAAAATACAAGAATCAAGGATTTGACTGAAGAAGAAGTCGCAAAGCTCAGATCAATCATTGAAGAAGATCATACTGTAGAAGGTGACCTCCGTCGCGAGATCTCCATGAATATTAAGCGTCTTCAAGACATCGGCTGCCAACGCGGTATCCGTCATAGAAGAAGATTGCCAGTAAGAGGTCAAAGAACTAAGACTAACGCTCGTACCGTCAAAGGCCCAAGACGAACAGTGGCTAAGAAAAAGGGCGCTAGATAGTAGAGGAGGTTAGTAATGGTTGCTAAAAAAGTAAAAGTTAAAAGAAAAAAGCGAGAAAAGAAAAATGTAGAACGCGGACAAGCACACATTCAAGCTTCTTTTAACAACACGTTGGTCACATTGACAGATGAAAAAGGCAACGCGCTTTCTTGGTCATCTGCTGGTAGCCTTGGCTTCAAAGGTTCAAGAAAATCAACTCCTTTTGCTGCTCAAATGGCTGCCGAGGGTGCTGCTAAAGCGGCTATGGAACACGGTCTTAAATCTGTAAAAGTTTTTGTTAAGGGACCTGGTTCAGGTAGAGAAGCTGCCATTCGTGCGCTTCAAGCTGCTGGTCTTGAAATCCAATCGATTCAAGATGTTACACCAATTCCACATAACGGTTGCAGACCGCCAAAGAGACGTAGAGTATAGTACTGGGAGGTGCATGAATAATGGCTAGATATACAGGACCTTCATGCCGACTGTGTAGAAGAGAAGGAAAGAAATTATTCCTTAAGGGCGATCGCTGTTACACAGACAAATGTGCTTTGACTAAAAGAGCAACTGCTCCAGGTCAGCACGGCGCAAGAAGAGGAAAAATGTCAAACTACGGTTTGCAATTAAGAGAAAAGCAAATGGTTAAGAGAGCTTATGGCGTTATCGAAGGTCAATTCAAATTGACTTACGAGCGTGCTAACAAGCAAGCGGGTATCACTGGTGATAACTTATTGAGACTTCTTGAACTCCGTTTTGATAATGTTGTTTTCAGAATGGGCTTCGCTAACTCAAGAAAAGAAGCTAGACAATTGGTCACGCATGGTCACTTTACCCTGAATGGCAAAAAAGCAGATATCCCATCAATGACTTTAAATGTTGGAGACATTGTTGCAGTTAAAGAAGGCAGCCTTTCTTCTGAAAAGTTCAAAAGCTTGCAAGAAAAAACGACAACAGCGCCTAAGTGGATTCAAGCTGATATTGAAAAGCTAGCTGGTAAAGTTATTGCGCTTCCTGATAGAGAAGACATCGACCTACCGATCGAAGAGCATTTAATCATCGAGCTCTACTCGAGATAATAGGTTTGATAATTTTACCCTCGTTGAAATATAAGATGTAAGGAGGGTCAGTTGAATGATTGAAATTGAAAAGCCAACCATAGAATGTTTGGAAATGAGTGAAGACAATGCTTATGGTAAATTTGTCCTAGAGCCACTCGAAAGAGGCTATGGCACGACACTAGGCAATAGCCTACGTCGTATCTTATTATCGTCTTTGCCAGGAACAGCTGTAAAATGGGTCAAGATTGACGGTGTTTTACATGAGTTCTCAACAATTGATGGTATTAAAGAAGATGTCATAGAGATTTTGCTCAATCTGAAAGGATTGGCTGCTAAAATCCACTCTGATGACGAAACAAAAATCCTACGCATTGAAGCAAACGAACCAGGCGCCGTGACAGCTGGTGATATCATTGCCGATGCGGATGTTGAGATACTCGACGAAGATATGTATATTTGTACACTCGAAGATAACTCAACTTTAAGCATGGAAATTGCCTTGTCAAAAGGTAGAGGCTATGTACCCGCTGAAGCAAATAAGGAACAAGGCTTGCCAATTGGTATCATACCAGTTGATTCTATCTACACACCAGTAAAAAAAGTCAATTTCACAGTTGAAAACACGCGTGTCGGTTTAGTAGCTAACTATGATAAACTCATCCTCGAAGTGTGGACTGATGGCACTATTAAGCCAGATGAAGCCACTTCACTGGGCGCTAAAATTATGAGTGAACATTTAAACTTGTTCATTAATATGACAGAGTCCATGTCAAACGTTGAAATCATGGTTGAGAAAGAAGAAGACAAGAAAGAAAAAGTTCTAGAGATGACTATCGAAGAACTTGACTTGTCGGTTCGTTCATACAACTGCCTCAAACGTGCTGGTATTAATACAGTAGAAGAACTGACTTTGAAAACTGAAGATGACATGATGAAGGTGAGAAACCTTGGTAAGAAATCTCTTGAAGAGGTTAAGCACAAGCTCGCAGAACTGGAACTTGGTCTTAAGCCTACTGAAGAGTAAGAATAAGGAGGAATAGAATGGCGAAGTACCGTAAGTTAGGTCGTCCTTCTGCTCATAGAAACCTCATGCTTAGAAACTTGGTTTTAAGTCTTTTGGCTAACGGACGTATCCAAACGACTGAAACAAGAGCTAAAGAAGCCCGCAAATTTGCTGACAGCATGATCACACTCGCTAAGCGCGGTGATGTTCACGCAAGAAGACAAGTTGTTAGCTTCATCGGCGATAAGGATGTTGCGAAAAGACTCTTCGAGGAAATCGCACCTAAGTATGCTGAGCGAAATGGCGGTTACACAAGAATTTTAAAAACTGGTCCTAGACGTGGCGACGCTGCGCCAATGGTTATCATTGAACTAGTATAGTGTTTTTAGGGATTAAGTTAGCTTAGTCCCTTTTTACCTAGGTCGACAAAAGTCGACCTAGGTAAAAAGGGATTAAACACTTTTTTTGGCTAAATTCAATGAGCATTCTTTTAGGAGTGTATGATGACATCAAAAATTAGATTTGAAGATGTTTCATTTACGTATAGTGACGAAGCCACCAATGCACTCAGTTCATTATCGTTAAAGGTGGGCACTGGAGAGTTCTTAGCCGTACTTGGACATAACGGCTCTGGTAAAAGCACCATGGCTAAGTTGATCAATGCCTTATTACTGCCAACATCAGGAACCGTTTGGGTCGATCAAATGTCTACAAACGATGGGACGCAGTTGTGGGAGATTAGAAGAACCGCAGGGATGGTTTTTCAAAATCCAGATAATCAGATCATAGCGACCATTGTTGAAGAAGATGTAGCCTTTGGTCCTGAAAACCTTGGTGTACCACAACCTGAGATTATTCAGCGGGTCAATGGGGCTCTTAAACGGGTGGATATGGAAGCTCTTAGACGGAAGTCACCCCATCTCTTAAGTGGTGGACAGAAGCAAAGAATTTCAATTGCAGGTGTTTTAGCCATGAAGCCCTCTTGTATCGTTTTTGATGAGCCCACGGCTATGCTTGATCCATCGGGGCGTAAGGAAGTCATAGAAACCTTACTTTCTTTAAAATCTGAAGGAATCACCTTGATTCTGATCACTCATTTTATGGAAGAAGCTGCTTTAGCGGATCGCATTTTAGTGATGCATGAAGGTGAAATGGTGATGGACGGACCCCCGAATCTGATATTTCAAGAAGTGGAACAACTACGAAAATACGCACTTGATGTACCGGAGTCCATTCAAATTGCATATGACTTAAGAACATATGGCATCAACTTGGCAAAAGATCTCCTAGACAAAGAACACTTGGTGAAGGCACTATGTCAATACGCATCCGACATTTAAATCATGTATATGATCAAGGCACGCCATACGAAACAAAGGCCTTGATTGATATCAATATCGATATTCAACGGGGTGAATTTATAGGTCTTATTGGCCATACGGGTTCTGGAAAGAGTACATTGATCCAGCAGCTAAATGGATTATTAAAACCACAAAGCGGGCAGATTGTTGTCAATGGCTACGATATCACCGCTAAAGGGATAAAAATGTCTGAAATTCGTAAACGGGTGGGTATTGTGTTTCAATACCCGGAATACCAATTGTTCGAAGAAACCGTAGAAAAAGATGTGGCTTATGGGCCGCAGAATTTAGGCCTTTCAAAAGAAGTCGTTAAGGCCCGGGTGGATCAAGCTCTAAAAGCGGTGGGACTGGATAAGGATGTCACCAGAAAAGCCTCTCCCTTTGAACTTTCAGGGGGTCAAAAAAGACGTGCTGCCATTGCTGGTATCTTGGCAATGGCCCCTGAGGTACTGATACTAGACGAACCTACGGCTGGACTTGATCCCCAAGCCCGACATGATATATTAGAATTAATTCATAAAGAGCACCACAGTCATAAAAGAACCACCATACTGGTCAGTCATGCCATGGAAGATGTGGCTAAATATGTTGATCGTATTTTAGTGATGGATGAGGGTTGTGTTCGTTTTTTTGATACGCCGGCTCAGGTTTTTAAAAATGAAAAGGAATTACAGACGATTGGTTTGGATATTCCTGAAATCACAAAGATCATTAGGCTATTGAACGAGCAGGGTTTTAATATTGAGGAGACGATTTACCGGTCTGCGGAACTTGCCGAGGTAATTGCTCGACAACTAAGGAGGTAGTGGTGTTAAGAGACATTACTATTGGACAGTATTATCCTTCGGATAGTGTGGTACACCATATGGACCCCCGGTTTAAGATTTTAGCGACCTTTGTTTTTTTGGTGTTGCTATTTTATGTAAAAACTTTAATTGCTTATATCCCATTTATTTTGTTTCTTGCATTGGTGATTCGAGTAACGAGAGTCCCGGTGGCATTTGTGATTCGCGGTTTAAAACCAATTTTGCTGATTATTATCTTTACGGTGAGTTTAAATTTGTTTATGACAAAAGGGGTGGCCCTAATTGCACTGGGACCACTTGTAATTACCTTTGAAGGTTTGAAACAGGCGGTTTTTATGGCACTTAGATTGATGCTTTTGATTATGGGCAGTTCCATGATGACATTCACAACTTCTCCCATAGAACTGACAGATGGTATTGAGTATTTACTGAATCCCTTTAAACGGATTGGTCTTCCAGCCCACGAAATTGCCATGATGATGTCCATTGCCTTAAGGTTTATTCCAACTCTTTTGGAGGAAACCGATAAGATTATGAAGGCGCAGATGGCCAGAGGTGCTGATTTTGAGACCGGGTCCTTGATACGACGGGCCAAGAGTTTGGTGCCGATTTTAGTGCCCCTTTTTATTAGTGCTTTTAGGCGTGCTGACGAACTAGCCATGGCTATGGAGTCTAGGTGCTATCGGGGTGGTGAGAATCGCACCCGTATGAAGACTTTGAAATACTCGCGGTACGATTTATATGGTGCAATGTCCATGGTTTTACTGGCTTTCGTGATTGTTTGTGCAAACTATATAGCACTGGTCAATGGCTATGCGCTATAAATGTGTTTGTCAGTATGATGGCCGTGAATTCTTTGGGTGGCAACGTCAGCCTAGAGTACGGACAGTTCAATTGGAGATAGAGAAAGTACTTCAGGGTGTCTATGGCGTTCAAATTTCCATACATGGGGCTTCTAGGACAGATAAAGGGGTCCATGCCACTGAGCAAGTATTCCACTATGATACAGATATTCTAATCCCTTTTGATAAATTGAAGGGTGTCCTAAATAGACAATTACCCGCCGATATTGCAATCAGTGCTGTGGAGTCTGTAACAGAAGAGTTCCATAGTCGATTTTCCTGTATTGGCAAAACGTATATTTACAAATTAGATACACTGAATACTAAAAGTGTTTTTAATGCGTCTTACGTTTATTTATATGGCAATCAGATTGATTTAGAGCTTGTAAGAACAACAGCCCAGTGTTTTATTGGAACTCATGATTTTAAGGGGTTTATGGCCTCAGGAAGCGATAAAGAGAATACCATTAGAACCATCTACAGCATTGATTTTTCAATCAGCGGTTCTTGTGTTGAGATGCGAATTTCAGGCAGTGGTTTTTTGTACAATATGGTTCGTATTATCATTGGAACTCTGATTAATGTTTCAGAGGGAAAACTCTCAATAGCCGATGTAGAAAGAGGCTTAACCTCTGGTAATCGGCAAGTCTTTAAAAGAACTGCCCCTGCCTGTGGTTTATATTTGGTGGAAACAAGGTATGTTTAAACCCAATAAAAACCTGTTGACATATAATTTAATGGAACCATAAAACAGGTTGACTTATAAAGAAGAACATATTATAATATATAGTGTTCTGTGTGCATTGAAATGCACTTTAGTACAGCTTATTGTAACCCTCGCCCCGGGTTGATAATAGAAACGGTGAAAAGTAAAATTTTTAGGAGGAAACACGATGAAATCGTTCATTCAAAAACCACTTGAAGTGGAAAGAAAATGGTTTGTCGTTGACGCTGATGGTCAAACACTAGGTCGTTTGGCTACTCAAGTTGCGACAATACTAAGAGGCAAGCATAAACCAACTTACACACCAAATGTAGACTGTGGCGACTTTATTGTCATCATCAATGCTGAAAAAATTGCATTGACTGGCAAAAAGCTTGATCAGAAGAAATACAGATGGCACACTGGTTACGTTGGTCATATGCGTGAAAGAACTGCAAGACAAATGATCCAAACAAAACCAACTGAAGTGGTTAGATTGGCTGTTAAAGGCATGCTTCCTAAGAACTCATTGGGTCGTCAAATGATTACTAAATTGAAAATCTATGCAGGCCCTGAGCATCAAAATGCTGCTCAGCAACCAGAAGTTTTAAAATTCAATAAATAGGAGGCTATTCCATGGCAGTTCAATATCAAGGAACAGGTAGAAGAAAAAAATCGATCGCCCGCGTTCGTCTTGTACCAGGTACAGGTGTTATTACTATCAACAAAAGACCATTGGAAGAGTACTTTGGTTACGAATTGTTGATTAGAGAAGTTAGAAGACCTTTAGTGCTTGTTGGCGTTGAAGGCAAATATGATGTTATTGTTACAGCAAATGGTGGTGGTTTCACTGGCCAAGCTGGCGCAATTCGTCACGGTATTTCAAGAGCCCTTCTTAAAGTTGAAGCGACTTTCAGACCAGCACTTAAAGCTGAAGGTTTCCTCACACGTGACCCACGTATGAAGGAAAGAAAGAAATACGGTCTTAAAGCTGCAAGAAGATCACCACAGTTCTCAAAGAGATAATATTTGGAAGCACTACGCCCAGCGTAGTGCTTCTTTTAATTTTTGGAGTGCTTCACTATGAACAATGGGTTTTACATCCATGTGGTGGTATGTCAAGACCTATGTTATAATAAATTTAAGCAAAATTTTGGAGGTGAAGCATGGGGAAACTGTTAAAAACCTATTGTGTTCCACACCCACCGATTGTCATTCCAGAAATCGGTCAGGGATCACTGGCACGATGCGAAAAGACACATCAAGCATTAGTGACCATGGCAAAGGATGTCTGCCAACTGGGGCCAAAGCGGGTCGTGATTATTTCACCCCACGGCACTGTTTTTTCTGATGGCATGGGCGTTTTATACACCCCTACACTTCAAGGAGACTTTCAGGGTTTTGGATTTCCTGAAATAGCCTTGAGTTTTAAAAATGATATGGGATTTATCGATAATTTAGTGATGCAAGCCGACAAAAGTAATATTGTTTTGGCTAAAATAGATGAATCATTTGCTGAGGAAATGCAGATTCCTTACCAATTAGACCATGGAGCCCTTGTGCCCCTTTGGTTCTTAAAAGAGCAGAAGGTGACAGTTGATGTGGTACATATCACCTATGGTCTTTTATCACCAGCTGTCTTGTACCAGTTTGGACAGATTCTGCGCCAGGTAATCAAAAGCAGTACCGGGGACACCGTTTTGATGGCAAGCGGAGATTTATCCCATGCCCTTTTGGATTTGGGTCCTTATCAGTTTGATGCAAATGGCCAGCAGTTTGATGAGATGGTAGTGTCGTCTTTTAAAACAATGGATCCCTACAATTTACTGACTTACCCGATAAAAAAACGTGAAGCCTCAAAAGAATGCGGCTACCGCTCCCTTTGTATTGCCTGGGGCGCCTATGATCGCCTGATGGTCACAACAGATGTTCTCAGTTACGAAGGCCCATTTGGAGTTGGTTATCTGGTGGCATCCATCAAAGAAGCAGATGGCATCAGACCCAGCTTGGCCCAGCCTCTAAAGGAACATTTTGCGAAAATTCATGCCTCAAGGCTTGAATCAGAAGATGACTATGTCAAGTTGGCCCGCCACGTCATCAATACGTTTGTACTGCAAGGCGATGTGCCAGAGGTAGACCTCAGTTTATACCACATCGACGAACACCCCCACGGCTGCTTTGTCTCCATCAAAACAGAAGAAGGTTTGCGTGGTTGCATTGGCACCATCTTTCCAACAAGGGGTTCATTGGTGGATGAAATTGTAGAGAATGCGGTTAAGGCATGCAGCGAAGATCCTCGCTTTGATCCTATCGCAGAAGACGAGCTTTCTGAACTGGTCTTATCCGTGGATATTCTCTTGCCACCAGAGCCCATTGCCTCAATAGACTTTCTGGATGTGAAGCGCTACGGGGTGATTGTCAGTGCAGGCTTCAAAAAAGGGCTGTTACTGCCCAACCTTGAAGGGGTTGATACGGTTTCAGATCAAGTCCGTATTGCGAAATCCAAAGCGGATATCCACGATGAGCCCTATTTGCTAGAGCGATTTGAGGTCATTCGCCATGAAGGCAAGACCTTCGACGAGTCCCTATGACAAAATTCAAATTAACCATCGATAAAGGCTCAATGCCATTAGAATCCTGCGTCCTTTTAGCTCCACTAAAATCCTACGGTCTTTTAGTGGTCTTACTTGTGGGGTTAGTTTTCAGCTTAACTGGTTGCAAATGGCTATCAGGTAGCTCTGGTAATCCAAGTGTTCCAGCCCAACCAGATCCCGCTAGTATCTCAGCCGAATATTGGTTGGGAGAGAGAGAGCAGATTTTTAGAGAGGGCTACCAAGAAAAACTGCCCATGGAAGCACTGGAAGACGCCTTCAAATTTTATGGCGCATATGATGGACAGACCCTTAATCTTGTTCAAAACAAACAGCTTAAGGTACTTCAGGCCACCGATGGTCGCTTAGTCTCCCTTGATGGACAGGATTTTGGAGCCTTTGCCATTGAAGAAGGCCAATTGATGGTTGAGCCAGAAAAGTTCATGGCACAGCTGGGTTATGTGGTCATTCAAAATGGTAGGACCCGATTAATCACAAGCCAACTGGCTAAAGAATCATTTTTTAAAAGCCAATCATTTGTTGGCTATCAGGATAATGCTGGCTTAATGAAGGACCAGGTAAAAGATAAAGTCATTGCTAGGCTTCCTGAAGACCTGATGGTACCCAGTGCCATCGCAAAATTAGGGGCAGGCCCTTGGAACTTAGTGGTCAGTGACCAAGCAGAATTTTACTGGGTTGATCAAACCACATTAGGTGAAGCACTGCCCAAAAGCGATCATTGTGCCTTGGGCTCAATCGCCAAAGATCAAGTGAGGGAACCTTCACAAAAACCATTGGTGCTAGCCTGGGATTTAAATGGAAACCAAACAGAGCAAATTATTGACCCAAGTGTTGATGCTGTGATTCCAAAGTGGCTAGCCCTTAAAGGGGAAGATGGCACCATCAACAATCTCTATAGGCCAACTTATCACCAAAATATCATCAACCAAGGTGCTGAGCTTTGGGTTTTAGTCAATAACAGCTTTGATCCCGATATGACAGGGGTCATGCTTCAAACAGAACCTGCTAGACGGGAATTTATCAATCAGCTACTGGATTATGCCAAGACTAACCGCATAACAGGCATCAATTTGGATTTTGAGAATATGTACCTAAAAGACAGTGACTTATTTGTTCAACTGGTAGCCGAACTTGGGGCTGCGCTTTTCCAAGAAGAAATTGTTTTTAGCGTTGCAGTGACAACCCCTGGGGGCTCTGAAAATTGGTCATTGGTCTATGACCGGGTTAGAATCGCAGAAAACTGCGATTACGTAACCCTGATGGCCTACGACCAATACTGGGCCAGCAGTCCAGTGGCAGGACCAGTGGCGGGTCATGCCTGGGTTAAAAAACACTTAGAAGCACTGACCGAGACCATTCCACCAAAACAAATGATATTAGGGATCCCTCTCTATACAAGGGTTTGGTATGAAAAGCCATCTACAGAAAAAGTTAACCTAATGAAAGTCAAATCCCGTTCTCTTTTTATGAGCGGTGTTAAAAAAATCATAGCAGAGAATCAGCCAATAAAAGTATGGGATGAACCCAATCAACTTTTCTATTATGCGTATTTTGATCAGAATCAATTGGTTAAATTCTGGTTTGAAGATGAACTGGCAGCTATACAGAAAATGAAGCTTTCAAACGAATTTGGTTTAGGTGGGGTTGCACTTTGGTCCCTTGGATTTGAGACCCCAGAAATATGGCCTATGATTATGAATTTCAAGGAAGGACTACAATAGGCTATGGACCGTGCCATCACTTAGAAGAAGGTTTGTTATGAGTAAACGGATTATATCTAGTATTCTAATATTGATTTTAGGTTTTTCTCTAATGATTTTTGGGGTGGTAGGCCTCTTTGATCTTAAGCCCGTGACACCCATGACCGATCAAGAGATTATTCAACGGGCGAAGGCCCTGGGCATGCGTGAACTCAAGGAGCAGATTCAGACAGAAGCTGAACCTGAGACGACGACGGAAAGTAAAACAGAAGTGACAACAGAAAGTAAAACAGAAGTGACAACAGAAAGTAAAACAGAGTAATAGTAGGGAATAACAGAGTAATACCGCTGACGGGAGGTCTTATGGAGAAAACATTGATTTTAATTAAGCCTGATGCGACAAAGCGTGGTATTATAGGTGATGTGCTTCGTTTATACGAGGTCAATGCACTGAAAATCGAAAATTTGATGATGATGATTCCCACTGAGGAGATTCTAAGAGCCCATTACGCTGAACACCTTGAACGGAGTTTTTACCCGGAACTTCAGGCCTTTATGATGAGTGGACCTGTGGTGGCTGCGGTTGTTTCAGGTGATGGGGCGGTTGATGGGGTAAGAGAACTTCACGGGGATACAGATCCTGCTAAAGCGAGATTTGGGACGGTGCGTCATATGTATGGTACTTCTGTTCAGATGAATACGGTTCATGGGTCAGCGGACTTAGAGTCGGCTGCCAGGGAAGTGGCCATTTGGTTTGGCCAATAAGATGTGATTTGCTTTTGTAACGAGGAGGAAAGTTAGTTGGAACATTATTTTACGGCAAAATCCACCACAGATCAGGTGACAAAAAAGATTGTTCACACGGTTTGTGGTCATCAAATAAACTTTTTATCCAGTAATGCAGTTTTTTCTAAAAATCAAATCGATTTTGGGTCAAACCTCTTGCTTGAGACCATGATTGGGTTGCCAGAAGGTTTTTCGGGTACCCTACTGGATGTCGGTTGTGGTTATGGAACATTAGGTGTCACATTGGCAAAGGTTTATCCTGAGCTTCAGGTGGATATGGTGGATGTTAACGAGCGTGCTCTAGAGTTAGCCCTTAAAAACGCAAAAGAAAATGGGGTCAGCGACCGGGTCAAGGCTTGGTTATCGGATGTGTTAACAGAGGTCCCACTTAGTTATGGTACAATCGTGACCAATCCCCCCATTAGGGCGGGTAAAGCGGTTGTCCATGCCATCTACCATCAGGCATACGATCACTTGAATCCAGGTGGTAAGCTCTTTGTGGTGATTCAAAAGAAACAAGGGGCCCCTAGCTCCGCCGCTGCCATCGAAAGTTTATTTGGCAATTGTAAAACACTTAACCGCCAAGGTGGTTACCATATACTCTGCGCAGTCAAGGCTTAGGCCGACTGCGTTTTTTCCTTGAGGAGACTAAAATGAAACTTCGCTATTCAGGCCTTACCATGTCACTGGACCACACTGATCAAGACCTTAAAAAGGGCTTATCCAAAAAAATAGGGGTGCCAGTTGATAATATTTTGACACTTGAGGTGTTTAGACGATCCATCGATGCTAGAAAGTCCCCGGTTGTTTTTTCTTATACTGTAGATTTTACAGTGGTTGGAGATCCGACAAAATTAATGGCATCAAAAAAAATACCACTTGCCTCAACATACGATTTCAAACCTGTGATGGGGGTTGCCTTTGATAACCGTCCTGTGGTGGTGGGCTTTGGCCCTGCGGGGATTTTTGCAGCCTATTACCTTGCAATGGCTGGCCTAAATCCCATTGTTATCGAACGGGGTGAATCCGTCCAGGATAGACAAAAGTCTGTGGATTTATTTTGGGAAAAAGGAATTTTAAATCCTGAATCCAATGTGCAGTTTGGCGAAGGCGGAGCTGGTGCATTCTCGGATGGTAAATTGACCACTCGCATTAAAGATCCCCTTGCCCGTTATGTATTTGAAGTCCTTGTCAAGCACGGGGCTCCAGAAGCCATTCTAATGGATCAAAAGCCCCATGTGGGTACAGATTTACTGGTTGACGTGGTTGTTTCCATGCGTAAGCAAATAGAGGCATGGGGAGGCGAAATTCGCTTTAACACTAAGATGACCGGTCTTGTGGTTGAAAACCAAGCCATTGTCGCCGTCGAAACAGAGCAAGCTGTAGCTATTGGTAGTGGCACCGGTGGCCATAAGACTACCATAAAAACTGACCATGTGATATTAGCCATTGGCCATTCTGCCAGGGATTCTTATCAGATGCTCTTTGAAAAAGGGGTGGCCATGGCAGCTAAACCCTTTGCCATGGGACTTCGCATTGAGCATCCAAGGGCCATGATTGACACTTGTCAATACGGTAAAGATGCAGGGCATGTTAGACTAGGTGCAGCGGATTATGCCGTTAAAGCCAATTCTGAGGGTCGTAGTGTCTATTCCTTTTGCATGTGCCCAGGTGGCCATGTGATTAACGCCAGTTCTGTAGAAGGCCATCTTGTGGTCAATGGTATGAGTTACCACGCAAGGGACGGCGCCAACTCCAACTCAGCACTTCTGGTGAGTATTTCACCAGAAGACTTTGGGGGCAGTGATGTCCTTGCTGGTCTGAGATTACAAGCCACATTAGAAAAAGCCGCATACGATTCTGCGCCAACCAACAAGTCACAAGCTTTTCTCTACAGTGCTCCAGTTCAATTAGTCGGTGATTTTCTTGCCGATCAGACCACTACGGTTTTAGGGTCAGTGACCCCATCCGTGACTCCGAGCTATCACTTTGTCAACTTTGCCACCTTGCTTCCGAGTTTTATGACAGATGCCCTCCGTCAGGCCCTACCTCAGATGGGTAAACAACTGCAGGGGTTTGATCGGGCAGATGCTGTTTTAACAGGGATTGAAACCCGCTCCTCATCACCTGTAAGACTCATTAGACAAGATGACTTTGCCTCAGCCAATATCAAGGGGCTTTATCCCATTGGGGAAGGGGCAGGCTATGCCGGGGGCATTACCTCAGCTGCGGTTGATGGGATCGCTTCAGTGCATGGTATTCTCACCAAAGCCAAAGTCATGTAATTGAAAATTGTAAGACGGCAAGATAACACAAACTTCTGAATTGTCACTATATTAAAAAAACTATATTGTTGCATTCATGTAACAATTAGATTATGATAGAGTTACATTGAAAGGGGGAATATCAATGTCGGAAAAACGTGAAAACTGGGGGAGTAAGATAGGCTTAGTCCTCGCAATGGCTGGTAATGCAGTAGGTCTAGGAAATTTCTGGAGATACCCTTACCAAGCGGCAAAAAACGGCGGTGGCGCGTTCATGCTACCCTATTTCGGAGCACTTATTCTTATGGGTATCCCACTCATGCTTGTGGAGTGGAGTTTGGGCAGAATGGGCGGCAAGTATGGCCATGGTACATTAGGACCAATGGTATACTTACAAGCTCGAGAAGGTGTTAAGCCAAGAACAGCAATTTGGATTGGCGCATTGGCAGGGGGATTAGCCTTGGCGGTAACGCTATTGGTTAACTCGTATTACAACCATATCATTGGTTGGACATTGGGTTACACTTGGTTGTCATTGTCAGGTGCTTATATGGCTCCAGAAATCAACACAGGTGCATTCTTTGTCAGCTACATACAAAATCCAGTCTATGTATTTGGATTTTGGCTCCTAGCCCTTACCATATTGCTCTTTACAGCAATGGGTGGTATTCAAAAGGGTATTGAGCGAATGGCAAAGATTTTGATGCCGATGATTTACGTCTTTGGTGTTTTGCTGATTGTTCGGACGCTGACACTTGGGGCCCCAAATCCTCTGCACCCAGATTGGACACCAATTGCAGGTCTTGACTTTATTTGGTCTCCAAGATGGGAAGATTTAAACTGGGCAGCAACCATGGCTGCATGCGGACAAATATTCTTTACCTTATCAATTGGTATGGGTATTATTTGTAACTATGCTTCCTACTTAAAACCAGATGACGATATTGTTCTTTCTGGCTTTACAACGGTTGCACTAAACGAATTGGCAGAAGTAGTTATGGGTGGTACCATCGCGATTCCAATTGCTTATGCTTTTATGGGCCCAGAAGGTCTTGGTAAAAGTATTGGTCTCTCATTTATTGCCCTACCAAGTCTCTTTAGGGAGATGGGTTTTGGCGGTATAGTTGGTGCCATGTGGTTCTTGCTACTGGCCTTTGCGGGTTTGACATCGGCCATTGCCATGTACAATTATCTAGTGGATCTCATTAGAGAGAACATTAAGATTGAACGAACAAAGGCTGTGGTTATCGTCTTTGTGGGCTACATCATCGTTGGCTTACCAGTTGCCCTTGAGCCAATCATCACACAAACTGCAGATTTAATGTACTTTACAGAGGTTGATAACTGGGTAGGTAACTTCTTCTTATTTATCTTGGGACTGATTGAGATCATCGTAACTGGCTGGCTCTTTGGTTCTAAGGGCCTTGATGAAATCAATCGGGGTGCTATATGGAAAGTACCAAGTTGGTTCTACAAGCTGTTTATTCAGTTTCTTACACCGATTGGCATGCTCATTGTATTGGTGTTTTATGTCATCGACACAGCAAAGCAAGGCTATTACAATTTGATTCCTACATTTGTAGAGAAAACCCCATTACTGATTCCTTGGGTTCAAGCCGGTAGAATTGTCGTCTTTGGTGTAGTTGCCTTTGGCGTCTGGCAGACTTATGTGGCTATCAAACGCTCTTACAAAGAAGAGATTGATAAAAACAAAGTCATCGTCCGTTTGTAAGGAGGTAGTATATGTCAGCAGGCGCACTGTTTTTTATGGTTTGTGCATGGGGAGCCATTATCATCTCGTGCATTGTATCACTTACATCCCTAGTTAAACACAGTAAATAATCACTATAAGGCCTCCACCGGTGGTGGAGGTCTTATTTGGAGGAAAACATGGCGAAAACACTGGACAATGTTCTAACAGATTTAGAAGGCGCTTTAAAAAAATACTACTCAGAAAAAAAAGCAGGGGCTTATTTGAAGCATATTAAAGCTTTACAGGTTCAATATAAAAATCTTGAAGTGGCGGAGCGCCATCAAGAGACTTACACGAGCTTGTGTAAGCGTGGTGTGGAGCTGATGAAGGCTGAAAATCTCAAAGATGAACTTAAACTACGGTATTTTTTGCGGTACTGCGATGCAGCTTGGTATGATTTTAAAGATAATATCAACCCACTTAACTGGCTGATTCGCGCATTTATGGTTACAACCATGTTCTTTTATCTCATTACGCCTCAATACTTTGGCTTTGTTTTACCTTTGATTATGGTTGTACCAATCTACATTGGGCTCACTGGCATGAAAAAACGAAGTTTAAATGGGCTCATTACAGGTTGTGCCATTGTACCCCTATCACTGATGGTAGGAACCATACACTTTAGGAATATCTTCTTAGCCCTCAACACAGATTATGCGACTTATATTGCTAATCAAGCTGCCAGCTTTAATCTCTCAGTTGAGGTTGCTGGAGGATTAATGACAACCATTAACACGGTGGCCCTCATTATGATGGCGGCAAGTATCATGACTGGCTATGTGGGTATTAAATATCGAAAAATGTTTATATAATTGCTAAGGATGTCACTTTAGATGTCAAACAATTATTCTGTGTGCCTTTTGCCATCAATTATTTTCTGAAGTGTCTAGATAGAAGACGTGTGAGAAGCGTCCAAATAGAAGACGTGACAGAAACGTCAAAATTAAGGACTTGAATCTCCTTAGGGGACGTGTTATGATGTTAAAAACATATGAGCCTTTAAGTTTGCCCGAGAGGTGAGCAAGGTGCACACAAACAGTGATCAGACAGGGGTAACCCTTCAGATAACCTTCTTTGCTTGTGCATTGAAGGTTTTTTTATGCCTTTAAAATGATACCGTGAGATCAAAAGGAGAACTTATGAGTAAACTGAGACATTTAATTGAACCAGGTGATTTAACAAACGAAGAGATGGAAGAATTAGTTGATTTAGGACTTAAGATGGTTGCCAATCCTGGCGCTTATTCAAAACTTTGCGAAGGTAAAATCCTTGCATCTTTGTTTTATGAGCCAAGCACCCGCACTAAATTCAGCTTTGACTCAGCAATGCTTCGATTAGGTGGCAATATCATCGGCTTTGCTGATCCAAGTTCAACATCAGATAAAAAGGGTGAATCCCTTGCAGATACCATCCGGGTGATTTCTTATTACGCCGATATCGCTGTTATGCGCCATCCCAAAGAAGGTGCACCACTTTTAGCGTCTCACTACGCAGAGATTCCAATTATCAATGCTGGTGATGGTGGTCATCAACATCCAACACAAACTTTAACAGACTTAATCACCATAAAAAAATACAAAGGCACCCTTGAAAACCATGTGGTTGCTTTCCAAGGTGACTTGAAATACGGCAGAACTGTCCATTCTTTAATCAAGACATTGGCCCGTTTTAATACAAAAAAGTTCATCTTGATTTCTCCAGAAGAATTGAAATTACCTTCATCTTTGAAGCGACAACTCCTTGATAAGTACCCGCACCTTGTAATTGAAGAAGTGCGCTACTTAGAAGATGTTGTTGAACAAATCGATATCTTGTACTGCACACGGATTCAAAAAGAGCGTTTCTTTAACGAAGAAGATTATCTAAAACTGAAGAATTCATATATCTTAACGCTCAAAAGCATTGAAAAAGCAAAAGATGATATGATTATTTTACATCCACTGCCCCGTGTCAACGAAATCACCTACGAAGTAGATGATGACAAGCGTGCGGTCTATTTTGATCAGTCTAAAATGGGCGTGTATGTACGTATGGCCCTGATTACAAAACTTTTGGGGGTGGATGCAGATGTTAGAGGTTAAGGGTATTGCAAACGGAATCGTACTAGACCACATCAAAGCTGGTTTAGGTCTTAAAGTTTTTAATAAAATTGTGAACGGCAAATTTGATTACCCAGTGGTCCTTGTAATGAACGTTGACAGTGGCATAATGGGCAAAAAAGATATTATTAAAATTGAAAATACATTCGATGTGGATTTGACAGTGTTAGGTCTGATTGATGAAAGCATCACTTGCAATATCATTAAAGATGGCAAGCTTTTTGAAAAGCAAGTCGTATCAGTACCAGAAAAACTAAAAGGTTATATCCAGTGCAACAATCCAAGATGTATCTCTCACTTTGATGGTTACGTGGAACCGATTTTCACACTTTATAAAAAGGATACATTGGAATACGTCTGCAGCTTCTGTGACGAAATTACCAAGTACGAATAAGACAATAAGCCCAAAAACTAAAGAGAATCTTTGAGTTTTGGGCTTTCCTTATGTCTTGACAGGGTTGCTTCTGTGATGTCACTGGGAAACCATCTATGATACAATGATTTCAGAGGCAGCAGTCAGTTTGTTTGAGAGAAAGGACAATAAGATGACTCCAAAGAAAGTACAGATTACACAGGTACGTTTAATTGAACCCAGTCTTAAAATAGATGGCTTATATAATGTGACCCTTGAAAATGGGGTTATTTCAGAAATTTCAGCACCGCTGCAACTGGAGTTACCGGTGAACCTTGGGGCAAATAGCCCAGAATTTTTGGATACGGCCACGGATCAGGTCACTGTGATTGATGGCCTTGGCAAAGTCCTTTTGCCAGGTCTCTTTGATATGCACGTCCATCTAAGAGAACCGGGCTATGAACATAAAGAAACCATTGCCAGCGGCACTCTGGCCGCAGCCCGAGGTGGGGTAACAGGGGTGCTTGCCATGCCTAACACCTACCCAACTGTGGAAAGTGGGGAGATTGTTAAGGACATCCAAAATCGCATAAAACAAACCGCCGTCATCGATGTGAAACTCACTGGCAGCATTACAAAAGGACTTCAAGGCCGGGAACTTTCGGACCTGTCGGATATGTTTGAAGCGGGTATTGTGGCCATTACGGATGACGGCCGCACCACCATGTCTGAGGTATTTATGGCAGAGGCCATGGACTTTATTAAGGGACCAGATTCGGTGCTGATTTCCCACGCTGAAGACCACGATATGGTTAAGGGCGGGGCCATCCACCAAGGGGACGTTTCTGAAAGTTTGGGTTTAAAGGGTATTCCAGCTGAAGCTGAATATAAGATTGTGGCTCGGGATATTGCCCTGGCAAAACAAACCGGCGCTCGTCTTCATATTGCCCATATTTCCACTAAAGAGGCGGTACAGTTTGTGAGAGAAGCCCAGGCCCAGGGGCTACCAATCACGGCCGAGGCAGGCCCCCACCACTTTATGCAAACAGACGAACTGGTAAAAACCCAGGGAACCCTTGCAAAAGTCAATCCCCCACTGAGAAGCGAAGACCACCGGGCAGCTGTAGAAGCTGGACTTTTAGATGGTACCATCACCATTATCGCCACGGACCACGCCCCCCATACACTAGAAGAAAAATCTGCAGATATGTACGCTGCACCCTTTGGTATTTCAGGGGTTGAGCTGTCGTTGGCCTTCACCTATACCCATTTTGTCAAGACGGGTAAGTTTGATTGGTTGACTTTGGCTCACAAGATGGCGGTTGCCCCAAGGGTTCTCCTTCATCAAGCAGTCCCGAGACTTGAGGTTGGTGCAGTTGCCAATATGGTCTTGTTTGACCCTCAAGTGGACAGGGTGATTTGCAACGCTGATCTCGTGTCTAAAGGGAAAAACACACCTTTTGAAGGCATGACCGTTTCAGGGGATGTTCTGGCAACATGGTACCAAGGCAAAGTAGTGTATTCCCAGTTAGCCTTGTAAATCGTCATTGACTTGGGCAACCAAAGTGAGTTGAAAACTTAATTTTAAAGAACCAAACCATATATGAATCTAAAGGACGAGGTGACAGCATGTTAATGGATCGATTGATACAGGGGATTATTGAGAAAGAAGCACCAATTGTGGTTGGCCTTGACCCAAGACCAAACCAAATTCCACAGGCAATTGTTGAAGGGGCTAAGGCACAATTTGAACATCCGGTTGAAGCTATGTCAGAAGCCATTTGGCAGTTTAACAAGGGCTTGATTGATGCTATTTATACATTGGTACCGGCTGTTAAACCGCAAATCGCATTTTACGAAGCCCTTGGCATTCCTGGTTTAGAGGCCTATAAAAAAACCTGCGATTATGCCAACTCAAAGGGATTAGTGGTGATTGCCGATTCTAAACGGGGTGATATTGGCACAACTTCAAAGGCCTATGCAGATGCCTTTATCGGTGAAACCCAAGTTTGGGGACAAGCCTACCAAGCCTTTTATTCTGATTATGTCACTGTTAATCCTTACCTTGGCACAGATTGCTTGAATGAATTTGTCACCAACATGGACGCCTTTGACAAGGGCATGTTTGTTCTAATCAAGACTTCCAATAAAAGTTCTGGTGAGCTTCAAGACTTAAAAGTAGACGGCGTAACCCTCTACGAAAAAGTAGCAGAACTAGTGGAAGGTCTTTCTCAAAAAAGAGTGGGTAAATACGGCTACTCGGCAGTGGGTTCGGTGGTGGGTGCCACTTATCCTGAGCAGGCAGATGTCCTCCGTAAAATCTTGAAAACATCTTACTTTTTAGTACCAGGTTATGGGGCTCAAGGTGGTAGCGGTAAAGATATCGTTGGGTGCTTTGACAGCCAAGGCCTGGGTGCCATCGTCAATTCATCTAGGGGCATTACCTTTGCCTTTGAGCAAGCCCAGTATTCTGACGACTACCAAGTGGCAGCCCAACAGGCCATTGCAGATATGAAAACGGATATCAACGAAAGCCTTAAGGCTGCTGGTAAATGGTATAAATAGTCCAAAAGTACAAAAGTACAAAAAGTACAAATAGGAGACCTTATGAAAACCACCTTTCTTTGCGAAGTGATTTCTAATACATGGTTAAACGATGAAGTCTTTACCCTGACGTTAAAGCGTCCAGAAGCCATGGGCCCCATCGAACCAAGCCAATTTTTCAACCTTAAAAGCAATGATATCCCTTATTTAAGACGACCCATCAGCATTAGTCGCTTTGATCAAGAGACCTTTGACTTTACCATTATTGTCAAGGGTGAAGGGACAAAGGGCTTTGGTCAATTGAAGCCCGGCGATCTGATGGATGTTCAAGGTCCCCTTGGCAACACCTATACCATCGACGAAAATCTTAAAAAGGTCCTAATTGTTGGTGGGGGCATTGGGGTGCCACCTCAAGCGGTCTTGGCAGAAGCGGTTAAAGCCCGGACAGATGCCCATATCACAGTCCATTTGGGCTTTAGGAATGCACCTTATTTGTTAGAGCGGTTCGATGGTGTGGCAGACACTTTTAGGGTGGCCTCAGAAAGTGGCCTAGGGGACTACAAGGGTTATGTCACGGACCTTGTTGCTGAGGCCCTTGAAACAGAAGCCTTTGACCAAGTATTTGTCTGCGGTCCCCATATCTTAATCGAGAAGGTGGCTAAGCTTTGCCTAGCAAAAGACGTGCCTGTCCAGCTATTGATGGAAGAGCGGATGGCCTGCGGCATCGGCGCATGCATGGTCTGCACCTGCAAAGTAAAAGATGAAACCATGCCAGAAGGGTATTGGCATAAGCGGGTCTGTAAAGATGGCCCTGTATTTTTAGGAACAGAGGTGATCTTTGATGCATAAACTAGACCTAAGTGTTGACCTCAATGGTCTTAAACTCCACAATCCTATTACTGTGGCTTCAGGCACCTTTGGTTTTGGCCGTGAGTACGGAGAATACGTGGATTTAAATAATATAGGCGGCATTATGGTCAAGGGTTTGACCCTTTTACCAAGGCTGGGTAACCCATCCCCAAGGGTAGCAGAAACTCCCATGGGGATGCTGAATTCCGTGGGCCTCCAGAATCCTGGGATCGACTATTTCCTAAAACACGACTTGCCATGGCTCAAACAATTTCAAACAAAGGTCATTGCCAACATCAATGGCACCAACCTTGAAGAATACTGTCGTATTGCTGAACTGACTTCCGTTGAGGGCATCCATTCCCTTGAGCTCAATATTTCATGTCCCAATGTGAAGGCCGGCGGTTTGGCTTTTGGCACGGATCCTGAGATGGTGTATCGGGTTACCAAGGCTGTTCGTGAATCTACCGGTCATCATTTGATGGTTAAGCTTTCCCCCAATGTGAAGGATATTAAGGAAATCGCCCTGGCTGCAGAGGCTGGGGGGGCTGACTGTCTTTCCATGATCAACACCCTCACTGGTATGGTCATTGATATCGATTCTAGAAAGCCGATTTTGGCCAGGGGCATTGGTGGCCTTAGTGGCCCTGCTGTTAAGCCTGTTGCTGTAAGAATGGTTTACGAGGCGGCTAGCGTTGTGAAAATACCTGTTCTTGGTATGGGTGGTATTTCAAATTATCGGGATGCGGTTGAATTTTTATTGGCTGGAGCCAGTGCTATATCCATTGGAACAGCTAACTTTGTGAACCCACGGGTCACCGAGGAAGTCCTTGAGGGCCTATCGACTTGGATGATTCAAAAGGGATACACAAACCTTTCTGAGATCATTGGCAAAATCGATTTTCCTAAGGCAACAGCACCCAATCAGTGCACGTTCCAAGTGGACTAAATAAGAGGGGCCACACAATCTGTGGCCCTTTTTCACTTTTTTTGATATAATGGATTTTGATAAGTCGCATAGTGGAGGGTTATATGAATCAAAGACGTTGGACTAAAGTTGTTGCATGGGTGATGGTTGCCTTGATGGTATTGTCATTGCTACCGATGGCATTTATTGGTTTTTTCGCCCAGTAATTAAAGTGAAGAAGACAAAAGAATAATAAATAGCAATGTCTTGTGCCATACAAGGGGGTGTTGTCGATGATAGAAAGGTTTACGCCTGAACGCATGCGATTACCAATTCGCACTTGGTTGGATCAAAATGAGGAATTGGATTCTGTTTGCTTACAACAAGCAATGAACCTGTCTAATTTAGAAATCTTGGAGGGCTGGGTGGCTTTGATGCCAGACACCCATCAAGGTTTCGGTATGCCAATTGGTGGGGTCATTGCTGCTAAGGGGCATGTGATACCAAATGCTGTAGGGGTTGATATCGGTTGTGGTGTGGCCTATATCGAAACCTCTTTGGAACGGGCGCAACTAAAAGATTTTCAAAGTAAAAAAATCGTCGATGCCCTATTAAAGGCTATTCCCGTCGGCTTTAAGCATCACCCTCAGGCACAGACCAATCAAAGACTTGAACAGTTGATTGCCAATCAAGAAGCCTATTTAAGAAAAAATCATTTGCTCTATCAAGAAATTCAGCGGAGCTTTTTTCAGCTGGGAACATTGGGTGGTGGCAATCACTTTATTGAATTGCAAGAAGATGAGACTGGTAAAATTGCGGTGATGCTCCATACTGGCAGCCGGAATTTTGGCCTTAAAGTGGCTAACTATTATAATGAAAAAGCAGAATACTACTGCAAGAAAAATGGTTTTAAGCATGCGGTAAAGGCAAAACTAAGCTATCTACCTGCTGATTCTGAAAGCGGTGAGCAGTATAATCGGTGGATGAATCTGGCTTTGGAATTTGCAAAAGAGAATCGGGAAATGCTACTAGATCGGGTTCAGGACGTTCTTTCTGACATTTTTACGGGTGTCAGTTTTGGCAATCGTCTCAATGCCCACCACAATTATGCAGCCCTTGAAATGCACTTAGGCCAACCCCTATGGATTCACCGGAAAGGCGCCATTAGAGCCTATAAAGATGAGTTAGGGATTATCCCTGGAGCCATGGGTTCTTATTCGTATATCGTAAAAGGCCTTGGCAATGAAGCCTCTTTTTGTTCTTGTTCCCATGGGGCTGGCAGACATCTTTCTAGAAAAGATGCTATCAAACAGTTTAATAAGGAAGACATTATTAGAACCCTTTCCCACGAAGGGGTTACCATTGGGGTGCCAAGAGAGAGCATTCTCTCAGACGAACCCCGAGAAGCTTACAAGGATATTGAGCGGGTGATGGCGGCCCAAGTAGATTTGGTGACGCCGGTTAAACGGCTGAAAACTGTCATTGTGGTTAAGGGCTAAGGATTTTCTTGAAAATTAATGTTAATCATAATCTATGAACCTAAGGACGCTCTAAAATGACTGATATTCAAATCGTAAGTATTGAAAAAGTGAAGCAAAACCAATACTGTATCGCCTGGGATGGTGGTGAACTATTGGTTCCAAGGGATTTGCTTGTTAAGTGGGGTCTCTATAAAGGGATGACCCTCAGTGAACAAGAAATGATGGCCTTAAATGAGGCCATTGATTTTTTTAGGGTGTATCATAAGTCTTTGACCCTTCTTTCTGGTAGAGCCCATTTTATAGCTCAGCTGAGGTTAAAGCTTCGCCAGCGTGACTACGACCAAGGGATTATTGAGGCTGTAATTTTACAACTGGAAGAGGAAGGTCTTGTCAATGATGAAACCACAGCCAGAGACTGGGTAGATCATAACCAGCACAGAAAAAGCCTCCGGTTGATGCGGGTTTATCTCCTAGAACAAGGGGTTAGTCCTCTGCTCATTAGTACAGCCCTGGAAGACGTGGTGGTAACCCCAGATAATTTGGCTAGGGAGATGATTGAAAAGAAAGCCAGACAATTTCCCCTACCCCTTGAAAGCGATCAAAGAGAAAAATTACTGACTTATTTGATGCGTAAAGGCTTTGACTATCCTGTTAGTAAACGGGCGGTTGCGGCTTATGAGCAAGAGGACCCTTCTTCGGACCTATTGTGACAAGTGTTGAGGCTAATGCCCTCTCTTGTGACAAGTGTCATAGAAAGAGGGTCTTTTTTGTGAGTTTGACCAAGTGGATTTTATGGACTATTAGGATATAATCTTTTTAGAAAGTAACTTGATGAAAGAGGTGTCCAATGGCAGATGTTAAATTAGTTAATTTGAATAAGATTTATCCTAATGGGTATCACGCTGTAATCGATTCGACGCTCCACATTGCAGATAAAGAATTTATGGTGTTGGTTGGACCTTCTGGTTGCGGTAAAACAACAACACTTAGAATGATTGCTGGTCTTGAAGAAGTATCAAGCGGTGAATTGTTTATTGGTTCTAAACTGGTCAATGATGTTGCCCCTAAAGATAGAGATATCGCAATGGTTTTCCAAAACTACGCATTGTACCCACACATGTCCATTCGCGATAACATGTCATTCAGTCTTAAACTAAAAAAGACGCCAAAAGCTGAAATCACTGAGCGTGTTAATAAAGCTGCTAAAATCCTAAGCATCGAAAGTCTTCTTGATAGAAAGCCAAAACAACTTTCAGGTGGTCAAAGACAAAGGGTTGCCCTTGGTCGTGCTATTGTAAGAGAGCCACAGGTTTTCTTAATGGATGAGCCTCTCTCAAATCTTGATGCTAAGCTTCGGGTTCAGATGCGGGCTGAGTTAATCAAGCTTCACCGTGAACTAGATGCCACTTTTATCTACGTAACCCACGATCAAACAGAAGCCATGACAATGGGTACACAGATTTGTGTTATGAAAGATTGCTTGATTCAACAGGTTGCTGATCCTAAAACGGTTTATAATAAACCAGCCAATACATTTGTTGCTAGTTTTATTGGATCGCCACAAATGAATATGATGGACGCAACTGTTCTTAACGGTAAAAATACTGCTGGTGCTGAAGCCATTGGACTTAAAATCGGTGAAACGACAATTTTCCCAACAGAAGCTAAAATGCTAGAAGCCTTAAATGCTTATGTGGGTAAAGTGGTTCAATTAGGGGTTCGACCAGAAGATGTTGTTTTAGGTGAAACCGTTGGTAGCCTTAAGGCCACTGTTGAAGTCACAGAACTTTTGGGTTCAGAGATGCAGCTATACCTCAATGTCAATGGGGTTGAAGTAATTGCCAAGGCAAGACCAGATGTGGATTTGCGAATTGCAGACAAAGTTTCAATCCATTTTGATCTTGATAAACTGCATGTATTTGATAAGCAAAGTCAAATGAGCTTACTTTATATTTAAGAAAAATAGACGGGGGGGTGCTTTATGCACCTCCCCTTTTTTGTTATACTGTTTCTAAAGGAGAAAACCCCATGCCATTTTCCACTGAACCAATCACGGGCCTGGCCTTTTACAAAGGCAAGGACTGGCTAATTTTAAGTGACGACAAGCAAATTATGTATAAGTCAAAAATGAAAACAAAGCTTAATAAGGCTTTTGAAGCCAGCTTAGAGCCTCTTGAAGTGGGCCAGGTCAAGCAGTATGGCGATTGGGGCTTTTGCGCTTTTGAATTTGAAGATGCAATTTACTATATGGGCATTCAGGAAACAAAAGACCGTGCTGAAGTGGCACTGCAAATTGCCATTGGCCTGATTAAAGAACAACAAGCTCCCAGTAAACAGCAGCTTTTTGAACAAATACTCCGTGGTAGTCGCCAGTGGCACCCTGGAGATTGGGAAAGACTTGGTCTAGAAGCTGGAAAGTCTTATGGTTTCTTAGCATGCACCGCTGCGGTATTAGAGAGTGAAGCGATTAAAGTGATTGTGAGGGAGGTTTGCGGTTTTGGACTTCAAGCCACTGTGGATCACCATTTATTTGTGGTGACCGAAATTGACGATCATCAGCAGATGGCAGAAACCCTCCACCAACTCCTATTAGAAGAGCTTCTGGTGGATGTTTATATGGTCTACGATTTTACTTGGTCCCAGGGGGTTAGTTTACAAACCTGTACAAGGAGTTTACAGCGACTACTCAGTGTGGCCAGGTGTCTGTATGCCTCTAAAACCAGCTATAGCGCCAAAATGCTACGCTTTGCCCATGCACTAGACCCTCAAAGTCCTAAACTCTCCATGTATCCAACTCAGGAAAAGTCCATTCTTCAAATAGCCACAGATCCTGAGCTCATGACCACTGTGATGCATTTTTTTGAACACAACCTCAACGTAACAGAAACCGCCAGTGCACTGTATGTGCACCGCAACACGTTACTTTACCGTTTGAGTAAAATAGAACAAACCACCCATTACGACTTACGGCGCTTTGAAGATGCCATGAATTTTTATACCCTGCTAACCCAGTTGTTGCTATCTTAATAGCAACTGGGTTAAGTCGTGAAGGGCAACATCGGATTGACTTTTACCTCTGACATAAGATAAGGAGCCCAAGATGACTAATCGCCAAGAAACGGATTTACTGGGCACCCAGAGTATTTCTAACGACCATTATTATGGCCTACAAACCCAACGGGCCATCAGTAATTTTGCCCTTGGGGAAGACCGGGTATCCATGAGTTTGATCCAGGCCATTATATTGGTCAAAAAAGCTTGCTGCCAAGCCAATCTTGCATGTGGCTTAATGGATGAAACCGTGGGGGAGTGGATCTTAAAAGCCTGCGATGCTGTTTTAAAACCCCAATACAAAGATCAATTTGTGACCCACCCCCTTCAGGGCGGTGCGGGAACTTCAACCAACATGAATGTCAATGAAGTCATTGCCAATGTGGCCCTAGAACTGGCGGGACACCCAAAAGGCGCCTACCATATCATTCACCCTCTGGATCATGTGAACATGTCCCAGTCCACCAACGATGTTTACCCTACAGCCCTTCGCATTGCAGCAATCTATAAGATTCGAAGATTAGCTGAGACCCTCAGCGAGCTTCAAGAGGCTTTTCAGGAAAAAGAATCATCTTTTTCTCATATCTTAAAACTAGGTCGCACCCAGCTGATGGATGCCTTGCCAATCACATTGGGGCAAAGTTTCGGGGCCTTTGGCCGCGCCGTCAGCCGGGATCGGTGGCGCATTTATAAAATGGAAGAGCGCCTCCGTGAGGTCAACCTCGGTGGCACGGCGATAGGGACGGGCCTCAATGCCACCAACCCTTATATCTTTCGGGTAACAGATGCCCTTCAGCAGTTGACGGGGCTAGGATTGGCCCGGAGCGAGTTTCCAATTGACACCACCCAAAATATGGACGTCTTTGTTGAAATATCAGGACTTTTAAAGGCTGCTGCCACCACCCTCTTAAAGATTTCCAACGATTTAAGGCTCATGGCCAGTGGTCCCCGGGGTGGTTTTGGTGAGATTCATCTCCCTGACTTGCAGGCCGGTTCCACCATTATGCCCGGTAAGGTCAACCCCGTGATGGCTGAGATGATGGGCACTGTGGCCATGAAAGTCATGGCTAATGATTTAGCAATCACACTTGGAGCCAGTGCTGGTCAGTTGGAGCTCAATGCCTTTACCCCTTTAATTGCAGATAGTCTCTTAAATTCTCTTGACCTCTTGAATCAAGGGGTTCGGTTGTTTACAACCCGTTGCGTTGAAGGGATTGTTGCCAATCCCATTGCCTGCTTATCCCATCTTGAAAATTCTACAGCCTTAGTGACGGCCCTTGTCCATCACGTTGGTTACGATATAGCAGCAGAACTGGCTAAAGAAATGCTAGCCACTGGTAAAACACTGTCAGAGCTTGTGGTGGCACGGAACTTAATGACTGAAGAAGCCTTAAGTCAGCTGCTGAAGCCATTTGAAATTACCTCCCCTGGGGTTCCAGGGATTAAATAGACTTTTGGGTATTCCGGGATCAATAGATTACCCAAGAAGAGATTGGAGAAGTGTTATGAGTTTAAATCAGACCCCGCGGTCAGAAAGACCGCATATCGCTATATTTGGCAGACGGAATGCTGGGAAATCCTCTGTGGTCAATGCCATTACAGATCAGTCTCTGGCCATTGTTTCAGAAGTAAAGGGAACCACCACAGACCCTGTTTATAAGGCCATGGAAATTTTGCCCCTTGGACCTGTTGTTTTAATCGATACAGCGGGTATAGATGACGAGGGTGCCCTAGGGGACCTGCGCATTAAAAAAACCTATGAGGTGTTGAATAAAACGGATATTGCCTTGGTGGTGGTGGACGGGGCAGAGGGCATAGGCCCTTTTGATGAGTCTTTAATAGAGGCGATTAAAGAAAAAGGTGTCCCCCTTGTGATCGTTCTCAATAAAGTGGATGCCCACAGGCCCCTTGACTTTGAATTTGAACAGCTTCGCAGTCGGTTTAATGGACCAGTGGTTGGTGTTAGCGCCTTAACTGGCGAGGGGATTAAAGCCCTAAAAAAAATCATTGCAGAAATCAAGCCTCTTGAGGATGATCGGTTCAAATTAGTGGGTGACCTGGTCTCTCCCGGAGATTTTGTAGTTCTCGTCACGCCGATTGATAAAGCGGCGCCTAAGGGCCGGTTGATACTGCCACAGCAACAGACCATTAGAGACCTGTTAGAAAGTGATGCCATCACCATTATTACTAAAGAGCATGAACTCAGAGAGACCCTTCAAAACCTTGGTAAAAAGCCTAAACTTGTGATTACGGATTCTCAAGCCTTTCTGAAAGTCAGTGCTGATACACCTCGGGATATTCCTTTGACTTCTTTTTCAATTTTATTTGCCCGTTATAAAGGGGATTTATTGGAGCTTGTGAGAGGGGCGAAAGCTATCAAAGACCTCAAAGACGATGCTCGGATTTTAATTGCGGAGGGGTGCACACATCACAAGCAGTCCGACGATATTGGCACGGTTAAGATTCCAAGATGGCTCAGACAATTGACGGGGAAAAACCTGATTTTTGATCATGTGGCGGGGATGTCATTTACGGAAGATGTTAAAAAGTATGATTTGATTGTCCACTGCGGGGCTTGTATGCTGAATAAGCAGGCCATGGGTTATCGGATTGAACAGAGCAAGGCCTTCGGTGTGCCGATTGTGAATTACGGTGTGATGATCGCTTATGTTCAGGGGATTATGGACAGAGCCCTTGAGCCTTTTCCCTTGGCAAAGATGCTGTGGGAAGAAGAAGATTACAAAAAATAAATTTATGGAACTTAGTGTTTACAACACTAAAAGAATGATATAAGATGTATTAGGTATATTGATAAGTCCTGTGATATGGACCTGTCATTTTGTGTGTGAATACCCCAAAGTCGAGGCTTAGGGATTATAAAACCTCGTTGAACGAGGATATAGGAGGAATTTTTCATGGCAGAGTTGTTGAGAAACGAAAATAGTCAAGTGGTCTTCAAATTTACGGTACCTGCTGCTACATTTGATAAGGCGCTAGTGGCTGCTTATGCAAAGAGTAAAGGCCGTTTTAACATTCCTGGTTTTAGAAAAGGTAAAGCGCCACTTAAAATGATTGAAATGCAATATGGCGAAAGTGTTTTCTTTGAAGATGCCATCAATATTGCTTTGCCAGATGCTTATGAAGCTGCGGTTCTAGAATTAGGTCTTGATACAGTGGATCGCCCTGATATCGACATCATGGAAATCGGTAAAGGCAAAGATGCTGTCATCGAAGCAACAGTTACAGTTAAGCCAGTTGTTGAACTTGGTAATTATAAAGGTATCGAAGTTGAAGCGGCTACTTTTGAAGTTACAGAAGAAGAAGTTCTTGCAGAACTTGAAAAAGAGCGTGGTATGAGTGCTCGTATGGTCACTGTTACAGATAGAGCTGTTGTTGATGGCGATACAGTCATTATCGATTACGCTGGTAAAATTGACGGCGTCGCTTTTGATGGTGGCACGGCTCAAAACCACAGCTTGGTCATTGGTTCTAATTCATTTATTGGCGATTTTGAGCAGCAATTGATTGGCAAGCAAACAAACGAAGCGGTTCAAGTGGAAGTAAGCTTCCCAGAAGAATACCATGCTGAGCACCTTGCAGGTCAACCAGCTGTGTTTGATGTAACCATCAATGAGATCAAATACAAAGAAATGCCAGAACTTAACGACGAATTTGCACAAGATGTTTCTGAATTTGATACTCTTGAAGCGTTCAAAGCATCTTTATTGCAAAAGCTTGAAACAGAAAAGGCAGAGCGTTCAAAATCTGAAACAAGAGAGCGCGTCATTAGTGCCATTGTTGATCAAGCGGTTATCGATGTGCCTGCCATCATGGTTGAACACGAATCAGAAAACATGTTGATGGATTTTGATTACCAATTACGTTACCAAGGTATCGACTTAGAAAGCTACCTTAAATATACAAACACAACTCGTGACGATTTAAAAGAGCGTATGGCTGATGATGCCAATGCTCGTGTGAGAACATCACTTGTGATTGAAGCCATCTCTAAGCAAGAAGCATTAGTGGCTACTGAAGAAGAAGTTGAAGCTGAACTGGTTCGTATTGCAGAGATTCAAAAAACTGACCTTGAAAAAGTAAGAAAAAACTATGCAAAAGATAATTTCAGCATGATTCGCAACTCAGTTGATTCAAGAAAAACAGTTGACTTTTTAGTGGAAAATGCTAAGTTAAAGTAGACGATCATCATTGACAGGCTAAAGGGGTTCATAGGAATATGAACCCTATTCCTATAGGGTTCCAGGTTGTATTCAGGTTTTATTTTAAAAGTTCTCGGTAAAAGTACGACTTGTTCAAATCTTGTTAATATTTAGCGTGTAAAATCTAGATAAAACATTCCCTGCATAAGTTTCACTTATGCCAACTAAAGAAACAGACGAGGTGACAACATGACACTTATTCCTTATGTCGTCGAACAAACAAGTCGCGGCGAACGTTCATACGATATCTACTCAAGACTTTTAAAAGATAGAATTATATTTTTAGGCGATGAAGTGACAGATCAAGCGGCCAGTGCGATTATAGCACAAATGCTTTTTTTAGAGGCAGATGATCCAGACAAAGATATTAGTTTGTATATCAATAGCCCAGGTGGTTCTATTACAGCAGGGATGGCGATATTTGATACCATGCAGCATATTAAGCCAGACGTTTCAACGATTTGTGTTGGTATGGCGGCGAGCATGGGGGCATTTCTTTTAGCGGCAGGCGCTAAGGGCAAGCGATATGCACTTCCAAATGCAGAGGTAATGATTCACCAACCCCTGGGTGGTGCAAGAGGACAGGCCAGCGACATTAAAATCCAAGCTGAACGGATTTTAAGACTGCGTGCGACCCTCAATAAAATTTTGAGCGAGCGAACAGGGCAGTCCATCGAAGTGATTGAAAAAGATACGGATCGCGACAATTTTATGTCTTCTGAAGAAGCGGTTGCATACGGTTTAATTGACAAAGTGCTTGTGAAGCGCACTTAAAAGGTCGCGCAAAGCAACGATAGGTTGGTAAGAGGTGAAAGAATGAAATTCGACGATAAAAAACAAGTGAAGTGTTCGTTTTGCGGCAAATCACAGGATCAAGTAAAACGTATTATTGCAGGTCCAAATGTCTATATTTGTGATGAGTGTATTGAACTTTGCCAAGAAATTATTGTCGAAGAATTCGACCAAGAAATGGATATCGAATTAGATCATTTACCAAAGCCGACAGAAATCAAAAAGACCCTAGACAGCTATGTTATCGGTCAAGAAAAAGCGAAAAAAACCTTAGCTGTAGCGGTTTATAATCACTATAAGCGCATTAATGCCACCTCTAAAAAGGGTGATGTGGAGTTGCAAAAGAGTAATGTTCTTTTGATTGGACCCACAGGCTCTGGTAAGACCTTATTGGCTCAAACCCTAGCAAAAATTTTGAACGTTCCATTTGCCATTGCAGATGCCACTTCGTTAACAGAAGCTGGTTATGTTGGTGAGGACGTTGAAAATATTCTTTTGAAGTTAATCCAAGCGGCTGATTACGATATTGAAAAAGCAGAGCGGGGCATTATCTATATTGATGAAGTCGATAAAATCAGCAGAAAATCAGAAAATCCTTCTATTACAAGAGACGTTTCAGGTGAAGGTGTGCAACAAGCCCTCTTGAAAATGCTTGAAGGTACAGTTGCTAGTGTGCCACCACAGGGCGGTAGAAAGCATCCCCATCAAGAATTCCTTCAAATTGATACAACTAATATTCTCTTTATTGTTGGTGGGGCATTTGCGGGCTTAGACAAAATTATTCAAAATCGCGTTGCTCAAAAATCCCTGGGTTTTGCGGCGGAGATTCAAAGCAAAAAAGAAGTTAAGGTCGGCGATTTATTCCAAAAGGTTGAAACCCAAGATTTGCTTAAGTTTGGCTTGATTCCTGAGTTTGTAGGCCGAGTGCCGATTGTTGTTTCATTGGGCGAGCTTGACGAAGAAGCCTTAGTTAGAATTTTAAGCGAGCCTAAAAATGCATTGGTCAAACAATATAAGCGTTTGTTTGAGCTTGACCATGTTGAACTGGATTTTGAAGCGGATGCCTTGTCGCTTGTGGCAAAGCAAGCCATTGCTAAAAACACTGGAGCCCGTGGACTTAGAACCATTCTTGAAGGCGTCATGATGGAAATCATGTTCGATATTCCACAACGTACAGATGTTCTTAAATGCGTTGTCACGAAAGAAGCCATTGAAGGGGCTGTTCCTCCTACTTTAGTTCTCTCGGACGGCAAGAATATAAAGATGAAAAAAGATAAAGAAAACGCATCTTAAGCCGTTTTTCGGCATATTGACATGAGACTGCTAAGTGTAGTGGTCTCATGTTTAAAGCTCGGACCACTGCTCAGGCAGTGGTTTTATGTTTTATTAAAAGGAGACGAGACATGATCGCAAATTATACAGAAAAAATCATGCCCCTAATACCTTTACGTGGTTTATCCGTATTTCCGCATATGGTTTTACACTTTGATGTTGGTCGCGATAAATCAATCAAGGCATTAGAAGAGGCAATGTTAAAGGATCAATTGATCTTTTTAAGTACACAAAAGGATATCGACGTAGATCTCCCCACCACCGATGACTATTATAATGTGGGTACCGTTTCTAAGATAAAACAAATGCTAAAGCTCCCTGGAGATGCCATTCGCGTATTAGTGGAAGGTGTGGCTCGGGCAGAAATTCTTGGCATTGAGCAAGAAACCCCATTTATTCGGGCCAGTGTTAAAGTCTACCAAGAGAGCGAAGCACCGGTAGAAAAAGAAGCTGAAGCCTACATGCGTGCCATTATTTCAGCCTTTGAAAATTATATGGGCATGTCAAATCGCATCTCTTCAGATGTGTTGGTCTCTATCTCTTCAATCCACGAACCTTCACGGTTTGCAGACGTAGTTGCATCTCATCTTGTGTTGAAAATTCCACAAAAGCAAGAAATCCTTGAAATGATTGACGTGGTGGAAAGACTACAACTGATTTATGAATTGATTCTTAAAGAGGTTGAAATTCTTGAAGTTGAAAAAGATATCAACGAAAAAGTAAAGTCTCAAATCAACCGATTGCAAAAGGAATACTATTTAAAAGAACAGCTAAAAGCCATCAAAAAAGAACTTGGGGATGAAAATGATTTTGAAGAGGAAATCGTTGAATTCAAAGAGCGTTTAGACAAGTTGAAAGTCCCTAAAGACGTTCGGTTAAAAGTTGAAAAGGAATTAGATCGTTACTCAAAAATGTCCCCGAGTTCTGCAGAAAGCGGTGTCATTCGAACGTACATTAATTGGATATTGGATTTACCATGGCAAAAATCCACTAAAGATCAATTGGATATTGCCAAATCCCGTGATATTTTAGATGAAGACCATTATGGTCTACAAGATGTTAAAGAACGGGTTTTGGAGTATTTGGCCATTCGTCAAATGACAAAGAGCTTAAAAGGTCCAATTATATGCCTTGTTGGCCCTCCTGGTGTGGGTAAAACCTCTATTGCTAAATCCATTGCAAGATCCTTAAATCGTAAATTCACTCGGATGTCTTTGGGTGGGGTTCGGGATGAAGCTGAAATTCGTGGTCATAGACGGACCTATATCGGTGCGATACCAGGTAGAATCATCTCTGCTATCAAGGAGTCAGGTTCAAATAATCCAGTCTTCTTATTTGATGAAATTGATAAGCTTGCTAGCGATTTTAGGGGAGATCCAGCTTCGGCACTGCTTGAAGTTCTTGATCCTGCACAAAACAGTACATTTATGGATCACTATCTAGAAGTGCCTTTTGATTTATCAAAAGTCATGTTTATCACAACCGCCAATTCCCTTCAAACCATACCAAGACCCCTACTTGACCGAATGGAAGTCATTGAAGTGTCTGGTTATACTGAGTTTGAAAAATTGAAAATCGGTGAAAAATATCTTTTACCTAAACAAATTAAAGATCATGGTTTGACGGATGAGTTATTTAAACTCAATAGGGATATGTTAAGAGATGTGATTAACGGCTATACCCGCGAAGCCGGTGTCAGAGATTTAGAGCGAAAAATCGGTGCACTATGCCGCAAAGCGGTCTCTAAAATCGTTGAAAAGAAAGCTAAGCAAATTAAGGTCACAAAAGCGGTTCTCACAGAATTTCTAGGTGCCCCGCGGTACCATCATGACGAAATATCAGAAACAGATGAAATCGGTATCGTCACTGGGCTTGCGTGGACTTCAGTTGGTGGTGAGACACTGCAAATCGAAGTGACGCCAATGCGTGGTACGGGTAAGTTGCAATTGACTGGTCAAATGGGCGATGTGATGAAGGAGTCTGCTCAAGCAGGATTTAGTTATATTAGATCTAGAGCAGATGCCTTAAAAATTGATGAGGATTTTTACAAAGATTTGGATATTCACATCCACATTCCAGAAGGGGCTGTTCCAAAAGATGGGCCTTCTGCTGGTATTACAATGGTGACGGCCATGGTCTCTGCCCTAACTGGGATTCCGGTCAAGCGAACAGTTGCCATGACTGGTGAAGTCACCCTTAGAGGTCGGGTACTACCAATCGGTGGTTTGAAAGAAAAGGTTTTGGCTGCAGCACGGGCAGGTATTAAAACCATTATCCTGCCAATGGAAAATGAAAAAGATATTGAAAAAATACCACAAGAAGTGAGAAAAGGCTTAGTGTTTGTGCCTGTTAGTCATATGGATCAAGTACTTGAAGTTGCGCTGAACACACCAGTGCAAAAGGAAAAAACATGAAAATTAAAAAAAGTGAGTTTGTAACAAGTGCTGTAGAACCCTCCCAGTACCCAGAGGGGAATGTGCCAGAGATTGCTTTTGCTGGCCGTTCCAATGTGGGAAAGTCTTCTTTATTGAATATGCTACTCAATAGAAAAGGCCTAGCAAAGACCAGCGGTAAACCAGGCAAAACACAGACCATCAATTTCTTTAATGTTGATGATGTGATGAGAATGGTTGATTTACCAGGCTATGGTTTTGCTAGGGTATCAAAATCCACTAAGGAGCGCTGGGGTGAGTATATCGAGTCTTATCTGCTGGAAAGAGATAACCTCTTAGAGGTTTTTCTCTTGGTAGATATTAGGCATCAACCCAGTGAACATGATATTCTGATGTACGATTATATTCGGGAAGCCGGTTATAGTGGTTATGTGTTTTGCACTAAATTGGATAAGCTTAAAAATAGTGAGTTGATGGAGGCGCTTAGGGTTATTCAAGAAACATTGAATATCCCTGATCCTCAGTTGATGATTCCCATATCTTCAGATAACAGAAAGGGTAAGTACAAAGCCTGGAATCTGTTTAATAAATTATTTGAAGAGAATGGGTGGCCAATTCATTTTAAACGTCAAATGACAGAAAAACATTGGGTGAAGCATCAAGAGGGATCGCCTAAAAAGCGTAAGAAGACATTGCGTTAGATACTTTAAACTGATAGACGATGAATGCTAGTTTTCGCAATTAAGAAAAGGCGGTATATCAATGTTGCGGTACCAAACCATGACTTGCGATATTCAAGGGATTTTGAAAGAGCAAGCGCAATTAATGAATGATATTGAATTGGTTCAATATGACCATTTCATGCATAAGGAGATTGTGCCTCAAATCTTTAAGCGAACCTTCAACAGTCGGGAATGGGGCGAAAAGTGGGACACCTTTGATGGCTTCTACGAAGAAGGGGTATTTTTACTCTACCATAAGCTAGATAAGTATTATATGGGGTTTATCATCAGTTATATTAACGAAGGTTTACCCTATATAGCTGCCATGGGTATTATGGAAGAATTCAGAGGAAAGCATTTAGGAACTTATCTGATTAAGCACGTGGCCCAACATTATGCTAAAATGGGCTATAAAGATCTGTGGGTTGACGTGAGACCTCATAGTGACAATTTTCAGAATCGCTGTCTTCATATAGGCTTTAGATTTGTCGACGAAGAGTGAGAACTCAAACCATGATTATTGCAAGTTTGATTTACCTACGCAAGGATGGCAAAACCCTAATGCTTCACCGTAATAAAAAGGATTCAGATTTCCACCTAGGCAAGTACAACGGCATAGGTGGCAAACTAGAAAAAGGTGAATCACCGGAAGCCTGTGCCATCAGAGAGATTCAAGAAGAAACGGGTCTTATTGCATCAGCTTTAAAGTATCGAGGCCATTTAACCTTTCCTGATTTTGATGGAGAGTCGGATTGGCTCTGTTTTATCTACGAATGCTTCGACTTTGAAGGTGAGTTAATGGATTGTAACGAAGGTAGTCTTCATTGGATTGAAGACTCACAGCTTTATGATTTAAACCTATGGGAAGGGGATCCATACTTCTTGAAGGTAATCAATGAGACAAAAAAATGCTTTTATGGTGTGTTTACTTATCACCAAAAAAAATTGGTTCATTATGATTTAACAACATATGATTCTTAGGAGGAATTAAGCATGTCAAATCCAATCGTTACTATGGAAATTAAAGAAAAGGGTACCATCACAATTGAGTTGTTTCCAGAAGTTGCACCGCAATCAGTTGATAATTTTATTGGTTTGATTGAGTCTGAATACTATAATGGTTTGATTTTTCACCGAATCATCAAGAACTTTATGATTCAAGGTGGTTGCCCAGATGGCACTGGCATGGGTGGTCCGGGTCACAACATTAAAGGTGAATTCACTGGCAATGGCGTGCAAAATCCAACAAAACACACCCGTGGTACCCTTTCTATGGCAAGATCACAATCTCCAAACTCTGCAGGTTCGCAGTTCTTTATCTGCCACGCTGACGTGCCGCACTTGGATGGTAGCTATGCTGCATTCGGTCGTGTAGTGGACGGTATGGAAGTTGTTGATGCCATTGCAACAACAAAAACAGACGGTCGTGATAGACCACTTTCAGAAGTGGTGATTGCCAGCGTTACTGTTGAACTCAATGGCCATGTTGTTGGTGATGTTAAGCACTACTAGGCTACTGTCCCAATTCATGGAGGCGTATTTTTATGAGCATGAATATAAAGCCGTTGAGAGCAGAATACGAAGCTTTTATGTGGGAACTTCTCTATAAAACAATTTTTGAAGCCAGAGAAGAAGGACCACCCAATCGTGATATAAAAGATTTGCAAGGCCTCAAGCATTATATTGAGCATTGGGGAGAGAAAGATGGAGACCATGGCTTAATTGCCTTAGACGAAGGCAATCAACCTATGGGCGCCATTTGGGTCAGACAATTTGTTAAAGAGGATGAAGCATGGGGCTATGTAGATGATCAAACTCCAGAGCTTAATATTGCCTTGTCTCCAAAGTACCGCAATAAGGGTGTAGGCACTCAGTTATTGATGCAGATGCTTGGCTACTTAAAAGGCAAGGTGCCTCAGGTTTCCTTAAGCGTCAACGCTAATAATCCCAGTGTCAAATTATATGAACGATTCGGATTTGATGTTTATAAAGAGGTTCCGCCTGCTATAACCATGCTCAAAAAGTTTAAATAAACTTACTTTCAACGTATAAACTAAAATTTAAAGCCCCAATCATTTTGTCAAACCGTGACCTAACTAGGTTCAGGAGATAAGACTCAGTGATTGGGGCTTTTTTATGCTTAAAGGAATAGATCTCTTTCTCCAGCAGCGATACGATCAAGATTACTGAGTAACAGGTCCCGAACATCAGTTCTAGGTATAGCACGGGCTTTTTCGTAGATCATTGGAATGGTGCGCTCATGCATGGCGGCATCCCCGTAGTCGTAGGTGTATTCCATCAAGGTCATCAGGGCATTTGGTTCACAGACAAGGCCGATACTGCCGGATTTTGCAAGTTGCATAAACCGGTCTCCCGTGCGTCCAGAACGATAGCAAGCTGTGCAGTAGCTCGGAATATAGCCGTCTTCAATCAGGGCATTCACGACTTCCATAGGGCTTCTATCATCTGCTGTTTGGAACTGGGCATGATGGATGCCAGATTCACGCTCTTTGTAACCGCCTACTCCAGTACAAGAACCAGCGCTGACCTGAGAGATACCATATGCTAAGAGTTCTTTTCTGAATTCTGCTGATTCTCTGGTGGACAGGATCATACCAGTAAAAGGAACAGCCAATCTTAAAATCGCCACTAGTTTTCTGAACTGGTCATCGCTGACCAAGTGGGGGTAATCCCTTAATGAAAGGCCATCTGCAGCTTTGAGTCTTGGTACTGAAATGGTGTGAAAACCAACCCCAAATGTCTTTTCCAAATGCTCATTGTGCATCATCAGGGCAAGGACTTCAAAGGCATAGTCGTAAAGGCCAAATAAGACACCAGCACCCACATCTTCTATGCCAGCTTCCATGGCTCTGTCAAAAGCGTAAAGTTGTCTTAAATAGTCCCCTTTTAAGCTGTCAGGGTGTTTATCAACATAGGTTGGCTGATGGTATGTCTCTTGAAATAATATATAAGTACCGATTTCGACTTCTTTGAGTTTACGGTATTCTTCCACTGTTGTAGCGGCAATATTCACATTGATTCGTCTAATTTGGCCATTTTCTTCATAGGTTGAATAGATGGTTTTAATACTCTCAATCACATAATCCAAGGAAGCATTGTGGGGATCTTCTCCAACTTCAAGAGCCAGGCGCTTGTGTCCCATTTTTTCAAGTAACTTGACTTCTTCTCGGATTTCATCCTGGGTTAATTTACGACGATCAAAGACATTGTCTCTTTGGTAGCCGCAATAGGTACAATTATTGACACAATAATCACTGATATATAGGGGGGCGAACATCACCACTCGGTCCCCGTAAATTTTCTGCTTGATTTTCCCTGCAATGCCATACATCCTTGTTAAACGTTCTGGGTCTTCTAGGGTTAATAGTTTAGCAACCTCCTCATGGGAAAGTCCTTTAAACCCTTCTGCTTGATCTAAAATGGTGTCGATTTCTGTTAAAGAAGTAGCTTTAGTAGCGGATAACAAATTTGTGATATAACCATGGTCTATAAACATTAGCGTTTCCTCCAGTCAGTGTGGTCCCCACGGGACATGTCTACTTCAAATCCTGCCCCTTTGATTCGGCCTTCAATACAATTGCGGCAATGAGCAGCTTCATCACCGGTGCAAATTTTATCATTATAAAGTTCGTATTTTTCTCTGACATTTGTCGGTGAAAGATTAGGCATCACCACATTAGCACCGACCTTTAAAGCCTTTTCACGACCCTGTTTGTCGAGGGTCCCCATGGCTGTGGTGGAAGGAAGAAGCACTGTGGGCAGTAGCAATCTAGTCAACGCCAACATCACAAGAACTTGATCTACGGTGCCACCATCTTGATCCCCGATTGGGGTGTTTTTATGGGGAATGAAAGGGCCTATGCCCACCATTTCCGGTTCTAAACCTTTGATGAAGAGCAGGTCCTCCACCAGGTCTTCTGGGGTTTGGCCAGGAAGGCCCACCATAAAACCGGCCCCGGTTTGGAAACCAAGGGATTTTAGATTGGCAAGGCAAGTCCGTCTGTTTTCAAAGCTCATGCCGGGATGCAGGCTCTCGTATAGGTCTTTACTTGCAGTTTCGTGGCGAAGTAGATAGCGATCAACCCCTGCATCTTTAATGCGCTTGTAGCTTTCGTAGGAACGTTCCCCGAGGGATAATGTAATGGCGTTGTTTGGAAACTCAGATTTGATTTTTGTAATCATTTCTACTAAAATTTCATCTGTGAAATAAGGATCTTCGCCTCCCTGAATCACATAAGTTTTGTAGCCCAGCTGATCCCCTTCACGGCAACAGGCCATGATGGTTTCAAGATCTAAGCGGTACCGGTCCACAGTCTCGTTATCTCGGCGAATGCCGCAGTAAGCACAGTTTTGAAGACAGATGTTTGTGATTTCGATCAAGCCTCGCATGTAAACGGTTTTCCCATAATGCTCTTCTTTGGTGGCTAAAGATTTTTCAAAAAGATAGGCTTTGTCCTGTGCCGTCATCCCTTTTATTAAAGCGATCAAGTCATCTCTCTCAAGGGTATGTTCCTGGTACAGTTTGTCTATGAGTGCTTTCACGTTTCGATCTCCTTTTTTGTGATGGATGTTTTAACTGTGACTCCAGCGATATTGCCCAGCCGACCAGTTAAGGCGTTGATTTCTGCCAGGGTACCCAAAACGGTAATGGCCACAACGGATATGCCGTGATCATCAAAGGGAATCCCCATCCGGCCCCTTATAATGCTCTTGTAATCACTAATCACTTCGTTGAATTTTCCCTGACTTGCTTCTGGGTGATCCAGCACTGCGCCAATAACAGCGATTTTCTTCATATGACCTCCAACAAAAAAACTCCTAGGATAACTTAGGAGTTTTGGCAACACAAAATAAGCATTTGCATGCTGTGATGGCCAAGCTCCCTAAAAAGTTAAGTCAGCAGCAATAGACTGTTGACTATACCAAAAGGTATTGGGACGATAGCTAAGTGCAGAAGGCGAACCTCGTGTACTTAGGGTTGTTAAGAGTTTATCAAAGTCTTCTGAAGAAGTCAAGTTCTAATTCTCTTGTTATTTCAGATTTTAGAGGTTATCAAAGGGACGCTTCGACAATTGTGTCCAGATGTGATAAAATAGACTATTGATAAAAATGAACAGGAGGCCCTGTGTTACAGTTACTAGAACCTAAGTGGGTAGAGGCGGTTCAAGCCTATTGCAAGAATCGACCAGAAGAAACCTTGGAAATTACCTATTATATGATGCAATACCAAAAAGACAAATCTGTCACCAGTAAGCGAGATGGCAAACTTTATGTTTCCTTAAACGGTGAAGTGGTTGACGGGCTGGCATTTTTCAATGTCAAAGGTGTGATGTATATCAGTTTTTCCTCGGATGGCATGTTCAAAAAAGTCGATTTTTTAAAAGCGATTCATAAAGAGCAGCCCGTATTAATCCGAGGGGTCAAAGAACAGGTGGAGAGAGTATTTTATTTTCTGCAGCGGGTTTTGAAAGATTTTAATTTCACTCCCACCCAGTTGATGGTTTTTAAGCCAACCCCGTTTACAAATTCCGATTCTGAAAAAGAGGGATTGAATCAAAGCCATGAGCCAATGCCGTATTTCCAGGAGGCATTCCAAGAAGATGCTGATATCGCAATTGTCCCAGCCCATAAAGTTGATTGGCTGATTCATGCCAAGTTCTTAATGGCCGCAGAGCAGCACTTCAGAACCCAAACATTAACCCTGAACAACTTAAGGCACAAAATCCATAACCGTGTAGACTTTGATTTTTACTATATTGCAACTCACTATGGACAGGTGGTTGGACAATTGATTTGTGAATTTTCTACGGGTGATTATGCTATCTTAGGTGGTCTATTTGTGAAGCAGTCCTTCCGTAATCAAGGGTATGCTTCTGTGCTTTGTAAGACTGCCGCTGCCCAGATTTGTGCCATGGGAAAGACCCCAGCCCTTTATGTGGCAACCGGTAATCTCAGCGCCATTGCCCTCTATCAGAAGCTTGGATTTGTGGTGGCCAATGGGACAATGGATTTAAGTATTAAGTTATAATAAGGTGCGGTGGGCACCTAACCGATTGAAAAGAAAGAGGTTTTTATGCAATTATTTGTTATTGATCTACAGGCTGGAGACCAGCGATTAGATCGTTACTTGAGCAAGCTTTATCCCAAAGCAGCAAAAGGTGAGATTCATAAATGGGTACGGACAAAAAAAGTTAAAGTCAACGGTATGCGGGCTGAAGCTAGCCAAAGGTTAGAAATTGGTGATGAAGTCAAGCTTTTCTTGCCTGATGCAGTGCTAGAGAGCTTACGGTTAGTCAGAAAAGTAGTTGATCCAGGCAAATTAGGTTTAGACATAGTCTACGAAGATGACAACATCCTTGTTGTAGATAAACCTTGGGGTCTATTGACTCACCCGGATCAAACCGAGTACAAACGAACACTAGCAACACAAGTTCAGTATTATTTACAAAACTTAATCACGCCGACTTTTAAACCAGCCAGTGTCAATCGCTTAGATAAAAACACTAGCGGACTTGTCTTGTTTTGTAAAACCTATGAATCCCTTAAGCAACACAACGAACTCATGAGAGAAAGAAAAATTGATAAACGCTATCTTGCAATTGTTGAAGGAGAACTTAAGACCCGACGTACCATCAAGGGTTATTTAATCAAAGATGAAGCAAAGAATCGAGTTCACTTGATTTCAGAAAATCGTGGGGATGCCAAAGAAGTGCTGACCATTGTAGAGCCAATTGAGTACCGTGGTGGTTTTACCAAAGTCAGCATTGATCTTAGAACCGGTCGCTCACACCAGATACGGGCAAGTCTTGCTGCTATTGGGCACCCGATTATTGGCGATAGTAAATACGGTGGCAGAAAATTCAAGGGCGTCACCACTCAAGTGCTCCACGCTTATAAATTAACTGTCGGAGAACGAACTTTTGAAAAAAAGAGTAATTATTTAGATGAAATTTGGGCATCAATACACTAAGAGGTGATATTATGCTAAATTCAAACCAAGTGCTTCTAAAATTGATTGAGCGTTATGATTACGGTGGTGTTTATTTACTCTTAAATGATTTACATTTAGAAAATACAGATGTCAGCCATTTAGTAAAATCATGTCGTTATGCTATTAATTTTGATTTTGATAGTGCCAGACTTGCCTTAAATCATTGTTCTAGTGCCATAAAAGCAACCCCTGAATTCAGGCCACTAGAAGAAAATTTAAAAGCTCTGACACAGGGTGAACCCAGCGATATGTTTTCTGAACTCATGGAGAATCTAAAAATTAAGTTGATTAATGAAGAGTATATTGATTTTTTAGGACGTGTCTATCGGTTAAAAGAGGCGATTTTGAAGTATATATTCGTTAAAAAACATATCGATAGAACGAAATTTAGCATGAATGTCATTATGATGTCTAAGCGTTACCAATTAAAAGTACTTCGAAAGAAATATAAAATATTTAATGGCAATATAGAATACGCTTTGACAACCTATCTCAATAAATATCAGCGAGATGACTATAAAGTCACTGAAGTAGTGCGGATTTTAAACTCAGACCGTATGACTTCCCTGGTTGATTTAAGAAATGACACCATCGTTGGCCATGGGTTTACAGGGGTCAGCCGTGATGATATCACCCGTGTCTACGGTAACCCCTATAATGTCTTAGATGATTTTAGAGTTTGTCTAGAAAAATTAGAATTCTCCATTTACCGCTATAAATACAGCGAAATTAACGAGTGGATCATTAAACTCGCTGCACAGATTCAGCATGAAGAAACAATTGCGTACAAAACATTAAATGATTACGAAAAATGATTATGAAAAATAAGTTTATGGGAGAGTTAAATGCAGATTGAAACCAAGCAAAAAATAGTAACAGAACTCATTGAATGGGGTAAGTCATTGGCATTTGCATTGATAATAGGTGCCTTGGTATTGGTTTTTGCCAGACCGTCATTTATTATTGGCCCATCGATGTTACCCACCTTTCATGACAAAACAGTGGTCTTAGTTGAGAAAATCAGCTATCTGACTGGCTCTCCAAAACATGGGGATATTATTGTTGCTAAGACTAGTTTGCCCTTGAACCAATTTATGAACAAAAGTGTGATCAAGCGCATTATCGGTTTACCGGGGGACCTGATTTCAGTGGTTGATGGGGTTGTATTTGTCAATAACGTGGCACAGGATGAACCTTATTTACAAGACGGGTACACCAATGGGGATTATTCAGGTACTGTTCCTGCAGGCCATATTTTCATTATGGGTGATAACCGATTAAATTCAAATGATTCTCGCTCTGCAGAAATTGGATTTGTACCAATCGGTGATATCAAAGGTAAAGTATACTTTAGAATTTTTCCCTTTGCTGAGTTTGGCGGCATTTAATTGACTAGGAGGCCTATATGTCACGGTGTATGATTCATATTGGAGAGCATTTTCAAATTGAAAGTGAATTAGGTACCCAGCTTTTAGTGATTGCTAAGCAGATACAGTCAGAACATGATAGTAAAATTGTGGCATTTAAAGTCAATGGGCAGTTGAAAGAACTACAAGCCACCTTAAAAGTACCGGTTAATATGATAGAAATCGTCGATCTAAATACTACCGATGGGGTCCGCATCTATCAGAGAAGTTTGGCATTTGTATTTATCCGAGCTGTGAAGGAAACCTTTAAAGGGGCTTCGGTAGATATTCAAAACTCACTGAGTGCAGGGTTATTCTGTGAAATAAAAAAAGAGACCCCGCTGACAGAAGAAGAAATTAAGCTGGTTAGTACAAGAATGATGGAACTCATTGCAATGGATGAGAACTTTCAAAAAACTTCTGTTACCCTAGCAGAAGCCAAGAATATTTTTGAACAACAGGGGTTAGCTGCGAAGTCTGAATTATTGAAATATCGTTCAAATAATCATATTAATCTTTATACTTATGGTTGGCTCAGCGACTACTTTTATGGCTATATGTTACCTTCTGCAGGTCATCTTGATAACTTTGAGTTAACCCCATATGATGGGGGTGTGATTCTTAGACACCCAACCCGTTTTTCTGATGGGAAGGTCCCAGTATTTGAACCCCAACCGAAAGTTGCCCAAATCCACCGGGAAGCACAGCGGTGGGGGGATATATTGAATGTGGGTTACCTTTATAATATCAATGAGTTAATTGAAAAAGGTGGCTTAAGAGAACAGATACTCATTACAGAGGCCCTTCATGAGAAAAAAATCGCACAGATCGCAGATCAGATTACAGGTAAAAATAAGCGGTTGGTTTTAATCGCTGGACCATCGTCTTCGGGTAAAACAACATTTGCCAATCGCCTTCGGATTCAGCTATTGGCAAACGGCTTAAGACCGGTTACCTTATCAACAGATGATTATTTCGTGGATCGACAATTCACCCCAGTTGATGAAGATGGTAAGTACGATTTCGAATCCATTGAAGCTGTGGATTTAAAACAATTCAATTTGGATCTTGATGCCTTATTACGGGGTGAAGTTGTTCCATTACCCACATTTAACTTCCAATTGGGAAAACGGGAGTACAAGGGTCGTGAATTAGCCATTGAAGAGGGGCAACCCATTATCATTGAAGGGATTCATGGTTTAAATCCAAAACTCACAGAAGCGATTTCAGATGCTGAAAAATTCAGGATTTACATTTCATGTTTGACGCAGCTCAATATTGATAACCATAATCGCATACCAACCACTGATTCAAGACTGATTCGAAGAATCGTCAGGGATAATAAGTACAGGGGGCATAATGCCTTAACAACCCTTAGATTATGGCCTTCAGTCAGGCGTGGGGAGGAGAGAAACATCTTTCCTTTCCAAGAAACCGCTGATGCGATGTTCAATTCAGCCATGGTTTACGAACTGGCTGTCCTTAAAAAGCATATTGAAACCTTGCTTTATAGTATTTCAGAGTCGGAGCCGGAATACTCTGAAGCAAAAAGACTCCTGAAATTTCTGGGTTATGTAAAAAGCTACGAGGCTGATCATACCATTCCAATAACATCCATTATACGTGAGTTTATTGGTGGTAGTGCATTTGCAGATTAGGTATTAAAACCAGGTGATCATCACCTGGTTTTTTAATTTCCAATTTAGAAGCTTTAATTTAAATTAATTGAGAAAGTTTTTTTCATATTGTTCTAACAATTCTCATAACAGTTATGTTAAAATAGTGTCATGTACTTGCTGATTGAAAGTGGGAGAATGCTATGGAGATGCAACACGCGAAAGCCAGTGAGAAAATTGTACTGCTAATTGAACTAGGCATTATCGTGGCTACTGGCGCAGCAGCCCTATTGTCTTATCAACTATTCGGTATTAAATTACAGCAACTCATGTCTGATAAGGCAATTGAGATTGTCTATAGACAACTTAATATTGGCATATTAATTGGAATCTTTGTCCTTTTTAATACCACCTTTTACTCCTATATCACTTACCACAGTAAACGGATGCTTGTTTTGACCACAACCTCTGCAGTAATGGCCTTATCTTATGTCTATTTTTTTTCCGCATCATTTATGAGGATCGGACTAGTGGATTCATTCAACCCACAGATTGCGCAGTTTCAGGTGGCGGTGATGTCCCTGGTTCTATTGATTGGCATAGGGATCTCTCATTTTTACGAAGAAACGGATCTTTGTAGCTTTCATCACGAGTGGCAAAAGTCCTTACCTTTTACCCTTGGACTAGTGGGTATGCTGATCTGTGTAGGTGTTACCCAACTTCTTACCGCTGTCCTTAGCCCAGAAGCCCTAGTGATAATCGAAATAGGCATTAAGGTTTGCGGTATTATTGGGACCTTAGGGATTTTCATCTTTGAGTTTAAACGTTTTATTGTGGAGCAAAACCGGTATCAGATTCGTATGGCCAGTAGTATTGCTTTCGTATTCTTTTCTGTAGTAGCAGACATTATCCCTGCGCCAAGCTTTCCCCTTGGCAACTCAGTGTACAATGTTTTCTTATTGGTAACATTTTTGTCCTATATCCATGTGGCATTTAAATATAATATCGCCATGCCAGTTACACAACAAAAAAATGCTGAACGTCAAATCAAGCTCTATGCAGAAAATCTAGAAGTGATTGTCAACAAGCGGACGGCGGAACTACGAAAGGGTAATGAGCAGTTTGTCTCCGATATTGAGTATGCCAGGAAAATTCAGCAATCTTTATTGCCTGGTGAATTTGTCAATTACGATGGTGTGGATTTTGTTTCTCTTTACTACCCCTGCGAGCGTTTAAGCGGTGATTTCTACGATATTTATATGATTGATGATGATCATATTGGGATGTATGTTCTGGACGTTTCAGGACACGGTGTGCCGGCAGCCCTAATGACCATGTTTTGTATGAATTATATCAAATCATCAGAACGGCTAATCAATCAGTTTCGTGCTAAAAAACCACACAGAAATTTGAAGCATTTTTTTGAAGAATTTAATAAGGTCAACTTTCCAGATGAAATGCATATGGTCATGTTTTTTGCCACTTACGATATGCGCGCTCGTGTCTTAACATATTGCTCTGGGGGCATGAATACCCTGCCGTTTGTGATACGCACTGACGGACAAACTCAAAAATTGGATCAATCAGTTGGTTTTCCAATTTGTCGAGTGGGTTCTTTTTTCACCCCTGAGTTTCATAGTGCTAAAATTGAGCTGAATGTCGGTGACCGGGTTATTTTTTATACAGATGGTCTAACTGATAAATCTAAAAATTGTATTTTTGACGAAGAAGAATTATTGTCAACCCTCAGTAAAGGTAAAGATGTGTCTCTAAAAGAGCTAAAAGAAACGTTGGTGGCCTCACTAAGTACTGTGGTTAACCGCCTAGATGATGACCTCACGTTCTTTATCATGGAAGTGAAATAGGAGGATCCTGTGAAAGATGTACTTGTCATGACCGATCTTGATCAAATCAAGTGTATATCCCAACCATTTAGGTTGAAGATTTTAGAATCCTTTGAAAATGAATCGGCGACTGCAAAGATGATTTCGGAGCGATTAGAAGAGCCCCATGCAAAAGTAAACTATCACATGAAAGAAATGCTCAAACACAATATTTTGAAACCCATAGAAGAAGTGGTTAAACTTGGGGTTGTAGAGAAGTATTATCGGCCTGTAGCCATGCAATTTGTGGTGAATTCAGCTTCCATGAAACTTGCAGATGAGACTGTCAGAGAGTCAATCAACCAGTACCGATTGATGATTTTTGATGTGACTTCACAAGCGTTTTATCGGGCCATAGAGCAAACCGAGACGCCAAAGTCCTTAAAGCTTGAAATGCATCATGATGTGCACTTTACGGATGAAGAAGTGGTAGCCTTAAAACAGGCACTGTCTAATGTTCTCAGTGAATTTGCTGTAAAAGGTGAACATAAACGGGAAGGCACATCTCGGTACTTAGCCACCGTATTGATTATACCTGACGAAAAATAATGTTTAAAAAGTCACCATCCAAAAGGGATAGTGGCTTTTTCTTAATGGTTAGGAGACCAATGTAATGCCTCAAAATTCAGCAACTATCAGTGGGGTTAATCAGCTGATTAAGACACAATGTGAAACTAATCTACCAAAGAACTGGAGATTTTCTCTGGTTGAAATTACTGCCGATAACAATTGCCAGGTACAGGTTGGATCATGGGGGCTTGTTCTCTTACGGCCATATACCATTTTTTATGGCCCATCAACACCTGGATTTGGCAGACTGGCATCGATTGGGTATGAAAGAGACTATCACCTTGAGCTATATGATCAATTAGAACAAATCACTTTAGCCCTTGAATCGGTGTTAGGGCAGCTGCCACGGGATTTTTATGTGGATAAGGATGGGGGCGATGATCGCCAAGTTGCCTATGGTGCTGGTCTTGGGTTTTATGGTAAGAATAATTTATTGATAAACGCCGATCTTGGCAGTGGGTTTAATATTGGTTATGCGGTTTTTCCCCCAATGGACGGACTTGAGCCTTTTGAATATAAAGTTGTTCAGTTAGATGGTTGCGGGGATTGTCAGAAATGTATTCAGGGTTGTCCAACCCAGGCTTTAGTAGAAGGTCTTCCTTTAAATCGTTCAAAGTGTCGTTCGGCAATTAATCAAAAGTCTGGTGAACTTGATTTACTAGAGCAAGATGCTATGGGGGAGTGGGTTTACGGCTGCGATGTGTGCCAATGGGTTTGTCCTTATAATCAATCATCTCTCGTTAAGGGGGCTGTGGAGATTGAACTTGCACCACTGGTTGAGATGAGTCAAAAGGCCATCAAGTTGACTTATGGCAATCGTTCATTTGGTTATTTGGGCGGCAACCGCTTGAAGCGTAACGCCAAGATCATTCAGGCATATTGGGAGAATCGTTCTTTTGAAAAGTCGCCTTGATAAAACAGCAGAAATAATAACGTTTTCCTCAAAAAGTGTTTGCCACGGGCGGACATTGTAGTATAATAAGGGTGTTATTTAGGGCTTGAAAAATGATTTTCAAGTTAAAATTCTCAGTGGTGAATTGTGGAGGAAAAAGAGCATGATGAAAGCAATCATTAAACAAACGGCAGCACCTGGGGCGACCATGGTGACATTACCAGTTCCAACCCTTGGCGATAGAGATGTTTTAATCAAAGTCGCAGCGACTTCAATTTGCGGCACGGATTTTCATATCTATGCTTGGGATGAATGGTCACAAAATAGAATCAAAACACCTCAAGTCATGGGTCATGAGTTTGCTGGAGAAGTTGTTGCGATTGGGTCAAAAGTGACTAAAGTTAAATTGGGTGATGTGGTATCAGCTGAGACCCATATCGTTTGTGAAGTTTGCGAATTTTGCTTGACTGGCAATGGCCACATTTGCAAAGAAACACTGATTCTTGGTGTTGATACCCAGGGTACGTTTGCAGAATACGTTGCAATTCCAGAACAAAATGCTTGGTTAAATGATGCAAAAGTGGCGCCTGAATACCTCTGTATTCAAGAACCACTGGGCAATGCAGTCCATACAGTATTAAGCGGAGAAATCATCGGTAAAACCATCGCGGTAGTGGGCTGTGGACCAATTGGTCTAATGGCTGTTGACGTGGCTAAAGCCGTTGGCGCCGCAAAAGTAATTGCCATTGAAGTTAACCCATATCGCATGAACCTTGCTAAAGAACTTGGTGCAGATGTGGTGATTAATCCAATGACTGAAGATGCCATTGCAAGGGTATTAGAAGAGACAGATGGCCTGGGGGTGGATGTTGTTGCAGAACTCAGCGGCAATAAAGTTGCTATTACTCAAGCCTTTAAATATATCAAATTGGGTGGCCGTATGAGCATGCTGGGCATTCCAAATGGCACAATGGAAGTGGATCTTGCAAAAGATGTGATTTTTAAAGGCATTACAATTCACGGTATCGTGGGTCGCCGTATGTACGACACCTGGTTCCAAGTCAAAGGCCTCATCCAATCTGGTAAATTGCACTTAGACAAAATCGTCACTCATAAACTGCCAATGGAGAGTTACGAAGAAGGTATGGAACTCATGGCTTCAGGCAATTGCGGCAAAGTCGTTTTGTTCCCAACTCATAAGGAGGACTAATATGTCAAATTTTCACGAACTGTCATTTTTACAAGACAAAATTCAAGAATTAAAAGATAATGGGACTTACAGAAAACTCCCTATCCTTGAAGGGGCAAATGAAGCTGAGTGTGTGATCAATGGCCAAAAGGTTATCAATCTAAGCTCAAATAACTACTTGGGTTTTGCCAATCATCCACGTTTGAAAAAAGCAGCCATCGAAGCCATTGAAAAATATGGTGTTGGTGCAGGTGCTGTGCGAACAATTGTTGGCAACATGGACATCCACGAAGAGCTTGAAACAATCTTGGCAAAGTTCAAACGTGAAGAAGCGGTTATGGTCTTTCAATCGGGGTTCAATTGCAACGCCGGTGCCATTCAAGCCATTGCAGAAAAAGGGGATATCATTATCTCTGACGAACTCAATCACGCATCAATCATTGATGGCGCTCGTTTATCAAGAGCCGATAAAGCGGTTTACAAGCACAGCGACATGGCAGATCTAGAACGGGTTTTACAGGAGAGCCGTCCGAAATACAGAAATCTTCTCATCATTACAGATGGTGTCTTCAGTATGGATGGGGATATCGCTAAACTCCCTGAGATTGTGGCCTTAGCAGAGAAGTACGAAGCTATGACCTATGTAGATGATGCTCACGGTTCTGGTGTTCTTGGTGAAAATGGCCGTGGTACAGTGGATCACTTTGGCCTTCATGGCCGTGTGGATTTCACAATTGGCACTCTGTCAAAAGCCATCGGTGTCATTGGTGGTTATGTTGCCGGTAAAAAAGTAACGCAAGAATGGTTAAACCATAGAGGTCGTCCGATTTTATTCTCAACGGCATTGCCACCGGCAGCAGTGGGTGCCATCATTGAAGCTGTTAAAATACTGATGGAAACCTCAGAGTATTCAACAGCACTTTGGGATAATGCCAACTTCTTTAAAGAAAAACTCGGAAAGCTTGGTTTTAATACAGGGGCTTCTGAAACTCCAATTACACCAGTCATCATCGGAGACGAAGCAAAAACCATGGCCTTTTCTAAAGCGTTGATGGCAAATGGGGTCTTTGTATCTGGTATCGTGTTTCCGACCGTAGCAAAAGGCACAGGCCGTGTCCGTTGCATGGTGACGGCAGCACACACTAAAGAGCAACTTGAAAAAGCCGTTGCCGTGTTTGAAAAAGTGGGTCGCGAAATGGGCATCATCGTCTAAAAATCTTTTTTTGTAAATCCTCTATCATCCTGATGTTTTCTTGTGTTAATATTGGGTATACGCATTACGAAGCTATAGCATTCAATCGAGAGCAAGATTTTGAGATGAGGGGGCACAACATGGATAAAACAGGCATACTTTTAGAATCAGGAACCGGCGAGGTTGAAATTCTAAAATTTAAGGTGAATAACAAGCATTATGCCATTAACGTGGTTAAAGTTAGAGAGATACTTCAACTGGGTGAAACTGCAAAAGTGCCCAATGCCAATGTTGCTATCATGGGATTAACCTTGGTTCGTGGTGAAGTTGTCACGGTTATTGATCTTCAAAATGTTTTAGAAAAAAAATCTTTTATGGACACTGAAAATAAAATGACACTACTTTGTGAATTTAATCAAATCAAAGTCGCATTTTGTGTCGATGAAGTCCTGGGTATCCACCGTATCCGTTGGTCTGATATGATTAAACCAGATCAGCTATTAGATCAAAGTCTTGTGATTGCTAATATTAACTTAGATCAAAAGATTTACATGCTCCTTGATTTCGAAAAAATCGTGATGGACATCAGTCCACAAACAGGCATATCTGTGGAGCGGATGCAAAACGTGGTCAAAAAAGATCGTTCTAAGCACCTCTTGGTATTAGCAGATGATTCCCCAATGATTCGCCGTGTGTTGCTAGATACACTGACACTGGCTGGTTACACCAATATGCGCTTTTTTAACGACGGTCAAGAGGCGTTGGAATATTTCACGGAGCTTGCAGAACGTAAGGGGCATGATTTTATGGATGAAGCCCATCTCTTGATTACCGATATTGAAATGCCAAGACTGGATGGCCACACCCTGACAAGAAAGATTAAAGAAAGCAAAGTCTTGCATACATTACCAGTCATTATTTTCTCTTCTCTCATCACAGGAGATTTAAGACACAAGGGTGAGGCCGTTGGTGCTGATGCCCAAATGTCTAAACCTGAAATTGGTAAACTCATTGAAACCATTGATGCTTTGCTCCATATTTGATACACTTAAGTGCCCCTGTGAAAACAAGGGCACTTTTTGACACTCAAAGCAAGAATTAAGATTAGACTGTAGACGATTTAGTGACGTTTTCATGTTATCCTTGTCATTAATTAGTGATGACATCAACCAAATATGATTAAAAAAGAGAGGCTGGTCAATCAATGGCGACATTTTTATCAGATATCGAAATTGCACAGAAATCTACCATGAAGCGCATCGTGGCAGTGGCTCAAGCTATTGGCATTTCAGAAGAGGCAGTGGAACCCTATGGGCACTACAAGGCAAAAATTGATTTGGATTTTATCGCTAGTTTGAAAGACCGTCCAGATGGGAAGCTCATCCTAGTGACCGCCATTAATCCAACCCCAGCTGGGGAAGGCAAAACAACCACTAATATCGGACTGAGTATGGCTCTGAATCAAATTGGCAAGAAGACTTTCACTACCTTAAGAGAGCCTTCTTTAGGGCCTTGCTTCGGTGTAAAAGGTGGAGCTGCAGGTGGTGGCTATGCTCAAGTGGTGCCGATGGAAGATATTAATCTTCATTTCACCGGTGACATCCATGCCGTGACAACTGCCCATAATTTACTTTCAGCTCTAATTGATAACCATATCCATCAAGGTAATACCCTAGGCATTGACCCAAGACGTTTAACTTGGAAACGGGTTTTAGATATGAATGACCGGGCCTTAAGACAAACCGTCATAGGTTTAGGAGGCCGAGCCAATGGCGTTCCTAGAGAAGATGGCTTTGACATTTCAGTGGCCTCAGAAATCATGGCGGTCCTGTGCTTAGCCACTGACCTAAAAGACCTCAAAGCCCGTATCAGCCGCATGATTATTGGGTATACCTACAATCAAGCCCCTGTCACTGTGGAGCAACTTGGGGTAACAGGTGCCATCTCCTTGCTATTAAAAGATGCCATTAAACCTAATTTAGTGCAAACCCTTGAAAACACACCTGCATTTATTCACGGTGGGCCATTTGCCAATATCGCTCACGGTTGCAATAGCGTGATGGCAACGACAACAGCTTTAAAACTGGCTGACTATGTGATCACAGAAGCGGGATTTGGGGCGGATTTAGGGGCCGAAAAATTCTTTGATATCAAGTGCCGATATGCCAACCTAAAACCGGCTGCGGTGGTGATTGTGGGCACAGTACGGGCCCTTAAAAACCACGGAGGGGTTGAAAAACAAAGCTTAAATCAAGAAAATCTTGAAGCCCTTCGGGTTGGGTTTGAGAATATTAAAAAACACGTGGAAAACGTGAAGAAGTTTGGTGTGCCTGCTGTTATCGCCATCAATAAATTTCCAACGGACACCCAAGCTGAGCTTGAGCTGTTGGATGGACTTTGTCAGGAAATTGGTGTTGCCGTCGTTCTCAGTGATGTCTGGGCTCATGGTGGCAAAGGTGGCATTTTACTGGCTCAGAAAGTCGTTGAGCTAGCCGAGTCTGGCGCTGCTGATTTTAAACCCCTGTACCCTCTTGAAATGCCTGTGAGAGAGAAAATCGAGACCATTGCCCGTGAAATCTATGGGGCTGATGGGGTGGATTTTTCACCAGCTGCACTGAAGCAAATTGATCAAATCGTTGCCATTGGCTATAACGAATTGCCAATTTGTATGGCAAAAACTCAGTATTCGCTTTCCGATGATGCCACGCTAAAAGGTAGACCAACAGGTTTTAGAATCTCTGTACGAGATTTAAGAATCGCAGCGGGGGCTGGATTTATAGTGGCTTTGACAGGGGATGTAATGACCATGCCTGGATTACCTAAAGTACCAGCAGCCATGCAAATGTCCATGGATGACAATGGTGTGATCTCAGGTTTGTTTTAGACTAGCGATTCAATCAAAAACCGTCTATAATAATAAATTATAGACGGTTTTTTTGACGTTTTTGAAAAACTAGGTTTGAAAAGGCGGGTTCAACATGATTGAAGTGCACTTATTAGGTGAAATCAAGGTAATTGAAGACGGCATTGAAATCAGGTTTCCCTTTAAAAAAGCAGAAGCCTTATTTGCCTATCTTGTGACCGCCCAAAAGGTCACCCGAGAAAAATTAGTGACCTTATTTTGGCCTGACTTGGAGGAAACCGTCGCTAAGAAAAATCTAAGAAATGCCCTTTACCTTGTCAAAGGACTCTTTAAGGGGCCAATTTTTGAATTAGAAGGTCGTCAAAGTGTTCTGCTAAGCCAAGAGACCCTTTGGTCTGTTGATTTATGGCATTGGCAAAGTATGCCCCTCCAACAGCTGGAGAATACCTTAATGGGGGACTTTTACGTTAAAGATGCTGAGTTTTTTATGGATTGGCTGATGACAACTAGAGAATCCCTAAGGGAAGAGATGCTAACTTGGCTGTATAGTCGTTTGACTGCCAATAATGATCCCCAACAACGACTCAAGTTGCTTAAAACCATTTTGTATCACGACCCATATGACGAAGCCGCTTATAGAATGGTGATGCGAGTCCATGGTGAACAGGGCAATCTGAATAAAGCCGTTGAAGTCTACAAACAATTGGAAGCCTTGTTAAAGCAAGAACTAGGCATCGAACCGGACTACGACACCTTAATGCTTTACAGGCAGATACTGGACTCAAAACACAAAATGTCAACGGCCCCATCACAGCTGACAAGTGACCCCCAAAAAAATCAAAACTACCAGGGAACCTCTGGAACTGAAGCTTTTTTCTATGGTCGTGAAAGTGAACAACAGGATTTTCTCAATCAGTGGCAAATGGTTTGTCAAAAGGGGCTGTCTAGGGTTTTGGGCATTACGGGAGAGGCGGGAGCTGGCAAATCCTATTTTGTCGCTCATCTTTCAAAAGAGACTACAGCTAAACCCCTAATATATAGTAGCCTACAAGCAGAAAAAACATTTGACATGATTGCTCTTTATCCCATTCTTGAGATGCTGTGTCAAGCATTAGAGGTATCTTTAGAAATGATTAAGGAGAAGACGTTACGGTGGTTCGAAAAAGAAGCAGTAGCCAAACACACGGTTTACGATGCTTTATTTCAAGCGGTTTTAGGACAATTCCATACGCCTATGATGATTGTACTGGATGATTTTCAGTGGATGGACGTGGCCAGTCAGCGACTTTTAATGGGCATTATCCTTAGAAACAGAAAGTGCCCTTTGATGTGGATTTTAATTTCCCGCAATGATTTACAGGCCCAGGAAGCTTCTTTTAGTGAGTTGCTGCCCATTTGGCAACCGATCATTATCGGTCGGTTTAGTCGCAAGGAGTGTCACGAATTATTGGAAGCCTATTCAAAAGGACATGAACATGCTAGTCACCTGGCCGATCATTTGTATCAGGAATCGGAAGGCATTGCGCTTTATTTGATGCAAGCCTTAGAAGTGGCTACCCAAGAGGGGGATTTGTCACAGGCATCAAACTTGAAAATTGGAATTGGAATTGGTCAGGCCCATCTAAGGCACCGTATTAGGGAGTTGACCGATCAGGCAAGGCATATTGCCAGTTTATGCGCCTGTTTTGTATCGGATGTGCCCTACGAAGAGATGGTTTTAATCAGCGGTTTAAGCGAATGGGAGCTGTTAGCAGCCCTTAGGGAGTTGGTGGATCACAGGATTTTGATGGAAATTGACCATGGGCAAGGTCAGGGGGCCTTGTTTAGATTTGTGCATCATAAACTTAAAGAAGTTTTGGTAAGTGGTTTATTGAAAGCTCAGCTTCGGATTTTCCACCGAAGAATCGCAAAAATGCTCCTAGATAAGTTCGCAGACTCCGGGGAAATGCCCCACTATGCAGCGCTGATTTACCACTATCAAGAGGCCGGTGACCGTCTAAACGAGTTAACCTACCGATTGCTCTATTTAAGTGATTACTTACAAATTAACCACGAGACATTTCCCATCCTCCATGTCCACTATGTGGGGCATCCCAGCGTGTTGGTGTTAAGTGATGCAAGGGTTGATGAAGCCTTGGCAAAAATCGATGACCTCTTTGAGAATCTGATTCTTTCCCCTCAAATGCAATCCAGGGCTGTGGTGCTCAGAATGCACGAAGCCCTCATAAAAGGGCGGTATGGCATAAAAAATGGGCGCTATGACCAAGGGCTTAAGTGGATTGATCGGTTGATTCAATTGGCTAAAGAACATGAGGAACCAACATTTTTATTTCAGGGTTTATTGCAACGTGGGTTTTATGAAATCAATCGGCACGATTTAGTCAGCTTGGATCAAGTGGTGGACGAGGGTCTGGGTTACTTTGAAAGAGAGAAGCACTACCCTTATGCGTGCTTTCTTCGTCTGAAAGGCCTAGGGTTGATTCTAAGAGGTGATTTTGCAGGGGGCAACCATCTGGTAGAAGAAGCCCTAGAGATGACAAGGAGCCTTAAGGAGCCCGCTCAATACGCCCTTGGGGTTATTGCCTGTCAATATTACCTTGCTGAATCGGCCAGACTCAGTGGGGATTTTCAGCGGGCTCTGGCTATTGATGAGACTGTGATAAAAGAGTTGAAAAAATTGGGGATGTACGGTCGATTGACTGTGTTTTATACCCATGCAGGTCAAACTGCATTTGATGTAGGGGAGTTTGAACTAGCGGGATCCTATTTTAAGAAGGCCCTGAATTTGTTTACTAAGTACGAATACCGCTTTGGGCGCTCTGTTGCCATAGCTTATAGTAGCCTATGCGCACTTTACGCTGATGACTACTGCCATAAACAAATCGACGATCTTTATACTGCCCATGATTATGCACAAAAGCTGCATAATCCCTATGAGTTAGGCCTCGTCCTAAGGGCCATTGTCTCCTTTGCGGTTTACCTAAAAAAAGAAGGTATGCCCTTGTCACCAATAGAATCCCTATTGGCTCAAGTTCATACCTATGTGAATGCGGAAGCTTTTAATGATTTAAAGCATTATTGCTACCAATACGATGTGGCAAATCCAATTTTACTCGGCTTGAATGGGTTGCTTGATAAAATATGATACCCGGTTACGTCCCTTTTCTTTAGAAACATAAAGACCTTCGTCGGCATGGTGTACCAGTGCCTTCTGGGTGTTGGCATCTACTGGGTAATTGGCAATACCAATAGATATGGTAAAATGCGGGTCGGTGGTTTTTTCAATGTTACGTCTAAAACGATCCGCAACCACCACGGCAGTTTTTAGATCGGCCTCAGGGAGAATAATCAAAAACTCATCACCGCCATATCGGTACAATCGATCATGATCTCTGATGCTTTCTTTGGCAATTTGAGCCAGGGTTTTCAAGCACTTATCTCCAATGATGTGGCCCAGTGTATCATTGACGGTCTTGAATTTATCAATATCAAACATCAAGATTGAAAAGGTCTTCACTTTTTTATCAGTTAAATATTGATTGATATCATCTACCATGGCTTTTTTATTAAAGGCCCCTGTCAAGTCATCTGTTTTTGCGATTTTAGACATCTTTTCTCGGGAGAGTTCCATGTAAAAGAGTTGGTGATTCACTTCTTTTCTAACCGTGTCTTGAAAGTTTTGCTCAAGTGTATTTCTCTGTGACTCTAGTAGCGCTCTTTCTGCCATAATCACAAGATGTAATTGATGCAAAATCGCAAAATAGAAGCCAATTCTAAAGATTAACATAAAAAACAAACCGTAAACTGTAAACATAAATGTTAGAAGAATACTACCTAATCCATTTAAAATAAACGGACTAAAATCTTGTTTTTCTTTTGTTTTTAGGTAGATAGCAAGGCTATTTAGCAAAATCATGGTGACTTGTATGATGACCAGCCATCTTAAATTGATTTCAAATATTGCTTGCAATGGTTTGATGAATAATAAGGCGGCACTGGCGATTAATGATAATGCTATGAAGAGGGTGGTAAGTTTAGCTGAGTTTTTTTTGTTGCCATCAAACCAAATGGTAAGGCTGTTAAAACCAAAGTAGGCACTCTCAGCAAGCATAATGGCTTTAAAAAGTAGCAATGGATCAGCGTTAAACTGCTGAACAACGACAAATGCTGTTGGCCCAAGGAGTCGTAGGCACAGAACAGTGGTGTTGCTTTCTATTTGTTTGTGATACATAGCGAGCAAGAAGAGTGCAAGGCCAAAAGCGGCTACTAAGGTATAATGCAGTGTCGTCAGTTGTTCTAAGGTGAAAGTTGACAAATGTAATCCCTCCTTCAAAAGGCTTAATTATTAGTATTATACCAACTTATCGGTTATTAAGCCAATTTAAATTAATATGTTTTTAATGGAAATTTGAATTTGAATTTTCAAACTGAAACCATGAATTTTGAAGTGAAGTCTGCGAACTCAGATTTGAAGTGAAGCTTGCGAACTCAGATTGACAAGGAACAGTGACTATACTATAATGACTACAAACTGAATATTTTACCGTTGAATGGACAAGTAGCTAAAATCGGTAGGTCAAGCGAGTTTGGGACAGTGTAAGCCAAATCCAAGCCCTTTAGTGAAGAACAGCCAGGAGGTCCTAACCAAACCATCATGCCATTTCAGTGCATTGTTGCTAGGATTAGGCGCAGGGGTCCCTCACTATGTGGGACAAGATGCGTTATCATTTTTAAGAAGAAAATTGGGTGGTACCACGAGCACATCGTCCCAGCGCTGTGCTCGTTTTTATTTTTTTGCCAGTTGCCCTATGGACACTGGCAAAAGTCCAAGGAGGAGAAACAATGACGATTACACAGATTAAACAGATTTTCGTAAATCCATCAGCCTACCAAGATCAAACTCTTGTTTTGCAAGGGTGGGTTCGTACTAACCGTGCTTCTAAAAATTTTGGCTTTATAGAACTCAATGATGGTACGTATTTTGATAACCTTCAGGTGGTTTATGATGATACCATGGAAAACTTCGAATTAGCCGGAAAATTCAGCATCGCTTCTGGACTTGAAATTGAAGGGCAATTAGTTTTGACACCTGAGGCTAAGCAACCTTTTGAAATCAAGGCCACCCGTGTAACCTTGGTGGCAGCCTCAGATGGGGATTACCCGCTTCAAAAAAAGCGTCATTCAATGGAGTACCTCCGTACCATTGCTCACTTAAGACCAAGAAGTAATACATTCTCGGCAATGTTTCGCATACGTTCTTTAGCTTCGTTTGCTTTTCACGAGTTTTTTAATCAAAGAGGTTTTATCTACGTGCATACCCCTATCATTACCTCTAACGACTGCGAAGGCGCTGGTGAAATGTTCCGGGTGACAACTCTGGATATGCTAAACCCACCAAAGATTGATGGGCAAATTGATTATCAAAAGGACTTTTTTGGGAAAGAGACTGGTTTAACGGTGAGTGGTCAGTTGGCTGTTGAGCCCTTTGCCATGGCCTTTAAAAATGTTTATACTTTCGGCCCGACTTTCAGAGCTGAAAACTCAAATACTGGTAGACATGCAGCTGAGTTTTGGATGCTAGAACCAGAGGTTGCGTTTGCGGATCTCAGCGACAATATGGATTTAGCGGAAGATATGGTGAAATACGTCACTGCTTACCTTCTAAGAGAGGCGCGACCTGAGCTGAACTTCTTTAACGAGCGCATTCAGCCAGGCCTGATTGACCGTCTTGAAAACTTGGTGGCATCTGACTTTATTCGGATTACGTACACTGAAGCCGTGGAAAAACTATTGGCTTGTGGTAAAGCCTTTGAGTATCCTGTTAAATGGGGTATTGATCTTCAAACGGAGCATGAGAGATACTTAACAGAAGAAATTTACAAAATGCCAGTTTTTGTAACTGATTATCCTAAGGATATCAAAGCATTCTATATGAGACTCAACGATGACGGCAAAACCGTGGCGGCTTGCGATATGCTTGTTCCCGGTGTTGGTGAGCTCATTGGAGGCTCTCAAAGAGAAGAGCGTTATGATTATCTTCTCAAGCGCATGGAAGAAATGCATCTGAACCCTGAAGATTACGCATGGTACCTTGACACTAGAAAATACGGTGGTGTTTACCATGCTGGTTATGGCCTTGGTTTTGATAGGTACTTGATGTATGTCACTGGAATGGCCAACATCCGAGATACAGCGCCTTATCCACGTGCAACTAGGTTGGCTGATTTTTAAAAAAACATCAAGGATAAAAGATAAAAGATAAAAGGCACACATCTTAGACACTTAAACAAATCAAAAGGCCTACCCTTGGACCTCGCATCGCCTGTCGCGCTGCGTTTTACGGTCTTACGGGTAGGCCTTTTGATTTGGTCATTTGTTAGGATGTGCTTTTTAATGATCAACCCAAAGGCATCAAGGGACTCCGTTCATTTATAGGTATGCAATATGACCCGCAACTGTCAGTTGCGTTATGTTAGCGTTAGTTGCTTGAAATATTACTTTGTGAATGTAATAATGGTTTGAGAGGCGAAACTTACTTGTGACACTCAAACCATTAATGGTTTAAGAATCAATTAAAACTGAATACTTTAGGGGGGAATATGACTTACGAGGTACTGCGAGTGGGTGAAAAATTGGTTCAATATAGAAAGGCAACAGGTTTAAGCCAAGCAGAACTGGCGGATTTACTTAAAGTTTCACGGCAAGCTATTTCGAAATGGGAGCGAGATGAGGCCTTGCCAGATCTTGATAACTTGAAATATTTGGCGCAAACGTTGAATTTCTCAGTAGATGACTTATTAGGTATAGAGAGAAAATCAGCATTGGACACGGCAGAACAGCTAAATTGGCAAAGTGGATCCAGTGTGTCATGTGGCTTAAATGATAATTGTGGGCTGGATCAAGAAGATCAAGAAGTGGAACAAGATTTATCGACAACAATCTATCATGCTATTGGTAAGAATGACAAAAGTGAAGTATCTGAATGGTGGGCTGATGCATTTGCGGGTACCTCTGCGTTAATTATTACTCCGTTATTTTTCATATTGCTATTTAAGGGTTTTTATCTTTCTTTTTTACTGTTTTTTCTCATACCGCCTATGTATTATTTAGGCAAGCTACTGCCACTTCTTCTGGCACTTTATCGAAAATGGGAAGATGGCTATGTATCTAAAGCTGACTTACATAGGTGACTTACATGGGATGCTATAATCACATCTCGCGAGCGTGTATAACATTAGATTTAATGGAAAAAGTTTGCGTTGAAGGAATTTGAACAAACAATAAAACCGCCAGGAGAAATTCCTGGCGGTTTTATTAATCTAATAATTGAATTTATAATGGCGGGCGGATCTAATCCATAGAAGCCAGGTACTGGGTCAAGTCACCACAGTAGATTTCTTCTAGCTCGTCCTTTTCAAGAAAATCATCGGGACGGACAAAATAACTGTGTTTGTCAAAGAGTTCTATGCCGCTGTCGTTTAGCACGTTTGCCACAAATTCTGAGCAAAAGAAGCTATCTTTAACTGGGATCCGACGATTGAGCATGATGCCAATAAGGCCGATAAAATTGTAGCGGTACTTGCCTTTTTCAGCAATATAACCCTCGATATTTTTTTGAACCATATCAAACTGGGAAGGGGTCACTTCAATTTTAAAGACCTTACAATTGACATGGTCTGATAAACTGTAGACGCCACCTTTAGGATTCTCATGAATAAAGCCACAGATTAAAGGGAAATAAAGAATTTTTCTTCCGAATGAATATAATTGCTTGAATTCAGGATCTAAAGAAATTGAAGCGTGGGTATAAGATTTGCGAGTATAAAGGCCAATGGCTTTAGCAATCAGCGTAGGTGGATAAGTTAAAAGGACGTAAATTTCTTTTTTCTCTGATTTTTTATGGATTTTGGGTGTGTTGGACATGCTCTTCCCCCCCTTTTTCACAGGATTCTATTATTCTAACATACATTTAACAAATTGTCATCGATAGTTCGCGCAAACCGCGAACGCGATAGTTCGCAGCAAGCTGCGAACGCGATATTAGAGGTGTTCAGCACGAACTGAAAGGACTTGGGCCAAGGATGAGAATTTTATAATGAGCAGTTCGTCGGTGATATCCTTGGGATGCTCAATCACAATGGCAATTTGTTCAGTGTCATCGGGTAGGAGGGACTTTGAAATACTCTTTATAACGATATTCATATTATCCAGAATGGGACCTGCCAGCACAATCACTGCCTCTGCTTCTTTAGCAGTAATCATTAGGGTCATATAGCCCTTTTTAAAACGTATTTTCTTCTCAATTCGCTGAAAAGCACCAAGAATCAGGTATAACATAAGCGTTGAGAGTGTGGCTGAAAGATATTGACCACTGCCCACGGCTAAACCGATAATACCAACAACCCAAAGACTTGCAGCTGTGGTCAATCCCTTGACTGTTGAACCTTCTTTGATAATGGTACCAGCCCCCAGAAAACCAAGGCCACTGATAACTTGGGCGCCCAGTCGTGCGGGATCTATATTGGTTGATGTGGCATAGGTTTGAATCAATTGAATATTGGTATGAACCGCAACAGTTGCACCGACACACACCAGTATGTGGGTTCTAAAACCAGCAGGACGTTTTAGCCCCTCCCGTTCAAGTCCAATGATACCACCCAGAAGAGCGGCAATGCCAAGTTGTGCAACAAGGGTAAGTGGTTGTAATAATGTAGTCTCCATCATAATCTCCGTAGGTCTAGACATGTTAAGGCAGTTTTAAAAAAGCCAACAAGGGTTGCTATTATCATTATTATACACTACTTAAACGTATACCCAAAATGCTTACCATGAATCTCTTGGAATTACTTTTTACGTTGGTTCCATTATGGTATACTGGAAAAAACGAAATGAGGAGACGAAGATGAACGACTACGGACACATCATGTCAAACCGCCATAAAGATGTGTTTATCCCATTGGTGCCAAGCGTATTAGGTGCGATGTTGATGAGCAAGGTTTCCCGACAAAAAGAGGGATTCCGAGATGATTTAATTCAAATGGTAGAGGCCGACTTACTGAATTTGCCTAAGCAAAATCAGTACGAGCTTTTTAAAAATTCAGTGGTTGTTGCAAATGGCTTTATGGAAAAGTGGGGAGTCAATTACGGCCATTCTTCAATCAAAGAGCTGGATACCCTACAAATGTGCATTGAGAACCGCTCCCGTTGGTTTACGGAGATACTAGAAACCGTTCAGCCTTATAAGTATATGAGTTATATCGAGTACAGCCTTCGTTATAATCCACCCAAGGATTACTATATTCCAACAGAACTGAACAGCTCCCCAGAACTCTTAAAAGCCTATACAGATTTTTCTGATGACCTATTCGCCAAGTATCATCAGTTAAATGGTCTATTTTTAGAACTGTTTGAATCAAGGTACCCAGAGCTAACAGCTGGGGCAAGAGAAATCAAAGCCTTCGAGAATGCTCGAAACGTGTTGCACCTAGCCACAAAGGCTAATATGGGCATGCAGTCGAATCTAAGAGCCTTTTGCAGCGCTCTTTCTGAAATGGATGCCTATCAAGGTCTGAATGCGGAAATTGCAGAGACTGCAGGGTTGATGAAAGAAGAAGCCGAACAAGTATCTGTGGGTATGGTAAGGCACGTAGAGGCATCGGCCTACCAAAAATCGGTCATTCGAAGCTATTATCAACGGGAAAACCTACCGCCGACTTATCCGATATATGAGACGCCAATCGTCAAAGTGGCAGGACCAATTATCGGGGATGTCGATCAACTTGAACGGATGGGGGACCTGAGTCTGATGAAGCGCTTTGACGAACTGCCCAATACCCTAAGAGGGGTAGGCAAACAAGTGGAGATTCATATGTCAGAAGGGGCCCACCACCAGTTTATCAGACACAGAGCCTTTGATTTACTCACTAAGATGCCAGATGTGCGCTTTGGTATGATATTGCCAGAAGAAGTTGTTAAACCTGGTCAAGAGGCAATTACATCAAAAATCACTGGGGTGTTAACAGAAGCCTATAAAAATTCTTGTGTACTTTACGAAAAACTTTGGGACAATGACTTCAAAGCCCTAGCCCCTTATGTTGTCCTCAATTGCAATATGAGAAAAGTCACGTTTTTTGGTAATGTCTACGGCATGGCTCACTTTTTAACCCTTAGAAAAGAAAAGCATGCACAAGACGAGATTCGTACAGTTGCCAATCGGATCCACGAACAATTCTTGGATGTGGAAGCCCTATTTCCAGGGCTGAAACTGGACAAGAACGAAGACTAATAAAGTAATTCGACAACTTACTACGAGGTGATTTATGGAAAGCATGAACGATTTTCTAAAAGAAATTGATGCAGCTCTAAAACCATTAGACAGAGGTGACTTATTAGAAGGTACTGTCATACAAGTACTTGCTGATAGCGTGATTACTGATATTCACTATGCCCAAGACGGTGTAATTTACGAAGCTGAATTATCTAAAAAAGCATCAGCCTATGTTGAAAATGAAGTTTTGCAATTGGTTGTCACAGGATTTTCAAAAGAAGGTACGGTTATATTATCGGAGAAAAAAGCTCTTAGACAGTTTGCTGTCTCCGATTTAGAGGCTGCTAAGCAAGATAACAAACCCGTGACCGTCCTTTTAAAAAGTGTTGCAAAAGGGGGCTTCAGAGTTGATGTAGGTGGTATTGAAGGCTATTTGCCTTTTTCCCTTTATCAATCCCGTTTTCTTGAAAATCCAGATGAACTACTTGGGACTAAAACACCTGTCTTAATTGAAAAGCACGACGATCGGGGATATGTGTTTACCCGGTTACCCCTTGAACGGGCCGAAAGTGAAAAGAAAAGACGGCAGTTTTATTCAACCCATGCTAAAGGCGATATCGTCAAGGGAACGCTTTTAGCCTTTAATAAGGGTGGTGTAGTTGTTGATGTGGATGGGATGCGAGGATTTGTACCCAGATCAGAAATCAGTTTTAGTCGGGCAACCCAAGCTGAGGACATCATCCACCAAGGGGATATTCTAACCCTTGTCATCCGTGAGATGAGTGAGCGGGACGAAAAGTTGATACTCAGTTTAAAAGACCTTCAAGAAGACCCTTGGAATCAGATCTCTCAAGTGGTTGAGGTGGGCGATATTTTTGAAGTGTTCCCCCAAGGAGAAAATCAGTTCTATCTGTTTTACGAACTATCAGATGGTATTCAAGGTGCTTTGCCAAAAAAAGACCTACCAGCAGAAATGAAGCTTTCTGATGAGGCCCATGTGGTAGAGGTAGTTGCCATAGACACTGCAAAAAAACGGATTGATCTGGCTTACTATTATGAAGTTGAAACCTACGAAGATGAAGAAAGTTCGAGTACGGTTAATCTTGGGGCCATCTTTGGCGATAAGTTAAAAGATTTTAAATTCTAGGCAAGTTTATGCAACATAATTATAACCACTATGGTTAGAACCAATAAATCCCTAACCAATAAAAGCTAGCCAATACATGCTAAAGATGATTATAGCCTTGGCTAAAAAAAAGACTTACAATCCAGTGAAAATCTGATTGTAAGTCTTTTTTGATTGAATGATTTTTATCCTTATTTAATACTCTTTAGGTTTTTATGATTGTGTTTGCCTTGATACCGGTCTTGGTGGGAATTGGCTTGTTGTGTATCGGTTACGAGCTCACCTGAAATTTCTGCTTGATCAGTATCTGGGTTAGCTCCATCGAGGTCAGTTGGTTCACTGTGGTTTTCGCGCATGACGTGAAAAGGTAAATCTCCTGTGTTTTGATGATGATGTTGTCTATTGGATGGGGATTTTATTCCTGTTATATTGATGTGACACATCCCTTCAAAAACCCCACCTGTATCAATCGCAAAGCTTGCAACGTTAATGTCTCCAAAGAGCACACCGGTTTCGTAAATCCTGAAAGCGCCTCTGGCAGTTACATTTCCTTCTACGGCCCCCGAAATTTCAACAGAATCCGCTTCAATGGGCCCCGTGATTGTAGCTGTATTGCCAATTAAAACATCCCCAGCACAGATAATACTACCTGTTAAAGTACCATCAACACGCACAGAACCTTCTGATTGTATGTTGCCTTCAATCCTTGAATGTTGCCCAATGATTAAATCAAATTGATGTTGTACGCCGTTTTCTTTCTTTGCAAACATAGCAGCTCCTTTTGTTAAGGTTGTAGAACCTTGAGTGGGTTGATTTCTTTATTGTTGGCGTGTATTTCAAAGTGCAAGTGAGGACCTGTGGCTTTTCCAGAAGCACCAACCTTTGCAACGAGTTGTCCCTTTTGAACCAAGTCGCCTACTGACACTAAGATTTTTGCATTATGCGCATAGAGGGTTTTGTAACCATAGCCATGTGTAATTACCAAAACCTGTCCAAATTCGCCACTCCAACCGCTAAAAGTAACAATGCCTGATCCTGCTGCAGACACAGGGGTGCCATAGTCAGCATCGATATCAATGCCTTTATGGAATGCGTTACGTCGAGTTATTGGGTCTCGTCTCATCCCAAAAGGTGATGAAATTTCACCTTGCGCAGGCCATAAGTCAGGTGTAGCATCCAGTTGATCAAAAGAATCTGAAAGCTTCTGTGTCAGAATTTCATACGCAAGGATTTGAGAATTGATTTCGGTGGAAATAGAATCCTGATATTTTCCCAAATAGCCAGACGAGTCATTGAATTCCAGTGGTGGGGGAGAGGTCAGGTCTAGGGATCGACTTGCTATCAAAGTGGCTCCGACCTTTTGATTTTTGGAAATAAGGATCATTAACTGATTTAGCTGCGCTTCCAGTCGTTTGACTTCACTTATTTTCACGATGAAATAATCATCGGATGCTTTTACTTGAAATTCAAGGGTTTCAATTTCCTGTTGTTGCTCATTAGATAAGGTTTCTAATGCTTTAAGGGAAACTTGGGTTTCACGAAGATGGCTTTGAGCATAGTCTTTTACTGTGATTAAATCCTGATTCTTAACTAGCAGGATGACACCACTAACACTAAGGAAAAAGCCAGCTGATATAAAGAAAAAAATTGCTGTGAAAATCAAGGATTTCAGTAACTTGACTTGCTTAATTTTACCCTGAGCACCCGGAACGATGATGATTGTCAAGGTTTGGGCAGTTAAGTTATGAATTACTTTTTTTAAAAACAGTAACGTTTTTTTGATATGTAACAAAGACATATTTTAGACCTCGTTTCCTATTGCTTACCAAGTTTTTATCTCATACCCCGAACAAAAGCTTCTAAACCCTTCACATTATAAAAAAAAGCATCATATTCTAAAAGAATTTAGGAAAACAGGAAAAAAGACATTCTTTTTGAATCAAGAATACGTTATAATGTAGAAAAAGATTAAGTGAGGTGCTATAGACGATGGTTTTATTTGATGAACGTATCATAGGGATGGAAAAAGACATTCGCGATATCTGTGTCAAAGTACGAAAAAAGGGTCGCGAGATACTTTCTGAATTTGACATCACGATTCCACAGTTTAACGCACTTTTGTATTTAGTATTTGATGGAGAAATGACATTGGGGGAACTGAGCCAGAAGATGTTTTTGGCATGTTCAACAATTACAGATTTATTGGATCGTATGGAAAAAGCCGAACTAGTCAAGCGTTATAAGGATGAAAAAGATAAACGGGTCTATCGTGTCCGCGTACTTGACAAGGGTACTGCTCTGATTGAACAAGTTATGCTACACCGTAGACAATATATTTCAGATAGTATCAGTATGCTTGACGAGGAGCAGCAGATGGCCTTATCACAAAGCATTTCCCTGCTCAACGAACTCTTGGTGATCTAATAAAGGAGTGCGGCATGAAAGTTCTTAATCGACGGTATCAATTAATTGGGCCAGATGGAGAAGATCATCTGGGGATCTATTATATTGCCACTGATTTAGTGAATCAAAAGGAAATGGTACGCATAAAATTACTGAATCAAGATTACCATACAATTGACTTAGTAAATCATTATAGCGACGAGTTTATTAAACTCGTCGCTATTGAACATGAAAACATTATGCCTGATTTTCGCTTTGATATCGTATCAACCGTCGATAATAAACCTTGTGAGGATAAGCGGTATTTCTATGTAACAGGTTACTATGAGCAGAAGGATTTATTGTTGTACCACAATCTTACAGATGAAGAACGTCTATTCGTTCTGTTTGAAATTTGCTATGCCATCCAGTTTTTACATTTCAGAGGACTTTGTTACCGTTATTTGACCTTTGACAATGTCTTGATTACACGGGATCCAGATGGCTTTTTAAAAGTTAGAGTCAGGGACTTGGCTTCGTTGTATGGTTATTTGGATCAAAATAACCAACAAGATGAAAAAAAACTAGTCACAATCGCTCCGGAAATTCTGATTAGAGAAAAGGGTACACGTCAGTCGGATCTCTACTCTCTTGGGGTTATGGCTTATTACTTGATTAATGGCATTGATTTCAACCAACAATCGTTTCAAGTGACAAAGTATTATAGTAAAATTGCCTTATTACAACAGTTAATTGAATCCGTGACAGCCTATCATGGGCAGGAACGGCTACTAACCATGGCAGTCTTCATGCAGCAGTTAGTTGAAATATTCCCGTCAAATTATCCTTTTAAGGATAAAAAGAGCTATGAGCGCTTAAACTTTAATGTCCCTCTTGTAGGACGGGATAAAGAATTAGATATGGTGAAATTGCAAATTGCCAATAGACTTGAAACCATGACAGGTACACCAGGTATCCTTATTTCGGGCGAAACTGGCATTGGGAAAAGTCGTTTTTTACGTGAATTGCACTATACGCAAAGAATCATCGGCGTTCGTGCGATTTCTATTGAAATTGAAAAAGACTATCATGGTGAACATGCTGTATTTTCCGAGGTCATACAAGAAATCATAAAGCAATGTGTGATTCCAAAACCATTAATAGAAAAATACGGTCCTGAGTTCGTTAAAATCTTACCAGCTTTAAGAGAGCTATGGGGCTCTCAACCATCAGAACCCTTATATGGTGAGAGGGAGATTCTCAAGCTTAATAATCGTATTATTAGCTTTTTGCTTGAATTGGCCCAATCTACAAAGTTGTTTTTGGCCTTGGATAACGTGGATGAACTTAACGAAAATGAGTTTGGTGTTTTGGAAAGCATCATGGCACTGAACGAAAACCTGCCACTCTTTTTAGCGGTTTCTTATAATGTTTTGCCCCACATTAAACAGCAAGATTTGTTTCACGATACTCAGTTCAGTGCCTATAGTCATATTAATCTAGAAAACTACGCCATAGATGAGGCTGCACTCCATCTTCAAAGGGTGCTCTGTATGGACAAACCCCCTTTGGAATTGGCCGCAAAAATCGTGTCAGAGGCATCTGGAAATCCTAGTTATATTGAAGCGGTCATAAAAGATCTTTTTATGAGAAATTTTATCTATATTCACGAATCCCGCTTTTGGTTTATATCAGGTGAAGGGTACGACAACATTGATATACCTCAAAGTGTAGATCAAGCTACCCTGAGTAGTTTGAGCCGCTTTGACGAAGAGAGCATGCGAATTATTGAGGGAATTGCGGTTTATGGCAAACCTATTTCAAAAGCCATGCTATTGGAAATGAGCCACGTTGTAGCCGATGACTTTGATGCAAAGATTGGTCAATTGATTGAGTTGAAAATATTACAAATCAAATTTTCTGACTGGGGCTATACCTATGATTTTTACAATCGTAATTTAGCCCGACGAGTCTACGCAAAAATGAGTATCAAGCGAAAACATCAATACCACAAGGTGGCTGCTCAAAGGTTAGAAGCTATATTTTTAGCTGATGGTACTTATGGTGAGACCCTTGTGAAGCATCTCATCGCAGCCAAAAATCCATTGAAAGCTATCAATTATGCCATAAAACTAGGGGACCGTATGTCGTCTCTCTCGATTTTTAGGCAAGCCCTTGATTTTTATCAACAGGCATTAAACCTACTGCAAGAATTGTCAGAACCTTTGATTAAAGCACAAGTTACCAAGGCAATAGCGGATATTCACTTTAGAACAGGTGAGAATCGTCTGGCTTACGATTTATATCATCAATTAGTCGCACTGGCTGATTCAGAAAATATGCTTGAAGTAAAAGTTGATGCAGTGTTGAAACTCGCTGAAATTATGATAAACAGAAAGCATTTTGATCAAATTGAGGGGCTATTTGATGAAGTCCGTCAATTAGCTAATCAGATTGGTTATAGAATTGGTTTGTTAGAACTTGGGTTGTCTGAAACCCGTTACTATATGGCACTGATGAACACCAGTGCTGTCGAAGGCATTATTACTCGTTCCCTTGACTTAGCGCAGAGAATACAAAACAGCTATTATATAGGGCGTTTTTTAAACATAAGAGGTATCCTAGAAGACATCCTAGAACAACCGGATTTGGCTTTCAAGAGCTTTTTGTCAGCAGCGAAATATCTTGAGCAAACCCCTGGGCAAACAGATTTGTCCCGCGCATACAATAACTTGGGTGTCATAGCCCTTAATCAGATGTCTGATATCGGGAAGGCTCGGGATTACTTTGAAAAGGCCCTTGGTATTTTAGAAAAAAGCAATGTTATTGAGGGGAAAAGCACCTATCTTATGAATATCGGAGAAACCTATCAGTTAGAAGGGGACTTCGATTGTGCACTTAGATATATCCACGATGCAGAGCGCATTGCAGAGGATACCACCAATATTGAATCCTTGATTAATGTGACGATGGCATTAATTGATTGCTATATTAGTACTAAAAACTATCAAGAAGCGTATCGCTATATTCAAAAATTCGAGAAAGATTACGAGCCTTTTGCTCAGGCATCCAGAGATCAAGGTGTTAATCTCTTCTATTTTCTTTGTGGTGTATTTTACCTGAGAATGCGGGAGCTTATGTTGGCAAAGGCGTTTTTGGAAAAAGTGGCCATGTCCGAAGATTTTTTACCGGATAATGTTTCCCGTTATCGCTACCAGTTAACGCGCTTTGTTTTTGACTATATTATCAGTGAGAAGCGTAATCACTGTGTGATAGACTTCGACAAAATTGAGGCCCTACAAAAGGATGCAAAAACACCCATTGAAAGAGCCTATCTTAAAGATGTTTTATTGGATATGGCCCTAGATATCGGTGGATTTGATTACACTGGCCATTCAGCAAAATTATTGAGTGTTTTTATAAGCCTACCCACTGAGGTCAATACGGATTCCCAACGTATCAAACATAGTATCGCATTGGCAACCCTTGAAAGAAACGATCAAGCTAAGCGCTTTGAGGCACTCATTCAACAATATGAAAATCAATTGAATAGCGAGAATAAATGGCTCATTCATATGATGGCGGGGAACGCTTATTATAAAGAGAAGGATTTATTTAAAGCCTTGATGCACCATCTAGATGCTTTGGATATCATCCACGAACTAACAATGAGCTTACCCGTAACCCTTAGAGCCGGCTATATCTTAAATGACGCCTTAAGAGTACGACTTTATCAGAGGATTCAATCCATCAAGGTATTCATGGGACCAATCAATCCAAAGACTTCTTTAAGTGAAATAGACTATTCAAACCTTACACTTGAAACTTACTTTGACTTAGGTGATATGGATCTTGTTTTTGAAAATGAAGGTTTTCAGCGCTCCATACAAGAAGCATATAATCAGCGCTACCATTTACAATTGTCTCGAGCTGAAGATTTACTTAAATTTTTCAAACGGGATCAAGCCTACAATTTACAATTGATTCTTCGTTACTTGACCCAATTGACCCTGGCTCAAAGTGGTTTTGTTTATGCCTTTAATGATTATGGTGATTGCGATGAGGTGTTTAAGTCAGAAGAGAATTCGACACCAATCGATATCGGTACCTTTATCAAACAAAATTATGATGTGGAAGAGGGTTTATTGATTGAACATAAGCGAAGGCTGTATTCAGATCGGATGATGACATCTAGAAAATCCATCATTTGCATGCCGATCTTTAACGCTCAAGATGGTGATGATCCCCTGATGCGTAGACGTTACGACGAACACGATAAAGGGTATCATGAGGTTCTTGGCTATCTGTATCTAGAATCCGATAAACTCTTAAACAATATCAATAGTACAAGTTTTGAAGCAGTTAAACAGATGAATAATCTACTCTATGTGATGCTAGATAACTTTAAGCTAAAAAAAGCAGCCACAATGGATAAATTGACCGGTGTCTTTTTAAGAAAATACATTGAAACTGAATTTAATAAAGAATTGACAGAATCCCGCAATAGAAATCATGAGTTGTCAGTCATTATGGCTGATATTGACCATTTCAAAACGGTCAATGACACATTTGGTCATCGAAAAGGGGATGAAGTGCTGTTCCGTATCGGTGAAATCATGAAAGGCGCTGTTCGGCATGGTGATTACGTTGGTCGTTACGGCGGAGAAGAATTTATTGTTATCCTGCCAAAAACCAGTTCCATGGATGCCTATGTCGTCTGTGAAAAAATACGGCAGCGCGTGAAGTCTGCTAATTTAATCGGTGAGGATCATCCACTTACCATAAGCCTTGGCTTAGCCACATTCCCAAGTATGGGGCAAACGGACAATGAACTGATTGAACGGGCAGACCAAGCGCTCTATGAATCCAAAAACATGGGACGTGATCGAACCACTCTTTATGATAATAAGATTGGATCAGGCAATAAACGCTACGATAAACTGGCTGGAATTCTATCGGGCAATGTCTCAAACGATGCCCGCGTGATAAAAGCCATGATTGACTTAGTGGATTTAATCTCAGAAAAGCGCACGCCACAAGAAAAAATTGAGACGGCACTTGGTATCATTCTGGATATCACGGAAGGCCAAGAAGCGGTACTGGTAGTTGGGCAGCGTGAAAAGTGGTCGATTTTTGAGCGGCGAAGAGGGGTTGAGGCTTTATTTGAAACAACGACCCTCTCTGAATCTCTCATTGATGATTTTTTCAAAAATGAACAAGATGATTATTTTATTTATTGGGATGACATTGAAGAAATCGACCGGGTGACCGGCATGCCAAATTGGAAATCTTATATTGTTAGTCCTCTCGTCAAAAATGGCGAAGAACTAGGTATGATTGTAGTGCGTGTTCTCATTAAAGAAAAAGAATTTGAATTTAAACATTACAACTTCGTGAAGCATCTTACTAGCGTCGTTGCATCGATTTTATAAAGGGGGCGGTTTACATGTCAATTACGATTAAAGATGTGGCTAAAAAAGCCAATGTATCAATTTCCACGGTATCGAGAGTCATCAATACCTCTAAGCCCGTTTCGGAGGATATCAAGAAACGTGTATTTGAAGTAATCGAGGAATTAGGTTATAGCCCTAATCCTGTGGCCCGAAATCTGGTCATGAAGAAATCAAAACTCATTGGTGTCATGGTGCCAGATATTTCGTCTACCTACATTGGTGAACTGTTAAATGCAATTGAAGAAATAGCTAAAACCTATGGTTATGATATTATTCTATGTAATAGCTATGGCGAACTAAAACAAGAACTTCGGTATTTTGACCTGTTTAAGTCAAAGCAAGTTGAAGGTATCATCTTTATGACCCAAAAAATCAATGAAATCCATAAGGATATCATTAAGGCGCTTCAATTGCCAATCGTGATGATTAACCGGGATGGTACAGAACTCGATGTCCTCTCTGTTTCCGTGGACCAAAAGAAAACCGTGTTAGATATGACCAACTATTTGATCACATTGGGGCATAAAGATATCGTGTTAATTAGATCTGGTGATGATAGTGAGTCCTTTGGACGGGATCAATTACTTGGCTACCAACAGGCACTGCAAGAAAACAATGTGAACTTTAATCCAGAGAATGTTTACGAAGGTTATTTTGAGTTAGAAGAAGCCTATAAAATTGTGGATGTGATGCTTAAAGGCAATCAACTACCAACAGCGATTTTTGCCACATCTGATGATATGGCAGTTGGTGCCATCAATGCCATTGTTGATAATGGTAAAAAAGTACCAGAGGATATCAGTGTGGTGGGCTCTTATGATTCTCGGATTTCAAGAATCTACCGTCCGAAATTGACCACGATTAAGTACCCAATTTATGACATGGGCGCTATAGCTGTTCGTCTGATCATCAAAAAAATCAATGGTCAAGAGCCAAAAGACAAGCTAATCAACATGCCTTACGAAATCATTATTAGAGATTCTACAAGACGCATCTAGAAATGTTTAGAAACATCTAGAAACACATGCGCACAAGCGCGATAGAAAGGTTTTATCATGAAGGATTTTTTACCGATTTGCCAAGAGGATATGCAAAAACGCGGGTGGCACCAATGTGACTTTATACTGGTTTCAGCGGATGCCTATGTGGACCATCCTTCTTTTGGTCACGCCATTATTGCCCGTGTACTGGAACAAGCGGGTTATAAAGTGGGGATAATCCCGCAACCAGACTGGAAAGATCCACAAGCCATCAAAGTGTTAGGTAGACCCAAGTATGCATTCTTGGTGTCCGGTGGTAACATCGACTCTATGGTGAACCACTATAGTGTCTCAAAAAAAAGACGTAGCACCGACGCTTACTCACCGGGTGGCGTTATGGGGCTTCGGCCTGACCGGGCAACCCTGGTTTATTGTAATCTAATTCGAGCCGCTTATAAAAAAATGCCCATAGTGATTGGTGGTATAGAAGCCAGTTTAAGGCGTTTTGCCCATTATGATTATTGGTCTGATAGTGTCAGAAGATCACTTCTGGTCGATTGCGATGCGCATCTGTTGTTATATGGGATGGGCGAGAAAAGCATTGTAGAAGTAGCGGACGCATTGGCATCAGGTGTCGAGATAAGCTATTTACAACACATAGCGGGATCTTGCTATGTGACAAATGAAATGCCAGATGATCCTGATGCAATTATTCTACCGGATTTTGATACCGTTGTGGCTGATAAGATGGCCTATGTTAAGGCCTCACAGTATCAATATCTCGAGCAAGACCCCATCCGTGGCAAGCGGTTGATTCAAGCCCATGGTCGGAAAATATTAGTCCAAAATCCACCGGCAATGCCCTTAACCCAACAAGAGATGGATGGGGTTTATGAACTGCCATTTATGCGTTTGCCCCATCCAAGTTATGAAAAAAAAGGTGGTATACCAGCCATTCAAGAGGTTCAGTTTAGTCTTGTGAGCGAACGGGGTTGCTTTGGTAGTTGTACCTTTTGTGCCTTGACTTTTCATCAGGGTCGCATCATTCAAACAAGAAGTCATGAGTCGATCGTTGAAGAAGCAGAACTCATGGTCAAAGAACCCCAATTCAAAGGCAATATTCACGACGTAGGTGGTCCAACGGCTAACTTTAGGCATATGTCATGTAAAAAGCAGTTGAAAGTTGGGACTTGTCGGGGTAAGGATTGTCTATTCCCTAAGCCCTGTAAGCACCTTACTGTTGATCATCAAGACTACAAATTGCTCTTACAAAAGCTACGAAATGTCAAAGGGGTCAAACGTGTTTTTGTCCGTTCTGGACTACGTTACGACTATTTGATGGCTGATAAAGATGAAACCTTTATGCGTGAGCTTTGTGCCCATCACGTGTCCGGTCAACTGAAAATCGCCCCTGAGCATATTGCCCCTGAAGTCTTGCACTTTATGGGCAAGCCAGGCGGGCAGTTATATACGGATTTTGTGGCTCGCTTTTATAAGACCACAGAAGAAGTGGGAAAAGAACAATATATCGTGCCTTATCTGATGAGTTCTCATCCAGGGAGTACTTTAAAAAGTGCCATTCAATTGGCTGAGTACTTGAGGGATACCAAATATCAGCCAGAACAAGTGCAAGATTTCTACCCTACACCGGGTACACTTTCAACGACTATGTACTACACGGGCATTGATCCTCGTGATGGGAAGCCTGTTTATATCCCTAAAACCTTTGAAGAAAAGATGATGCAACGGGCGCTATTGCAGTATAGTCGTCCAGATAATTACCACTGGGTGGAAAAAGCCCTGCAATTGGCAGGTCGGATGGACTTAATTGGTAATGGTCCAAAATGCTTGATTAGAGCAAGAAACCAGGATCATGACTTTGCAAAGAAAAGGGCCCTTGCAAACAAAGCGGCAGGCAAAACAGCAGGCAATACTGCAGGCAAATCAGGCAGCAAACCATTTAGTAAAGGACCTAGTAAATCCACTGGTAAACCTGATGGTAAGCCAGCAGGTAAACCAGCAGGTAAACCCGATGGTAAGCCAGCAGGTAAACCCGATGGTAAGCCAGCAGGTAAACCCGATGGTAGACCAGTAGGTAAGCCGGTGGGTAAACCAGTAGGTAAACCAGTAGGTAAGTCAGGGGATAAGCCAGCTGCTGGTAAAGGGACTAAAAAATCGAGATAGAGGCGTATTTGCGCTTTTTTAAAGGGAAAGGATCACGCCATGTGTTCCTTTCCCTTTAACTTTATCTTCATAAAGCAATGCTTTCTCAATGCTGTGATATAATCAATTAACAGGAAATCGTTTTTAAACGGGTTTTGATGCTAAGCGACTTTGCTTAATGGAGGATACTATGTCAGTGTTAAAAATTGATGGTTGCAGTTTAGATTTAGAATCATTTGTAAGTGTTACGCGTTTTGGTAAGCAAGTTGCAATTCATGATGATGCTTTCGAACCGATTCGACGGGCCAGAGAGCTAGTAGATCATTTTGTTGATACGAAAAAAGTAGTTTATGGTATAACCACTGGATTTGGTAAATTTAGCGATGTTTCTATTTCTAAAGATGAAACGGAAGCCTTGCAACGAAATTTGATTATTTCTCATGCTTGCGGCGTTGGCGAACCCTTTTCTCCAGAGGTTTCAAGAGGGATTATGTTGCTTCGTGCCAATGCTATGACAAAAGGAAACTCTGGCGTCAGGCTCAAAACCGTTGAGACCTTGATTGAGATGCTGAATAAAAACGTGACACCTATTATTCCACAAAAAGGTTCTTTGGGAGCCAGTGGCGACTTAGCACCTTTGTCCCATATGGTTTTGGTGATGATTGGTGAGGGCGAGGCTTGGTTTGAAGGTCAGCGGATGTCTGGTCGTGAAGCTATGGATAAGGCTGGAATTCCAGTAGTCGTCTTGACTTCTAAAGAAGGTTTGGGTTTAATTAATGGTACACAGGTGATGACTTCGGTTGGTGCCCACGCTATGTACGATGGTATTCGCATCTCGAAGTTGGCTGATATTGCGGCAGCCATGACGGTGGAAGCTTTGAATGGCATTACGGATGCTTTTGATCCAAGAATCCATGCCCTTCGCCCTCATACGGGACAAGTTGAAACAGCTCAGAATTTATTGCGTATTCTTGAGGGTAGTGGTTTGACAACCCGACAAGGCCAAATCCGCGTTCAAGATGCTTACTCTCTACGGTGCACGCCACAGGTTCACGGTGCGACTAAAGATGCCCTTGGTTTTATTAACACCAAGGTTTTAATTGAAATGAATGCAGTAACAGATAACCCGTTGATTTTCCCTAATGAGCAAGAAGCACTTTCTGGCGGTAACTTCCATGGACAACCTGTGGCCCTGCCATTTGATTTCTTAGGGATTGCATTTTCTGAAATTGCTAATATTTCTGAACGCCGAATTGAGCGTTTGGTGAATCCGCAACTTTCTGGATTGCCAGCCTTCCTAACTGAAAAAGGTGGTTTGCATTCTGGTTTTATGATTATGCAGTACTCTGCTGCTGCGCTTGTTTCTGAGAATAAAGTATTATCACACCCTGCAAGTGTTGATTCTATACCATCTTCAGCAAACCAGGAAGATCACGTGAGCATGGGGACCATTGCAGCTCGTAAGGCAAATGAGATTCTTGGCAATGTGATGAATGTTTTATCCATTGAATTACTGTCAGCTTGCCAAGCCATTGATTTTGGTTCACCAGAGAAATTAGCACCTGCAACCCGCGCTGTTTATGAGACGATTCGTGCCATTGTGCCTAAACTTGAAGACGATCGAGTGATGTACACGGACATCAATAAAGTGCAAGCGTTGGTGGCTTCGCATGTTCTTGTTGACAAAGTAGAGGCAGTTGTAGGACAATTGAAAGCATAACGAACACATGCCCCTGAGGGCTCGGTTGTCGAGTTCTTTGGGGCTTTTTATTGAGGAGAGCCTATGATTGATCCAGAGAAACTAGCACGCATAAATGCCTTGGCCAATAAGGCGAAAGTTACACCCTTAACTCCTGAAGAATTAATTGAACAAAAAGCGTTACGGGATGAGTATTTGGGTAACTTAAGAACATATGTAAAGGGTCATTTGAGTACTGTCAAATACGTGAAGAAATAGAGGAGGTTTATTATGGCTGAGATGCAATATGTTGTATTCAGACTGGGTCAGGAGCGATTCTGTGTAGACATCGGCAATGTTAGTGCAATTACAGAATACAGAGATATTACCAGTGTACCGAACTCCCCAACTTATATTGAAGGTGTGGTTAATTTGCGTGGGGATATCATTCCAGTGGTCAATCTCAAACGAAGATTTAATATTGATGATACCACTGTTTCTGATGATACCAGAATTGTAAATATCAACTTTAATGGTAATGACATTGGATTTTTAGTAGATGAGGCATCTCAGGTTTTAAGAATTGATAAGGATATGATTGAACCTGCTCCAGAGATTATTAAAGGAAAAGGCAGTGCTTATATTTCTGGGATTGCGAAAATTGATGATCGCATTGCCATTGTTTTAGACCTAGAACACATTTTCAGTGATGATGAACGGGCTGCTGTGATGGGGCTTAAGGCATAAATTAAGTCATGGCTAGCATTCAGTCAATCTTGGACTTGGGTTGACATTGGATAGAACTTAGGTTCTATTAACATAATCAGTCGCTGTGGCTTAAACACATGCGGCTTTTTACCGTGTATTTGTGTGAAGAAGGTGTGAATGTGAAAAAAATCAGCGTAGTGATAGCGGATGATCATCAATTATTACGTCACGGCATACGACAATTATTGATGTTAGAACCTCAAATTTCTGTTGTCGGCATGGCTGGCGACGGACAAGAAGCTCTTGATGCTTGTCGTTTATTGGCACCAGATATTCTTCTCCTCGATATCAATATGCCCGTGATGGACGGAAAGGAAGCCATGAGGCGCCTACGGGACATGGGTCTTTCTACTCGCGTCATCGTCCTGACGGTTGATGACGCCGTGAGTGACTTGGAAGATGCTATCCAATTGGGAGCCAAAGGCTATTTACTGAAGGGAACTGATCTCGATACGTTGATTTTAGCCATTAAAACCGTTAACTCTGGGAAAAACTTTATCCAACCAACTTTGGAGTTGGCCCTGGAACAGCATCAGGCAATTGCTAGACAGAAAGAGGATTTAATCAGCTATTTAACCGCTAGGGAGTTAGATGTTTTGCGGCTGATTGCCCATGGTGCCAGTAACCGAGAGATTGCACAGACTTTGTACATTAGTGAAAAAACAGTGAAGAATCATTTATCTAATATTTTTAGAAAATTAAATGTTTGCGATCGGACCCAAGCTGCAATTTACGCTATTAAGCATAAAGCTGAGTATTAGAGGTATATTGGGACGGAGTAGTAGCTCAGAGTATTAACGAAATGAAATATTATTTTTAGCCTCGAAATATGATACAATAATGTGAAAACGATTTCAAATACATTTCTATTTACTTTAGGAGGCTACATGTCAGAGTTTAAAAGCAAAGCTTTTCAATTCCAAAATGTTTGGAGCGTTGTTGAAAAGCAAGATGAAGAGAAGATTTTTGCATTTGCTGAAGGGTATAAATCCTTCTTGGATGCTGGAAAAACAGAGCGTGAATCGGCAAGAGAAATTGTTAGACTGGCTGAAGAAAAAGGCTATACAAATCTTGAAACTCGCATTGTTTCAGGTGAGCCATTAACAGCAGGTACAAAACTCTATGCCATCAATCGGGATAAAGCGGTGATTTTATTTGTAATTGGTAAAGCTCCGATTTCTCATGGTTTACGGATTGTCGGTGGGCATATTGACGCCCCAAGAATTGACCTCAAACCCTTCCCACTTTATGAAGATGGTGAGTTGGCCTTGTTGAAAACCCATTATTATGGCGGTATCAAAAAATACCAATGGACTTCAATGCCTTTGGCGTTACACGGTCGTATCGTGAAAAAAGGTGGAGAAGTAGTGGATTTAGCCATTGGTGAAGACGATGAAGATCCAGTTTTCTTTATCACTGACTTACTACCTCATTTGGCAAAAGATCAAATGACTAAAACCCTTGGTGAAGGCATCACTGGCGAGGGTCTCAATCTTTTGATTGGTTCAATGCCGATTAAAGAAGAGGGTGCAAAAGAAAAAGTTAAAGAAGCTGTCTTGGCTCATCTTGAAAATGCTTATGGTATCACTGAAGGTGATTTTTTAACGGCTGAAATTGAAATCGTGCCTGCTGGAAAAGCCCGTGATGTTGGCTTTGACAGATCCTTGATCTCTGGTTATGGTCACGATGATAGATGTTGCTCATATGCTGGTGTTGAAGCGATGTTCGACCTTGATATCCCTGAATTTACAGCAGTGGGTATGTTTATGGACAAAGAAGAAGTGGGTTCAAACGGTAATACCGGTTCTGAGTCCCTTTACTTTGAAAATTGCGTGGCAGAACTGATTCAGCTACAAGACGGCAAGTATAATGAATTGCTTTTAAGACGTGCCTTCACAAACACCAAAGTATTATCAGCAGATGTGACTGCAGCATTTGATCCAAACTTCCCAGAAGTACTGGACAAGCGTAATGCCTCTAAGATTAACTATGGTATTTGCATTTCTAAATACACTGGTGTCCGTGGTAAAGGTGGTTGTTCTGATGCCAATGCTGAGTTTATGGGTTATGTTAGGGATATCTTTGAAGAAAGTGGCGTTATTTGGCAGTCGGGAGAACTTGGCAAAGTGGATCAAGGTGGTGGCGGTACAATCGCATATATCCTTGCCAACCGTGGCGCTGAAGTCTTGGATTGTGGTGTGCCGGTACTGAGCATGCACGGCCCTTACGAAGTTATTTCTAAAGCGGATCTTTATATGACTTATAAAGGTTATAGCGCATTCTTAGCTATTTAATTTCTTAATAAATCAAAAGACCTCAAACTCATAATAATAGGGTTTGGGGTCTTTTAAGATTGTTTTTTAGCTGTTTTTGAGGGTATTAATCCAATAAGCAAGTTCTCATTGATCAATGGTGGAATGGGGTGATGTCATGGATGTGGCTAAGCTAAAGAAACTACTCGCACAAAAGGAAGGTCCTAAACTGGACTATAAACTGACCATGCCCCTTGCTTCAGATACACATAAAAAGGAAATTGCCAAGGATGTCTTGGCCTTAGCCAACACCCCGGGTGGTCGGGGTTATTTGGTCATCGGGGTTCAAGATAAAACCAGGGCTCTTGTTGGCGTCGATCCAGCGGATTATCCAGAAGAAAAAATCCAGCAAATTCTATTGACGCGGTGCGATCCACCGGTTAATATTTCTGTGGATCCGGTCCAAATACAAGGGGTTGTAATTGTGGTAGTCTCAGTTTATAAAAGCCATAATAGGCCCCATCAGATGCGACAAACAGGTGCTTTTTATATTAGGCGTGGCTCTACCACGGATCTTGCACATCGTGATGAAATAGCCTTGATGTTTCAGCACGCAGGGCTCATTATGACAGAGCAAATGCCCCTTTATCGCGGGCGAATCACTGATTTTGAAATGAATTTGGTTGATGGCTATGTGACGAGGGTCACGGGTCAGGTATACAGGGAGGGAGATGAAAATCTCCTATGTGATTTGGGTTTGATGTTCTATGAGCAAGAAGATAATCGGTACTATCCCACTGTGGGTGGTGTGCTACTTTTTGGGAAAGAGCCTCAAAGGTTGATGCCCCATACGGGTATCAAGTTTATAACCCTGGACTTGTCTGGCAATCGGATTCAAACCATCCTCCGAGGTGCTATCATTCCTTTACTGGATCAAGGGATGCAATTTTGCGAAAAAATCATTGATGGCTATGATTACCCCTTAGATATTTTAGAAGAGGCGATTTCTAATGCTTTAGTCCATCGTGATTACTTTGATTATAGTAGAGAAATTGTGGTTTTTATTAGTGATAAACGGATTGAAATCTCAAATCCTGGTGCAATAGTGGATCGGGATCCCTTGAATAATGTCATTCGTTCAATCACGCCAAAACGTCGTAATCCTTGGCTCTATCACCAATTGCTATCCCTTGATGATAAAAAACGGTTTACTAAGTATGGACTTGGCCTTTTGAAAATTAAGCGTTCTGCTTCACCCTTGGGCAGTGTCCGTTTTATAAACTTGAAAAAAACAAATCTATTCAAGGTGATTCTTCCTGGTCTTGAAAATGCCCATCAAAAAAAGGCGCCGTTATAGCAATGTCATTAAGTTAAGCTAATAGAAATTATTTAGAAGGAATATTTGAAGATGC
>CAZFST010000006.1:0-140095 GCA_964522015.1 uncultured Fusibacter sp. | reverse complement strand
CTGTAAAAGCGGTGTCCCAAGTATTTTGGTAGCGAAACTTATATTGGACTTGATCAGCGACATTTGGATTATTGGTAAAATCGACGGTTGCTGTTAGCACACCTTTGCCGTTATCTATGAGTTCAACAGCTGTTTCGGTGTTCCAGCCGTTGAAAGAACCAATCACAAAGAGCTTACCATTTGCACTATTGTATGGCGCTGCTTTGGTATTGACATTAAATGTGTAGATTTTGTCAGCTACTTTAACCGGACTCTCAATGACATCTGGTGCTAGCTTGATCAAGCTATTACCATCAACCTGTTGGCTATTAAGCGGGTCTGTAAAAGCGGTGTCCCAAGTGCCTTGGTAGCGAAACTTATATTGGACTTGATCGGTGACATTTGGATTATTGGTAAAATCGATGGTTGCTGTTAGCACCCCTTTGCCGTTATCCACTAGTTCAACTGCCGTGTCAGCATTCCAGCCGTTGAAAGAACCAATCACGTAGAGCTTGCCATTTGCACTATTATAAGGCGGTGCCTGGGTATTAACATTGAAAGTGTATGTTTTACCCGCTACATTAACCGGACTCTCAATAACGTCTGCCACCATGGTCAGCACGCTATTGCCATCAGCCTGTTGGCTGTTTAGAGGGTCTGTAAAGGCGGTATCCCAAGTGCCTTGGTAGCGAAACTTATACTGCACCTGGCCAGATGGGATATTGTAGTCAAGAAAGTTAATGGTTGCACTCAGCACACCACTCCCATTGTCTTTAAGTTCAACTGCTGTATCTGTGTTCCAGCCATTGAAGGAGCCAATCACAAAGAGTTTACCATTAGCCACGTTATAGGGCGCCGCCTGGGTATTGACATTGAAGGTGTAGGTAGTGGCATCCACCCTCACCGGACTTGCCAAATTAGTTGCTAAATTAACCGCTGATTCAGTGGTTGCTTGTGACACTGTTTGCGGTGCACCTTCGGCATGTATTTGCCAGTTGGTTGGCAAGGCGATATTGAAAAGCAACATCACCGCCACCGCAAGAGATAACCATCTTTTACGTTGCATCATTATTTCCCCCTTATATCTACGTTGAACTGTAAATCTGTAACCAGTTCCAAGTACAAGTTTATAAAAAATCGGGGCTCCTGTACATTAGACGGTGTTGTGAAAAACGTTTTCACAAGGGTTGTTTAAGTATTCTGAAAATGACACAAAAATGGGAAGTCACAATTCACTGCTTGCTTACCCCTTAGAAATCATATAACATCAGGGTAGTGATCAATCCAAACTCACAGCGCGTGTGCGCACAAGGAGGCAATATGCAATATACATTGTTACATACCTGTTTTCGCGTCATGGACCTGGAAAAATCCTTGGCTTTTTACCAAGAAGCCCTGGGCTTTAAGGAAATCCGTCGCAGAGATTTTCCAAACGATGCCTTCACCCTGGTTTTTTTAAGCGATGCCAGCGGCCATCACGAGATAGAACTCACCTATAACTACAATCCCGAAAAGCCCTATGTAATTGGCAATGGATTTAGTCATATGGCTGTAGGGGTTTCAGATCTTGAAGCTTCGCAGCAGCATCACAGGGATCTTGGGTATCCAGTGACAAAGCTCATGGGGCTTCCAGGAGAACCGCCAAGATACTACTTTGTGACAGACCCCGACGGCTACGAAGTAGAAGTCATTCGAAAATGAGCCAGGGGAATGAGCCAGGGGGATGAGCCAGGGGGACGTGCACCGTGGCTCACTGGTAGACCACGGCGCACGCCCCAGCACTTCCCAGCACCCCTAAATATGAGATAGCGAGGAGAATGTCTGTGGATAACATGAACGATTCTAGATTTAATCAACAAACTTACGTGATTAGACGTAAAGTACTCACAATTGCCGGGGCACAGTTTCATATCTACAATGACAAGGAAGAACTTCAGTTGTACTGCAAACAAAAGGCCTTTAAGTTCAAGGAAGATATTAGGCTCTACACAGGTGAGGATATGCAAGAAGAAGTCCTTACCATTGCGGCAAGAACGGCAATTGACTTCTCTGCTTTTTACGATGTTGTGGATACAAAATCCGGTATGAAAATTGGGGCTCTCCAACGAAAGGGCATGAAGTCAATGCTTAGAGATGAATGGACTATTCTTGATGCCAATGATGAGCAGATTGGGCTGATTACTGAAGACAGCATGGGTATGGCCCTCCTAAGACGAATCTTGACAGGTCTAATTCCGCAAAACTTTGACGTGATTTCTGATGGTAAAAAGGTAATGTTGCTAAAACAAAACTTCAATCCCTTTGTCTATCGCCTCACAGTTGATTTTTCAATGGACACAAATCATACCATTGACAAACGGATCGGCATGGCTGCAGGACTTCTAATTGCTGCCATTGAGGGTAGACAAGGTTAAAGTTATCCATCAACAAAAGAAAAAGCAAAAAAAATCAGGGGTAGGTGTACCATGAATCGAAGTTATTGTCGATTCGTAGTGCAACTACCCCTGTCTCATTTCGCTAACTTAGAAAAGATTCAAAAAGAACATAACTGCCGGTATGAGTATTGCAAATTTCTTATTAATCTCAAAAGCATTGTATATGCCTACGCCTATCAAAAATAGGTAGGTTAGGTAGAATGGATTTGCAATTGTCCATAGATTATCAATTAATGAGCCCTCAAGAAATAGCATTGCGTTACCCGTGAAAATTTGAACCACTAATGTTGCCAGATTCAGCAGCCATAAGGGTACTAGAGCTATCAAATACACATTTGCGACTTCCCCAATATCTGCTGAATACTTTCTTTTTTTAGTTGCAAACCACATTGCTAGCCATAGGATTATAATTGGCAAAATTGCAGAGAACAGTTGCTTGAAAACAAATTCTATCAGTACAGAAAAAAACCGGATTACTTTTGCATCCAAGAATTTTTCAGCTAACTCATATGGAGCATTTGTCATCGTTGCTAAGCTAACAATCAAGGTCTCATCAATATGGTTGATACTCTGATAAAGATGGGTTGGCAAAAAAACGTTAATCAATGCTAATAGGATACCTGTCCAAAGAAAAACCAATGTAAATGTCTCTGTTGAGGATTCTTTCTTAATTAATTGCATTAGTTGCACTGGCTTTGTTAGAAGACTTAAATACTTGAGATGATTTGTTTTTGGTTTAAAATGTTCATCCATCGTTTTAACCCCCCTAGAATTATCACACAACTGTATAATATGATAATCATACCATACACGAGAGAATTAAAGGGTATTTTGAATGAAAATGTCGTTATTGGATTTGATGGTGGGTACCAGTTTTCATTTACATATGTAAACATAAAATACAATAAAAAAAGTGGCTAATCTTTATCTTAAACCTAGATTGTATTTACAATCAACCTTAAATTTACCTTAATGCTTTAAAATCACTAGATTTACTTTCTATTTTATGTCAAGATTGTACCTGATAAGATGATCAAATTGCGATGGTATTTAGGAGAAAAGTCCTTAACATATAGCATTGAGAGGTGTTGATTATGATGTATCCAGTTAGGAGAAGCTTAAGTCGTTTTCTATTGATTATTTTTTCATTGATTTTGTCAAAATTAATGGTTCACTCATTGAAGATGTTTTTAACTATAGCTATTGTGTTTTCGTGGGATGTAGGTAATAGCATTGTTCCTAGTTTAATTGCATTGGCAATAGTCACGTTTGGTTTACATATTTTGATTAATCCCGAATCTAGTCTTATAAAAAAGGCCGATCTGCCTGTACTCGCATATGCCAGCTGTATCATTTTCCCTGCATATTGTCTAACCACCATATTGCTTTCTTTCTTAACTATTTTTCTTTCGTTCTTCAAAGTCAGTAATTCACTCTCAGTGCAACAAATAGTACCCTTTATGACTACCTGGCTTTCCTCTATTGTACTCACCTTTATTTGCATAATCCTCGCCAATCTAATTATCCGTAAAACTGAAATGGCTACACAAGCGACACATAAATTTCAACTGCTTGGAATCATGACCGGTCTTGCCATTGCACAAATTATGCATGGTTTAATCTACGATATGCAAAACTCATTCTACTATTATAAAAGTGACTTGTTCCCTGGAAACGCCATCTTGCCTTATGTATTGGGCTTATTAACCTATTTGGGAGCAGTGACAATAATACTTGCCGTTGTCATGCGTATATATTTGACGCTATCTAAAAATAATTTTATAGATCAGACAGATAAACGCAAGAATTCCAGGGGTTTTATGCACATTACTTTATGCTCTTTTAGTGCATCATTAACATTTTGGGTATTCCATATGTGGTCGTATTCCTTCACATCATTCTCGTATGCCATCTCACACATATTTTTAATTGACTGGCTACTTTTAGCGCTGGGTTTTGTGGCTATTATGGTAAGCATATTGGCCATTAAAGGCACAAATGCTGAAAGTGACGGTTTTCATACCCCACCAGAAGGTGGTATCAAGTCAACGATTTAATTCACAGGGGGTTTTATGAGTGGAACAAAATTTTTATTCATATCAAAAGAAGAGCAAGTCTATAAAATTCCTACACCCAATGATACATACAAGGCCATACCCGAACTTGCCAATCAAGATGTCTTAGAAGTGGTACTGCACTACGAAACCCTCAATCGAAAACCGCATAAATTAGTCTTTGTACAATTTCAAAGATTGGCATTAGATGTGAACGGCCAGTATGTGTTGACCCTTGAAGAGATGCGCAAACAGACAAGAAACTTTATGGAATTTGGACTACATACACCCGAAACACTGAGTGAAGTAAATGCCCCTTTACCAATACCATCGGCAGTGACAATACCCACGCAATCAGAAAAAGAATGTCTTAAAGAATACATCAAAGAGCATTTGCCACAATTGATAAACACAGGGTTTCACGTAATAGAAAGAGAGATTCAATCCCGTATCAAGACAAATTATAATAATAAGAAACTAATCATAGATGCCATGAAAATCAGAAAACACACCAAGCACCCTATGATTTAAAATCGTATGATGCCATTGGTTTATTTTTAGGGATGTCGAGGTGTTCAGCGAGGTATAGAGCTCATCTTATAAGAGGAGGCAGAATCGATGTACTTTAGAAAAGCTGGTTTAGAAGATATAGCGGAATTGGTAAGGTTAAGAATCGAGTTTATGAGAGAAGTAAATAGCTCAAAAAATGATAATAGTGAGAATAAGCATGAGGCTCTAGTACAAGCGAATTTGGACTATTTCAGAGAAAATATTGAAAACAATCGTTTCATTGCATGGTTGGCCATAGACAAAGAAAGAATTATTGGAACAAGTGGCCTTGTTTTTTATAATCGTCCACCTTCTTTTAAAATTCCGACTGGTAAAATAGCTTATATCATGAATATCTACACCATAAAAGAATATAGAAAGCAGGGCATCGCATCGTTTCTACTGGAAAAAGCCATAAATGAGGCTGAAAGTATGGGGTACAAGACGATTTCACTCAATGCAACTGAAATGGGAAAAACTCTTTATCTCAGCCGTGGTTTTCAAGATGTACAAGGTGAAATGACACTAAATTTGCAATAATGGATTCAGTCGGTAACGCACTAAGAAATGGAGAGGTTAACATGGGAAAAGAAATGATATTCAAACAAATACCGCTGTACAGATTTCTTGATTTATGTTTAGAGAATGGCCCTTCAAGTTCAAGAAATATTTTGGATTGCGGAGCGGGTGGGAATATGCCCCCCTTGGCTCTTTTCATAACTTATGGCTTTAACACTCATGGCATAGAAATAGATTTAAAAGCCCTCGAATCAGCAAGAAAATTCGAGAGTGCAAATGGCCTGAATTTGAATATACAAATCGGCGATATGACTGATCTCAAGTTAGAGGATAATCACTTCGACTTTGTCTATTCCTATAATTCTATATTTCATATGAGAAAAAAGGATATTGAAAAGTCTATATCTGAACTCAAGCGAGTGCTGAAGCCAGGCGGATTGATGTTTGTGAATTTTCTTTCAGTAGACGATTTTAGATGCGGACAAGGACCGGATTTAGGTGATCATCAATATGAACAAATGGATGATGAACCTGTGATACATTCTTATTTCAATCATAATGAGGCAGATAAATACTTTACTGAAATGACCACTTTGATTAAAGAAGAGCGTGTCATACAAAGAATTTATGAAGGCAATCAAATCAGACAAGGATTCATTGACTACATATTGAGAAAGTAAACCCACTGGGGTTTATTGGAATCGACAAAGTAAGGGGGATCCTTAGTGAATTTTAAAATCATAAAAGCTAATGATAGCCATCGGCATGCCATTGATGTGATCTGTTGGGAGGTCCAAAAGTTTCATGCACAAGCAAGACCCGATCAACATACCGAAGTGAGAGTGACAATAGAAGAAATCTATGGCACCAATATTTTCGAGAATGATGATTATGGCATCTTCGTTGCCGAGACCACAGAAGGTAAAATCGTTGGGCAACTCATCAGTAAGCTTATGACTGTAAAACCCCAGTTTCCAGGTCAGCAAGCATGCAAATATCTATACTTACACTCAATAGGTGTACTAGAAGCGTATCAGCGCCTCAATATCGGAGAAGCCCTAATTGCCGAGAGTATCACATTTGCAAAATCGCTGGGCGCAACCAGTTTTGAACTGGGTGTGTGGGAGTTCAATCAACAGGGACTTGATTTTTATCAAAAGTTGGGGTTCAAGACAAAAACACGAAGAATGGAAATGCTTCTATAACCCACACAGAGTGTACAAAAATTAAAAATACGATTTTCTAAGGACGGCACGATGTATACAACAAAAAAGACGTATGTAATAGCAATTGCAGCTGTATCCGGCGGTGGTAAAACTGCAACTACCAAGCTTTTAACCGAAAAGTTATGTCATTCTAAAGCCCTGTATTTTGATGACTACGACTTCGAGGGTCCAGAAAGTATTTGTGAATGGGTGGAGAACGGCGCAGATCATAATATATGGAATCTGACGCCACTAGTAAATGATCTGCAATTGTTAGTATCCGAACAGGAGTCACCGCTAGACTTCATCTTATTAGATTACCCATTTGCTTATTCACATCAAGAAATGAACAAATTCATTGATTTTGCAATATTCATAGACACGCCACTTGACATTGCTCTTGCTAGACGTATCATGAGAGATTTTAAAGATGTCTCAGTAGCGGATATTCAAAATGATGTCCAAAATTATCTACATAGAGGTAGATTTGCCTATTTGGAAGCACTAAGAACAACTAAACCTAGTTCCGACTTAACCGTTGATGGTTCCGATGCCCTTGAAACGATTGTTGATAGAATAATGGAAGAAGTTAAGAACCGTTTTGACTAACCAATTAAGGATCAATTCATAGCCACAAAACCTTATCTGATTTTGAAGAAAAAGAGGATCATGATGAAAATACACTTAGAAACTGTAACAGATAGCGAAGCAATTTTAAGAGAGATATTTGACTTCGAGAAAGAAAACAAAGAATACTTTGAAACAATGTTACCAGCAAGACCTATGGAATATCAGCATTTTGAATCATTTAAGGGCATCATGACTGAACTGTTAGCGGAGCAGGATCGTGATGAGTTCCTTATGTTCCTCATTCGCAGTGAAGGGAAAGCATTAGTAGGCAGAATTAACTCAACTGTCAATCAAGACTCAGCTGATATAGGCTATCGAATTAGTTTAGAATATCAAGGTCTTGGTTGTGCTAGTCAAGCAGTCAATCAATTATTGAAGATGTTTATTGAAGAATACAAGATAAAAGAGATTACAGCAGGAACCGCCAAAGAAAATTATGCCTCTCGACGGGTATTGGAAAAAAACGAATTTCTACAGACCAGTGAATTTAAAAGTTCTTTAATGATAAACGGAAAGTCTGTAGATGGTCTGAATTACAAGTTGGAGAATCATCACACCGCTAGATAATACCATCCAAAAGTTTTTTTGTACTTTAAGAAAGGACAAGATCATTGATATTAGAAGCTGTCATATTTGACCTCGATAATACATTAATCAACAGGAAACTTGCTTTCTCAAAATACACAGAGCTATTGATTGAAGAATTCATCGTACACCAAAGTGAGTTACATAAAGATACTATAATGGAACACATCCGACTTGCAGACCGAGATGGTTACCGCAAAAGACACGAACTCTTTGAAGAGATTCTTCAAAATTACGAAATGAAGCATTCAGATATATCGATTGAAATCTTACTGGACCACTGGTTCTCTGAATTTTTCAAATGTACAGCCCTTATGGACGGTGCCCTAGAAGTCTTAGAATACCTAAAGTACAACGATATCAAGCTGGGTCTCATCACTAACGGATCTGTCCATTCCCAGAACTCAAAGATTGACCAAGCTAAGATAAGAACCTATTTTGATGCTATTCTTGTATCGGAAGAAGTACAAATTATGAAACCCGATAAAAGAATATTTGAGCTCGCACTTGAGATACTAACTGTAAGCTCAAACAGCAGCTGGTATGTTGGTGATCATCCCATTAATGATGTTCAAGGAGCCCTCGATGCAGGTCTTAACGCTATTTGGTTAAGCGGCTTTATGGCATGGGAAGATCATCTAGCAAAACCCCAGTATGCGATAGATAGTCTACATGAGATTAAAGAGATACTGGCGAAACAAATAGTATGTTGAGTTGGAAACGGTCATATATTTTTAAGTAGCAAGTGGCAATGTTTCTTATGTTGTACTTTTTTTATCAATAAAATGTGTGTCAATGAACTGCATCATATGCCTGTTGACTTTAGAAGCAAGTTTCTTTTGAGATGACTCTTGTACCTGAGGCCGTGCAAAAGGTGCTTAATCCCACTAAAATAAAAGAATGAGTTTGTAAATGAAAATACCAGGGCAATAATAGATATTGGGAGGAAAAGAATGATTGAAAGACTCTTTATAAAAACCAAACAAAGCGATTCCAGAGAAAATTATGCACAGTTTTTAAAGCATAACCCAGATTCAATGACTTTAGTGGTTCTCTTTCCAGGCGGCGATAATTCTACCGACATCCCTACTCTACACTACGCGCGGAAAACAACATTACTATTGGGATGTGATGTTCTCAGCCTGCACTATGGCGCATGGGATCGAAACGCTGGGTCCAGTGACGAAGAGGCATACAAGATGCAGCTTCAAGAGTGCTATCATGCAATCAGCCAAGTGAGTCCTTTCTCTTATAAAAAAGTGTTTTTCATCAGCAAAAGTTATGGCAATTCAATCGCTTTAGACATTGACGATCACTATTTCAACTCAATGATAAATCACGTTTTTTATACGCCTATTACAAAATTCATCGATAGGATAAGCCAAAAGAACTGTCTAGTGTTAACCGGTAGCAATGATCATTTAATTTGCAATGATGACATAGAAACATTAATGGCCTATAAGAATGTCGAGGTACACCAGTTTGCCGACGCCGTCCATTCCCTTGAAGTAAATGACAATGTCGATCAAAGTATAACCATTTTGAGAGAAGCAACTGACTTGTGTCGCAAGTATATAGAAAAGCAAATCAAGTATTGACGCTACCCTTACGTCATCTGCTAAACTGAAGTTACCTCGGGAGGTATCAATATGTTGACGATTTCAGAAGCAGCAAAAAAATACGACATTACTGTGCGTGCACTTCGCTATTACGAAGAAGCAAAGCTGATAACCAGTAAACGCAACAGTAACAATATTCGATGCTATGGGGCTGACGCCTTGAAGCGCATTGAATTAGTCGTGATTTTAAGGACCCTTGATTTGCCGATAAAGCAAATAGAACAGCTATTATCTGCAGAGTCTGTGGGAAACTTGAATGCGCTTCTAAGAAATGAAATGTCACTTATTGAAACGCAGCTACACAGGCTAAAAGAGAAGCAATGGGCAATACGTGCCCTTATGGACTCTTTTGGTTCTGAAGATGCATCTTCACACAATTTATTGGCTTTCTTAGAAGAGCATATGTATGATCTTAGAGGGACTGAAAGGATGGCTGTTATGGAAGAAACTAAGGAGTGGTTGGTTATAGAAATCGGCGTAGGCTTGGTTGGTATTTGCTGTGATAAGTTATTGCCAGCGATTAAAGCTCTAAGACAAAGCCTTGAAAATGATTACGATTTGAAAATTGAGCCCATTCGCTTGCGGGATGTCACAGAGATTGAAGCCACTGAGTTTAGATTGCTTGAGCATGGAAAAGAAATATTGCGGGAAGCAGTGGTCGGCCAGAGCAGCGAGAGACATGTTGATCAGATCATAACAGGGCTAAAGTCTGTTTTGCTGAGGCTTGAATAGACAAAAATGACATCAAAAAGTAGACCACTTTTTTCAAGGGGTCTGCTTTTTTTGATGAGCCTGTTTTTTTATCAATGAACCTGTTTTTTTTCAAGTGGACTGTTTTTTTATCAAGGGGTCTACTCTTGTTCCCCATCGCCCCCGCTCCTACTTTCATTCTAGCCCGCAACCCTTTCTGACTGAAACCAGGCTAACTTGGATTTATGGTGACACCACAGACAACCATGATCAAATAAACAAAACCAAAGGTGAAAAAAATATTTTCGGGAAATTTCCCCACTTAACCCGCCATTTGGATGATATAATCAATTTGGAAGTCAATTTTAAAGATTAAGCACAATAGGGCGATTGGATTTCGAATAATTTGTGTAAAGTAATTGGCTTTAGAATTTTTGTTGCGAATCTTAGAAAAGAAAGTAGAGGCTCAAAATGAGTGAGTTCCAAAGGGCATTGAGCGCATTGGCTGCATTATTTGCTAAGGACAGTCAGTTTTCTCTGGCGACCGCAAATGACAATGTGCCCTCAGTCAGAATTGTCGATACGTTCTATGATGATGGGTCGTTTTACGTGGTGACCTATTCAAAATCCAGAAAAGTTAAAGAGATAGAAGGCAATAAGAATGTGGCTTTGTGCAGTAAATTACATAGTTTTTCCGGAGCTGCCTATAATATTGGTCATCCCTTGAAACATGAGAATTCAGAAGTAAGAGCAAAATTAATCGAAGCATTCAAAACTTGGTACTTTGAGCATAATAATGAGAAGGACCCAGCCATGTGCTACGTGAGAATTGACCTTCAAAAGGGATTCTTTTATAGGGGAAAATTAGGCTATAAGGTGGATTTTGTAGAAAAGAGTGCTGAGATTTTTCCGTTTGATTTTGAGCCAGTAGTTCTGCCATAAATCAGTGCGCTGAGGCAGTGAAAGGGGTCATGGTGACTATGAGAGAATATAGAAAATTACAGGCTTCAGATTTAAATTTAGTTTTGGGTATGAACAAGGATTTTCGAGCCAATTTCATTTGTGAAGAAAATGGGAGGCAGTTTCTCTCTAACCCGATGAATTGGATTTTTGCCTGTATACAGGATGAAAAAGTCATTGGTTTTGCGTATGGCTATGAGCTTAATCGCCTAGATAACAAGGGCAATATGCTCTATATCCATGAAGTTGGTGTGCTTCCCGAGTACCAACGACAAGGTATCGGTCTTGAACTCCTGTCCGACATCAAAAAATTATGTAAGCTGACTGGCATATGCAGGTTCTTTTTATTTACACAAAAACACAACACAGCAGCCTGTGCCCTGTATGAAAAATCCGGCGGTGACAAATCACATACGACACTTGAAGATGATGTTACTTATTTTTTTCAGATTTAAGTTAAAGTAATATCTAAATAGACCACTGAATCAAAGGTCACTATTGACGGAAATTGAATGCCAGGGTAGACAAAGAGAGGTTAGAATGAAAGCGATTTTTATTAACGGAAGTCCAAGAAAGCACGGCAATACCTATCTGATTGCAAATCAAGTGATAGAGGGTCTCAAAAGCATGGGTATCATGACAAAGGAAATCAATCTTTCTGAATCGACAATCAAGTACTGTATTGGATGCAAAAATTGTTACAAAACTGGGGAATGCATCATTCAGGATGATGTGACTCAAATCGTCAGTGAAAAAGCGGATAGACGCTACCTCGCCCATGCAGAAATGAAGGCGCTGCTATCAATTCTTTTGTCGGCAGTGTGTACTACTCTGTTGATTCCCCTACAGATGGGGGTGCTGACTGGGCTAAGAAATCATTGGATGAGCACCATACTTCATCGGTTTTCACATTACCTCAAATTACTAAAGGGGTTCTCGGGGATGAGACACGAGAGCTATTGCTGAGATACCTGCAAACAAGTCCACAGGGTGGCTATTCGGAGTGGGTAAAGACATTAATTTAAAGGATCGATGAAAATGAAAAGGACCTTTCTATGAAATTAGCATGCAACCTATCAACTGAGTTAATGACATTGATTGAGAACAATAGAGTTGAAGTCGATTATGTCAAGATAGCATTAGCAAGCCGAGAAGACAAAATACCCTCAACATATTCGGATTACGGTAAATTGCTTTTGCACGGTGTGGGCATGGAGATACCACAACATACTGGTGCAAAAATAATAGTGGATAATGACTGGGATCAGATCAATCAGAACTTGAGAGTATGCCGTTCCGAGTATCTAGGTATTCATTTTGGAACAATCAAAGACGATTGGGATGATGATACTGTTACATATGAGATGATTAAAGCAAGGATGAGTCTTTTTATTTCTCTTTGGAAAGAGAATATCTGCTGTGAACTGCTAGTAGAAAACATGCCTTATACAGATTACTATCATTTAAACAGCCCTGGCATCTTAAAAGAATCAGTCAACCCTAAGCTGATCAGTGAAATCTGTGAAGAACATGATATTGATATGATCTTGGATATTGCACATGCAATAATTGCAGCTTCAGGTCTCAATATGACTATCGAAGATTACTTAAATCAATTACCCCTGCACCGTGTTAGGGAAATTCATGTAGTGGGCACACAGTCAAGTGATACGGGTTTAAGGGATGAGCATGCTGAGATGACTCAAGAAGACTACGTTCTTCTGAGTCATGTTTTAAGCATTTCTCAGCCTCATGTTGTCACTCTAGAATACGGTGGGTTTGGAGACCAATTTGCTGATAGAAGTGACATTAATGCCATCGAACGTCAAATTATAGAGATAAGGAAAATAATTAGCGCATAAGACTGTAACAAAGTAGCCAATGAGGCCAATCGAAGGGTTAGGTACCGAATGCAAATTATAAGAATCAACGAACTCAACTACTCCCGATTTGATGAAATGGTCTATTGGAGACTAAATGGGTGTGAGCGAAAAACAGAAATAGATTATGTGATACCAGACGACGTTAGAAATGAACTGATGAATGATAATTTATATATTTTCTCTGCAGTTATTGAAGGCAAACCTGTAGGGTGGATAAGCCTCGTCTATATTCCGAAAGTAGGCAGATTCAATGGCAAGGGCCATGTCTACGTCGATGAGCTCTGGGTAGCACCATCATACAGAGGAAGAGGCATCAGTAAACAATTGATGAGCCAAGCAGACAAACTGGTAGATCAGTTAGACGCAATGGGTTCAAGATTATATGTAAGTAACGACAACTCTGCTGCCAGGGCTTGCTATGAATCATGTGGGTATGAATACTCTGGGGAAGCGGTTTTTATGGAGAAGAAATAAGTCATTATCATCACCAAAAGAATTCGCTTAGCAAGACACCCCAACTACAGGAGGCAACCATATGGAACTGCCATTTAGTCTTAGAATACTTCTTTTGCTGTTGTCATTTATAATTGTATCTAAGTATTGGTGCTTATTTGTTGATTGGGTCGGTGAATTGATTGGATTAAAACGACTGATTCGTAGGATTCTTGACAAGTTTACAAAGAAGGATATCTAACAATTATGAAGAAGATATTTGGGAGTTCCCTAAGTGTGTCTTGGTCAACAATCAAACAATTTTTATTCCGGTTTTGTAACAGCCACTTGAGCATCTTAAGTAAGCTTTCGCCAAGTGTGATTAGTCACTAAACCAGACCATCTTTTGACACAAAGTAGACTGCTCTTTTCAACATCAGGTCTACTTTTTTTTCTTCAGCGCTTTCAATCTAACTTCAACACTTTCTGAGTGAATCTCAACAAAATAAGAATCTAAATTTTATTATAGAGAACTATCCACTTACCCCGTCATATAAATTGTATTGTTCAATAGAAGACACCTTACAAGTGCTTGCATATCATGAGTATTTGCAGCAACTTCTCATATAGGTGACAATTATACTAAAAAGTTTTTTTATTTATCAAAATAAAACGAACCCTTATCTTACTTCATGCATATTAGGATTGAACGTTCAAAAAATGTATAGGAGGCAGCTTCATGCGACTACCGATTACTAAGAAACAAGCTGAAGATATCTACAGCCAACACTTTTTAGCACTCTATAAACTGGCGCTTTTTATGACACAATCTAAACCTTTAGCCGAGGATATGGTATCTGAAACTTTTCTAATTGCCTTCGAAAAATATCATCAATACGATAAGACGAAGCCAATTAAGCCTTGGCTAAGCAAGATTTTGGTGAATTGTGTGCGTCAAAATGCGCGCAAATTTAAAAGGTGGTTTCTCACCGACAGCGTACCCGAGACTGCGGACCAAAACAACTTTGTTGAATCCATATTTTCAGGTGCACAAGATCAACTCTTATGGGAATTGGTATCCCTGCTAAAACCTAAAAGTCGGGAAATTGTCGTCTTGCATTATTATGAATCTCTGACGTTACCCGAAATTGCGTCGCTTTTAGAAATTCCAGTTGGCACATGCAAATCCAGGCTTAATGCAGCGCTCACGCAACTTAGACGTTCAAACCCCAATCATCTTGAGATCTTGGAATACTAGAGGAGGACACTATGGACTTTGAAACCTTATGGTCAATACATGAACGAAAGGACAAGGAAAAAATGAAATCTAAAAGAACATTAAGAATGGCAATCATTTCAACACTGGTTCTTAGCATCTCTTTTACTGCAGGATCATTCGCCACAAAAATCTTGTTTCAACAAGACAAAATCGATTATGCCTTTCAATTAGATCAGGAGTTGGTTGGCACTTGGCAAGCTGTGGATTTTGTGGACAGAATTGAAGCATTCTCACCGACGATCAAAACAAATCAATCAGATGCGATAGCTGATTTTGCATTTGAAACACTTGCATTTACAAGTGAAGGCAACACTATGTTTTCATTGGATGGAGAGGCCCTGTCACCTGGTGGCTTTACCTTTACAAAAGGTCATATTTTGCATACAGCAGATAAAACCGATGCTAGCTACGAAATTAAAAACATTGACGGTCATGACTATCTCTTTATGCAATGGAAAAGTGGGGACTATGTATATGACTTTAAAGTACCGAAATACTATGTTCTAATGAGAATTGATCAAGTTGACCACAAAGATACAAAACCAGTAAATCTGAGAAATGACAATACAGATCTTGAATTTGTAAATGACGAAGCACTTCTTGGAAGATGGAAATCTGTTAACTTTGTCGTCAACAAAGACGATTTTACCACGCAACAAAGCCCATCTCACTACGAGTTAGTTTTAGAGGGTATTGATGTTCTTGATGATGGCAAAGTCGTTGCTAATTTTAAAGATACTTTTCCGAAAAATGATGCATACGAGTGGACAAATGGAAAGATCCTTTCCCCTGAGCACAGCTGCGTAGAAGGTTATTATATCGAAGAAATCAATGGCAAAGACTATCTATTCTTTCCTTGGATTAGCGGCGATGTTATCTATCGCAATATGCCTGCAGCATATTATGTGATGGAACGGGTGGAGTGACAATAATCAAAGTAACATTACTCTTACGACACCAGTTCACGATGGTATAAGAAGGTAATTTAAGAAGTGCGGCCAATGAATAGGGGTCCGCGTACAATTCATCAGAATTAAATTCTGATGAATTGTACGCGGACCCCTTAGTTTATTTCATGAATTTTTCAAAGCATATGGATCATGAGACCAGTAAATCTGAAAATTAGCCCAGTGCACAAAAGTTTTTTGGGGGATCATAACCATATAGCAAAAGTATATTGCATCAAATCCTGATGCACATGCATTTACTGTTATAAAATCGTATAAGTTGGGTTTTGAAAAACCAAAATACATCAGAATAATTGAAAATGCTACAAAACATATCATAATTAATAAAAAATTCATAAAAATCAGTACAATTTTACACCGAAATGCCAAGTGATAGCGACAATAAATGTTAACAAAATCTATCGTTTTTCAAAATGTTAAGCTGAAATTAAGGTTTTTATGTATAATATAGTATTGTAAAAAATTACACTCAGTCATCACGTTGCAGAAAAGATAATCAAGCACTAAAGTCAAAATAAATCGGAGTCATAAAAAAGATGGTCCACTTAAGAAGTAAACTATTAAAAGCGTGTCTTTTGACATGTGTATGCTATGCATTACTTTCCCTGTGTGGTTGTGAGCTTAAGAATCATGCAAATTCAGAAGTGGATAAAGCCCAACCTTTGCCCATAGCGGCATCACCTAACACTTTGCAAACTGAAATAGAGCTTGAAGAACCCTATTACTATCCTACTAAAAGTAAATTAACCCTTTGCGTTGACCCCCGTATCGAATTACTCAATTTAGCCGCTGAGTTTATGTACGACAAGCCCATGAACTATGCTAAAGATCCCGGTTATGTTGTGGCTTCAAGAAAATTATTCAAACCAAATGTCAGTGATAGATTTTTACTATTATTAGATAACGGATTGAAAAAAGGCATGACATACGGTGCTTTTACTGAAGTGGTAAGCTTCTTTGATCGTGATAATAAAGTGAATAAAAACTTAGACTTTAAAGGGCTAAGTATTAAACTATACGAGTATTTAGATACTGGTGAGATGCTCATGTATTTGATGAGGAATTTTAGAGAAAAAGGTGAATTTGAAGAGTTTTTTAATTCGAATAAACCCCTCTACGAAATCCTTCTAAAAAAGTCTGATCAACTCATTTCCAAAAATCAAATTGTTGAAAACATCGAGAATTTTTTTGGGCAATCGATTGAAAATACTACGGTTACCATAACACCCTATGCACAAAATGGCTACAATGTAACCTTTCCACTAAAAGATGGCGGTTATGAAACACTGATTACAATACCAGTACCAATACCAGACAACGATATAGAATTTACATCAATCATCATACATGAACTGGCCCACAGATTCACAACTATTGGCATTAAAAATCATACAGACTCAGTCGCTAAAAGTGAATGGCGGTATAAACCCTTCGATTCTTCAGCATCCAATGAGGTATACAACAATTGGGATAAGGTTTTTGACGAGTACACTGTACGAGCCGTCACATGTCTTCTGATTGGAGAAATTCATGGTGAGGAAGAGATGAAAAGGCAAGTGACTAAGAACTTCAATCAAGGCTTTTCACATATAGAGGATGCTATTGCGTTGATTAAAGTCTATCATAATAGCCGTGACAAATATCTGACCTTTCAAGACTATTTACCAGTGTTCGCAGAAGAATTTGCCAAGGAAAACTAATCGTCATACTGCACTTTGACAACTACTAACTTGAACAAGCAAATTCACAGTATCTCGAAAAAACAAAAGAAAACGCCGGGATTATTTCTATATCCCCACGTTTTCTATGTCAAAAGCGAGCCACGGTGCACGTCCCACTGACTCATTACCCCTGGGTCATTTTTGCAATTTTTGCCACAGGTCTTCGCTGGTAATTGGGAGCTTGGTCATGCGGATGCCGGTTGCGTTGAAGATTGCATTTGCAATGGCTGCCGGTGGGGTGTCGATGCCGATTTCACCTACGGATTTTGCCCCAAAGGGTCCCGACGGTTCATAACTCTTGGCAAATTGAACGTGGATGCCACCCACTTCCATACGGGTTGGCACCTTATAAGTTAAAAAGCTATTGCCCCGCATCTTGCCCTTGTCAGTAATCAGAGCCTCTTCGTAAAGGGTCATGCCAATGCCCTGAAGCAAGGCCCCTTCCACTTGAATCCGAGCTAAATTTGGATTAATAGTGACACCACAATCCACACTTGCCTGAAAATTCAGAACCTTGATATGCCCCGTCCGCGTATCAATTTCCACTTCACAAGCCCCTGCCATATATGGTGGGGGCGATTTTGTGCCCACATAAGACCCAGTGCTCACAAGCTGTTCCTGATGTTTGGAGTAAAAAATCGTGGTGGAGAAATCAGCCAGGCTTACAGTATTTGCATCAGCGGTGATATGTTCGCCGTCAAAGTCCACGGTTGTGGCATTATAAAAGGCTTTGGCTTTTGCTAAAATGAGATCACGCATCCGGTCGGCCGCTAGTATAACGCTGTGGCCCGACACGTATGTGGTACTTGAGGCGAAAGCCCCTGTATCGTACGGGGTTAAGTCAGTGTCAGAGGAATACACAATAATTTTAGAGACATCAACCCCTAGGCGCTCTGCAGCCATTTGGGCCAATATCGTATCAGAGCCAGTGCCCAGGTCGGTAGCGCCTATTAACAGATTGAAAAAGCCTTCGTCGTTGAGCTTGATAATGGCGGAGGCCATATCGATATAGGGAATCCCCGACCCTTGCATGGCAATAGCTGCACCCACACCTCTGACGATATGGGGGGATACTTGTACCCGTGGGTATTTGTTGGCCCAGTCAATGGCTTCAAGGACTTGGTCAAGACACGTATCCAGTTTGCATGACTCTATGTTCATGGCCGTACCTTCTGAGCCTTCCCCCATGACTTCAAATATTTTAGAAGTTTCCCCTTCTTTGATCATGTTTTGAAGCCTTAAGGCGATGGGGTCCATGTCAAGTTTTTGAGCCAGTGCGTCCATGGCGGACTCCAGGGCAAAGTTCCCTTGCACTGCGCCGTAGCCCCTAAAGGCCCCTGCTGGGGTCAGGTTTGTGTACACCACATCCCCCCGAAACCCAACCGCTTCCACATGATTATAAAGCGGTAGGGTTTTAGAGCCCGCCACCATCAGTACGGTGAGGGCGTGCTCTCCGTAGGCGCCGGTGTTTGAGAGCACATTCATATCGATTGCCCTAATGTGCCCTCCCTTTGTGGCGCCTAGGGTCATGTCTATGCGCATCTGGTGCCTTGTATAGGTAGACTCAAAGACTTCTTTTCTGGTGTAGATAAGCTTGGCAGGCCTGTGGGTAAGGATTGCCACCAGAGCAGCGTAAAATTCCCCGTGGATGGCCTGTTTGCCGCCGTAGCCACCGCCGATGCGGGGCTTGATCACCCTGATTTTAGACAGGGGCATCTTTAAGTTTCTGGCCAAAATCCTTCTCACATGAAAAGGGGTTTGGGTGGTTGTGATAATGGTGAGCCTATCTTGAAAGTCGAAATAGGCCACGGCCCCATGGGGTTCTGTCATGGCATGACACTGGGCCTGGGTATAGTACTGACCTCTGTAAACCACTTCACAGTCGCTTAAAACACCAGGTACATCACCAATTGCCATCTCGTATTGGGCTGACAAATTACGTTCTGGATAATGACCCATTGGGAACATACTGCTTGTCCCATCCCCATCGTGGACCTTTATCGGATGGTCCATGGCAGTCTCAAAATCCAGTACCGGTTCTTTGATATCGTACTCAACCACTAGCATACTCAGGGCTAAATCCACCATCTTTTCAGTGGTCCCTGCAACCACCGCTACAGCATCCCCAATATACCTAAGGGTTTGATCTAAAATCCTGGCATCATAGGGTGAAGGTTCTGGATAACCCTGCCCAGCCCTTGAAAACACACCACCAGGAACATTTTCGTAAGTCAGCACGCACTTGATTTCTGGAATCGCCAGGGCCCGTTTGGCATCGATGCGCTTAATCACCGCATGGGCATAAGGACTCCTTAGCACCTTGACAATCAGGGCATCCCTTGGGGCTAGATCATCGGTGTAAGCTGGCTTACCCAGTACAAGACCCATGCCATCAACCTTTGGAATAGCCCGATCAACACTAATTTTTCTAGCTTTCATGGGCCACCGCCTTTGTATAAGCCACCAAGGCCCTGTGTTGCCCCTCGTAGCCCGAGCACCGGCACAGATTACCCGCCAGCTCATGCTTGATCTCATCAAGAGTTGGGGCTGGATTACGCTTGAAGAGGGCGATGATGGCCATCATATGTCCCGGGGAACAAAAACCGCACTGTTCGACCCCTTCAGCGATGATATATTGGCCAATTTCCCTGGCAATCTCTTGTACCCCTTCAAGTGTGGTGATTTCCTTGTGATCCGCCCGGACTGTAAGATAGGCACATGAAGGGATTAGGGCACCGTTTAAAAGTACGTTACAAACACCACAGCTAGCCGTTTCGCAGCCCCGTTTGACGCTTTTAAAACCCAGTTTTCTCAGGGTATCTGTCAACACCTCATCTGGAAGTGCTGCAAATTGATAGTGGTCGCCGTTGATAATAAGCGTTACTTCCATTTTGCCACCTCCTCTAGGGCGTCAGTGACCATGGCACTTGCCAAGGCCCGCCGGTAAGCTGCCGATGCCCGGTAGTCATCTCCAAATGTTATATTAGCCAGAATCTCCTGTGCCGACTGGCCTACATACTGAACATCAAGGGTCTGAGCGGCACCTGGCCTTGCGCCAATACTGATTGTTAACCGGTTTACAGAAGTCCCTTGCACCTGTTTAACTAGAGCCATATTCAAAAGGGCAAAATCAGTGTAGACCCTCTTAAAAGCACTGAAATTGCCTTTAACAGCTTCCCTCACTGGCACTTCAATCCAAAGGAGCATATCCCGTTCCTTTAAGCTGCCTTCTAAAAAATCCACCATGGCCATGGGGCCAGCAACGTGAAAGTGAAGCACAGCTCCAAGGGCCGCCAGTGCCGTATTAATATCTGAAAAAGGGTAGCGCCCCATAACAGAGCCCCCAATGGTAGCCAGATTTCTAACCCCAACCCCAGCAATTTGCCTGACGCTTGCAACCAATACCTCTGGCAGCCTGTCATTCAGTTCAATGTCCCGAAGGCTTGTCATCGCACCAATTAAAAGGGTTTCGCCTTGAAGCATCCCCTGGTTGTGTCCTTGTCCTTGTCCTTGTCCTTGTCCTTGTCCTTGTCCTTGTCCTTGTCCTTGTCTTTCCCTTTCCCCTTGCTTTTTCCCTGCTTTCACACCTGATAAATTCAGGCCCTCCAGATCAATCACCAGTGGCAAGGTCCGATTTTGAAGTCGTAAAAACATGCCCCCTGCCATCAGTGTCGCTTTCTTTTGCCCCATCAATTTTTCGTAGGCGTCTTGAACGTCCATGGGTCGGTAAAATTCCGTGATTTTCATGTCATCCCCCTCAATCCATATCCCTCACTACTCAGTTAATTTAGGCGGATCCTTAAGTCCGCTGCCAGTCACCACAAGCACTGCCACCTGGTCTGGTCCAATCTCACCCCGAGCCACCATTTTTTTAAGGGCGGCGTAGGACACAGCCCCAGCAGGTTCTGCAAAAACCCCTGTCTTTGTAGTCATTTCAATCACTGCAGCGGCAATTTCATCATCTGTCACCGTCTCAAAATAACCGCCGTTTCTGGCCATGTATTGGCATGCTTTCACCACATCCCTGGGATTTCCAACGCAAATGCTATCCGCCATAGTACATACAGCCTCTTTTATAGGTGCATAGGGCGCCCCTCGGTCAAAAACCCGCTTCAGTGTCATGGCCCCCTCTGGTTGAACACCAATCATCTTAGGCACTCGGTCAACCAGACCTAGTTGCCTAAATTCGTCAAACCCTTTGATTAGGCCACTGACCACCGTTCCGTCCCCAACCCCTACAAAACAAAAATCAGGCACCACAAAATCATTTTGCACTAAAATCTCAAATGCCCCAGTTTTCTTACCCTCAAGTAAATAAGGATTAATAGCAGAATTCCTGCAATACCAACCTTTTGACAAACCCTCTGCCAAAGAAACCTCAAAGGCATCATCATAAGTCCCCTGAATCTTATGCACCATAGCCCCTGCCGCCAAAAGTTGAGCAAGCTTTGCTTTTGGAATGGTTTCAGGCACAAAAATCACAGTTTTCAAGGCACTATGAGCCGTTAAAATTGCCAGGGACGAAGCCGCATTCCCTGTGGAAGCGCAAAAAATCGTCTCATATCCCCCGGCCAGAGCCAAATTCATGGCCATCACCGTGGCCCGATCCTTATAAGAAGCGGACAAACTAACACCATCATGCTTAATAAGGAGCCGCTTCAAACCCAGCACCCCTTCAAAAGCCAAAAGAGGCGTCCCACCAACCGCCTTGTCAATGGGGGTCCCACTACCCACAGGCAAAAGGGCTTCAAATTGAAATAGACTGCCATGTTTATGGAAATCCGATTGCTTAATTTGAGTCTTCAAGGTCTCCATGGGATAGCCCACCTCAAGGGTACCAAGGTATGGCCCGCAGGCCAGGCAGGTATAGAGGTCTTTACGAGGCTCAAATACTTGACCGCAACTGACACAGGTTAAAGTGATACCCTTAGACACAGCTATCACCTACCTCTCGGATCTTAATTGCAGAGGCTGGGCACAAAGAAATGCATAGCCCGCATCCGATGCACTTGCTTTCATCAACCATTGGCTTGTTGACAAAGCCGCTGGCAAGGGTGTGATTTCTCTTGAAGTCCCGGTAGGTTTTCTCTTGGCCGTAGGCTTCAAATGGACAAACCCGCACGCATTTGAAGCAGCCCGTGCACTGCAGCAGGTTGATGCACGGGATGGGCACCTCTCCTGTCGGTATTTGTGGAGGAGAGGTGCTAAAGCCCTCTTCTCTTAGAGACTTGATAGATGCAATGCCATTTGCAGCCATGGCTGGCACCAAACCTTCAACCACCTTTGTATAGTGATACCTGCCATAAATCAGTGCACTGGATAGCATTTGCACAAGATCCGCCCCTGCCATCACCATCTCAAGGACATCTTCTGGGGTTTCTATACCACCGCAACCGATGAGAACCATGTCTGGAAAGTGACGCCTCAAATTAGCAATTCGCTGAAGTACAAATGGCTTGATAGCAGGCCCTGACACCCAAGCGTGACCATTGGCATCACCAATTTTCACCTGCCTGTTTTTCAGGTCCAACACCACCCCAGGACCAAAGGAATTCAGAGCTACCACACCCTTTGCCCCATAACTCAAAATGTCTTCCACAAACTGCAGGTCCTCTATAATATGGGGACTCAGCTTAATCAGAACGGGCTTGTCCGTCAGTGACACCATGGTTTTCACGATATTCTCCAGGGCATCCTTAGCATAATGGGTACTGACCTCATAAAAATCCGCAAAGGGATTTAGCTGAGGCACGATGATCTTAAAATCATCGGCGGTATAGCCCACGCTAATGCCAAGTGGCTTTTCTCGAAACATCCCTTGATTTTGTCCTTGTATCTGTCCTTGCATCTGGCCTTGCATCTGAACCTGCATCTGACTCTGCAACTTCACTTTCATCTCTGTTTTATAGCTTTGAAGGGCATCCACCCAATACTCAATGGGATGCTCGCTCCACAGTTCTGCGTTGTAAAGCAGGTGTTTAGTGCCGACTATGCAAGGCTTTTGAACCCTGGCACCAGCCACCGAAATGGTTTTTGTCACAAGACCCCCAAGGGGCAATTCACTTAAGCTCAGTAGGTTTTCTAATCCCTCAACCAAGGGTCCCGACGCTGGCAATATGGGATTCTCAAAGACACAGCCCAGTAGATTAACCTTTGTATCCATCGTTAGCCTCGATTCTTTGCCACAGCCGTTCAACCGCTTCATTTTGATCACCTGGACCATAGTCCGGTGTGAAGATTGGCTGACGGTTCTTCAGTTTAAGTTCTCCGCCAATCCATACGTTTTCAACTGACATTTGATCAAAAACCCCGTAAAACACGTGGGAAAAAGCATTCTCCTCTGTCATGGGGGTGAAAGGCACATAGTCCACCAGTATGGCGTCAAATTCAAAACTCGGTTCAAAGGATCCCAGTTTTCTTCCGCTCATATGGGCGTAAATACGATAACTTTCCTTCAAATAACCCTTTAACTGAGACAGTAGCATCCCATCCATTTTTCCAGTGGAGGCCTTAGCCCAATAGAAGAAATCCTGCCAACTCCTTGCCACATCAGTGCCTAATCCGTCAGTTCCCACAACCAAGGGGATTTCTTTTTTGTTTAAGAGGTCAAAATTGAAACTTCCCACCAGGTTATTTAAATTACTGCGGGGATTTAGGGCGATCACAGCCCCCTGGGATTTTATAATATGGGCGTCTTTTTCTGTGATGTGAACACAATGAGCCAATAGAGAATTAGGATTTAAAAGGCCACTTTTTAAGAGTCTCACGGTGGGGGTGTCATGGTATTTTTCTTGGTCTTCAAGACTTTCAGACAAATGGACATGGATTGGATGCTTGTCAATCTCCTGCTTAATCGAATATAAAGTATGATCCGAAAGACTCATAGAAGCATGAAGACCAAAGGGGCCATTTGTTCGTTTCATCATCTCAAGGTTTTCTGCAATAGCTGCGTGAATATCAAATCGGTCGCTGGTCTCAAAGCAGGTCAAGCCGTGGAGGCCGACGTCTTTAAGGCCCTTCTCAATCACAGCGGTAGAACCGGGAATTACACCGCTGGCGTGATGGTCAATAACCCCCACCACACCCTTTTTCAGACTCTCCAAGCCATAGGCATGGGCGCAAAGTTCCAAGTCATCCAAGGTTAAAAAATGATCAAATCGCCACCAAACCCCTTCCAAGAGTTCCGTAAAGGTTTGAGGTGAGCGCTTGAAGTCAAATCCCCGCACCAGGGCCGAGTAAACATGGGTATGAAAATTAATCAAACCGGGTAATAGCAACTTTCCGCCACAATCAAACACATGGGCCTGGTCCACTAAATCTCCCCCATCAAACTGCTCCCCGACAAATTCAAAGTTCACCATATCCCCCACTAAACGGACCCGCTCATCATAAATAACGAATCCGTTTGGGATGTAATTAAAATAGTCGTAAATCCTAACATTAATCAGCGCCTTCATCATTTTGTCCTTTCGGTGAGCCATGGGGACGTGCACCGTGGCTCGTTATTAGTGAGCCACGGTGCACGTCCCCATGGCTCGCTATTCCCCAAACACCTTCATATAACACCCATTTACCCCTTAGCATAGTGCCCACAATTGCCCCTTTAAGCTTCCCATCCTCACTAACCCTATCAAAAGCACTATAGTCACAGTTGGTGGGGTCTTGGGACTCATGAGTCACCCCGTTTTCATCAAAGAGGGCAAAATCAGCATCCCTGCCCACCTCAATAGACCCCTTATTGTCCAGTCCAAAAATAGTGGCCACATTGCGGCTCATTTTATCAATCACGGCATCCCCAAATGCCTGATACATCCTTAAAAAACTATAGCTGATGCCACCAATCCCTTTGGGTACAAGGCTTGCGTCATGGGTACCAAGCTTTTTAGCCAACATAAATGGACAATGATCTGTGCCAATAGTGTGGACTGAGCTGATGTTCGCTTGCAGTTTAAGTTGCTCTTCTTTTGGTCTTAAGGGCGGCGCCATCAAGTATTTGCCACCATCAGGAGCACTGAAAATACTGGCATCGAGAAGTGCGTAGTGGGGACAGGTCTCAACAAAGATGTTTTCCTGATTAGCCAGTGCTAAGACACCGCTGCCACTGGACACATGGACCACATACAAGCTACCTTTTCCAAGATGGGATTTTAACCAATCCAGCATCTCCAGTTCAGATGCCATTGGCCGACTATCTTGATAGGTGCTGATATCATGCCAATCGTTTTTGATCAGCCCATTCTTTTCTGCATGGACAAGGGTCAATACCGGTTGATCCAGTAGGTCCTCTAAAATGGCTTCTTCAATCTTCCGGTTAGACTCTGCATAGGTTGTAAACACCTTTACACCAAATAAGCCAAGCTCATTAACCGCTTTTGCCAGTTGAGACACATCCCCCTGGAAGTTCCCCAAGGTGCTGTGAAAACCAATATCCACCACTGGCTTTTGTCCCATGGCAAGGGCCACCCGTTTATCAAAGGCCTCTTGTAACTCTGAGGTGCTGCTGATAGGGTCTAAAAAATCCAAAACCGTTGTGATACCCCCAAAGGCCGCTGCCCGGGTGCCGCTATAAAAATCGTCACAACTCTTAATGTTCCCTAAGTCCAAGGCAAAATGCACATGGGGATCAATCAGCCCTGGTAAGAGTTTTAACCCTTTACAGTCTATGGTTTCCAGTACTTTAAGCCTATCTTGGGTCACAGCGGCAATCTTGTCTCCAAGGACATAAACCGATACCTCTTGAAAGCCAGCCTCTGCACCAAGATACACCTTCCCATTGACAAGTGCTAGATCATAAACCCTCTCCAAGGCGCTCCCCCCTCTCTAAGTTCATTATTGCCAATCATCCCATATCTAGAACTGGCTAACTCAGTTCTAAGTCTTAGTAGCCTAATACCTGACGAAGTTCTGCTTCGTGCTCAGTGCGGTAGGCTTTAATCAATAAGTCTATATCGGATACTTTCATGGCCTGGGCATTCCAAAAGTCTTGGCTTAGCATGCGGTTCAGGTCTTCTACCTGTTTAAATTGCTGCTCAATCCAAGTGTAATACTTAAGGTTATGCCATCTTAGGCGGTTATGCCTATCCCCTTCAAAAAATGGCTGGGGCTCTTGGTAACGAGTTAGTCTCTCCACTATTGCCCTAGATTCCTCAAAAGTATACTCTGGCATCATGCCCATCACAGAATGGTAACGGTCCAAAGAGTCCGTTGCCACCACCACAATATTTTCGCCAGCTTTTAAATCATAATATTTTGCGGTTTTAATGGCCCCAAGTATATTGGCAACTCCAGAAATCCCTAGCTTGTCCCCCATAAAATCCACAAGGTTGGGGTCCATAATGGTCTTTAGATACGCTCTTCCTGTCTCCGAAGCGATGACTTTTAAGAGTCGCTTGCAATCCATATCATCTAATTGCACCACACCATCCATATTCATCACATTGTGAATCCATGTGACATGCTTGTCCCCAATCCCTTGAATATCATGGGCACCATAGCCATTTAATGAGAGTGTTGCACATTGAACCGGTTCCCCTGCAACAATCTTGCAGTTTGGGAAGGTCTTTTTAATCCTGTCCCCACTGGCGATGGTACCTGCGGAGCCAACTGTTAAGACCACAGCTGCAATCTCCCCGTTGCCAATGGCTTCTTCTTGAACAAGGGATACCAGTGTGCCACCGGTCACTGTATAGTGAAAGCGGTAGTTTGCAAAGGATTCAAATTGATTCAGTATCCTGATATGTTCTGGATCTTCCCGGGTGAGTTCGTGGGTCTTATCATAGATTTCTTTAACATTTGACTCACACCCCTCAGTGGCAATCACATCTGATCCATAAGAGCGTATAAGATCAAACCGTTCTTGGGACATGTCTTCCGGGAGAATTACAAGGGACTTATAGTTCATTCGAGAGCTCACCCATGCCCCACCCACACCGTAATTACCTGTGGATGGCCACACCAAAGTGTGTTTACTGGGGTCTACCATGCCAGTGACGGTTTGTTCAGTTAGTACCGAATATGTTGGCCCCACCTTGTGGGAACCTGATGGAAAGTTTTTGGCATACATGACAATTACATTGGCAGCAATCCCTGTAAAACTGGGTGGCAATACAAAATACTGATACTTGTCGTTACCATCTCGCCAGTTGATATTGTATAAATTAATGGGATGCAGTGGATCTTTATCTTTCATTTCCAGTGCTTTTGCTCGTATTTGTGGGGCGATTTTCCAGGGGTGCAGCATTTCTTCATATGTTGGACCAATCACAGGAATTTTATTCATAAGACCTCTTTTCCTTTTTAGCGACAATTGATTGATGGTCACCGTTTACAGAGTGGGTTTCTAATCACTAAATAGCTGTTAATGCTTTACCTACATAGTCAGGGCCATCACGGCTTTTGCCGTATGTAGTCGATTTTCGGCCTCTTGATACACAATACTGTGGGGACCATCTATCACACTGTCCTCCACTTCGTTGCCACGATCCGCAGGCAAGGCATGCATGTAGTGGACATTCTCACTGGCCATTGCCATGCGCTCTTGAGTGCATTTCCAGTCTTTAAAGTCCTCAATATTCACATCTGGATTTTTACCGCTCCAAGAGCCCCAGTTTTTAGGAATCACAATGTCAGCCCCTTTAAAAGCGGCGTCCATATCGTCAATCACTCTAAAGGAGCCCCCATTTTTAAGGGCGTTGGCTTTCGCTTCTTCAATCACCCAATCCGGCAGTTCAAATCCTGGGGGATGGGCAAGGGTGACCTGCATCCCATAACGGGGAAAGAGCAGAGCTTGTTCAAGTGGGACGCTGATGGGTTTTTTATGGCTCTTGGCATAGGCCCAAATAATGCTGACTTTTAGGCCTTCAGTATGGGTGTACTTTTCTTGTATGGTCATGAGGTCTGCAACCCCTTGCATGGGGTGATAGAGGTCGCACTGGAGATTCATCACGGGCCTTGAAGAGTGCTTGGCCAATTCTTGAATATAGGCATTGCCTCGCTGCCAAAAACAGTTCCGACAGGCAATCCCATGGCCAAAGCTCGATAAGATAATCCCTGTATCCTTAGCGGATTCCCCATGGTTGATTTGCATGGTTGACGTATCTAAAAAGTTAGCGTGGCCCCCTAACTGGGCGATGCCCATTTCCATGGAGTTTCGGGTTCTAGTGGATTCTTCAAAAAACATCAAAGCCAATGTCTTATATTGCAGGATTGGTGTGGGCATATCCATATAATGCCGTCTTTTTAGATCTTTTGCAGTGTCCAAAATCATATTGATTTCATCTTTTGTCCAGTCTCTAAGGGCAATAAAGTGTTTTCCTTTTAAGGTTTTATACATAAGTGCCTCCATATGGTTTTATAATTGTATTTTTATCCCGCTGAACCCTACAGTTGTGTCAAAAAGTAAGCATAAGTTTCCATGGCCTTTAGTAAGGATGCCTTTGATATTTTCTCGTTTGGTGCATGAGCTTCCTCTTCACGACCTGGGCCATACCCGATGCATGGAATCCCATTCATCCCCATAATGGCAACCCCATTGGTAGAAAATGTCCATTTATCTAGTAAGGGGGTTGCGCCGTGGAGGGCTTGATGTGCGCTGACCATGGCACCGCAGATGGGATGTGTTTCTGGTATCACCCAGGTGGGGAAGTGGCAAGGGACGTCTGGCTTATAACCAGTGTAGGACTGACTATGGTAGCGGTACATCTCTACCACTGCGGCATACTTTTGGACAGTTGGTAGGGCTTGTATTTCTGAAATGGCACTATCCATGGTTTCACCCACGGTAAGCCGTCTATCGATGGAAATACTGCAACCATCTGCCACCGCGCACCGAGAAGGTGATGTATAAAAGATCTCGGAAACCACCAGGGTCCCTTTGCCTAGAAAGGGATCGTCTTTTAGGTTCAGGTTAAGAGCCTCTAGCTCGTTGAGGATTTTAGCCATTTTATAGATGGAATTGTCCCCCCGTTCTGGGGCAGAACCATGGGCACTGATGCCAGGAACCGACACCTTGATTTCCATCCGCCCCCGTTGGCCCCTGTAAACGTTCAGGTCTGTAGGCTCTGTGATCACCACAAATTCTGGTGGTGGGTCCAATACCTTTTGGTCTAGAATGTATTGCCAGCAGAGGCCGTCGCAATCTTCTTCTTGGACTGACCCCACTACCCAAACCGTGAAGTCCTCAAGGAGTCCAAAGTCTTTCATGAGCTTTGCCCCGTAAACAGCACTGCAAAACCCACCTGTTTGGTCTGATGCACCTCTGCCATAAATATAGTCGTCGTCTTCTTTGCCAATAAAGGGGTCAAAGTTCCAATTGTCCCTGCGGCCTACACCTACTGTATCAATGTGTCCATCAAATGCAATAACCCGGGGGCCACAGCCCATGCGCCCTAAGATATTGCCCATGCCATCAATCTTAACTTCATCGTAGGCCAGGGATTCCATCTCCATTTGGATCCGTGTCACAACTGCCCCTTCTTGGCAACTGGTACTTGGAATGGCAATTAATTCTCTTAAGAACCGTTGGATTTTTGCCTCGTAAGATAGTGCGCCGATTTGAATCCCTGTGATCATGACTTTCCCTCCAAGAACTGCCTGAGTAGATTGCATGCGACCGTCTCTTTATAATACTTAGTAGAACGCTTGTCGTCCTGACCTTGCATTTTAGATTTAAAGCCATCAATCAGGGCCTCTAAATCTTCAGTGCTTTGATAATCAAGCTCTAGGGCCTTATCTCTAATAACGGTGTCATTCACTGCCCCAATGGCAATTCTGACCTTTGTTCCCTCCCAAAGCACAAGCACCGATAATTTAGCCAGGATGCTAGCCTTGCGATTGCCTAGCTTCTTATACTCAAAATGGGTGACATTAAGGCGAGGTATCCGAATGCTCACCAAGAGCTCACCTGGTTTAAGGGCGGTTTCATATTTACCTTTTACAAATTCAGAAACCGGGACCATTCTAATGCCGCTCTCTGATTCTAAAACTACCAGAGCATCCACAGCAATGAGAACCGGTAGGGTATCAGCAACACTGGCTGCATTGACCACATTCCCCCCAAGGGTTGCTGCTTGTCTGATGGCCGGTGTAGCCATGTCACCTAGAACCTTTTTAAAGTAATCAGGTATTTCGCTGTGTTCCAGTAGAGCCTGCTGGGTGACGCAGGCCCCAATTTCAATGTCCTCTGGGTTCACCTTAATCTGCTTAAGGGCTTCCAAATGGGCGATAAACATGACGTCGGTATCAAAACGCCTGGCGGCCCCTTGCCACTGCCGTTTTCTAATCATTAAATCTGTACCACCTGCAAAAATGGTCAGGGGCTTTCCACTATCAAGGAGGCTTAAAGCTTCATCTAAGGTTTTAGGCCGGTAACTCATCACACTCATAAGTGCCCTCCCTTACCTTGTCCCGCTGCTTGGGCGGAACTTTGTTCCGCTGCTTGTTGTACCGCTTCAAAGATAGTCTGATACCCCGTGCACCGGCAAAGATTCCCCGATAGGCCTTCTTTCACATCCTGCAAGGTAGGCTTTGGTTGTTTTTTCAGCAGTGCCGATGTGGCCATCACCATACCCGGCGTGCAGTAGCCGCACTGGACGGCGCCAGCATCTGAAAATGCTGCTGCAATCCGTGAAAACTCCTCAGTTTTCGCATAGGCTTCAATGGTGACCACCGACTGATCAATCACATTTGCCAAGGGTACCAGGCACGCATTATAGATTTCCCCGTCAATAAAGACCAGGCACGCCCCGCATTCCCCTTCACCGCAGCCCTCCTTGGTCCCTGTCAAGCCGTGGTCGTCCCGAATCACATCCAATAGCCTTCTTGTCAGGTCTGCATTTGCTTCTATCTTTATCAATTCTCCGTTTAAACGGTATTCAAACATAGAGTGCTCCTATCTTCTCTGGCAAAATCGGCAGGGTTGACAACTCTTTTCCGATGGCATCTTGAACCGCTGCAGCAATGGCCGGTGCCACTGCAACCAGTGTCAGTTCACCCACGGATTTAGCCCCGAAAGGACCATCTTCAAAGCGGTTGATCAGCCAGTCGGCATGAACCCTTGGCATATCCAGAGTGGTTGGAATCGGGTAGCTGGAGAAAGAGAATTGATCAATTTTCCCCTTGGTAGACGTCATATTCTCAAGCAGTGCATAACCCAGCCCCTGGGCGATGCCCCCGTGAATTTGCCCCAAGAGGAGCTTGTCGTCAATGGGAACCCCGACATCGTAGACTCCCCAAATATCCGTGCAAGTGACCTCGTAGGTCACCGGATCCACCACCACCCTAGCCAGTACGGCGGACCAGGAATAAGCCATATAAGCGTTGCCCTGCATGGTTTCTTGCTGCCACTTGATATAGTCAGGCTGCTTGAAATGGACTTCTGCGGTTTGGCGGACTGCCTCCCCTGGTTTTAGGACTTTCAAAAAGTCTTTTAGTTCTTGGGCTGCCTGATAAAGGAGATTCCCCACCACCATGGTGGTCCGAGAAGCCACAGTAGGACCGGAGTCGGGTACTAAAAAGGTATCTGGATTTTGATACTCTACCCGTGATATCGGAATCTCAAGGACAGATGCCACAATCTTTGACAGAGCCGTAATGGCCCCTTGTCCCATCTCGACATTGGATACAAAAATGGTGGCTGTGTAATTGTCAGCATCCTCACCATCAATCGCCAGTTTCACCGTGGCTTTGATATGGGTTGCCTCACCATCTCCCGTAAAACCGCCCCCGTGGGGCACGATGGCAAAACCATAACCTTCCCCAGGGGACTTACTTGCCATGCGACTCTGATAATCCGTAATTTTAATGAGCTGATCCGTCAAATCCTCCAAATATATGGCCTCGTTGAAGGTGCCGTTTGTAGAAGTCGGCTCTCCCTGGTGCACATAATAATCCCGCTTGAATTCGATGGGGTCTCGCCCCAGATAAGTCGCCAATTGATGCATATGGAGCTCCAGCGCGTACATGCTCTGGGGCGCCCCAAAGCCTCTAAATGCCCCTGTAAACACATTATTGGTCTTGAGGTTCTTACCCTCAACCCGAATGGTTTCTATTTGATAGCAGCCCATCATGGTCAGCATGGACCGCTGTAGTACCACATCACTAAGGCCAATGTAAGACCCGGCGTCCAGAGAAATCTCAGAGGACATGCCTACTAGCCTGCCTGCCTTCAAATAACTCTTCATCCGCGTTTTAGACGGGTGCCGCTTGGTGGTATAGGCCATATCTTCCCGCCTATCGAATACCAGTTGCACTGGTGCTCCGATTTTTTTAGCAGCAAGGGCCACTTGGCACGCCAAAAGGGATGGGTATTCCTCCTTGCCCCCAAAAGCGCCCCCTGTAACGCTTTGCACCACCCTCACTTGGGTCTCGTCAAGGCCTGTAGCATGTTTTAGGGCGTTCAGCACATAATAGGGACACTGCAAGGACCCATAAACCGTGATGACACCATCCTCAAAGGTCCCGACAACACCCTGTTTTTCCATGTAAAGCTGCTCTTGATAGCCTGTCTCGTAGGTCCGCTCAAAGGTTTCATCATAATGCAAAGTCTCAAAATCTCCCCTTGAAAACTGATGGGAAGACAGGACATAGCTGGCATCATTTCTGGATAAAGTCTCAGACTCTTCCAAGGTGAAAACAGCTGGCAGTTCCCTGTAGTGGACATGAATCATGGCCATATACCTCAGAACTTCATCCTTGTCTCGCCCCACAATCAGGGCAATGGGCTCACCCACATAAGTCACTGTCTTTGACGCAAAAATCGGCATATCCTTTAGAATCATGGCCACCTCATTGGCAGCCATCACATCCCTTGCATCCACGACGGTCACCCCTTCTGGGGCTTCTGGATAATCAATACTTAAAATCTCACCATGGGCAATTGTGCTTCTAAGAGTTCTTGCGTAGTGTAAATTGGGAAAAAACTGATCTTCTATGTAGTTTGCAGCGCCTGAAAGCTTCTCTTGGCTATCGAGGCGGTTAACTGAGTCGGTTATTTTCATGGCGGTCTCCTTAGCACAACGTGGGCAGTCCATCTAGCCCACCTATACCCCTTTGATTCAAGCTTCACACAGACTAAATAGTCACAAAAAACGCAGCCAGTGTTTGTCAAGTATTAACATAAGGAGCATTTCAGCGGTGACTGAAAGCTGCCAGCGCTCATCTGTTTTAGAGGTTTCATCTCAAGGCACTGAATCACTTCCACAGGTACCGCTGACGCTTCCTCTTCAGTCCAAGGCTTTGATGCAGCCATAAGAAAGCGTCCAACCTCAACTGCTTTGGCCTTTATCAGCCCCAGGGTTTCATCGTCTAGGGCTTTAAACAAATTGAAACGGACATGACCCCTTGGCTCACTGACAAAATCCCAAATCCCCACAACCTTGCCATCCACCAAAATCGTTGATGTGGCATTGCCCCCGCCATCATAGACAAACTGGGCAAAATCGGGGTCCAAGAACCGGGTCCTGATTTTATAACCCATCAGCAGTGGATCAAGCACCGGCAATAGATTCACCACAGTCCTTGTATCTGCTGTCCTCGGGCCAGCCGAAAGACCCGTCAATAGCTGAACATCAGCCGGTGTCATATAGAAGGCCCCTTCCAGTTCACCCAGTGTCACCTGAACCACTTCTGACGCCAGCATCTTCAGCGCTTCACGGGTGCTGCTCTTTGTAAAACCTGTCCACCAGCAGATGTCCGTTTCTGTGACCGGCCCGAAGGCCTGAATATACATCAAGATGACCTCGATTCTGGCAGCGGCTTCATCTGTGGCCCTAAAGTTAACCCATGGCAAATAGGTCCTTGCCGGGTAATAAGTATAAAGATTGCTCTTCCAGCCCCCTGTTGATTCCCCCCGAATCAGCAGGCATGAGTCGCACATGCTATTGACCACCGCAGAAACAAGAGAAGCCGCTTTCTCAAGGGAAATCAGCAGTGCAGGTTCCTCAGATAAGGCCAATCCTTGCTTGAGGTCTTTGGTGGCTAAGCCCCCTGCCCTATCAGAAACTCTGGCCAACTGATTAAGTATATCTGAGACAAGGGCCCCGTGGATCTCTTCAGTAATGCCCAGGCTTTCCAAATAGCGCGCCGAAGGCTTCTCCATCAGGCTAGATGTGGCAGAAAACACCGTACTGATTATATCCGTTGGGAATATGTAGAGCGTCTGACGAATGGATTTGATCCGCACCAAGGTCTTGTCTACATACATGGCTTGATTGAGCTCAGCATTTTTGAAATTGGGCATCCTATTCAGAAGCGACAGATAAGCCGTCTTTGGCAACTGACCGTGCAAGCCCCCCATGGACTTGACGGTGCCCACCAAATCACTGCTCTGTGAAATAGGCGTCAGGTGGTGTTTGACAAGGCATAATTGCCTTAAAGTATCAATCGATACGGCTAATGGGATTGCATCAAACATGGTCATTTCTCCAGTGATTTTAGTTATTCAGCTGCCTCTGAATCCGATGCAGACGTATTTTCCATATACCCAAAATCCTGGCTCAGGCACAAAAAAAAGAAGGACGTGGACTGTGAAGCGAAAGCAATAACTTTCGATCCACGGTCCACGTCCAACGGCTCTCTGCGATTCTATTTTAAAGGTACATCTTCTCAATTTCAGCTTGTAATGCATCATTTTCAAGGAACTCATCAAAGTCGCAAATACGATCGATCATGCCGTTTGGCGTTAACTCAATTACGCGATTGGCAATGGATTCAATAAAGGTATGGTCATGTGATGTAAAGAGCATGGTGCCTTTAAAGGCAATCAAACCATCATTCACTGCCTGAATGGATTCTAGGTCTAAATGGTTGGTTGGGTCATCAAGGACCAATGTGTTAGCACCAGATAGCATGAGTTTAGAGAACATGCAGCGTACTTTTTCACCACCAGAAAGCACGCTGGCTTTCTTGAGTGGCTCTTCTCCAGAGAAAAGCATTTTCCCTAGGAAGCCGCGGATAAAGGACTCACTTTTTTCGTCAGAAAACTGTCTGAGCCAATCGATCAAATTCTCTTCATAGCCTTCAAAGAAGTCATTGTAATCACGGGCTAGGTAGGCCTGAGATGTTGTAATACCCCACTTAAAGCTACCTGAATCCGGCTCCATTTCGCCCATGAGCACCTTAAAGAAGTTAGTCACAGCCAATGGATTACGGCTGAAAACAACTACTTTTTCGCCCTTATTAAGCATAAAGTTAACGTCTTTAAGAAGGACTTCACCGTCAACAGACAGGTTAAGATGCTCCACTTGAAGAATCTCTTTACCCGCTTCTCTATTTGGCGTAAAACCAACAAAAGGATAACGACGTGAAGACGTTTGAAGGTCTTCCACTTTGATCTTGTCGATCATCTTTTTACGGCTTGTTGCTTGCTTAGCTTTTGATTTATTAGAGCTGAAACGGGCGATAAAGTCTTGAAGTTCTTTAATCTTATCTTCCGCTTTTTTGTTTTGATCTTTCATTAAACGGTTCATCAATTGGCTTGACTCATACCAGAAATCGTAGTTACCGGCAACCATTTTAATCTTGCCAAAGTCAATATCCACCATGTGGGTACACACGTTATTAAGGAAGTGACGGTCATGGGATACAACGATAACGGTGTTCTCGTAATTGATAATGAATTCTTCCAACCAGTTGATGGCGCGGAAGTCCAAATGGTTTGTTGGCTCGTCCAGAAGCAGGTTATCAGGATTGCCAAAAAGGGCCTGGGCTAAAAGAACTTTAACTTTAATATCGCCTGGCAGATCAGCCATTTGATCTTGGAAGTAATCCTTAGGAACACCTAAGCCCATTAGAAGTTTTTCAGCATTGGTTTCAGCATCCCAACCGTCAAGCTCAGCGAATTCGCCTTCAAGATCAGCAGCTTTCATACCGTCTTCATCAGAAAAGTCTTCCTTCATATAAAGGGCGTCTTTTTCTTGCATAATCGCATAGAGTCTTTCGTGACCCATGATGACCGTCTGTAAAACCTGATAAGCATCGTATACGAAGTGATCCTGTTTTAAAACGGCCATACGCTCACCTGGTGTCATAAAAACATCGCCCTTATTAGGCTCGATTTCACCAGAAATAATTTTCAAAAAAGTCGATTTACCGGCACCATTTGCGCCAATAACACCATAACAGTTGCCTTTTGTAAACTTCATGTTTACTTCTTCAAACAGTTTTTTGTCTCCGTAGCGAAGACCAACCTCATTAACTTGGATCATCTTTGTCCCTTGCTGTTACGCAAGTCCTCCTCTTATCAAGTACTATCACTGACATGCACGACACATGAATAGACATTATTTTGAACACCTCTAAAAAAAGGTGCACACACGGGTTACATTATATCCTATAACAAGAAATTGTCAAGAGTAGTACAAGGGGAAGTCTTCAATACTGGTACTCGATTCAAAAGGCCTACCCTGGGACCTATCAGCGCCTGTTGCGCTGATTTTTACGGTCTCAGGATAGGCCTTTTGAATCGCTCATGTATTGAATCCCCTTTGAATGGCGTAAGTTGCTAGAAGAGCGAAAAGAGATGTGAAAGGATGTCAAGGGATGTCAATTGCTTCGCAATTGAAAAAAGAAAAAAGCGATATGAATAATGCAAGGCAATGTTGATACAAAATGCAAAGCGGGCTATACTAAAAATGCAAAGTTAACTATACATGTAAATATTAGGAGGTACTAATGGGCACACTCACTTCACTCCAAAAGGTCGGACTGTTGATGTTGGTATTATACTGGTTAACGACCACTTTTCACCCTTTACCCGACTTCTTTCAAGGTTTTTTTGTAGGTCTTGGCACTTGCTTAGTCCTCCTTGGCGGACTACAAACAAGATTCAAAAGAAACAAAATGAATCTGATTGAAGGGATTAAAATTAACCGCTAGACTACATACCGTCACAATTGAGGAGCAAATGATGCAAACCCGAATAGCAGCTTTACGTAAGCAGCACAAGTTATCACAAGAGGAGCTTGCCATTGCCGTCGGCGTCACACGCCAGACCATTACCTCCATAGAGGTTGGTAAGTACACGGCATCCCTACTCTTAGCCTACAAAATCGCTAAATTCTTTAACTTGACCATTGAAGAGGTCTTCGACTTCACAAACTTGGAGGAAACAACATGACGGCCTTTAGAATACAGGTAAAAAAACGTTTACGACTCATGCTAGTCGCAAACGGCATGATTATTGGTGCCATTGGCATAGCCTTGCATTATAGTAATGCCCAAGTTGCCGTCCTTGGTCCAAGTTGGATGCTTGGCTTTGTAAAAGGCTTACAGATTGGTGCTTTTCTCGGACTGCAAACTCTTCTATTGTGGCAAATTCTCAAAACCTCTACTACACTGCGCAGCGAAGAGGCTTTAAAGGCACTTTACGTTTACGAACACGATGAAAGACGTGCCCTGATTTACGCAAAGATGGGCGGTCACCCAATCAATTGGACCCTTGGCGGCCTTGCCACTGCTACCATCATTGCTGCTTTCTTCGATGCAACTGTCTTCTTTACGTTGCTTGGTGCTTTATTATTTGCGGCATTGATCAAGGGGGCTCATAAGATTTACTACTTGAATCATTATTAAGAGGGTCATCTTGCCAGAGTTTATAAAAACATCTGATGTATCATTGAAGTATGATATTTCGATACGGGCACTGCGTTATTATGAGGATGCAGGACATAAGAAATGTTAAGCTACCAAGAGCCTTTATGTGGTTGCAACATCCCTAGATATTGGAAACTTAAAAGTTTCTGCCGGAGCTTGAAATTTAAGAGGTGTTGTCTAAAGACGTAAAATATTGTTACAGTGAGTACGTTGCTAATATAGGGGGGGTAAATTATATGCGTAAATTCGATGGGCTTTATTTTAAAGTTTTACCTTCTTTAACACTAATTTATACAGCGTATTGGGGAATGGACCTTTTTGAAAATTTAAAAATTAATAATCTTGACAGAGTTAAATTAGATATATTCTTTTTTGTTGTTTTCCTTTTGGGATTTATGCTAAGTATATATGGAACTTTTGTAAAAAAAGATTGAACCATTAACGTGTCAGAACAACCCATAATGTGTGAGAGCACAATTTCTCAAGCTTTGCAATAGGGGTAAGATGTTTCAGTTGATCTTGAAAAATACAGGGATTTTGTTTGAACGATTGAGCGATTACGGTTTTTACTTTGAAGGCTTGAATGGCTTTAAAATTAAGAAAAAAAACATAGAGTTGACTTTCCCTGATAATGCAAATGTTCTGGCTGTCCTCAAACTGATGGCTGACAAAGCCAATCATACCAGTAGACTCAATGATTTTTACACCTGTCACTATAAGATTTTTAAAGATGATCTATATACGGCTGATTATGGCCGTGGTGCTGATATGGTTGCAGACAAGATGCATAGCGAAGAAGAAAAGCGATTTGTGTTCGAGATGGATCTTGTTCTTAAAAAAATGGGCTATCTCTCTCAAGCCTTGGATTGGAATGAAGGCCCCACCTATGCTTACTATGGAAAAGAAAGTGAGTTAAAATCTAAAGGACCCTATCATTTTCTAATGGTATCCTGGAAGACGAAGCTGCTGCTATTCTTGCGTATCAGAAACGCAACAAAATGCTTGGACTATTTAAAGACTTGCCCCGATACTGTGAAACAAGTATTTTTGTGGAGTGACTCTGGATGTAAGAAGCGTATCGAGAAATCATGTCAAATAGGACAGGAATATACTATAGATGGCACTACCTACTGGAGATGCGGCTGTTGTAATGCGCCGTTTTATTTTAGCCCAAGAATTGAAGATATTTCATACTATCTTGAACTGGTTAGAATCGGTTTAATGAAATAAGTGCCACATGAGAGCAGGATATATCGTTCTGAAGATTAAAAAAATGGTCATTTGTATCGGTTTGAATTATACTATGAGTATAAGAAGTCAACCGAAGATGCCATGTTGGGAGGCTGCCATGTCGACAAATACTATTTTAAGAAAAAATTATAGAACCATTCGGTTCACTGTGGTTCAAAACGTTGAATCTGAAATAACTGCCGCTGACCTTTATGAAAATTTCGTCTTTGAGGAATCGGAGGGAGAATACGATTGGGGTATGCCCCAAGGTACTGAAATCTGGTAAGTAAATTCAAACAAGGTGATATTATTGCACTTGACTTTGATCTCCTTTACAAATAGATAGAGCCCACTCAAATTGATTTTAACGAATCATTGATGAGTGGGCTCTATTTTAATTCTGTTTTTGTAAAATGAAGTTTACAAACTTGCTTAAAATATCAATTTATGCTAATCTGAATTTACAAAGTAGTATAAGGGGTGAAGATTATGATTGAAAGAAAAGAAATCTTGGAAGATTTAATCAGTTTTAAAGATAAAAATTTGATAAAAGTTGTAACCGGAATACGACGGTGCGGGAAATCAACCATTTTTGAAATGTTTCAAAATTATTTAAAAGAACAAGGCGTAGACGAAGAGCAGATAATTATTGTCAATCTCGAAGACGGAGACTTTAGGGAAATACGCACATCAAAAGAGTTATATGATTACGTCACAAACAGGTTGATCAAAGATAAAAAAAACTATATCTTTCTTGATGAAGTTCAGCAAATCAATAATTTTCAAGAGGGTGTTGACTGGCTTTATGTAAAAAAGAATGTGGACTTGTATATAACTGGTTCTAATGCATTTCTCTTATCAGGAGAGCTTGCAACACTGCTTTCTGGCAGATATGTCGAAATAAAAATGCAGCCATTATCCTTTAAAGAGTATATCTCTGCTTATCCCCTTAATACCAATATGCCCGAGTTATATATGAATTATTTGCAGAATAGCTCTTTTCCAGGCACCCTTGAACTAGAAAGAAAAAAAGATATCAGAACGTACCTTGAAGGCATCTATAATACCATTCTTCTTAAAGACATTGTGACAAGAAAGAAAATATCAGATCCTTCTATGCTTCAAAGCGTAGTTGATTTTGTATTTGATAATATTGGGAATTTGTGTTCTTCCACAAAGATAGCAAATACAATGACCTCATCTGGCAGAAAAATAAGCGTCCCAACTGTTGAGAGCTATCTAAGTGCCCTTGTTGACAGTTATATTGCCTATAAAGTTGGCAGATATGATATTAAAGGGAAACAGTATCTTGCTACAGGTTCGAAATACTATGTAGCTGATATTGGACTTCGTTATTTTCTTTTGGGAACTAGACATACGGATATGGGGCATATCCTTGAGAACATCGTCTATCTTGAACTTTTAAGAAGAGGATACGAAGTGTATATAGGAAAAGTAGGTGATGCCGAAGTTGATTTTATCGCCATTAATGCCGAGGGAGAATCTTATTACCAAGTGTCTCAGACTGTGATGGATGAGCAAACGCTAAAAAGGGAGCTCTTGTCATTAGATGCCATTAAAGACCATAATCCAAAGTATCTTCTCACCATGGATTATACGCCACTTACTTCTTATAATGGTATTAAACAATTAAATGTTTTGGACTGGCTGACTAAAGAGTGAAAAAGATGAATCATTCCTTTTGACAAAGTAAAATAATCGCCTTAATAGCTAGCACCTTTACACATGTAGAGGCTAAGTTTACCGTGCCTCTTGATGTAAGTCCGTGGTTTTATACTTAATTTTAGCTTTGTGAAAGAATAATGTTGAAAAAAACTATTGACTCTTGCGTCACCCAAGAGTGTATTCTATTAAAAGACGGCAGGGGTGCACACCTAGAAAGTCTGTTAGGAGATGATACTTTGTTCAAAATTGGTGAATTTTCAAAGCTATGCGGCTTATCGGTTGACACTCTATACCATTACGAAAAACTTAAAATCCTTGTACCAATGGCAATTGATAAACTCACTGGTTATCGTTATTATGATGCTTCGCAGATGGTGGCAGTGAATAAAATAATAGCATTAAAGGACGCCGGGTTTGCATTGGAAGAAGTTTTCAATACTTTGAATGAGGGTATTTCTGTGCCGATGCTAATTGAAATGCTCGAGAGTAAAGCCGTTCTCCTTGAGACCACTTTGTCCAATGAATACAACAGACTTGAACGTCTCCACACCAATATTTTTCTAATAAAGAATGGAGGCATTTCACAGATGACTGAAGTAAGTATAAAAAAGGTTGAACCTATTCTTGTTGCATCAATACGCAAGACTTTTGACAAAAATGATTTCGATGAAAACTTAGAGAAAATGTGGCCGGATGTAAATGAGTACATCGATAAAAAGGGTGTAAAACTAACAATTCCATGCCTTATGCTTTACCACTCAGGCTGGTGGGATTTACGGCAATGGAACATCATGTATGATGAACAAAACCTTGATGTTGAGGTAGCTGAACCAATTACAAAGTCCATTGAGGGCAACGAAGAAGTAAATGTCTATGAGCTTCCGAGAGTTGAAAAAATGGCGTGTATTGTTCACAAGGGTCCATTTTCAACTCTTGGCAAAACAATTGATAACCTGTTTGAATGGCTAAAGCACAATAACTATATTGCTGATGGCGCGATCAGAGAAATCTACCACAAAGGTGAATGGGCCACAGAAAATCCAGATGAGTATGTAACTGAACTTCAGATACCTATTAAGTAAACGAACTAAAGGCAACCTTAATTGGTTGCCTTTGTAATTTCAACATTGTTGGTATGTAAATGGGGAGTCTTAAACCTGAGAATATTGGGATTAAGCAGCTGAATATTATTGACTTGTTTTCTAACACTGTCAGTGATAGAATGGTGGCAGAAGTGATAGATACTGATAGAAAGGGTGGCATTATGAGTATGTATGAAAGCGAAAGCATTGAATTAAAAGAAGTCTATACGCCAGAATTGAAAAAGGAAGTAGTGGCATTTGCTAATACCAACGGCGGTACAATATATATTGGTATTCAAGATAATGGGGAAATAACTGGTCTTGAAAATCCGGACTTTGTAATGCAACAAATATCAAATGCAGTACGAGACAGCATTCGACCAGATGTTTCTATGTTTACGAGTATCGAGTTAGTGGTGAAAGAAAGCAAAAGTATTATTAAGATAACTGTTCAGCAAGGAACGAAAAAGCCGTATTATCTAACAGATAAAGGGCTGAAACCATCTGGGGTCTACGTTCGAAGCGGAACAACCGCTGCCCCTGCATCTGAAGATGCGATTCGTATGATGATTAAAGCGACCGACGGAGAGTCTTTTGAAAACAATCGTTCACTCGTTCAAGATTTGACTTTTGCAAGTTTGAATAGAGAAATGGCATTGAGACAACTGGAATGCTCACAAGTTCAGATGAGAAACTTGGGGATCCTTTCTATGGATGATATTTATACAAACCTAGGATTACTGGTTTCAGATCAATGCAAGCATTCCATTAAATTTGCTGTCTTTCAGGGGCTAGACAAATTGGTATTCAAAGATCGAAAGGAACTGACCGGGTCATTATTTGATCAGCTTACTGATGCGTTTAAGACCATTGATTTTTATAACAGCACTAAGGCTACCTTCCATGAATTGTTGCGATCAGATGAAAAAGATTATCCGGATGATGCTGTACGTGAGGCATTGCTCAATGCGATTGTCCATAGAGAATATGCTTTTAGTGGCAGCACCATTATAAACCTCTATTCAGATCGTTTAGAAATCATTTCACTTGGGGGACTAGTCTCAGGGATGTCCTTGGAAGCTGCAATGCTTGGCGCATCACAGGCAAGAAATGAAAAGCTTGCAAGTTTGTTTTATAGAATGAAATTGATTGAAGCATATGGTACCGGCATCAGCAAAATCATGAGTTGCTATAAAGGACTACATGTTCAGCCGAAATTTGAAAATGTTGAAGGTGCATTCCGTGTGACTCTACCCAATACCCATGCACAAGAAATAAACGTAGTAGAAGAAAAATATTTACCAATACTAAAGTTGTTTGAAAAGCAAAAGGATATAACTCGTTATGATGTTGAAGAAGTACTTGGGGTAGGAACGACACATGCGGTAAATATGCTCAAAGAGATGCTAGCCAAAGATTTGATAAAGAAAATGGGTAACGGCAGATTGACCAGATATGTGATGAAGTAGGAATAAAAATATTCAGGTATGGAAGTTCGAGAGGCTCAGCTCACTTTGGATAACTAAACCTTGAAGAATAAGGAAGTTTTATTATGCCTAAAAATGATAATATGTTGGCAATCTTATGGCTGTTGAGTTCGAACAGAAAGACAACAGCTAAGCAAATCGCTGAAAAATTGGAACTTAATATACGAACAGTTTACAGATATATAGATTCGCTTATTACAAGTGGTGTACCGATTATTTCAGATTCGGGTCATAATGGTGGGTATTCTTTAATGAATGATTTTCATAAAGCACCATTGGTTTTTGATATTGAAGAAAAAAAGGCACTTCTCTACGCAACCACTCATGCAAAGGACTCAGGTTATCCGTTTAATGAAGCTCTAAGCAGTGCCATTGACAAATTAAGATTGTATTCAACTGAGGAACAGGAGCGTATTCTTAATCGTCATATAGAAGGTTTTGAAGTTGCGAAGCAACCTATTAATCCAGATCTTAAAGTTTTGCTAGAAGCGTTAACAATTTCTATTACTAACGAACGATCTATTGAAATCGAATACCGGACTAAAAGAGAAGAGAAGAAGCAATGTAGAAAAATTGATCCTTATGGAATATTGCAATGGTGTGGTAAATGGTATATTATTGGATTTTGTCATTTAAGAGGTGAAATAAGGACTTTCAGAGTGGAGCGAATTATCAAAATGGCTCACACTGAAAGTACATTTATTCGCCCGAAAAATTTTTCAGTTAAAACGTTTTTTTTAAGTAGCCTTATGCCTGATATGAGTCATAATGCAACCATGATTCAATTAGTCATAAAGGGTAGCGCAGAGGCACTTGATGACTTATGCAATCATTGGTTTATGTCTTTTCATTTAAAAGAAAGGACTCTGAACCAAGCCGTTTTTTTAATAGAAAACAATGCCCTACATGAGTATGCGGCGCCCTTCCTTCTACCGTATGGTAAAGCTATTGAAGTTATTGAACCAAAGAGTTGCAAAGAAAAATTGCATGAACGAGTATTAGATTTAGTAGAATACTATAAAATATCAAAACTTCCCTGACAGCAGTTGTCAGGGAAGTTTTGATATAATCATCATTGTAAGGATCTACCTAGTGTACAAAGACAAGTGAGGAGAATAACCAATGCAAAAGACAGCTTTAGTAATCATAGACATTCAAAATGACATAACAAAGAATTACAAGGAGGTCATTGACAATATCAATCAAGCTATTGATTGGGCAGTCAATAATTATATTCATGTTGTTTATATAAGGCACGAAAATTTATCAGCAGGTACGAGAACATTCAAACCCAATACAAAAGGGGCTGAATTAGTTTTAGACCTGAAAATAGTATCTGAAAATGTTTTTACAAAATATAAAAGTAACGCATTAAGCAGTGAAGAATTTGCAGAATTCATCAACAAAAATGAAATATGTAATTTCTACATTACAGGAGCAGATGCTGCTGTTTGTGTCAAATCCACCTGTTTCAACTTACGTAAAGTAAATTATAGTGTGAATGTCTTATCAGATTGCATTACGAGTTATGATAAAAGGAAAATTGGTGAAATGCTTGAATACTATGAATCGAAAGGTAGCAATATAATCACCTTAAGTAATTTATAGGATTTCCAAGTGTTGATCTTCCCCCAAAAGCATCCTTCCGCCAAAGAATCAATAGTTTAAGCCACTGAGTATAGATGACACTCAGTGGCTTTCTCGTTACCTTTTTAGGTTACCCCTAGATTTTCAAATTCTACAACCTCTTTTGATAACAGAAAATTGTAATCATGCAAGCTAGTTAATAATATTAGCTTGTCATCAGCAGCAAATATGAAATCATATTGATCGTAAATTGGATCATCAACGAAGATAGGGTCTGACAACTCTTTCTTCACATCAATTCTTAAATCTCTAGTGGCTATTTTGAACCGATTCATGAAATGAATTTTGTTTTCTTGTGTTAGCTCTAATTTATATACCATTTCTTGATCTATGAATGATTTACAAACTTGCCTTACATCCTTTGTTATGAAGTTGACTACTAATTCCGTTATTTGTTCACTGGCATTCAACATAAACCATTTGATCAGCTCAGAATTTTGTAAAATATGTGTATGCGTTCTAAAAGCATATACATATTTAGCGTTTTTGATTGCAGATGTAATGATTTTGCCAACCTCGTCTGTACATCCAGATATCACTTCAAAATCGTATGAGTTAATCGTCATTATCGTACGCTCAAACTAAACTTAGTCCTTGTTTCTTTTTCTTCTTGCTGAGCCTCTTGAATAGGTCAGGCTGCCTGCGCCACCGACGATGGCGCCGTAGTAGGCAAAGTCGTACCAGAATCCGGTGTTATGTACTTCGTAAATGGCCACGTTATCGTTAAAAATGCTCACAATCAAGGCAAATGGTGCAATCCAACCGTGCCAAATACCTGCAAAAAATCCCGCGGCTTTTTCTGGTGGAACCCCTGCATTGGCCATGCAACCTGTCATCGCTAAAGCGGCTAGGGTTACAACAAGAGCAAGTAAGATTGTTTTTTTATTTTTTAGTAGTTTCATAATGATGCCCCCTTTTTTTCTATTTTTTTACAATATCATTGTAACACAACTACCCCCGCTCAGTCATCCGTACAATCAACTCTTTGGGATATTTCAGATAGGCTAAAATCTTAATGGCATTTTGCGTGTGGCTCTTGCCACTATGTATCTTATAGCTAAAGGTCATAGCTTCATCCGTAACATTTTCCGTAAAATAATAGGGTTGATAGTCAGCTAAGTTCTCTAAAATTTGTAGATCGTGTGTTGTCACCACTACAAGTGCTCCTTGAGCCTCGAGCTGATTCAAAATCTCTGAAGCTACAATAACCCTTTCGTTGGCGTTGGTGCCCTTAAAAATCTCATCAATAAAAAATAAATTCTGAACACCTGGCAGTTTTGGTGATTGTAGCATACGCAATATCCCCTGGGCCTCAGCAAGATAATAACTCTTACCCTCACTAACATTGTCATTCAGGCTGATACTAGAAATAATGCTGAAGGGTACACTGGTATAACGCTTTGCAAACGCCGTACAAATGGTCTGTGAACAAAGGGCGCTGATGGCTAATGCACGGAGAAAGGTTGATTTTCCACTCATATTTGAACCAGTAATAATGATGCTCTGATTTAACTCGATATCATTGCACACGGGACTTTCTAACAAAGGGTGATAAATGGCTTCAACACGTAATCCCGAGGTCGTTCCCAACCTTTTGCTTTCCAGAGAACTAAAACTTGGATAGCAAAGGGCCGCAAAGTCATTACGCAAATGATCACTTTGTGCTACAAGATGATATCTCGCAATGGAAATTAGCCCATCAATTTCACCAATCAGGGAGTAGAGCTGATGAACATCAGCAACTTTACCTTGTAGGGTGCCGGCAGATTTAAGGTAAGCAATTGTTTTAGATAACATGAGGATTTTCAAGTACTCAAATTCTACCATCCCTCCAGCTAAATCCATTGCCCCTTTGCTCTGATTTATCAAGGACTTAAGATTTTTACTAACCCCCAAAAGCTGTTTACTATGTAGTGGTAGTACAGGTTTGATCAACTGTTCAATCTTTGAAGCGCTACCTAAAAGGCAACTAATGTAGCTTAAGGCTTTAATCTGTTCTCCGATGCGGCTACTAATCCCGTAGTGGACAAGAATATTGATACCTGAGAGTAGTAAGGAGACCGTTAGACTCAATTGATGAAATGGTAAATAAGTTGCAGTATAGGTCATCACAGTGTACAGGATGGCACTTATCCAGCTATAACGAAGGCATTTGACCAGTACCAGTAGGCCTGTATTGCTTTTTATGTGATGGTCAAGTTGTTCTAATGTGTTGGCTTTTGTGGCCCCAATACGACACAGGGTGGTTTCAAGTTGACTAAAACTCTTGGGTTGGGCGCTTTGAAGGTCCGTCAGCGCCTTCAAGGTGGCTTGCCTCTTTTCAAGATCATCCTTTTGATAAAGGGTGTGGTGTAGTGCCGCGAATAGCCAATGTTGCCCTGCTGACGTATAACAATTAGCAAGCTTTGTAAAGAGCGAGGTCATATTTAAGTCGTTCCAAGTAATGGCATCAATCTTTATCCCTCTTTCAGGGGACAGGGGGTGAGTGCCATAAAAACTTTCAATGTCTTCTAGGGTAGTCTTTTTGATTGGCAAGGTACTCGGTGTTTTTTGACGGCTGAAAAACCAGAAGCATTGTGTTAACCAGACTTTGATAGCATTAAACTGCATTTGATTTTACCCCCAACTGGAAATATGGCTATACTAATTATAGCATTTATTGCCAGGGCCAACATTATAAATGGATTAGAAGATTGGTCAAGGTATCCAGTGAAATCAGGGGTAAAAAAAAGACATAAAAATTTTAAGACCAAAGATCAAGATGACAACACCGCAAACACGATTGATCATGGTCAATACCTTTGGGGTCATCTTATCTTTAAATCGGGATACAATCAAAACCAAGCTCATAAACCATAATGTGGAGGCCAGCACCACACCGGTGATAAAATAGTACCCTTCAAAGATTTTAAGACTTGCCTTAAAACCACTGAGGAGCATTGTGCCGTCAATCAGGGCTTGAGGATTCAGCCAGGTTACAGTAAAGCACATCACCACATTGGCCCAAAGAGAGACTTTGAGATTTGATTCCCCTAGCCCTGTGGTTTTGCTTTTAATCAGGGTAAACCCAATGTAACAAACGGCTAGGCCACCAAAAATGATGATGAGCTGCTTTAAAAATATAAAGCGGTCCAGCAGCAATCCCACTCCGAAAAAGCAGGCTAATGCCAAGGTAATATCAAAGAAGATCGTGATTAAAGCCACCTGTATGGCCTTCGCTTTTGAAAACTTTGTTGCTGAGTTGATTACATAAGCGTTTTGCATGCCAATTGGCGCCACATAAGCTAAGCCAACTAAAAAACCCTGTAATAGAAACTGTCCCATTTTTAGCACCCCATAATCTGTTTTAAACTCGATGGACACATCATATCACCATTCAATCATGTGGGAACAGGACCAAAGTTCAAAATTTTACCCAACCAAACTTGATTTGGAACCAAACCAAACTGAGTAAGTCCTTCAAATCAAACTTTTTATGATTTCCGCTAATATTGGCAAGGCGCTATTGAGCTCTTCCTCGCTGGCATAGGCATAAGAAATACGCAAATGGTCATTTTTTTCATAATCATAGATATCGCCAGGATTGATCAATATCATTTTTTCCAAGGCTTTTTTAAAGAGTATTTTTGATGAAATTCTGCTTTTAAGCTTTAGCCATATATAAAACCCACCAATTGGCGGTTCCCAAGTGGCAATGCTTGTATAGTGCATTTCCAAGAGATCCAGTGTTAGTTGCCTGCGATCTCTCAGTTGTTTTCTTAGAGAGATAAGATTTCGTGCATAAAAACCTGTCTTCAAGCACTGTGCAACAATTGCCTGTGAAATGGAACTGGCGCCGTAATCTAGCTGCATTTTAATATCTCCAAGTCGCGAAATGACTGACTCTGGCCCGACTACCCAACCAATTCTAAATCCCGCGGCTAAAGACTTTGAAACCGTGCCCAAATAAAGAACATTACCGCTGTCATCCATGGCCTTCAGTGGACTTGGGGGTGGTGTATCCAACCACAACTCCCGATATGCGTCATCCTCAATGATGGGTAAATCATAAGCAGCGCAAAATTTAAGCAATGCCTTCCTACGTAATTCGCTCATGACTCTTCCGGTGGGGTTATGAAATGTCGGGATTGTGTAGAGCACGTTGTCCAGAGAATTACTTGCTACCAGAGCTTTCAACAAATGGTCCAGGGATATGCCTTCCTGATCTAAAGGCACCCCCTCAAGACCAATGCCCACCGATTGAAAGGTATTCAGGGACTTGACGTAGGAAGGACTTTCAGTAAAGAGCCTAGAGTCTGGGGACATCAGTCCGATGCTGATCAGCTGAAGGGCTTGCAGGGACCCTGATACAATGAGTATGCTTTCACAAGATGCCTCAATCCCAATACCTTTTAAATAATCACTGACAGCCTGTCTCAAATCCAAGGAACCTTTAGGGCATTCATAACCCATATTTTGAATTGTAGAACCGACAGTTGATAGAATGTCTTCCATTTCATCTTTTGGGTAAAGTAAAGGTGAAAGCTCCCCTGTCCCCAAACGAATGTAACGTGAGTCAAACTCAAGTCGGTTGATGGCCTGAATGGTCGGTTGATTGGCTTGATAAAAACCTGAATCAATTGACTCTCCCCAGTGCCGGGTTTTTTCACTGGCAACCAGAGACCACCCTGACTTTAAGACCACAGTCCCTTGGCGCCCTCTGGTTTCAAGTAAACCGTCACATTTCAATATTTCAATCACTTCAACAATGGTACTTCTATTGACCCCATACTGAAGGGCTAACTCTCTTTGAGAAGGTATCACAAACCCGTGGTGCCACTGCCCAGTTTTGATTCTCAACTTTATATCTGAAATAATCTGTTTGGTCTTTCCTACATGCATATGATCAGTCCCCTCATTTTGAAGTGCATTTATCTGTGACTGCCATAAAGCAGGTTACATGAGGGCTGATTACAGCTCCAATCCATTCAGCAAATCACGGAGTTTTTTGATCTCATCAGAGGTAAGGGTCATCCCTTTACCCATCTTTTGATGGGCTGGGTCCCATTCCCTTAAATCAAATTTTGCTGGCTTGTCATTCCAACTGACCAAGCTCAGTTCCTTAGACCATCCCTTTGCCGATTCAGAAAGAACCCCAATCGTCTCTTTGATTTCAAATTTAATTTCTGCCATCATGATGCCTCCTCAATTATATTATGATGCTACTTTTAATTTCATGATGCTACTTTCTATTCTATGATGCTACTTTTAATTTTATACTATTAACCGTTTGAAAACAAAGACTTTCCATATGAGAATTAATATCAATTGCTGTCGAATAGGACTATAATGGTATTAATAAATAAGATTAATAAACATAATCCTTTGGAAGGAAGTGATTTAAATGACCCTTTACATGAGCACCGTTTTTATTGCTGGTCTGCTTTCGTTTTTCGCCCCCTGTACCTACGCTTTAATGCCTGCCTACATTGGTGTCCTGACAGACTACTCCAAGAACCCCCTTGAGACTTTTCTAAGAACTGCCTTCTTTGTTCTTGGCCTAGGGGTTACCTTTATCACATTGGGATTTGGGGTCGGTGCCATTGGGCAATTATTTCAACTGGACTCATTTTACTGGATTATGGGAACCATCGTCATACTGATGGGGCTTCATCAGATGGATGTGCTGAGAATCCCTTTTTTAGAGCGATATATGACAACAAAATTCAGACTTTTTATAGGCCATAGCTACTTCTCTTCTTTTTGGATCGGTTTGACATTTAGCTTCGCTTGGACCCCTTGCGTTGGACCTGTTCTGGGTGCAGTCTTACTGGTTGCCGCCCAAAGCAGTCAAATTTTCTACGGGGCATGGCTGATGTTTTTATATACCCTAGGCATAGCTGTACCCTTTATCATCATTGCCTTACTCTCAAATGTACTTGTAAAGCACATGGGGGCACTGGAAAAATACCTTTTACCCATTAAGCGCATCGGTGGTTTACTCATTGTCTTTATGGGCTTTTTAATCATTACCAGACAACTTCAAACTTTTACACTTTGGTTTGAGAAACTGCTATAGCAGATTGGAGGTCTCTTATGAAAAGAAATTCACTTTTACTAGTTCTTAGTATTTTTTTAATCGCAGTGGTGGCAATGGGTTGCGCTGGTCTAAAAAAAGAAGTCGCTGTTGCGCCTGATTCCACGGATGCAGCTAATATGTCGAAAGATTCAACTGAAGTAATGATGAAATCAGAACTTCCCCACGACTTTGCTTTAATGAATCTAAAAGGTGAAACCGTTACCTTATCTTCCTTTAATGGCAAACCGGTTTACATTAAATTCTGGGCTTCCTGGTGCTCCATTTGCTTAGCAGGTCTTGAAGATATGGATGCACTCTCAGCTGAGGACAATGGCTTTGAGGTAATCACCATTGTTTCACCTGATTATAATGGGGAGCAAAACGAAGCAGATTTTAAAACATGGTTTGCAGGACTGGAATACAAAAATATAAATGTACTACTTGATGTGAATGGCGATGTTTCAAAAGTATATGGGGTACGTGCCTATCCAACATCTGCATTTATCGATAAAGATGGTCAATTGTTATCCGTTCAACCAGGCCATTTAGACAAGGCAAATATTGAAAAGATGTTCGAGTAACTGTCCACATGACGGAGGTAAACAATGTTTAATAAAAAACTTGATAAGTCCACCCACTCAAATAAATCAAAAGGCCCTCTCAAAGGGGGCCAGTTTTTAGTATTTCTCTTGGCAATTGTCACACTCGTAACCGCTTGTGTACCCAATACCCCTAAGACCAATGCCACCCTTAAAACCACTGATCCCATCCAATGGAAAAATCAACTGGTCAAAGAGATTTATCTTGCTGGGGGCTGTTTTTGGGGACTGGAAGCCTACATGGAAAGGATTGAAGGTGTCAAAGAAGTGACCTCCGGCTATGCAAATGGTAAGACAGAAAACCCAACTTATGAGGACGTTTCTTATTTTAACACCGGTCATGCTGAAACCGTACGGGTAGTCTATGATGCTTCCATTATTGGATTGCCAGCTATCCTAAAGTACTATTTTAAAGTGATTGATCCCCTCAGTGAAAACCAGCAAGGCAATGATATTGGACTTCAGTATCGAACAGGTATTTATACTACCGATAAAAATGACATTGCTTTGATTGAGTCGTATATTGACCAAGAACAACTTAAATATGAAAGACCCATTCAAGTTGAAGTGAGTATGCTTTTAAATTATGGGCCGGCAGAAGAATACCACCAAGACTATCTCAAGAAAAACCCCAATGGCTACTGCCATATCAACCTTGACTCAGCCTATGTGCCCCTTATTGACCCAAACAAATACCCTAAACCCACCGATGAAGTGCTTAAGAAAAAACTCACTGAGGCCCAGTACAGTGTGACGCAATTAGGTGAAACAGAAAGAGCCTTTGGCAATGAATATTGGGATTTATATGAATCCGGACTATACGTTGATGTCGCCACTGGTGAACCCCTGTTTAGCTCTCGGGATAAGTTTGATTCTGCCTGCGGTTGGCCCAGCTTCTCAAAAACAATCGTGCCAGAAGTGGTCACATACGATAAAGACACCAGTTTTAACATGGTCCGGGTTGAAGTCAGAAGTCGAAGTGGTGACAGTCACTTGGGTCATGTGTTTGAAGATGGACCTCTAGAATTAGGTGGCAAGCGATTTTGTATCAATAGCGCCTCTATTCTTTTTATACCCTTAAGTCAAATGGCTGAATTGGGGTATAATGAATTTATCCCCTTTGTGGACTAAAACCAAACGAGGTCAAGCATGTACAAATTACTCATTGTTGAAGACGAACCCTTAATTAGACGTGGGATGATGACTTTAATCAATTTTGAATCTTTGAAAATAGGAAACTACTATGAAGCAGAAGATGGCCAACAGGGGCTTGAGCTATATATGGCTCATAGCCCCCAGTTGGTTTTACTGGATATCAATTTGCCCCTCATGAATGGCATAGAATTGGCAGAGCGAATAAAATCCCATAATCCCAGTACAAAAATTGCCATGATTACTGGCTATGATTACTTTGATTACGCCGTTTCAGCCCTACGTATCGGCGTTGATGAATTTGTTTTAAAGCCAGTTAGCAAAGTAGACATTTCAAATATCCTCTTTAAGCTGATTGAAAAGTATGAGACAGAAGTAAAAAGAGAAGCATTATCTGAAACTGTCATCAGTGCATTAAAACAAAATGCTCTGGCTACTGAACAAGGTATGAATGGGGCCTATCGATCTCAAATACAAGCTGCGCTAGACCAAGAACTTTTCAATCCCTATTTTTCTTTAACGGCTCTTGCGTCACAGCTCAATCTAAGTCCTAGTTACCTGAGTAGCCTTTTTAAGACCACATTTGGCATACCCTTTCAGGATTTTGTCCTACAAAAACGCTTAGAGCGAGCCAAGCTTCTCTTATTGACCAGTCAACTGAAAATCTACGAAATCGCTGAAACAGTGGGTTTTGAAGATGTAAATTACTTCAGCACAAGATTCAAAAAAACATACGGTATGTCACCAAAGCAATTTGTGCAAAATGTGAGGCAAGCCCATGATCAAGTTCCCCCTATGGAAACCAAGAATTTTTAAATACCTCCGCTTTCAAATTGCAGCCTATTACTTTTTAACCAGCCTAATTGCAGTTGCGCTCTTAGGGACGGTTTTATATGTCAGCATCAGCGACTTATTTTTAAAAGAAGCCTTGAGTGAGACCATCTCTTCTGTAGATGACAATGGTCGATTGATTGATCAATACCTTGATAACTTGAAAACATTATCAAAGGTAGTCGCCCAGGACCCTGATACCATTGCATTTTTGAAAAGTGATGACCAAGCAGCAAGACAAAGAATCATGGTTCGGATACAGACCATTTTAAATTCCCATTCTTCCGTTAACTCCTCTGAACTTGTAAAACACACCGACCAACTTGAAAAGGAACCTTGGTATGCCTTAGCCATGGCAAATATGGGTATGCCTGTACTGACCTCAATACGGCGGACCGACTTTACTATGGACAAAAGCACCTGGGTCATTTCTGTGGGCCAAGAAGTACTCGATGAAAATGGTCAGCATTTAGGTGTGTTTTTATTGGACTTCTCGTACAAAGTGATTGAAGAACAACTTAACAATTTGAATCTAGGCGCAACAGGTGAAGCTTTTATTTTAACCGTCAACAATGAGCTGGTCTACCACCAAAATCCAGCCTATTTCGATTCTAAGGCCCTACAGGATAAACTAATCCTTATCTGTGAGATGGGCACAGGCTATGATAAAGGCATGGACAAACTCACCCATCATTACCAATTAAAAAATGCCGATTGGTTATTAGTTGGTATGTCATCCCTGGATCAAATGGCTGTCGCCAGAAGACAAATCTTCGAAACTATCATGGCCATTGGCATCATCCTTCTTATGATAGTTCTGGGTAGCGGTGTGGTCATTGCCTCATCCATCACAAAGCCCATTAACAACCTACAAAAGGCCATGATGGCTTTTTCCACTGATTTGGAAACCGTCACCATTGAACCTGCCAACAATCTAGAAATTGACCAACTGAGCCATCGCTTTAGTGCCATGGCCACAAATATTCAGCACTTAATGAAGGACATCAAAGAAAAAGAACGCTACCTAAGAGAGTCAGAAATCAAAGTCCTTTATAGCCAAATCAATCCCCACTTTCTTTACAATACCCTGGACACCATCGTTTGGATGGCAGAATTCCAAGATAGCGACAACGTGATTGCCATTACCAAGTCCCTTTCAAAATTTTTCAGAATTTCACTGAGTCAAGGAGAAGACTTTATTCCCCTTTCACAAGAATTTGATCATGCAAGACAATATCTATTTATTCAAAGCAAACGCTACAGCGATAAACTCACCTACAATTTAGAGCTGGACCCAGATGCATCCGATATTCTAGTGCCTAAAATACTCCTGCAGCCCTTAGTTGAAAATGCCATCTATCACGGCATCAAACCCCTAGGGACCAAGGGCTTAGTCACTATCAGTGCGAAGTTAAATTTTGACCCCATAAAAAATAGCCAATGCCTCATTATCAGTATCACCGATAACGGCGTTGGCTTCAATCAAGATGCATTACGTCAAAACCAACCAAATCTAGGGGGCGTAGGCCTAGACAACGTCAAAAACCGCCTATCCCTGATTTACGCAAACCAGTCCACCTTCAACATCATCAGCGAACCCGGGAAAGGCACACAAATCTTTATAACCCTTTACCTCTAATCTTTTTGCATCCTTTGTTCCCTACCCTGATTTACGTTAGTAAATCCATCCCTTCAATCCTTTGATCCCTTATTCCTTACCTTCGATTTACGTTAGTAAATCCATCCCTTTAATCCTTTGATCCCTTATTCCTTACCCGATTTACGTCAGTAAATCCATCCCTTTTAATCTTTTAATCTTTTATCCCTTAATCCTTACCCTGATTTACGTCAGTAAATCCATCCCTTATGATCTTTCCATCCATCAGCCCTTTACAAATCGGGGCATAATCCTGATTCGAGACCGTAAAAAACCGCGCAACAGGCGCGGTTAGGCATCGAATTAGGATTATGCCCCGATTTTTTTTAGGGTTTCATTCATGAAATATCAAAAACGCTAATCTCAGGTTTACTCAGTAGTCTAAAAGGCAGCATGGTCATGCCAAATCCTCTATTCACATAAAGCTGAGTGCCCCGCTTGGTCTTTAAATCGTACCAGCCCTTAACAAACTTCCTGCCCATTTCAGGTAAAATCAAAGCACCTAAAAAAGGAAAGGCAATCTGTCCTGCGTGGGTGTGCCCTGATAGGACCACGTCAATGGGGTGCTCATGATAATGATGAACAGCATCTGCTTGATGGAGCATTAAAAGGTTAAAGTGGTTCTCGTTAAAATCAGCACAAAACTCCGGTCGCCGCTCACCATAAATGGCGCAGTCTGCCCCGCCAATAGAGATCTTAAGGGTTGGATGCTTTACTGTGATAATCTGATTAACCAGTAATTCAAAATTTCCTTCAACAGCACTTTGTGCCAGCTGTGCCACCCCGCCACCGCTGTATTCGTGATTGCCATAGATGGCATATTTGCCATAGGTGGCTTTAACACGGGCCAAAGAAGCTCCAATTTGATCTGAAAACTTATACCGCTCTGCAGCATCTAAAAGATCCCCAGTGAGTAAAACCACATCTGGATCCAGGGCATTCACGTGGTCAATCAAAAAATCAAAGTGCTTCAGTGAGATATGATCCCCTAAATGAATGTCTGAAATCTGGATAATGCGCAGGTTTGATCTGGTGGTTTGTCCGTGCTTTAAATGGTGATGGGTTACGTCTAAGGTATGGGGTTCAATGTAATGGGCATAGGCCATGATGGCAAGGCCGATAAAGAACAGAACGGTTAAAGTGCTACTGAACAGTTCCCAGATCATAAGCTGCCTAGCCGTTTTTCAAGCAAGAGGGTCTGAATTTCATCTTGAAGCTCTGGAAAGACCTTTAGCTCTGAAATCCCCTCTGGTTTCACCCAAATATAATCATCGTGTTCGTGAGACAAACAAACCTCACCGGAAGTATACTGGCAGTTAAAAGTCATGCCGATAATTTGAAGGTCCGGGCTCCGTAAATAGTGCCATACCAATAGGGGTTCTTTAATCGCAGCGCTAAGGCCTGTTTCTTCAAAGATCTCTCGGGCTAAAGCCTCTTGTGGGGCTTCTCCATGATCCAGTCCACCACCGGGCAGTTCCCAAAATCCCATTTCTCCCCTGGCAGGCTTACTCCGCTTTAGCATCAATACTTTGCCCTCTGGGTTAGTTACAAAACCCCTCACCGCAATCCGAAACTGTTGACACGTTTCCATCACAAGCCCCCTTATATGCTTTTCAACAGTATAACATACCACCTACAATCATTCTAGGGAAGTTGTCAGACATTTCTCACATCACGTGGTTTCTAGGACTGCTTCCGCTTGAGACACCACAACATGCAAGCAGTGCCAGCCAAGAGTTGCACATTTTACCCGAGCGGGCATATCCCGAATCCCTTCAAATGCCAAGGCATCCTGCAATAAACGCTTGGATTCCTTTGAGAGACAATCCCCCTTGATCATCCCAAGATAAAGGCCTGCCAGGGATTTTGCATCTTCTAGGGACTTTCCCTTCACAAGACCAATCATGATGGACATACTGGCGGTGCTGATGGCACAACCTGTTCCCATAAATTTCGCTTCGGCAATAACATCGTCGTTCAAGGTAACCATGAGGGTTAAGTCGTCGCCACAATTTGGGTTGTGGCCCCGTTCCACATAGCCTGCTTCTTCGAGTTGTCCCTTATGTGGACTTTTCTGGTTGTGACTTAAAATCAAATCTGAATACAGATTAGCTAACATGATTTCCAAATACCTCCTTTACAGCATCCAGGGCAGATAAGAGTGCTGCTATATCGCCCTCGTCATTGTAAATGCCAAAGCTGGCACGGCATGTTGATGGGGTTTTCTGATAGTGCATCAGGGGCTGGCAGCAGTGGTGCCCTGCTCTGATGGCCACACCCTGTGAATCCAATATACTGGCCACATCGTGGGGGTGGACGCCCCTGACACTAAAGCTAATGATGGCCCCATGTTCAGATGCTGCCCCTAATTCTAAGTCATCTAAATGACTACATAGGGTGATATCCGATCTCTCCTTAAGGGCTTTGTAAAGCTGTTTGGTGAGATGGTTTTCGTGGGCCATAATCTTATCCAAACCAATGGTTTCAAGCCAATCAAGAGCAGCCATTAAACCTACGGCCCCCACCACGTTTTGAGTCCCCGCCTCTAATCTTTGTGGGAGTGGGGCAAAGGTTGCGGTTTGTTCTGTGACATACTCAATCATGTCCCCACCCAGTAAAAAGGGCTCAAAGGTTTCTAAAACCGCTGGTTTACCGATTAAGACCCCAAGACCTGCTGGGGCATAGACTTTATGGGCTGAAAACACAAATAAGTCCGGGTCAAGGTCTGTCAGATTCACCTCTAAATGACCCACTGCCTGGGCACCGTCAACCACACTGATAGCGCCTACTGACTTTGCTTTATCAATTAAAGACTTTGCAGGGTGGACCACTCCTGTGGCATTGACCACATAGGGGAAGCTGACAAGTCTTGTGCGTGGGTTGATTTTAGACAGTTCATCTGGGAGAATCTGGCCATTGCTATCTACATAAAGATACACTAGCTTTGCCCCCCGCTCCCGGCAAAGTCGCTGCCAAGGGAGAATGTTGCTGTGGTGGGCGGTGATGGTGATGGCTATCTCGTCACCAGCTTCTAACGCTGCCGCCGGGAGACTCTGTGCGATTAAATTAAGGCTCTCTGTGGCGTTTTTAGTATAGACCACATGCCAATCTTCTGGCGCCTTTAAAAAGCTTTTAACCCTGTCTTTTGAACGATTGTAAAGCTGTGTTGACACCACGCTTAAACGGTGGGCTCCCCTGTTGGGGCTCCCATTTTCGTAACCCAAGTAATAAGCCACCCGGTCAATCACTGTCTGAGGTTTTAGGGTGGTGGCAGCGCTGTCTAGGTAGATAAGGGGTGGTGTCAAAAGAGGGGATTCGAGGGGAGAAGCGGCTGATGGTGTTGGTGCAACCGAATAGAAAAGACCGGGTGCAGAGGTAGAGGCCAAGGCACCATCAGGTGCAAATGCAGGACCTGAAGCAGATGATACAGTGCCAATGGGGGCTGATGATGAAGATGGGCGTGTCCCCGGTGCGGGATTTAGGCTTGCAAACTGGGCTCTCATGCGCCAAGCTGCCCTTCGTTGGTTTTAGGGTATAAGTCCACGACTTGGGATTCAGGGTCCAAGCGCCGATCCAGCAGTTGGCTGACGGCGGCTGCTACCTCGGGTTCCTCTAGCTTAATGAGCACAGCCTCATAGGCTGCCCGGATCAGGAGCTTGCGGGCTGCCGCCTCACTGAAGCCACGGCTCATGAGGTAAAAGAGCTTGCCGCCATCCACCTGGCCCACGCTGGCGGCGTGCTCGCCGATAACGTCATCTTCTTTACAAAAGAGCCCTGGTATAGAGTCTGACTGCAGTTTCTCACTAAGGAGCATCACGAATTCTTCCTGTTTGCCAACGGAGGCGCTGGCCCCCTGGTCAAACATCAAATTCCCACGGAACACCTTTTTAGAGTTATGGTCCAGTGCACCTTTGGCTAAAATGTGTCCTGTTGTCTTTTTTGCCCCATGATTCAGGGTGTAAGAGATATCGGTTTGAGAATCTGGTGCACCATAATAAAGTCCGTATGTTTTTACATCCGCATGGCGCCCATTCAACCGCTGGTGAACACTTGACGCTTTGAGGGCGCCCCCTAACTGTAAATCGCCAACCGTCACACTTGCGCCTTCTTCCGCAAGTGTGGTGATACTTTGGAAACTCCTGCTGGTCTCACCAAGTCTTTGCAAATTGGTGACTTTGACGGTTGCCCCTGCCTTTGCCAACACAGAAATCTGCGTGTAAAGCGTTGACACACTGGCATTTGCAAGGTCTACGCTGTCCTTCTCTTGTCCTTGTCCTTTATCTATTTCGCTTTCACCTTTTCCTTCTCCTCCTACTCTGTCCCCCTCTTCTCCTTTTTCACTTGCTCCTTCTTGCCTGATTTCTTCATCTTCCTCATAAAAATCCAAGACCACCTCTAGATTGGCACCAGCCTCGGCATACACCAAGTAATGGGCCACCGTGGCGCCACCATCTAATAGGTGTCCAATCTTGATGCGCTTGGTTTCCCTTGCCTTAGCATAGGCTAGGCCACCTACGTTAAACTCGCTAATTGCAAAGCTTGTAAACTCATTTCCCATGCCCTTTTGACCATTGTCATTTAGAAACCACAGCTGCTGAAGGGTTTCTTGGTTAATGGGTAAGTTCCTGTGGTTTTCCAAATCTTCAGGGGTCAAAACATAGTAGCCTGTTAATTCACCAGACTCACTTAAATCATGATCTTTACCTTCATCTACAACCACTTGAACCGATGACTCAACTGGTCTTTCAAATAAATTTTCGGGTAATGTCACCCGTTTCCATACAGGTTGCGGTTGCTCTAATGTATATTGTTTTAAGCCCTCAATGTTTCTTGGCAGGGCATGTACTTGATTTATCATGGGATTCTCCTAATCTTTGTGGTCAGTTAGCCAATGGTGCCTTCAAGTTCTAGGCCGATTAGGTTGTTGAGCTCTACGGCGTACTCGAGGGGCAACTCTTTTGTGATGGGTTCTACAAAACCACGGACAATCATGGCCTTGGCTTCACCTTCTGGTATACCCCGGCTCATGAGGTAAAAGATCGTGTCATCACTGATGCGACCAATTTTTGCCTCGTGGCCAATATCCACCTTGTCATTCATCACTTCTATAATCGGCAAGGTATCAGACCTAGACTCAGAATCTAACATCAAGGACTCGCAATTCACAGTAGATTTAACGTGATGGGCACCTGGGGTGACCTTTAAAAGACCCCTGTAAAATGCATGACCGCCGCTTTTTGAAATGGACTTTGAATTGACAATTGAAGTGGTATAAGGGGCTGCATGGACCACTTTTGTACCCGTATCCAGGTACTGACCCTGAGCAGCAAAGGTGATGCCTGTAAATTCGCTTGAGGCATACTCTCCCCTTAGAATACTCATTGGGTAAAGCATGGACACCCTAGAACCAAAAGAGCCTGAAACCCACTCAATGCGCCCATGGGCATCCACGGCGCACCGTTTAGTGTTAAGGTTATACATGTTTCTAGACCAGTTCTCAATGGTGGAGTACCTCAGTTTAGCCCCTTTTTTAACAAATAGCTCAACGGCCCCCGCATGCAGATTCTGAACACCATACTTAGGTGCAGAGCAACCTTCAATAAAGTGGAGTTCAGCACCTTCTTCCACCACAATCAGCGTATGCTCAAATTGCCCAGCACCTTTAGCATTGAGTCTGAAATACGACTGGAGGGGCTTCTCAATCTTGACCCCTTTTGGCACATACACAAAAGACCCACCGGACCAAACCGCCCCGTGAAGGGCCGAAAACTTATGATCCCGGTTGGTAATTAAGCTCATAAAATACTGCTTCACAATGGCTTCGTGGTCTTTCACGGCAGAATCCATATCCGTGTAAATTACCCCCTGGGCCTTTAGACTCTCCTGCATGGAATGATAAACTACTTCCGAGTCATACTGGGCCCCAACCCCCGCTAGGGATTCTCGCTCAGCTTGGGGTATCCCTAGGCGTTCAAATGTCTGTTTGATGTCATCAGGCACATCATCCCAAGACCTTGCCATTTCAGTATTGGGTCTGACATAATGGACAATATTCTCTACATCTAAATCCGATAAATCAGCCCCCCAAGTTGGAACAGGCTTAGACTTATAAATCTCAAGGGATTTAAGCCTAAACTTGAGCATCCACTCCGGTTCATTCTTTTCTGCCGAAATGCTTCTGATAATCTCATCTGTGAGCCCTTTATCCGCCACAAAACGGTGGTTCTCAGTGTTCACAATATCATATAAACCCCGATCAATATCAGAAATATAGGTTTTAGTCGCCATAAACATTACCCTCTTTATAGTCATCATAGCCTTGGGCTTCAATGGCATTTGCCAGTGATAAGTCACCACTCTTCACGATTTTCCCATCCACTAGAACATGAATGACATCAGGTTTAATATACTGCAAGATCTTATTGTAATGGGTAATCACCACGATGGCATTGTCAGGGGTCGAGAGCTTTTGAATCTTCTCGTAAACATCCTTAATGGCATCTACGTCGAGGCCCGAATCCGTTTCATCGAGAATAGCCAATTTTGGTTGTAAAACCGCCATTTGAAGAATCTCATTTTTCTTTTTTTCGCCACCTGAAAAACCTTGGTTGAGATAACGCTCTAAGTAAGCTTCACTCATGTTCAGATCCCCTAAGTTCTCCATAATATCCGAGTTGATTTCAAAAAACGAAGGTGTTTCACCTGTAATCTGAGCTTTAGCCGTTCTTAAAAAATTCACCACCGTCACTCCAGGCACTTCTTCTGGGTATTGAAAGGACATAAATAGACCTTCCCTTGCCCTTTCATCCACTGACATCTCAAGGAGATCCTTCTGGTTAAACTGCACATCCCCACCGGTGACCTGATGGGCTGGATGACCCATTAAAACATTGGCAAGGGTTGACTTGCCTGCCCCATTGGGTCCCATAATCACGTGAATCTCTCCTGGATTGATGGTAAGATTCACACCCTTTAAAATTTGTTTCCCTTCAACATGGGACTGAAGGTCCCTTACGACCATAATTGATTTTGACATGTTGCCTCCTCAGTATGCTGTATGTTCATTAATACCCTAGTAAAATAGTCAGATATAACTCTACCATTATATTAACTGTAGAAGGTGCGTTTTGTCAACAACGATAATCATCCTCATCGGTTCTATTTTCCTTGATTTGAATTTAATTTTGTGGGTATTCTTATAAAAAAGGAGGTCTTGGTTATGAAAGAAGATTCGAATCTCAAAGAATCCAGTGATATCAACGATCTCACAAAAGCCACAGATCTTTCTGAAGCTAAAGAACTTTCAAAAGCTGAAGAACTCACCGAAATGCAAAAGGAGTTTCTTGAACTGATAGAATCAAAACTCAGAAAATCAGAAAAGGAAACATGGCTCATCAAAGATCCCTTTCAAGATACTCAATTAAAGTCGCATTAATCTAGATGACTCACCCCCTGTGTCGTCTTATTAACATAAAAAAGACACTACCTGTAGAAATTAACATAGGAAGTGCCTTTTTTTGTGTCTCTATTAAGATAAATCGACGTCTATTCCTCTGGTCTCAATCATCATTTTGGCCAACCACGCAGTTGCGGCCTTTGGCTTTTGCTTGATACAGATAACTATCTGCCCTGTTGATTAAGGAAACCATGGTTTCTTCTGCGCTAACGGTAGCTAGGCCAAAACTCATGGTGATGGATATAACCCCAACTTGGGTTGAAAGCTGCTGAAACTCGATTCTTCTTAGAAGACTTTGAGCCACCTTTTTAGCAGCTTCTTGATTCAAATTCGGTAACACGATTAAAAACTCTTCCCCACCCCATCGGCAGGCAAAATCTGTTTCACGAATATGATGTGAAAAAACATCTGCCAAGGCCACTAAAACCTCATCCCCTACCCCATGACCAAAGGTGTCATTCAGCCGCTTGAAATTGTCAATATCTCCAATTAGAATTGAAAAAATATCCCCCTGCTCTTGGTAGCGTTTCATCAGTAGCTCACTAAGAGCTTCAAAGGAATGGCGATTTAAAAGGCCTGTCAGTTGATCATGTCTGGCTAAATCATCCAAGTATTGATGTGTTGCACTTTGCCTATGGCGATAAAACAATAAGAGGGAAGTCAGTATGATTAAAAGAACGCTGAGGACCTGTGATAATCGGGCATTTAGTCGATAAGATTGATTGAGAAGGGACTCATCAATCCGTAAACCCACATGCCATACCGTCGAAAAATCAGACAGAATTGGATGAAAAACCACCAGTGATTGGTTTGCCCCTATTTTAATAGGAATCGCTTCACCAAACCGTTTATCTTTTATGATTTGAAGATATTCAGCTGGAAGTGGCTCAAGAACACCTGAAACCAACTCAGTGCTTAAAGGCACTTCAAACTTTCCAATCACAGTTTGATTTTCTGTTACTAAGAACGTCTCACCCCGTACAGTTAGGTCCAATGTGTTAACATAACTGATTAAATTATCTAATCGCACGTCAAAACTATAGACACCATAGAAATTTTGATTGCTATACAGCCTATGTGCAGCAGTGATTCCCAGTGCCCCTCCAGTAAAAAACTGATAGGGTTCAGTCATATAAAGAGCATCAATATCTTTAGCCCCAATGTACCATGGTCTTGTCCTTGGATCATAGTCTACACCATCAATGATTACCTCAGAAGTCATTAAATCATCTTTAAAATAGCGCCAGATAACCCGTGGCTTAGCCTTATCTTTAGGTGTCAAGACATCGGGAAACACAATCTTAGTATTGATATTACCCTGGTTGTCTTTTCGATACATGACAAAATTACCATTCTGATCACCATACTGCAAGCTTTCAATATGGGGGTAATGTGCCACTAAACGACGAGCAAAGCCCTCCTTTTCAAGGGCTTGGGTCATAAAATCTCTATTCGGGTCCCAACTCTCCATCGCTACTTTATTGTAAAGTACTAAAGGATCAAAGTAACTATTAATGTGCCCCACCACAATTTTACCCGCATCCTGAACGGTTCGTTGGGTAATTGTATCTATGCTATCTTGGGTTCTTTTGGTCACGTAAGTGGATAACACAATAACACCTATCAAAAGAATCATTAATAGACCTGATATTAAATCATTGAGTTTAAAAAATCGCTTAATTTTCATCAAACTCACCCCTAACAGTACCGTGCTATTCAATGAATACCCCAAATACTACTTTATAGACAGTGATATCATTTCTTTTACACGGTTTGAAAAAAGGGCTGCAATTTCAGGGCAAGCACCTAGTCCTTTTACAAGGCATAACACTTCAATGCCCTGTGCCTCTAGTTTTGATTTAAAAGAGTTTTCACGATCACTTGCCATATCATTGATAGCATGATTTCCTGCCACAAGCATCAAAGGCATGACAACAATTTTATGAAACTCCTGCTTTAGGGTCTCAATCACTAGGTCAAGCTCTGGATACCCGTCTATATTGGCGATATAAATGTCTTTTCTAGTCTCCCGCCATAGACGTTCTAATAGGACATACGAACTATTGGCAGAATGAGTGGTTCCATGGCCCATCCACAAAACACCTTGCATAGAAACTTCTGGTGGAATCTGGTTTTTCAAAGCATCAATTACCTCTAAATAATCACGGTGATTTTGTAGCAGTGGTCTGCCTAGTTGCATGTGTATTGAGCGGTTATGGGCTGCCATCACTACTGAACGACGTAATTTTTCAAATTCAAACCCTGGAATCATATGTAGTGGTTGAACCACAATATGAGAAAATCCCATCTCAATCAAGTGCTTGATGGCTTCATCGGGTTTATCAATGACAACCTCGTCTCGCTTTTTTAACCTATCAATCACCATCTGGGAGGTGAATGCACGAAAGACGGGAATGTGTGGTAAGTCATTGCTGATTGTTTGTTCAACATTGACAATGCCACTGGTTAGGGCCTCTGAATGAGTTGTACCATGACTCACTACCAAAATAGCTGTCCCTTTAAAATCTTGATTCGACTGGTTTTTGGGGCTCTTAAGTTGATTTGATCTAGCCTGCGAGGGCGATATGAATGATTTCATGATTCTCCTCCCTCATGGAGGACCAGGTCTGCAATGGTTGCACCACTTGCCGTCAACAGATGTTGTGGTGTCAGCATGATTTGAAGGCCAATTTGACCTGCGCTCACTATGATTTCTTTTAAGAGGGTCGCACTCTCGTCAAGCACTGTCTTGTAGCGCTTTTTCATGGCCAAAGGTGAACAGCCTCCTCGTATATATCCTGAAACTAGGGTAATATCTTTTACCGGTAGCATGTGAACACTTTTCTCTCCAACTGCCCGAGCAGCTTTTTTCAAATCCAATTCCATAGCCACAGGAATAACCATGACATAGACTTGTCCGGATTGCCCTAAAGTCAGCAGGGTTTTATAGACAAGGGCTACAGGTTGCTTTATTTTTAATGCCACTGAAATACCATCAATTTGACCATCTGAGCTATCGTAATTCAAAACTGCATAAGGAATTTTTAGAGCCTCCAGGGCTCGCATGGCATTTGTTTTTTTCATTGACGTTTCTAGACCTCTACTATTGAATGTTCTCGCTCTTCAGTGGTGACCTTTTGTGGTGTTTGGACCATGGATAACACTAAATCTGCAACCATTTCATCAGCAAAATGATTAAAGGGATCTGAAATGATTTGCCCCTGTCGCTTTGAACAATTCACTTCCAAAGAATCGTTGATGCTAAAACCATAGTAAACTCTTTGATCAAAGGGGACGATGGTGGTCTTGGCATAAAGTCCAGTATCGGCGATAGGCTCAAGCACCGCTCGTTCCTCATTAAATGGCATATGGGTTTCGTATACAACTACATTATCAATCTCTTGATCGGTATAATAAAAGTGCGTTACCCAAACAAAGCGATTATAGCCTGGGATCACCTCAACTAAAGGGGTTCCCTGAGCTTTAATTTCATCTAGTAAATCCATCAGAGCATCAGGATTTTCAGTTAAAGACTTCTCTAGAGCATGGATTCGCTCACTGATCACTGGTGTCATATCAAATCTCCTTTTCATTCTCGTTGATTGTCATCGAATCACTTTATTGACATTGATTAAGATCTTAGTGCTTATAGCCATATGCCACAAACCGCTGAAGGGCTTTTGCAAACTTGTCTCCGTGATGCTTCTGGGCAAGTTCTAAAACTGCATCCATGGCCATTGTCAAGCAGGGGGCCATCATAAATTTACAGGTTGTCAGTGGTTGACTCATATCCATATAAGATTCATATTCTGTTAAAATACCAGAAACGCCTAAATAACGGACGCCATCTGCTATGGTTAAAATCCGTTCTGCTGTCGGGCAAATTTTCAAAAGCCAATGCATTAAATAAGCATGGGTCACCTCTGTAATCACACCATTCTCCCCGCCCCCAATCACCATAAAATTAGTCTTGGTAATCTCTTGAATGGCTCGGGGAGCTTGAATAGAAAAACCATTGCCTTCAATGGCTATCAGACCTCTTCGATCTGCTACACAGTTGATTTTCGTGCTTGGAAAACGACGCATCATATCGTAAATCACTGCAAAATCCAATGCCCGCATCTCATCAAATAGATAGAACGTCACATCATAGCTATGCTTTTGAACCGATTTTTTACTGGCACTGAGCTGTTTAAACTGCCGCTTTTCAGGTGTACATAGCACTTGATGAAGTTGATTCGCCTTATAACCTACATGGGGCAATTGTTTTTCACTAAAAAGATATTCAGGAATATAATTAAAAGCCTCTTTTAACGCCTCACTGCGTCCATCATCAAACAAAAGCTGCACCAAAGAAAAAGTTAAGGCAAAAGTGTGTCCATGACTATCTGCTGTTATGATCTTACCATCCAATACCACTGCTTGTTTTTCTAATTGAACACCCAGTTTCTTCAATTGCCGACGGTGTTCGAAAAAGCCAGTGCCTTTAACGTCTTTTAAAACACCTGCTTCCGCCAATAGTAAAGCCCCACTGGCAACTCCGACAACCGCTGTAGCACTCTGGCTTAAACGGTAAAGGTGATGCTTGACATCAGGGTTATCGCACTGGGCACCAACACCAAATCGACCGCCACAAACCCACAACACATCAGCATCTGAAACATCACACAAAGCATGTTTTGTGACCACCGACAGGGCTTGTCCTCCTACTTTTACCGCACCCACCTCTTGAGAGACCACTTCCACCACAACACCTTCGATTCCACGTAGTAACTCGTAGGGCACCACAAAATCTGATAGTGGCACGTCATCATAAATATATAAAACAACTTTCATGTCATTCTCCTTGTCGCTCTTTCTCACTGCTTATGTTTTCATATGTCATTATACTATCTCTTCTGTCATTATACTCTTTCTTATGCCATTATACTCTCTTTTACACCATAGGTGAACGCAAAAAAAAACACGTTTAATCCGCGTTTTTTTAATTAATCTCCAAGGTTGGCTTGATTCAAATTTTATTGATTACCACAGAAGCATTAATAAAGTGTCCTTTCAGAATCATTTTCAAAGACCTTAAACGACTCTAAACAAGCATCTCTGTCTTCTTGGGTTTTTATAAACCCGTCATCCACGGCACTTCCCTCTAAAATCTCATACAAAAAAGCATCATCAAATCCAATATCTGCGGCATCTTGGCGAGTTGCACCATATGTCAAAGACTTAATTTTTGCCCAGTGAATGGCTGCATAACACATGGGGCAGGGTTCACAGGTACTGTAGATTTCACAATCAGACAGATCAAAGGTTTCGCGATCACGAGAAGCACGGCGCAGAGCTACAATCTCTGCATGTGCAGTTGGATCATGAGAAGAAACAACCTCGTTATGGCCCCGAGCAATAATGACGCCATTTCTAACAATCACAGCACCAAAAGGACCCCCATCACGGGCCGCCAGTCCTTTATTGGCCTCTTCGATAGCTGCTTTCATAAATGGATTCATAGCTACTTCCCCCTTTGCTCTCTTTATATGTGAGGTGCTGGAAATAATGATTATGGTACTCAAGTAGTTTCAGATAACATTTTGCAATTCAAGTTTCTTTTTAAGTACTTATTACTTGAATTCATCTGTTAATAGCTTTACAATCTGCAACAACTGGTCATTCTCAGAAATTGAGGCCTCGCCATCACCCTTTTGATGGCCATAGCTACCAAAACCAGAATGATTGCCACCTTCAATACTGACATAGGTTGTAGTTGGTGGCAGTTTCGCCTTTAGAGATTCAAAATTCGCCCAATTAAGCACTTTATCCTGACTCCCAGTTATTGAAATCACAGGGTACTTTACCTTGCTCAAATCCGTGTCTTTGGTGCCATATGCGCCAAGCAAGAACAGTCCATCAATATCAGCGCCTTCTTTTGCAAGATAGAGCACTGCGCTGGCACCACCCAATGAGTGACCGCCAAGATACCATGGCCCCGAATTTGGATTTTCAGTACGAATCCGATCAATAGCCTTGGTATTAATAATCGCCAAATTCAAAGGCATTTTGGGTAGAAAAACCTCGAAGCCTTCAATGGTCAATTGCTGTGCCAGGGGTGCATAACTTTGGGTAGCCACAAGTCCACCTTGATAAAATACAATGGCACCCTTTGCCTTGGATTCAGTCTTAAAGTGATAGTAACTTCCTCTGTCCACAACATTTTCTTGACTCGCCATCTCAAGTGCAAGGGCCGTTGGCTTGTAAGTCTTAACGTCAAGCCACTTAGCCCCCAATGCCACCAAAATGACTAATATGAATAACAAAACCAATACCACCTTGAACCATTTACGTTTAATGAGAGTTTGTCTTGTCATTTTATTTCCTTTCAAATCACTAATGCGATGGACTCTGTTGCTATGTTAACTGTTATTTACCCAACTCTTGAATCTTGACGCTTTTTTTCTGACTGCTTATTCTCAGCTGTCCATTCTTTTTACTTCTCATTCCAGCTGTCCATTTGATAGCGCTTCAAAATATTATCTTGCTCTAGTCTTTCATTGGAAAAGTAGACAACATAATACTTGATTATCGGGATTTTTATTAATTCTTGCCACCCCATATAAATGCCATCAATAAATGACTGACGCCACTGGTCTGTCATCTCTAATAATGGACACCCATGGATTTGCTCTTTTTCAATGACCAGTGATAATTGACCATTTTCTATATGGGGCTCAAAGGGGTACGTACGACACTGAATCGGCCTAAAATCCCTAAAGCAACCTTGTTCTTCATTGCAGTAAATATAATACATCTGTTTGATCTTAGGAGGCATATCGTAAAAAACGCTTCTATGGACCGTAAAATCTTTCACGACGTCACTTTGGATGTATTCAAACTCAAGGGGTAGCAAATACATGCCCAGTTTCTCACCACCAGGATCACTATGCCTACAGCAGTGAAAGCCACATAGCTCACCACAATTGCCTTCGATGACAGATTCATTCATCAGTTGATAGGCACTTTCAAAGATGGCTTTATAAATGTCTTTCTCCTGTAGAACAATGTTGGGCATATTGTCATCTGTTTTCATCATGCCTCACCATTAATAGTTTAGATTAAACACAAATTCTTCATCGTTTGTATCACCATTCACAGATGTAATGGCATCTACTGGTATGATGAGTGAATAGTTTAATCCCTTTTGAAGGGGTCTGGAAGGGATAATCAGAAGGGATTTCTTATCTGTTGCACCTTCAACGAGTTTACTAATGACTATTTGAACACCAGCACTGTCTTTCAAGATAACTTTACTAGGATCTTGAATTTTGCTAAGTTCTTTTGAAAATACAATTGGGATATAGCCCCATTGCGTGAAATTGATTGATTTCTGTAGTGTAAAGAAATCTGATTTTACCTTGTAAGTATACTTCACTGGTGTTGGAAACTCGTCTACATTTCCAACAATCTCATATGAGCCCCTGACTTTTAGATTTGGCAGGGGGGTGACCCATACCACTGCCATCGATTTAGTCGATCCATCATTCATCATGACTGGTACTTCCTTTGGTATACTGTAAATATCATTAGCGAATAAAGTGAAATTCTTATTTTCAATCGACTCTATCACCGCTTTTATTGTAATAACTGCATTTACCTTTTGGTCATAACCAATTGCCAGACCTTGTATGTTGAATGTTCCAGATACAGAAGTATCTATCTTTAGATTGTCCACTAACCAACGAACAGGGGTATAGCCAACTTCTCCCTTATTACCAGTTCCGAAGACTTCCTTTGGAAGTGAAAAACTGTCTTTCACCTTTAGTGAAACACTGAGATTTTCAACTTCAGTAAAATTCTTTATAATATTGGAGGTGTGCTGAACAATTAAACTAGAACCATTGATTGTTCCCGATGTAATTATAGTCCCAACTTTACTCGTATCAACATATGATGAAGACCATTTCACAATTCTTTCTTCTGTTTTATTATTCTTTAGAATCACCTTGACCTTTTGAGGTAAAAGGACAACCCCATTCACACCAATGGTTGCTGTTAGTTTTTCAACAGACAGAATACCCGGTACCACTTTGATTGTCATGATTGCTTTTAAAGTTGTACCTTTTACAGATCCTTTGTATGTAAAATTACCGATTTTGCTTGTATCAACTTTGCTAGGCGACCACAAAACAGAAACCGATTTTTGAGTTTTATCTTTCATCGTTGCAACCACTGTTTTGGGGAGTGCGTAAGCTTTTAAGTGTTCCACTTCCAGTGTTTGTGGTTGTATTGAAGCTACCGATGATTTTGAAACCGTTGCAAATGAGGCACCGCTTAAAATCATTATCATTGCTAACATGATAAGTAAAATAGACTTTCCGATTCTATACTTTGAAAGATTCATTATAAAACCTCCTCAAAAATCACCGTTGCAGGATTTAATTTACTTCGTATTAGTTTTATATAACTAAAGCTAAACGAAAAACCACTTATTTGTGGTAGGGTTCATTCTTCATTATCCTAAAAGCCCTATAAACCTGCTCCAGTAAGATGACCTTCATAAGCTGATGAGGAAATGTCATCTGACTAAAGCTTAAGGCAAAGTCGCTGCGCTTTTTAACGGTTGTTGACAGACCCAAGCTACCACCAATAATCATGGTCACACTGGATTTTCCGGTTATTCCTAATAACTCAATGTGTTTTGAAAAGGCTTCCGATGTTAACAACTTTCCTTCTATTTCAAGGGTTATGACATAATCGGTCTCCTTCACTTTTGACAGAATACGCTCAGCTTCTTTATCCTTGATCTGCTCCATTTGTAGGTCGGATAATTGCTCTGGTGCTTTCTCGTCAGCCACTTCAACTTGTGTCAATTTGCAGTACTTGCTTAATCGTTTCACATACTCGCCAATAGCATCGGCATAAAATGATTCTTTAATTTTTCCAACCGATATAATCGTGACTTGCATGGCTGTTAATCTCCATTTTCCTCTAATATCTCACTGAGCGGCCCACTTGAAAGCAGGTGCCCATACGGTCCCTGTAAGTCAGCTCCAACTGAACATCCTCACCCACAATCATACCCTCTTCACTCATCATACTTTTAACGGTTTCATAAGCCAGGTCAGGGGTGTTATTCTCTCGTGATAAATGTCCTAAAAGGACACTGCCTACTCTGCCATTTTTAATTCCCTCGATCACTGTTCTCGCACAATCCTCATTTGACAGATGACCATAATCGCTTGCCACTCGCCGTTTAAGCGGATAAGGATAAGAACCAGTCATAAGCATCTCAACATTATGATTTGCCTCTAACATCAGCAAATGGCTATCCTTAATGCCATTTAGCAGGGCTTCTGATACACAACCTAGATCTGTGACCACTGATATTTTTGCTGTGTCAGTCATAAAGCTATAACCTAGAGGGGCTACAGCGTCATGGGATATGGCATGTGGCTGTATAATAATGTCTTTTATCTCAAATGGTGATTCGTCATTTAAAAGTATAATTTTTTTTGAATCTATCTTTCCCAATTTATCTTTAATGGCTTCCCATGTCAGGGCATGAACATAAATATTAAGACCAAACTTACGGTGAATAACACCTATGCCTTTTATATGGTCGCTGTGTTCATGGGTTATTAAAACCCCATCTAAGTCATCCCCCATCACATCAAGGTGATCTAGTCCATTAATGATATATTTGCCACTTAGACCTGCATCTAAGAGTATCTTAGCCTTGCGACTACGAATGTATTGACAGTTACCACTACTGCCACTTGCCAGTGAACAAAATTCAAGTCCCATAACCTGTACCCCTTCTATGTCTTATTCTGCCCACAAAGCTTCTACCATATAGGTTCGACCATTAGTGGCTTTGAACTTAAAATATGGTGATATTTCACCTGCTTGAATATCTGTATTAAATGCGCTACCTTCTAAGCGATAGCCAAGGCTAACTTCTGTCATTTCAATCAATTTAACTGTTGAATGCACGGCATAGACTTCATCCATTAAGCGATATAGGGCAACTGCAAAGGGTGCAATTTTAATGGTCGATGTAGATCTGACTTCAAAATTAAACCACTTTCGTTCAAATCGAATTATGCGATCACCATTGACTAAAGCGCTCATATAACTGTCATCTATAAAAAAAGTGTCATATAGTTGTGTATAATTCAGTAAAATTCCATCATCAGTATAAACCGTATTGGCAAGTTGAAAATCTTTCTCAATTCCGAAATGTTTCATAACCCAGGCGCTTACCAATTTATCCGCTTCTATTTCTTTATCTTTACTTGATTGTTCGCTTTCGCCATTGTTCATTAAATGTACTGGTCTACGCCAGACAAGACTTAGGGTATATGGATCTTTTAGTGAAAGCTCATAGTCAGAATCCTGAAAGGTATTTGCACTTTGTTTATAATCCTTTTGAAGCAATTCATCTGCAAGTACATTCAGTTTATAGGGATTATAAGCAGCATAAAGCGAGGGCATCTCCCCCTTTAACTCGTTTGGCAATTGACTCACATCAATATGATTTGTTTTTAGGATTGCTACCATATCCGATTCTAGCTCATGGTAATCCCCTCGACTTGATGTCCAATACTCTTGCAAGACAAAATAACCGATGATAAGATTTGTAATTAGCAGAGCGATGATCAGTATCGTTTTAGTCTTTGACCATTCCATAGATCACCTCATTTAAAATTAATTAAATTATTCGTATAAAAATCGATATAGTACATTTCCCCATCAACTGTCAGTGATAGCGCTGGCGATAGTACACCATCATCACCAATAAAATAAACAATATGCATATCGCTGATACTGTAAACAAGCTGTTCAAAAACTGCAGCTTTTGTCATTGAATCTGGTTTAATCTTATTGACTTCTAAATAGCGGTTATAAATAGCATCATAATGACTGTTAAACATTTTAAAGAATTGCTGGTCATCAAGTGCCATATTGGTTTGTTCAGTTGACATTGACAAAATCGTCTGGAAATGAACAATATTCCTCTTTAATAAGAATACTTTATCCCCATACACTTCAACCATCACACTGGAGACATTATTCCCACTGACCACTTGATAATCACCGATTCGATAATTAAAAGTAAATCTGTACCCTTTAGATTCTCCTTTTTCAATGGGCTCGGAATTCGCTAAAAAAAGTTGGTCAATTTGTCCACCTAACTGATTAATTTTATTTAGTGCCACATTAATACTCTTCAAAAAATTTCTTTCATACTTATTTTGGTCATCTATGCGTTCGGTATATTCAAGTATACCATCTTGTGAAACTCTTAATGCTCGATCACCATAGCCATATAGTAATATTAAACCTTGATTAACATCCAGTGCTTCCTGTACAAAGTTTAATCTTGAACCAAAGACGTTTTTGGCAAGTGTTCTGATTTCTTCGACTTGATTTGCGTTTAATTCTTTATTGATTTTTATGGGAGCGATTAATGGCATTGAAAACTTTGGTACAAGTACGTCATTAATCGGCTGATTATTTTGTTCGGCTTTTAAAGTATCAAGTCCAAAAAGACTAGTAATGCTTTCGTATATTGGCAGGGTCTTATCCGCCATTAGTGCATCAACTATATCTATGCAATCAATCAACTCGTTCTTCACCGTTAACTCATAATACTGATCACCAGTACTGACGTAAAACCGTTTTGTTTCGCGACTAACGAATAATATGCTTTTTATCTTTAGTGGCTCTTTTGTTATAGAGTGTACTTCATTATCCAGTAGAGTCAATATCTCTGTACGGGCTAATGGAGAAGGTAAGACGAACTCAAGTGACTTATTGAGACGCATGCGAAAATAGACGTCAGAATTAATTTCCGACGCCATATCTATTGCTATTAAAGCTTCTTTTAAAGCAGGCTTATAGGTGTTGAAAATACGGTCCTTATCAAAAAAAAACGTTGTCCTATTACCACCGCCAAAGCTAACATTAATCGCTTTAGGCGCTAGTAATTCAGCAACGTCCTCTTTGGATTGAACGACAGAAACCGTATCGACATTTTTCATGACTGTTAAGTCATTCACCCAGAGACCTCTTAATAAGACACCCGCTAAACCGCATAGCATAAGAAGTAATAAGGATTTAATGGCCTCTTTTGACATGGAATCCTCCGCTTAGTTGGTTTTCCAGATGTCGATCATTTGATCTTTAACACGCTCAATCATTTCTTCTGCAGCCTTTTCTTGATGCTTAATAACGAAAACGACACGTTCACCAATGCGCTTACCTGTGTCTTGATCTTCAACAACAAGTTCGTATTTCCCTGTTTGAATATCCTTAACCGTTAAATTGAATATTGGCAATGCGCCTTGTAATGTAATTGGGGTCTTATCAACCACTTTCACACGATAAAGCAACTCATACTTGTTGCGAATCTGTGTATAGATCTCAGCACTTTTAACGTATTCTTGTCTCGCATAATGAAGACTCTTGAGGTTACTCTGAATCAATTTCCGTTGGTAGATAAGCTTATCTAAACGCTCAGCATCCACTTTTTTTCGCGCAACAGCATAAGCGACTTGATAAGCGTCGTGGGCCTCTTGGAGAGACACCCCAGCATCAGAATAAGCAGCTTGTACAACATCACGGGTTGATTCATCAGCAAGAACATCCTTACGAGACACAGTTGCAATTGGATCCAAGTTCGCACTTCCAGCTTCGTTTGCTGCAAATGTTTGATGCGATGGTGCTTGACTCGCAATTTGTCTCAGCTTTTTAGCGGCTTCTGTAGAAGCTACGACAACTTTGGGTTCGTCAAGTAGTGTTAAAGTCACAACTGCATCCATTGCTTGATTTAATCGCAATGAAATCAGTAAGTGTTGTTCTTTAATCACATCGCCATTTGCATTAATCTTCGGAGAGATAATCTCATACGGAGATACTTGCGCATTATTTGACTCTGCCGCAAAGACTGTTGTGACTAAACACAAAGTCATGATCACAAACATTAATATCAGTCGTTTGGACATACTCAAACCTCCCACAAAATTGATTTTACTGCACACCTACTATCTAGGTAATCCTATTATACGCTACTACTATTACAGGTAAGTTACACAGTAATTAAAGTGCCTTTACAGTTTCGGAATTGTCATCGTTACCGTAGTGCCTTTTCCGACTTCACTATCAATAGAAATATGACCAGAATGCCTTTCAATAATTTCCTTTGCTATCGCTAGTCCTAAACCTGTTCCACCTTGATCCCGGGATCTCGCTTTATCTACACGATAAAAACGATCAAATAACTGATGCAAATGCTCTTGATCAATACCATCCCCTGTGTCCATTACTTTCAGGGTACAAGAAGTGCTGTCTTCAGTTAAAAAAAGTCTTATTCTTCCGCCATCAGGTGTATATTTAACAGCATTTGAAACCAAATTTACAACCACTTGCTCCATGCGATCATAATCAAATGATGAGCGTAATGCCTTGGAATCACTTATTAGTTTAACATCATGGCGCTTTTCTTTTATTTGAAAGTCCATTTTTTTCAGCACTAACTCCATCAGTAATACCCAGTCATGCTCAACAAACTTAAAATCGAAACGATTTGCATCATAATTTGAAAGTTGCAAGAGGTCCCTTACCAACCGACTCATTCGGTCAGCTTCCGCTTCAATCACTTGCAAAAATTGATCTCTAATTTCAACATCCTCAGCAGCACCATTTAAAAGTGTCTCCGTATAACTTTTTATACTAGTCAAAGGAGTCTTCAGTTCATGTGAGACATTAGCCACAAATTCCTTTCGCATGGATTCAAGTCGCTCATGTTCCGTTATATCTTGAAAAACAAGAATAAAGCCTTCTTTTTCACCTATCTCGTTAAAAAACGGCTCTATTCTCACGCGATAAGTTGTATCTTGTAACTGCATCATTTCAGACCCAGACCAACTTGGGTGATTTGTCACCAAATTATTAAAACTCAAAGACTCGGGTAAAAAATCACACAACGTTTCGTAATCTTTAGTGATATTAATGGCGTGAGTATTCAAAATTGCTAATGCCATAGGATTAATATGAAGCACTTCATGGGATTTTGTAACCGCTATTAAACCATCTGCCATGTTATTGACAATTGCTTCAAGCTTGTTTTTCTCTCTAGAAATCTCATTCATTGATAATTTTAATTTTCTTGTTAAATGATTAAACATTTCAGCCAGTTTGCCAATCTCATCATCCGATTTGACTTCAACATACTGATCAAAATCGCCCCTTGCCATTTTATAAGCTTTATCAGTAACATCATTAATTGGCCCTGTAATACTACGGGAAATTATAAATCCAAGCACAATTGTAATTGAGAGGGCTATAACCGTTGACTGTAAAATGAAAATCTTTATCCAATGAATTAGTTCATCGCTCTCATTTAAATCGTAACGCAAATATAAAAGACCTTGTAATCCATTACTATTAATAATCGGGTAAACCTTGTCCATGGCTCTAATTGGACCACTATCAAGAGGTATCGTAATCGTATTTAATTTTGTCTCTTGCTTTAAGCCTGCTGTAAGCAAATGTAAATCCAAAACTTCTTCTGCTTTTCTATCGTTATTCTTCGTGCTTGTCGCGATTATACGAGTGCCTATGTGGTTAACCACAAAAATTTCTACTTTGAGTCCCAACCCTTTATGGCTGGCGACTAAAGAAGAAACCTCTGATTTGCTTTCACTTAAGTTTTCATATGATTCAAGGTTGGTCAGCATTAACTCAGATATGCCATCCAACTTTGCCTCCACATCTTTTTTACTATACTGATCAACAAAATTGATGATAAAAACACCTGAAATGACAATCGCAATGAGCACTAATAAGATGAAAATAAGAATGAATTTCCACCGTATGCTCTTGAACATGGACTAAGTCCTCCTAAAATAATAACCAACGCCACGTTTAGTGATAATATACTGCGCATTTGACGAATCATCTTCAATCTTTTCTCTTAGACGTCTAACAGTTACATCAACAGTACGAATATCACCGAAGTATTCGTAACCCCATACATCTTTTAAAAGCTGTTCACGTGTGAAAATTTGATTTTCATGAGACGCTAAGAACTTTAGTAATTCAAATTCTCTCAGGGTTAGCTCAATATTAATGCCCCGTTTTTTCACTTCATAGCGATTCAAATCAATCACCAATTCTCGGGTTTCAATATCATTATGCTCTTTAGAATCTATTTCTGAATCAATGACAACACGTCTTAAATTGGCCTTAACGCGAGCAATCAGCTCCCGCATACTAAAGGGTTTCGTGATATAGTCATCTGCACCGAGCTCTAGACCAAGAACCTTATCCAGTTCCTCTTCCTTTGCAGTTAGCATGATAATCGGCGTATTGAACTTCTCTCTAATACGTCTACACACTTGAAAGCCATCCATTTTGGGCAACATGACATCTAATAGGATTAAGTCTGGTTGATTTTCAAGAACTGCTCTTAACCCTTCTTCGCCGTCAAATGCTGTAATAACCTGATAACCTTCTTTGGTAAGATTAAACTTGAGAATATCCGAAATTGGTTTTTCATCATCGACAACCAAGATTTTTTCGTTCATGAGTAAGCCTCCAATGATGCTGTTATAAATCTACAAATCGCTCGGGATTAACTGGTATATTATTCTTTCTAACCTCAAAGTGCAAATGGGGACCAGTTGCACGGCCAGTTTGGCCACTGCGGGCAAGTAAGTCACCTTTTGCAACAACTGTGCCTACTTTTACCAAATTCTTAGAGTTATGCGAGTAATAGGTTTTTACACCATTGCCATGATCAATGGCAATCAAGAGACCATAAGAACCTTGATTTGCAGAGAACACAACGGTACCCGCTCCAGCAGCATATACAGGAGACCCTTGAGGCATTGATAAATCAATACCTGTGTGGAAACCTGTACCCCTTTTCCCAAATCGAGAAAAGACAACATATCCTTTAGCAGGCCGACTTAAACCACTTGAAACACTGGCTACCATCTTAACTGGAACTTCTTTTGTACCTTGAGCAATGAGCTCTGGAACCATCTTTTGAGTTATTTTTTTAGCAAGTATTTCTTGACTAACGATTTGTCCGTTTTCAATGATGACTTTAGCTGTGATTTCTGTTTGTGCTGGGACACCCTTTGTCATTAGCTTGGTATCACCCTTGTACAGTTTATTAGAAGGCTGATACACCGTTTCAGGCTTCTGGGACTCTGTGTACGTTTTAAACCCCTTTGTTTGAACAGTTAATAGTGGGGTTTTCTTAGTAAGATTTAATACTTCGCCAACTTTTAAGTACTTCTGAGTTGCGATTTGCGGATTAGCTTCAGTTAGTTTTTCAACTGATGTATTATACTTTTCAGCGATGCCACCGAGCGTATCGTGGGCTGAAATTGTATGAGATGAGACTTCAGTTAGTCCGGCATCCACCTTCTGTTTTAAAACTTCAACTGTAGCATAACTAGTGAATTCAAGGCAAGAAATCTCCATTTTTTGAATATTAACAGCCTCTAAAAAACCAACTGAATCAACTTTAATTCCCTTTGGAATTGCTTCATTTTTCAATGTCAATAATGCTGATTTAGCAGTTTCTGCATCTTTGAAATAAGCAATTACTTTACTATTGATTTTTAACACAAAGGTCGTAATTGAAGGTTTTTGAATCCTATCAAGGTCCAGAATTTTTGTTAAACTCTTAAAGTCCAAATCCGTTACGATTTGATCTTCTAATAATCGATCATAAACAAGTGGCGTACTAGTTATGACTGCCTGATTTTGATTACTTATGAATTTATTTGTCGCTTGATCAACAGGACCGGTCATATTCAAAATCATTACAGCTGAAAGTGCTAACATCCCTAGAGATGCCCCAGCAACTGCAACTATGCGTTTATTGGCAAATTTTGAGCTTTGGAAGACACCTTTCAAAAAGGCACCAGAAGAAGTAAATATTTGAGATTGACTGATTGATCCTAACCTTTGAGTTAAAAGAGTCTTAGTTTCTTCTAGGACTCTGTCTAGCTCAATTTTGTAGTCAATCTTAGACATCTCAACCTTTGCAGTTGAGTTTACTGTTTCAATAGCGATTTGTACAGGTGCAAATTGTGAATACTGTGAGCTGTTCGCAGTATATTGCTTTTTTTCTACTGATTGTAAAGTCTGTGGCGTCATTGGTTTAACAGTTTCCGTCACCACTGATTTATGAACTTCTTTCGTTTTTCTAGTCGAAGTATTTTTTTTCTTTTTAGTTTGTTGCTTATGCATAATTTCTCCTTTTTCTTCAATTTCAACATTTAAGCATTGCTAAAATCTAAATATTGAAATGGACAACATTCCGAGAAACAAGTTGTGAATTAAATGGATTACAACTTCACAAACTTTTTAGGATTTTTAGGAATCCCATTAACGCGAATTTCAAAATGTAAATGAGGCCCTGTGCTACGGCCACTATTACCGCTTAAAGCAATTTTTTGACCCTTAAAGACCTTGTCACCTTTTTTAACTAATAATTTAGAGTTATGTGCATAATAGGATTCCATATTACCACCATGGTCAATCACAATTAACTTACCATAGGAACTCTGGTTACCTGCAAATACTACCTTGCCCCCATCAGATGCTAATACTGGTGACCCGTTTGGCATAGCTAGATCAATTCCAGTGTGTAACCGGCCCCACCTGGATCCAAACGGTGAAGAGACTGTATAGCTACGGGACACAGGTTTTGAAAATTTACCTGATCCAATTGTTGCTGGTGCAACCTTTGTACCGACAGCTAAAACTCGTGATACTGGTTGTTTAGCAACTTTTTGCTCTAAAATTTTTCGGCCAGTTTCTTGGCCGTTAATTTTAACAACTTCTGCAACGATTTTTTTCTCCCCATTGACACCGCGGACTTTAACAGACGTTTCTCCCTTATAGAGATTTGAAGTCTTCTCGTTCACAGTTTCGTATGGAACAGATTCGGCATAAGTAATTCGTTCTGTGGTTTTGACGTTGAGTAAGGGTACTGGTACGACTAAATTAAGTTGGTCACCAATCTTTAAGTACTTTTTACTTTGGATACCTGGATTAGCAGCATACAATTGACTTAGTGACATCTTATTATTCTCAGCTATTGCACCCAGCACATCGCCATTCTTAACGGTATAAAGCTTCTTTTCTAGTGTACCTGTACGAATTAACTGAGTTGCTGTGGCAATATCAACAAAACCTGTAAAATCAAAAACAGATACGTTTTCAAAATCTAAATCAATGTGTTCTGCAAAATCCACCGACAGAACTTCTGCATTCGCTGTCTGATAGCCAGTTTTAATGGTATTTAATAAAGCCTGTCCTTCATCACGCGTTCTAAAATACGCGATTGCTTTGCCATTGATTCGCAAAACAAAGCAGGATTTTTCAGAACTAAACGTTGGGCCATATTCTAATAACGCTGTCATTTTTGCTAATTCACTTTGAACCCCTGGAATCGAAGCCATTTTTTCAGGAGCGAAGACCCCTTGGTCACTATCTAGTCCCTCTAATGGCAGAGTGAGGGGTTTAGCAGTTAATGCAACAGACATGGTCGGTGTTTGAAGAACACTTACCATGCTAGAAAAGCCAATTGTCACTGTCACAGCAATTGCTAATCCAGCAGCCACGACTTTCCGATTGCTTTTACAAAGCGCCATGATACTTTGAATCTCAGGTGTTGGAACAAAAACAGGTAAGTTTTTTTGTACGGCAGGAGCCTTGACCATGATATCTGTATTTTCAATACTATGGAAAACAGTTTTTGGAATATTAGTTTTTTTTGATTTCTGAGTATTCTGACTGTACATTGGTACAACGATTGATTTAACACTCTTCTTATAAGACTGAATAAGATGAGTTAGCTTTTGCTTTGCTAATTCAATTGTCTTTTCAATTGTCTTTTCGATTTCCATCTCGCTCTCCTAAGTATGCTTTAGACGACAAATTGATATGACTGCTAAAAACATTTCATATTAGTATAGCATATAGTCATTCTTTTTTCCTGTTTCTGAGGTGAAAAAAACCTTACTGCTTAGCTTTTTTGCTCTTTTCGGGCAATCATTGTGTTTGTTAAAATTGCAACCCCAAGATGTTGGGGATACAAAGACTTAAAACACACCATATGATTATTATAATCTATTTCTAATGAAACTGTTACTAAAATTTAATATTAAGATTATTTTTATTCCCGATACCATAACACCTGTTTGCGCATCGAGTTATAAGTTATAATGTAGAGAAGACTTTGTAAGGAGGTTCTCATGGCATTTACTATCACAACTTCAGAACTTGACTTAGGCTTAACTCCCATTGAGAATCTATTTATCAATGATTTTATGCCCATGGCAAATGGTACTCATGTAAAAGTGTATCTGATGGGATATCATTTTGCAACTCAGCAACAAGATAGAGCTTCCAATGAAACACTTGCAAAACATCTCAACATCTCAATTGAAGATGTGGTTCAAGCATGGCGTTTTTGGGAGTCAAAAGGGCTCGTAAAATGTGTGGATCTTGATAGTTCAAGCTCCTCTCATCAATTTGAAGTATCATTCATTTCCGTTAGACAAATATATCTTGATAACAACTACACCTTAACACGGGGACTCGTAAACCCTACACCGACATCATCCATACCTGATATGAACCCGACCCCTTCTGACAGATTATTTTCTGCCATGAGTAATCCAATCATAAAATCAATGTTTGGTGATGTTCAGTATCTTGTCAGAAGACCACTGCTCCCCCAAGAACATGTTCGTATCCTCAATTGGATGACTGATTATAAAATGGATCCTGATATGATTGAACGGGCATTTCACATTACCTACGAGGAACGAAAAATACAAGATTTTCATTTTAATTATGTTGAAGGCATTCTTACTAAATGGTATGACAAACGTATTTTAACATTAAGTGCTCTAGATGAATATGCAGCAACCATCGATCATCGTCATTTACTTTACAAGCAAGTTTATCAGGCAATAGGTGTTAATAACCGACTCGTCTCTGCTGGTGATAAAGAGTTAATTGATCATTGGTGCGAAAAAGATGAACTAACTCATGATTTTATTTTGCATGTGATTAAGGAAGCAACAAAACGAACAACCAATCCTAATCTAAACTACATCGCCAAAGTTATAGCTAATATTCTGGGCTCCGGACCCGCTACTATTGAAAGTGCTAATGGCTATTTTAATCAAACGGTCACTAAGGCTGATAGTGTTCAGGAATCAAAAGCACCTCGATTGAAGAAGAGTACTTTTCAAAATTTCAAGCAATCAACAATTGCGAACATGTCTGATGATGAAATGAAAGAGATTCTGAAAAGAAAATCCGAAAAACGTAAAACTTCAAAAGGAGATCATTAATTTTGAATACACTCTATAAGGATATCATGCGAGAGTATGAAATTGAGAGAGATACCCAAGCAAGATCTCTCTTGAAAAGAAGACAAGAGATTTTCACAAAAATTCCGCGTTTAAAAGAAATTGAAATGGAACTGTCTAACGTAGGCGTCGAACTTGCAAAAGCCGTTTTTGCAAATCCTAGCCACGCTGAATTTGCGGCGACACAAATTCAAACCGTAGCGAGAAAATTAAAACGAGAAAAAATGATTTTATTAACTGATCACAATTACCCAATCGATTATTTGGAGATCCATTATGCATGTAACCTATGCAAAGATACCGGTTTTAATGAACATCAAAAGCGCTGTCGCTGCTACCGTCAAAGAATGATTGATATCGCATATAATATGTCCACCCTGGGTTCTAAATTAAGAAAAGAAAATTTCACAACTTTTAATTTAGAATTATTTGAAGATCAACCACTTAAAGAGTCCGCTTTATCAATACGCGAGAATATCTCGCAGCACAGAAAAAGTGCAGAAGTTTTTGTCATGGACTTTCAAAAGCGAAATGGAGACAACCTTTTGCTTTATGGTAACACTGGACTCGGAAAAACCTTTCTATGTAGCTGTATTGCGAAAGCATTATTGGACCTTGGCCATGCTGTAATCTATCAAACAGCATTTCAATTAATGGATACAATAGCACGATATAAATTTTCAGATAAGCAAGATACAACTTTACGTGAAGCATATGAAATGCTGTTTAATGTAGATCTACTAATCATCGATGATTTAGGCACTGAAATGATTAATAGTTTCACGCAAACGGAAGTCTTTAATATACTGAACTCCAGGCTTTTAACCGAAAGAAAAACCGTCATTTCAACTAACTTGACCCCTGTTGAGATGAGTAAAGCCTATGGCGAAAGAACTTCTTCTCGATTATTTGGTAGCTACGATGTTTTGGAATTCTATGGGAAAGATCTTAGATTGCTCTAGTACTAATAAAAAATGACCCTTAGCAGATGCTAAGGGTCATTTTTTATTAGAATAATTCTTTTCGGATGATGGTTTGTGTTCTTTTTGGTCCAACTGATACAAAAGCAACAGGCACTTTCGTGAACGTCTCAATAAAAGCAACGTATTTCTGGGCTGCTAGAGGTAAATTTTCAAAGGTCTCACATTGAGTGATATCTTCATGCCAACCTTCAAGTGTTTCATATACAGGCTCACACTTAGCTAGATCATGTAAACTTGCTGGAAAATCGACAATCACTTGATCACCCAATTGATAGCCAGTGCAAATCTTTATTGTCTCAAAGCCAGTTAGCACATCAAGTAGTGATAATGCTATGGCTGTCAACCCATTAACACGGGCAGCATAGCGTACAACCACTAAGTCCAACCAACCACATCGTCTAGGTCTTCCAGTTGTTGTACCAAACTCATTACCTTGAGTTCTAATGCGATTGCCAATTTCATTATCTTGTTCTGTCACAAATGGACCCGCACCAACTCGTGTAGTATAAGCTTTTGTAATCCCTAATACTTGGTCAATCCGGTTAGGCCCAATACCTACGCCAATTGTAAATCCACCTGATGTAGGATGTGAACTCGTCACATATGGATACGTTCCCAGATCCACATCAAGTAATGTCCCCTGTGCGCCCTCTAAGAGTACTTTTTTATCAGCTTCTAGAGCATCATTGAGAAAAGCCACTGTATCAATGACATATGGTCTTAGACGCTGAATATAAGCCTGATACTCATCAAAGATCAGTTGAGCATCCATGGGTGGTTGTTGATAGATTGATTCTAACAGTTGATTCTTACGCTCAACCTGAGCAAAGAGTAATGACTTAAATATTTCAGCATCCATCATATCGCATATACGAATTCCAGATCGCTCTACTTTATCCATATAACAAGGACCTATACCCTTTTGAGTTGTTCCGATTTTGTCATCACCCTTAGCTTCTTCAGCCAAACGATCCAAAACCTTGTGGTAAGGGAAAACAACATGGGCACGGTTACTAATTTTCAAATTCTCTATTGAAATGCCTTGAGCAATTAAAGTGTCTAGCTCTTTAATAAAGCCAGCAGGATCAAAAACAACGCCATTCCCAACAACATTAGTTGTGCTTGGATATAAAATTCCAGACGGCACGAGGTGCAAAGCGTATTTCTTGTCTTCGACAACAACCGTATGACCAGCATTGTTGCCACCTTGTCCCCTGACAACGACATCCGCCTGACCAGCTAGATAATCGATAAATTTTCCTTTACCTTCGTCGCCCCACTGAGCGCCTACAATAACTACAGTTGACATGGTGAACCGCCTTTCTTAGACATAACTGTTTAATTCCAATCCTAATACTAGCAAAGAAGACGACTTACGTCAACAATTAAACAAGTTTTTTAGGTAATTATTTATTGTTTACCCCTCTATCGTTCGGAAATAGGATTAACTAAAACAATTCAAAGTAAAAATACTTCAAAAACACGAACAATGCAACTTATTCTTTCCACATAAAAAGTCGCTAAGATTTTTTTGGGAATCCTGCGACTAGCATGTTAACTACTTTTGCTGTAGGTGAGCATTCAGTGCTTCTATAAGTGCATCACCATCAATACCGTGAACCATAGCAGCTTCACCAATTGTCTCATTGTTAGCTGCAGCACACCCTAAACAATGCAAACCGTGATTCATAAAAATCATAGCCAGTGACCGGTCGAAATTTAAAACTTCTGCAATAATATTATCTTTTGTTACTGTCATTAATCTATACCTCCCAACTAAGAATAATAGAATACGTCCCTATTATAGCATCATTTCTTAAAAAGTTAAGTCGATTACTACTTTATTGAATATTAAGTTTTCTTGTTGTTCATATCTATCTGTCGTGAAATTGACATCGTGTGCACCCAAGCCATCAATTGATTCTTGTACATCTCGAGGCTAGGCTCTTGTAAAAGCAATTCAAAAGCCCGCTGCTGTTCTTCGAAAGGCTCCTTGCTTGACTTAACAATGACAAATCCACACTTTTCATAACACCGAATGGCGCGACGATTAAAGTCTACCACCTTTAAGTATAGTTTTTTGAAAGCGTAATGGTCAAACACATGCTTGATAAAAGCTTGAAGCCCCAGTGTACCCAGGCCACGATTTAAACAATCAGGATTATAAACCACACCAATGTAAGCGGTTTTGAACCACCAATTGATGTTTTTTAGCGTCATAAAACCAACCAGTTCATCATCAAACCAAACAGCAAACAGCTTTCTAGTGATTAGGCGCTGCTTTTGTTTAAACCAGCGCCTAAAGTCCTCATCCTCATAACCTTCAAAATCATAATGCTGAAATCTAATATCACTGTGAAGACCCCAATGACTTAAATGAATTAAATCTTCCTTTTGAAAAAGTGATATCCTGATTCCCATACTAACTACCTAAGGTACTTAAATCTCTAAACAACTGGAATTGTCCCATCCAGTGCAGTTCCACCGTTCCAGTCTCACCATTACGTTGCTTACCAATAATCAATTCAGCTTTATTCTTGTTATCTTCCTTATCAGGAAAGTAATACTCATCCCGATATAAAAACATGGCAAGATCGGCATCCTGCTCAATCGCACCAGACTCACGTAAATCTGATAGCATAGGCCGGTGGTCAGCTCTTTGCTCTGGGGCCCGGGAAAGCTGAGATAATGCAATGACAGGACAATTCATTTCTCTAGCTATTTGTTTAAGCGATCGAGATAGCATCGAAATTTCTTGTTGCCTACTCTCTGATTTTCCACCTGACATCAGTTGTAGGTAATCAACCATAATAACATCTAGACCTTGTTCAGCTTTTAATCGACGACACTTTGCACGCATTTCAGTGATACTGATTGCAGGTGTATCATCAATAAATATTTTTGTTTTTGATAACCGACCTAGGGCAGCAATTAAATGGGGCCAATCATCTTCAGATAGCTGTCCAGTTTTAATTGCACCCATCGAGACCAATGACTCAGCACTTAAAAGTCTTTGAACAAGTTGCTCTTTTGCCATTTCAAGACTAAAAATAGCAACTGAAGCATCTGCCATCATCGCCGCATTCTTACACAGATTAAGCGCAAATGCTGTCTTTCCCATAGAGGGTCTTGCTGCAATCAAAATCATCTCCGACTTTTGAAGACCAGACGTTTTTCTATCAACATCTATCAAACCGGTTGTTATACCAGTTAGAGCATCTTGAGAAGATGCCAATCGACCTATCTCCTCAAATGTCTTACCCAATATCCTTCCGATTGGCGTAAAGCCTTCACTGCTCTTCTTCTGTGTGATATCAAAGATGCTTTTCTCAGCCATTTCAATCAGTTCGGCTGTTCCTTCTTCGCTATAGCCACGTTCTAATATTTCAGTTGAAGTCCGAATTAACTGACGCAGGGTTGCTTTTTCTTCAATAATAATCGCATATTGACGAGCATTTGTTGTAATAATACCTTTATCAGACAACAAACTAAGGTAAGTCAGACCACCAACCACGTCTAAGCGACCTTTCGTTTGCAAACCATCAGATAGTGTAATCAGGTCAATTGGCTCATTGCGATCTGACATTTCCAAAATGACTTCAAAAATAATCCGGTGCGCCTCGCTATAAAAATTTTCAGGCTGTAAAAGTTCCATCGCCTCATTAATGGCATGATGGTCTAAAATCATTGCGCCTAATAAAGACTGCTCTGCGTCTAAATTATGTGGTGGAATGCGACCTTGCATGTTCTACCTCTATTCTTACTCGCCGATAACCACGGTCAAAGTAGCCGTTACACCAGGATAAAGCTTAGTATCAACTTTATGTGTACCCATTGTTTTTATAGCACCATCTAACTGAATTTTTCGCTTATCTATTACATAACCACTGGTTTTTTCCAATGTTTCAGCAATATCTTTACTTGTAATAGATCCAAATAATTTGCCACCTTCACCAGCTTTTGAATGAATTCGTAAGGTTAATGCCGAAAGTCGCTCAGCCAATGCCTTTGCTTCATCCAATTCTTCTTGTTTGCGTTTATCTAAACTTGCCTTGTGATGTGCCATCTCTTTCACTGACGAATCAGTAGCTTCTCTAGCTAATCCTTTTGGAAAAAGAAAGTTTCGTGCGTGTCCATCGCTAACTTCCTTTACTTCACCCTTTTTTGCGGTTCCTTTTACATCTTTCAAAAATATAACTTTCATTAGTTTTTTTCCTCCTTGAAATAAGAATCAATCGCCTCGAGCAAAATTTCCTTTACCTCGAACACCGATTTATCACTAAATTGAGCGCCTGCAACAGTCATATGACCACCGCCGCCAATTTGCTCCATAATTAACTGGACATTAACTTCACCTAACGATCGACTGCTAATAAAAATCGTCTGATTTTCTTTAACTACAACAAAAGAGCATCTTACCCCTCTGATATTCAAAAGTGAATCAGCCCCTTGAGCAGCTACAATCCTTGCATTTGGAATATCTTCATCAGTAACAGATAACGCAATTTTATTACCAATCGTCTCGGCATTGCTGACAATATTTGAACGTGCTACAAACGTGCCCAAATCATCTTGAAACAACTTTTTCACCTCGGTGGTGTCAGCATCATAACGTCGTAGTAAAGCAGCGGATTCAAAGGTTCTAACACCTGTCTTGATACTAAAATTCTTCGTATCTACTACAATCCCTGCCAACAATGCTTCTGCCTCATGCTTTTCTAAAATCATTTTCTTTTCCATATATTGAAGAACTTCTGTTACTAGCTCACTCGTAGAAGAAGCATAAGGTTCCAAGTAGGTTAACAGAGCACCTTCTATAAACTCTTTACCACGTCGATGATGATCAAACAGTACTTTTCTTACCGCTAAATTGATAAGCTCGGGACTTTCTGTAAAATTAGGTCTATGTGTATCGACAATAATTAAAAGGTCCTCAGGCTTGAATAAATTCAATGCCTCTTCTGGGCGAATAAATCTATAGTTTAAATCGTCTTTAAACTTATCATAAATCGGTCTGACCGATTCATTAATATCATCAATTACAATATATGATTCTTTACCTCTGTTCATAGCAGCGCGACAGATGCCGATAGAAGCACCAAATGAATCCATGTCAGGAAATTTGTGTCCCATAATAAATACTTTATGGCTATCGTCAATAATTGGGCGCAGTGCATGTGCAATAATCCGTGCTTTTACTTTGTTTCGCTTCTCAATGGCTTTAGTCTTACCACCATAGAAATCAAAGTCACCGCTTCGTCTTATGACTGCTTGATCTCCTCCTCGTCCAAGTGCAAGTTCAAGTGCTGAAAATGCGTTCTCTTCCATCTTAGAAGGGCCATTTCCCGTCATGGCGATACCTATGCTGAGCGTGGGCATAATGCGATTACCCATATCAATTTCACGGATATCATCTAATAGAACAAATTTTTTAGCTTCAATATTTGCCAAGTATTTATGTTCAAACATGACTAGATATTTATCTTTGTCATACTTTTTAATCAAACCATTCATCCGTGCCGTCCACAGATTTACCTTTTTATCAATTTCGGCCACTACAAAGGGTCTTTTATCTTCCTTTGTTTCGTTCATGACGTCTTCGTAATTATCGACTTGAAGCAAAGCAACAATTAAACGTTCATCGGCATAGAGATTCTTTAACTGTCTATAATGAGTAATATCTGTAAAAAATAGCATCGTCAACTCTTTTTTTGTATCAGCATCACTTCTAAAAACCATATGCGCTAACCGATAATACTTATCGCCTATTTTAATCTCTCGTTCAGCAATCTCATGTAATCGCTTCTCGAAATTAAAACCTGCAACTAAATTGTCTAATTTATGCCCAAATAGTTCCTTGCCTTCTATGACACGAGACATAAGTCCATTATACCAAATGATTTCACCAGTTGTATCCGTAATCACCATAGGGATAGGCAAATTAAGAATCGCATGCCGTGAAGCCTCATCAGTGTCTGATGCGATTTGTTCAACAACCTCCATCAAAGAACTTCGCCGTCTATGTTCACTCAGCCAATTAAGATAGAGAATAATTAAGGTCGCAATGATTGCACAAATACCTAATATAATGTGTTGCATGAACAAAATGCCTGCAAAAATAAGTTGAACTACAATCGTAAAAGCGATTCGGTTTATGACAATCTGGTTCATCTTCTTTGCATTCATAGCTCCCACACCTTTCTCGGTTAGACTTTAGCACGTAGTTTACGTGTATCAAATACTGAATCAATCCAACCGATAATACTTAAGCCAAAAACATGTAAAATCACAGCTAAAATCGTAAATGCAATTACACCTAAAACGCCTTTAATGCGATTTTTATGTAGGAAAAATGCAATTACAGTTAACCCTTGGAATGAAAAAACTAGCATGACAATCAAAATAACATTATCCAAAAGTACCATGCCAATAGCATCAAAAAAGTAATTTGTCAAAAATGTCAGCACTAAGATAATTGTGGTTCCCATAATAATGTCTTTTGGTAATTTTATTTCTCTAAAAGGCACATAAGCAATAACATTATGCTTTAACTTAACTAAAAGTAAGTGAGCCAAACGAAAATTTAAAAAGACTATAGCAAGAATGACGGAAACGGTCATTGAAGGCAATGATAGTAAAGCCGTTTGCTTAATAAAGACTTCAGCGCTGTAAAAATCGTCCATCTCTAGATTAGAAAAGGCCTCCAACAGTTCTGGAGGAAATTTCAGAGCCATCATGTTATCTTTAATCAGTGTCAAAATATCAGCCTGTATAATATAAGTAGACATGACGCTATACCAAATGGCTGCACCAACAGCAGCTGTTGCTAAAGCAAGTAAAAATATCTCACCCAATTTCAGGCGTTTCTTAAACGCAAATCCTAACATCAAACCCACGGGACCTGCAACCGTCAAGATATTGAGCCAAGCCACACCCGGTATTAGCATGACGACAATTGCTGATAAGACCACACTTAATCCACCCAAATAGTAGCCATGCCTAAAGGTGTAAACACCAAAAAATGCAGGGTATAAACAGCTTATAAACATAACCAAAGGTTGATAATTCTCCATGAAACTCAGACTACCAATGCCAACAATTATAATTGTCATTTCAAAAATTGCCATTTGAATGCTCAGTGTATTTTTCACATGTAACTCCTCAATATGCAATAAACCCTCTTCTATTATAACGCTATGTAATTCTCTTAACAACACCAAGCGATTGATTCTTTTAATTTCTTCAAACTGTACCTATAAAAAAGGGGAAAGTAAGTAACTTACTTTCCCCTTAATCTCTACTAATCTTTAACGAAAGGCATTAAAGCGATAATTCTAGCGCGTTTAACAGCAGTCGTAACCGCTCTCTGGTGCTTTGCACAAGTACCAGTTACACGTCTTGGAAGCACTTTACCTCTGTCAGTCAAGTATCTATTGAGTTTGCCTGTGTCTTTGTAATCGATAAAATCGATTTTATCTTGGCAAAAATGACATACTTTTTTTCTTCTACGTCTTTTAAAAGCCATCTAAAAGACCTCCTTCCTAGAATGGAATATCATCATCATCTTCGATTGCACGAAAATCATTCGCAAAATCTTCATCAAAAGCTTGGAAATTTCCAGCGGGTTTCTGTTGTTGTTGTGGCGCACCAGGCTGACGTTTGTCACCCCATTCGATAAACTCAACATTATTCGCAACAACATCTGTGGAATAACGTGTTTCACCGGTGTTTGATTTGTAACTTGTCACAGAAATTGAACCCTGAATTGCTACTTTTTTACCTTTTTCAAGGTAGTTAGCACAATTCTCTGCTTGTTTTCCCCATACAACAATGCGAATAAAGTCTGCAGTTGGTTTGTTTTGCTGTTCAAATTGTTGCTTCTTTTCACGTGACAAATTTTTGTCTACAGCCAGAGTAAACTGAGCTACAGCCATACCAGAACCAGAAATAAATCTTAATTCAGGATCTTTTGTCAGTCTTCCAATCAAAGCCACATTATTCACACGAAACCTCCGCTTTACTTCTCTTCTCTGTTGACAGTAATATATCTGATGACTTCGTCCGCAATTTTGAAATTACGTTCAAGTTCAGCAGGTAAAGTCGTGTTCGCTTTAAAATCAACAAATACGTAGTAACCTTCACGTAATTTATTGATTTCGTATGCTAGACGTCTGTTACCCCATTCATCGACTTTAACCACAGCACCATCATTATTGATGATACCAGTGAACTTTTCAATCAATGCGTTTCGTTTTTCTTCTTCCAGACCTGGTCTGAGTACGAAGATCGTTTCATACTTTCTCATTTTAACACCTCCCTATGGACTATTAGGCCTTGATCATATCAAAGCAGAGAGTAATACCTTTGTAGGTACAACTAAAAATTATAGCACCAGTTTATAAAGTACGCAATCTATTTTTGAGTTTTTTTTGAAAAAACAAATTCCAATTGAAATATTTAATATCAACCTCTCTCAAGAATTCAAATCCTTATAGATAAAGGCGAAAAAAAAAGTACCGTCCCTCAAATAAAATGTTTAAGCCTTAAATTAATGGGAATAATATGACGGAAAGGGGTATGATATGCCAAGACATGCAAGGGAAATAGGTGAAACAGGGATGTACCATGTTATGGTAACCTGTGCAGACGGTGAAATGTTATTTCGCGACAACGAGGATCGATTTGCATTTTTAGATCGATTACACGAAAAAAGGATCAAATTTCAGTTTAGAATTCTTTCATATTGCTTAGTTGAACAAGCCTACCACCTAATCATACATGAACATAAAAGTCATTTATCGACTATTATGAAAAGTTTGAACGTGAGTTATGCAGCTTACATGCATAAAAAATATGGCATGATTGGTTCGATTTTTAAAGATCGCTATAAAAGCGAATGTTTACAAAAAATGGATGATCTTTTAGATTGTATAGTTCATGTCCATATGCAGCCTGTTGAACATCATCTAGTCGATGTTATAGAGCAATATCAATGGAGTAGCTATGGTGACTTTTTAGCAGAAGGTTCAAATAATCTCATTGCGAAAGACATGGTTTTTTCTCTCTTTTCACTAGATGATGACAAGGCGCGACAAACATTTATATTGCGCCATCATCAAGATCACGCTGTCTTTCTTCACCACACAGTGGCATTGAAAAAACATTATTCTTCATTAATTGACTCTAGAGAATATATATACCGTTTGCTAGCAAAATATAACATACAAATTGATCAGTTAAAAGAACTACATAATGAGGATATACGGAAAGAAATCATTCATGACCTAAGAGAAAAAACAAGTTTATCTATCAACGACTTAGCAGTTGAATTGGCCATTAAACGGTCGCAAGTCATGCAAGCACTTTATCACAAATAAGAATTCTATACCTTAGGTACTTCTGTATCTTCTCTGAAGATTTTTTTGATACGTTTTTCTAGTTTAGGCCGCTCAATCCAAATTTCTTTCGAGCAAGTTAAGCATTGCATCCTAAAATCCATACCTGTGCGGGTAATCAAAAAACGGTATCCGCCACAAGGGTGTGGTTTTTTTGTTTCAACAACATCATTTATTAATAGATGTAAGGGCATATAATCTCTCGCTTTCCATTTGCATTACTAAAAACTAAAGAGTCATGACATTCTTTGCAAGCTTTGATAATTCGACAATATGATACATGCTAGTCACACCACCAACAGCAAGTTCGTCCATTACCTTATGATATTCTAGACAAGTGCAATTAGATAAAATAAGAACGCCTTTAGATTCCATCAACCTCAATGAATCAAGACAGGTGGAATGATTGGTGCTTAGAAGCACACCCCTATTCAAAAAAATTATAACCTGAGGGTATGGCGATTTTTCTGCTAACGCACGTAAGTAGGTCTGCATCAGGTTTTTGGATAGAGCATTGGTCTCGTCACCAATACCTTCATGAGTAATCATTAAAACTGTACTTAAAAAGTCAGAACGTTGCTCCATACCAATCTCTTTAAAAGGTGACCGAATCGCAGTAAAAGCCTCAGTATTATACTGAGTTTCAGCGCAATGACCATTCTTTTCGTGATTTGTAACTAAAGGCTCTTTCAAATAAATGGGCTTTTTATTGTCACCGCCACGGCTATCCTTTTTCATCATAAAATCACATCCTTTAAGCAAAGTATTGCAACCAGACAAGTAAAACATTATGATTCACCAAAAAATCAGCAATTAATGAAGCTTCAAGCTGCCCCTGAAGAAAATCAAATTGTTTAATTGTCAGTATACTCATCAACCCCACAAATAAAACAGAACTCATGGCATAACCAATTATTAAACCAAAAGTCGCACCACCAAGATTATTAAATGTTCTTATAACAGGAAGTTTTGTAGTCATGTTCAAAACACTAGCTACCGTCTTTAGTGCAACCAGAATCATAAGAAATAAAAGAACCATCGCCATAAATGACATGACTAAATCAGTCACAACAGTTGCCACCGTTGTTGCCTGAGAAGTTGCTGCAGATATTAAGTGATTAGTAATTTGTTCTTTTATCACCCCTGGTAAAGGCAACTTTTCAAGTGCGCTTAAATCCGAAATACTCACAGAGGCTTGCGTCGCTTGCGCACCAAGCATTTTTAGCCTGGTTAATACATAACTTAATAGTTTTTCATCCAGACCTGTCATTTGTGCTAACATATTCTTCACTACCGGATGATAAAAGTATGTCATAAATACTGAAAGAATGACGCCCAATAAATTAAAAACAGTCATTACAATCCCTTTAGAATACCCAAAGTAAATCGTCATTGAAAAGATTATCAGCACAATTAGGTCAAGAATGTTCACTAAAACCTCCTATTTGATGGTATAAACACAAACAGATTGCGCATCCTTGATCATAAAAGTATAATCGCTCAACCATATAAACTCCTCAATTGCTAAGTTGGTCTGCAATTCTGAAATTTCCTTATAACCATGATCAAAAATACTTATGACACCATCCACATAGGTCACAACAAATGTCTTATTCACAGCCAACCCATCAAGCCCGTCTTCAAGTTGAATGCTCTTAAGAGGCGTTAAAACGTCATTCAGCACAATTAGTTGATTAGTCCCCTGGGCCTCACCATCTTTTGCTAAGGTTGATAAAAACAGTTTGTTTTCAAAAGCAAAACTATGGTCGATATAGCCAGGTGTCTCCATCTCGGCAATCAACTGCGCCTCTTTATCAAAACTCAATAACTTTTGATTACCTACCAATACTAAATTATCATACATTTGCATATCATAAAGAAGCATATCCTTGCAATCACTAGATGCCATCACTTCACCTTGCATATTATACTGTAAAACATAACTTTCAAAATTATAGTTTCTAATCGCAGTCATATAAACCATTAAAATAGGTTCTGAATGTGAAAATTTCATATTAACGACTTGCCCATAGGGCGCTTTTATAAGCACCTTATTTTTTAATTGATTATCCAAGATCACAATTTGATTTGAATTCTTAATCAGGGCCGCAACATTGCCATCAGACATTCTGGCTATTTTCTCTATTGGACCAAGGTCTTTCACCTCAGCTAAGATCACATTTTTCTCGTCGATAAGCGCCAACTCACCCCGTTGCATTTCGGCGATTAAGAGGGTTTCACCACCGTCATAGACCCTAGTATCTTGTCCATTCAAATCTCTTGTCCAGACTAGTTGCCCCTTGGCATCATAGGCTTCCAATTGATTAGGCCTACTGATCATAACTTGACCATTCGCTGTAAACATTTGAGATTTCCCAGCGTCAGGCCCACTAGCTAATGCTATAGTCGCAATTTTTTGAGGCTTTAAAAACGTCGTAAGAAAGTGTTGCTTTGCAATCAAAATAATATTTGGCAAGAAAAATACAAGCCCTAGAATAATTGCAAACAAAAGAAAATCCAATAGCCATTTTTTTTTGTCAAACTTCTTCACTGAGAAAACTCCGTTCTTGGTTGTTTAGGACCAATGTATTGGTAATAGTAGCATTTAATCTTTCCATTATACAACTTTCTATTTTTTGTTGCTTTAATGCCAAAAGCCCTTTCAAATCCTTCGTGTGAAGTGATTATAAAAGAAGACCAGGTTTTATGAGCATTAATCTTTTGACCTAAAACTTCATACAGCGCAAAAGCCTTATCAGCATCTTCAAGTCGTTCACCATAAGGTGGGTTAATGATTACCTTTACATACTCACCCTCGGTATCCCAATCATTAATATCCTGAGTCTCAAAAGTAATATAATCAGAAACACCTGCAAATTCAGCATTTTTCTTTGCAATAGCGATGGTTTTTGAATGGATATCATAACCTCTAATATCAAATTTCTTATCTGTAATAATCGCCTCAGTAGCTGTCTTTCTTGCGTTAGAATAAGCATCACTTGGTATAAAGCCCCATTCTTCAGATGCAAATCGCCTTCCTAAACCAGGAGCAATATTTTTTTTAAGCATGGCTGCTTCAATCAAAAGCGTCCCTGTACCACACATAGGATCAATCAAAGTTGTATCCCCGTACCAATTTGACAGCAACACAAGACCCGCTGCCAAGGTTTCTTTGATTGGTGCTTCATTACCTTGGGCACGATAACCGCGCTTATGGAGACCTTCACCTGAAGTATCTAATAATACCTGAACACGATCTTGAAAAATATGAATGTTAATGTCTACTTCATAACCAGTTTCTTGAAACCACTGAGTCTCATAAACACTTTTAAGTTTCTCAACAATCGCTTTTTTAGAAATGGCCTGAATATCAGATAGGCTATATAAAGTTGATTTAATCGATTTTGCATTTACAGGAAATATTGAATCTTCTTCAAGGTATAAATGCCAAGGTATAGCCTTAACACCTTGAAATAAGTCTTCAAACGAAAGCGCTTCAAACTGCCCAACTTCAAGATAAAGACGTTCAGCACATCTCAAATTCAAATTTAGTGTTGCAACTGCTTCCAAGGGTGCATTAAAAGAAATTGACCCATTCTCTGTTGAAAGAACACTATAACCCATTCTCATAATTTCTTGTTTTACAATCTTTTCGAGCCCAAAAGTACTCGTTGCTACAAATCTCACTTCTTGCATGATCGTCTCCTCTTTTCTGACACACTCTATATCTTATTATATAAATATAACCTAAGAAAGACCAGAAAAATACGTTTCTTTTCAGGAGAAACGTATTTTCTGATATTAACTTGTGGATAATTAAGAGATTTTATTAATTCTCCACACTTTATCCACATAAAAGATTGTTATTGTAAGCCCAACTCATCTAAAAGCTTCAACAAATAAATAAAAAAACAGCTCTATTCAAGCTGTTTTTTGATAAACATCAGGTATTAACTATTCTCAGTCAGTGATTTCATCTTCGCTAATTGATAGAGTGTCTTCACACCATAGCCAGAAGCACCTTTGGGGTAGTATCCAAGAGGAGTCGTATAATGAGCAACACCAGCGATATCAACATGTATCCACGGTTTACCTTCAGTAAATTCACGCAAAACTAAAGCAGCAGTAATTGATCCAGGTTTGCCACCCATATTGGTAAAATCAGCTTCATGGTGCTTAATTAACTTCTCATATTCTTTAAAAGCAGGCATCCGCCAGACTTTTTCACCAGCAAGTTTTGCCGCATGATCATACTGTTGATAGAATTCATCATCATTACTGACGGATAAAGCCGAAACATTACCAAGTGCCATAATCGCAGCACCAGTTAGTGTTGCTAAATCAACCACAGATGCAACACCCTCATTTCTAACAATATAAGTAATGGCATCCACAAGCGTTAAGCGCCCCTCTGCATCGGTGTTGCCAATATATATAGTTTTACCAGCCATTGTTGTTAAAATATCACCCGGCTTATAACTATCGGCGGAAATCACATTTTCACAGGCAGCAACAACTGCAGTCACGTTAATCGGGAGATTCGCCTTAGCAACTGCTACCATAGCACCAATCACAGCCCCTGCACCAGCCATATCCGTTTTCATATGCTCCATGCCATCAGCGCTCTTAATTGACAAACCACCAGCATCATAAGTTAACCCTTTACCAACCCAACCCTCTATTTCATTAGAATCAGGTTGACCTTTATATCTCATAACAATTAACTTTGGTGATTTTGATGATCCCCTAGCTACAGCTAAAAAAGCAGACAATCCCAATGCATTAATTTCAGGCTCATCTTTAACCTCTACTTCAAATCCATAGGTCGCACCATATTCTACTACTTTTTTAGCAAGTGTTTCAGGGTAAATCACACAAGCTGGTTCGTCTACAAGAGAACGCGCAACTGAAGTGCTTTCTCCAATTGTCAAACCTTCAAAAATACCTGCTGAATGAGTTTCATTAGCATTTTCATCAACGATGTACATCTGGTTCAATGACGACGGTTTAGAATCACTCTGATAATGTGAAAATTGGTAAGATGCAAATACAGCCATCTCAGCAACAGCACAGAGCGCATGATGTGGTTCTATGTGATTATGCTGAATCAAAAGCGCTAGCTTTTCTATTTTCTCTAAATTAGCAACTCTAACCAATTCACAAGAACTAGTTCTTAAATCATCTAAATCAAGATCTTCTAACGCGTTACCAAGACCAACAATGATATATGTCTTATCCAAATAATTAAAGACTCTCGATTTACCACCAGTTAAGTCGAAAACTTTTTTTTCAATGAGTTTATCAAGCTGCAATTGAATTTCTTGAGGGACTAAATCACGGTCATAATCCTTAAAAAGCATTAAGCCAACAGCACTTACGTCCACATCTTCAAGCGACAATACACTTTTAATAATCATAATACACCTCATTTCATATCATAAACTATAACTACTGAGTAAATTTGACTACTAATACTATGATACAAAATTTTTAGCAATTGTCCAACCAGAATTAAAAAAACACATAATATCATTAAAATAAATGAAATTACGTGCTTTCGTAAACTGACTCATGTTATATTTTGCAAAGCTGTCTCACAATATATTTAAAACTGTCTCACAATATATTTAAAACTGCCTCACAATATATTTTAAAGCTCCTCATGATATATTTATTGGATTTAGATTAAATCTACAGTCCTTACATTGAGTCAATTTCAGCTGTAAATCTGTAACGGAACGCTTACAGTAGATACATGGAATATTTAATTCCTTAACTTGTTGTTTCATATTTTTAAGTGTGGGGTGTTCGATAAAATCAGTTAAGAATATAACCAACTCTACATTTGATGGCACCGCTAGATTTCTCATACCTTTTTTACGTCCGGTAATATGGGTAAAATTATCGATACCATTTGCTTTTAAAACATCAGGTATATTTCCTAAACGGTCTGCTCCTACTATTAATGCTTCCATATAGTATTCCTTTCTAAACATTCATTAAATTTCACATACCTATTCTTAAGGCTATTCTTAAAAGTATAGAGATATAAAGTTGAAAATTATCAAAACCAAGCTTTTAAATTCTTTATATAACACAAATTACGAAAATTACACAAAGTCCTTAAAACCATTAAATCTATTATTTGTTAATACAACTAAATTTTTATTTTTCTATTATAATCAATCTCGCGATGTTGATAGTGATAATTGATATCAATTAATTATAATAAAAATACCTCTTCTTGTCAAGTAAGCCCATTAGATGTAAGTAGAATCGGTGTTTGGATACTATTTATAATAGCATCTTAATATCCGTTTCAACATAAACTAAATTAAACTTATCTTCTTAACAAATTGAGGTATTTAGTATACTAGTGAAATTCTAATATTGTAATGAATTACTATAATTCTCGTCTACCCTCAAGGGCCCTTGATAGCGTTATTTCGTCAGCAAATTCAATATCACCACCAACCGGGACACCATGAGCGATTCTGGAAACTCGTACGCCCAAAGGTTTGATTAGCCTTGAAAGGTACATAGCAGTTGCTTCCCCTTCAATCGTCGAATTTGTTGCTAAAATAATTTCTTCGACTCCCTCTAAACGACTTATAAGTGCTTTGATGTTAATATCATCAGGTCCAACTCCGTCAAGAGGAGAAAGTGCGCCATGTAATACGTGATAAAGACCAGAGAAATCCTTCATTCTCTCCATCACATACACATCTTTAGGATCTTCAACCACACAAATCACATCTTGCCTTCTTTGCACATTGACGCAAATTGAACAAGGGTCAACATCTGTGAAATTACCGCAAATTGAGCAATAATGTACACTTTTTTTTGCGTCTACTAATGCATAAGCAAACTTTTTCACATCTTCTTCTTTTCTAGTGAGTATATGAAAGGCAAGACGCTGCGCTGTTTTTCGGCCTATTCCTGGTAATTTAGAAAATTCTTCAATTAAACGACTGATTGGTGTTATAAATTGTTGCATCTAGCGTTCCTAAAAAAGGCCTGGGATATTCATGCCACCAGTCATCCGTCCCATTACCTTATTTGCTTGTTCATCAACTTGTTTTAAAGCATCATTTAAAGCTACTAAAATTAGATCTTGAAGCATTTCAATATCATCAGGATCAACGACAGAAGGACTCAAGGTAAGCGCTAGGACTTCTTTTTTACCATTTACAGTTAGTTTTACAGCACCACCGCCTGCAGTTGTTTCATAGATTTGCACTTCAAGTTCCTGTTGGGCTTTCTCCATATCTTTCTGCATTTTCTGTACTTGTTTCATCATGTTATTCATGTTGCCTGGTGCCCCAGGAAATTTACCTTTTGACATCAAATTTTCCTCCTCGAATAGAATAATAATTTTAAAATTCTAACACTATTTAATGATGAGCTTATCCCCATCCATTAAGCCTTCAAAATAATCTCTAACATCTTGAGAATAGTCCTTGTTAATTATTTCATCAAGAACTACAACTTTTATACTGATACCAAAAGTCTCCTCAAATGCAGCCTGAATATGTTGCAAATTATCTTGATTTTCAATGGCTGGCTTCAAAATTTTAAGCGACTCATTTAGGTACAGTTTCAAAAGCCCTTCCTGATATGCAATTGGCTTAACCTCTTTCATTAATGCATATGTTGAAACTAATCGCTTTTTTATGGCTAGAAGGTACTGATCCCATGAAGCTCTAATCAAATCGATAGAAATGTTATTAGGATCAACTTGAGGTTTTGTTTTTTCAGGGCTCAAAGATTGATTTTGTTCTACTGGATTCATGCTTGGTGTTAGATGATTACTTCCTCTATATTCATTAGCAACTTGGTTTGAATTGCTTTTGTGACTATTATGCGTAGTTTCAAATTGAACTTTAGTAGTTTTTACTCGATTGTTAGCAGATACTTCTTTGAACGAAACTCCAGTATTCAAACAAAGTTTAGCAATTTGAATTTCGAATACTATCCATGGTTGAGATGCATATTTGATTTTTTGCTCAGTTTGAAGTAGCCCATCAAGTGCCTCTACCCAATCTAGTGCGAGATATTTACTCTTAACACTTAATAACCAACTACGTTCATTCTCATTTATGTCTAAAAAAGTATCATCATCTAGTGTACTTAAAAGCATTCCAGATCTTAATAATCCAATTAGATCCATCAATAAAAGAACAGTTTCCTTACCACTAACATACTGTTGTCGACATAAATGCATCAGTAACTTCAAGTTTTTATCCAACAAAGCACTTGCAAATGTTGTTACCATATCATCTTCAGACTTACCTAAAATCCTAGATGCTTCAAGATATGTTAATCGATCTCCAGAATAGGATAAACATTGTTCAAGTAAACTTAATGCATCTCGCATTGCTCCTTCTGAAAGTCGGATGATCAATTTTAAAGCCTCATCATCAATTTCAACTTCGAGAATTTCAGATAACTTCTGTAAGTATAAAAGCGTTGATTGACTATCGATTCTTTTAAATTCGTATCGCTGGCACCTACTTGTAATAGTTGCAGGTACTTTATGCGGTTCGGTTGTCGCTAAAATAAATAGCATGTATGAAGGTGGCTCTTCAAGAGTTTTCAATAATGCGTTGAAAGCCCCCTTAGAAAGCATGTGAACCTCGTCAATAATCATAACCTTATATTTTTCATGACTAGGTGGAAACTTTACATTTTCTCTTAGCTCACGAATATCATCTACTCCGTTATGCGATGCTGCATCCATTTCAATTATATCCATAGACGTTTCATTAATAGCACTTAGGCAAAATTCACACACATTACATGGATTTTCATTCACTAAATTAAGACAATTAACGGCGCGAGCAAATACTTTTGAAGTTGTAGTCTTTCCAGTTCCTCTAGACCCTGTAAATAGATAAGCATGCCCAATAGAATGGTTTGAAATCTGGCTCTTAAGAGTCTGAATAATACTATCTTGACCAATTACATCATCAAACGCAATTGGGCGAAAACGACGATACAACGCTTTATGTGCCATTGATAAACTCCTTTTCAAACAAATACATAATCTATTATCCCACAAATTTGTGTTAAGAGCAAAAAAAAAGTGCATATTTAGCACTTTCGTCTCACACTCTATTCTAGAAGTACAAATCAGGCTGATTTGCGGCACATGAACAGTTCCGCTTACCGTTGCTTCCGTCAGGACCTGGCGGGGTTCACAGTTGTCCATTGCGCAAGACCCAATCATACTTCTAGAATAGAGTCTAAGACGATAAAATGGCGGAGAGAGCGGGATTCGAACCCGCGGGACCTTTCAGTCTTACACGCTTTCCAGGCGTGCCCCTTAGCCACTCGGTCATCTCTCCATATGTTATCTACGATTTTTAAAAAAAAGTTTGACTAAATCTGAACATTCATTCTTAAGAATACCAGAAGTGATTTCTACGTGATGATTAATCTGAGAGCTCTCTAAAACGTTCATCGAACCGCCACATGCCCCACCTCTATAATCAAAGGAGCCAAAAATTACACGTCTTACTCTTGACTGATAAATCAAACCAGCGCACATAGCACAGGGCTCAATAGTAACATAAAGGTCACAATCTGTCAAGCGCCATCCCCCTATTACTGCAGAAGCGTCATTAATAGCAAGGACTTCTGCATGTGCCGATGCACGTTTTGTAGACTCCTTTAGATTATGCGCCCTAGCAATAATTTGATCATCCTTAACAATGACGCAACCGATAGGAACCTCTTCTAATTCAAAAGCCTTTTGTGCTTCACTTAGTGCTTCAGTCATAAACATCTCATCTTTAGTCATATTTCACTTTCCCGATCGCTGGTAACCTTCGAAAAACAACTCAGCAACAATCGCCTTTTGAAGTTCATCTTTAGAAAAATTACTTCTATCTACTATTCTTGTAGTCATGTCAATTCGGTCTATCGAGATTCCAGAACTAATCATATAATCTACAACAACTTGACCTCTAGCATAAGCAATCGCTTCTGATTTCTTATAATCTAATAAACGCAATGCTATACCCTCAACAGAGATTCGAATAGCTGGATAAGCTTTAGCAGTTAAGCAAAATGCGTCAATAGAGGCTTTCATACCATCAGAAAGAGTCGCTTTATCAGATGAAAAATAAATGGTGGTAGATGCATTTAGCAGATTTCTTTCATCCTCTGTTTCAATTATCAGTGAACTATCACCGCTGCTTGACGTTAAATCAACTGTATTATCAGATGTACTTGTGGCTTCTATGGAGTTTATTGTTGTGGTTTCCAAAACCGAAGAACTTTCAATTGAATTTGTAGATGTAGTCGTACTTACTTCAGTGTTCTTATCATCATCATTACTAATATCAATTTCGTTGCTATTAGTGCCATCAAGGTTTGAGTTTATAAATTGAAATCCTTGCACTATCAGAACGAGAATAATTAAAACGACTAATGTAAGAACTACCTTTCCTCGTGTGGTTAGTCGATACTTACTCATACCATCTCCCTTGTAAAGCGCAACAAATCTTTATTATAACTAAGATTGAAACTTTTACAACCTATTTAGGCTTAACAAAATCTACAATGTTGATAATACGTTGAATTTCGTATTCAATCATTGTATTTTGTGTTTCTTGAAATTTTTCTCTTTCAATCATAGTACGTTTTAATTCTTCAATACGTTTTTCAAGATCTCTAATAGTTGAAGTGTTTTTTGCTTTTAATTCTTCTGAAGATTGTACTACAGATTCTAAAACGTTATTAAGCGCATCAATTCTTTTATAGGCATCACTTAATAAATCGTCTACCTGAATTTCAGATGCTCTCATGATATTTAATACAGATTCTCTTTTTATGTCCATCGGCAAGTTTTCAGGCAATGCTTTTGCGTATACATCCACCATAAATACTGTTGATTTTATTTCTTGAATTAATGTTGCTTTTCGATATATATCTTCAATACTTAGTAATTTGTTTCTCTCATATGATTCAATCATCGCATCAAGCTTTTTTTCAACCTCTTCTTTAGTCGGTTCTTTTGATATAGGCTTTAAAGGTTCTATCTTTTGTTCTGAAATATTTTCTAATGGCGCAAATGTATTTTGTTGCTTAACGGCTTCATATGCACCTTGAAGTACAGGATTCTCAGATGTTAATGGGGTTTTTATATCATTTAATAACACATCACTATTCAATATATCAATAGTTTCAATTATTGGACTTACCTCTGTAGCAACATCTAGTTCTTCTTGATTTTCTAATGTTTCAGTTAAAACCTCACCAGTTAAAATATTAATTTCCTTTTTTTCAATAAGACCTAATTTTTCGAAAATCTTTAATTTATTAGCCACAAGATAGCCTCCCTTTATTTTGAACTTGATTGAAATTTAGTATCAATCAGCTCAATCTGTTTCTTAATTTCATTTGATGAAAATCGTATACTATCTATCGCTGTTTTAAGCGATTTTAGCCTATCTTGCTTATTTTTTTTAACGCTCTTTAAATAGTCATAAGTCATAACTAGATCATTAAAATGTTCTTTCAATAACTCTTCTTTATTATTTTGTTCAAGCTGATACGCTTCGCGTGTCATTGTATGTATACCTTGCTTAGTAACGCCGTTTTCTAAACTAATTTGACTTGGAACCAGTGGAAGATGTTTTAAACTCTCCTTTATAATCTCAACTCCATCATCAGTAAGAAATGTCACATTTTTATCTTTAATTAAATATGGTTTAATTTCATTTTTTAAAGAACTAATTTTTTTGTAAATAGTGACTTTACTGACACCAAGCATATGTGCAACTTCAATTATCCGATGCATAACGTCTCCTTTACAAATTTACAGTTCATTCTTAAAATTGAACAAGCACAAATAATTTAGATATTTCATTTTTAAGTGCTAATAGGTCAGCTTGCACCGCTTGCTGGTAATGATGCAAAACTTCTTCTTCACGATAAATCTGCAAATCGATTCGATTAATATCTTGTTTTAAGAGACTAATTCTTTCCTTGATACTCTCAATATCAAGAAGACATGTCGCCTCAAATGATGCTATTTCATTGGTTGTTTTTTCAATTTGATTGATTTCTGTCACTGATATAGTCGTACCAGTTTGTGCTTCTTTAGATGATTTTTCAAGAGTTTGTTTAATACACTGATAACCATCATAATCAATATAAAGAATACTATTTTTCCTAACCACATTTGCTGCCAATACGTCACGCATTTCAATTAAAATTTCATGAATTGCAACTGTCTCTACATTTAACATTTCAGCAATTTGCTTAACCTTATACATATTGCCTCCCTATATACGTAAACTAACTGTCAATATTTTATTACATTTTTAATCGCATAGCAATCACTTGTGCAATACTTTTAAATTTAATTTACAGCGTGTAAGTTGTATGTGTCGAGTTTAAGTTCTCCGTTAACAATGTTTTAATCACTTACTCAATTACACAAATCAATTTAAAGTAATTAACTATGTTTATATAACTGAATAATAAATATATAAATATTTGTTTTGTTTTATGATTAATCTTGATTTACAAGCGATTGTAAACTAGTTTACAGTCATTTGAAAATCAAGAGTTCAAATCGATTTTCAATTTGATTTAATAAAATAGATCTATTAAGTTATAAGTTAACACCTTCATTCCTGAGAAACAGGATCATTTTTAATTTTAATGCACTATAGCTCTCAAAATGAGACGTTTTGCATCAAAAATACAAAACGTCTCAAAATGAAACACGTTGTACTTGCTCACTTTAAGTTGTTATTAGCTCTACTCTGTATATTATATTGCTGAATTTTCCTATACAATGTAGCACGACCAATTCCAAGTTGTTTAGCCGTTTCTGTAATATGATATTTTGTTTCATAAAGAACTTTTTCAATCAATTCTTTTTCAATGTCTTGAATAAGTTTTTTTGATTCGCTAGGTTTCTTTATCTTGCTAAGTTTCATCAATTCATTTTCACTTTTGTCATTTTTAAAGGATGAGATAATTTCACTTAATGATGTCTCATCTTTGTTAAAGTATTCTATCTCTTTAGTTCGTTCTTGCTCTCCCAAACATTCTTTTATTGATATTTCACTTTTGTTTTCTACTAATGAATTAATAATACTGCCCTTTCTAAGCTCAATGATATTGAAATGGGAATAAGCAGAAATCAAATGTGATAAACGTTGCTTATTATTTTTAGCTTCTGATGTATCACCAAAAATAATTCTTGGAATGGCATTGGTCAAAGTGTTGTCTTTATTTTTTTCATAATATCGAATAATCCTACTTTGTACTTTTTTTTCTAAATGAGAAAAGTTATCTATCATTAAATATCCTTCTCCCAACCAATCAAATACACCAATCTTATAAACTGATTTATTTGCAAAAAGTATATCCTCTAATTCATCGCCAGTAATTTGAGTACAATCAATGAAATAGAATCTAACATTTTGCGAATTATTATTATTAATAAATAAATCTACAATTTCCATCCTTAAAATTCCTGAATCATCATATATAAATACTGGGTTTGAATTTTGAGATACAAACTCAAAGTTATGTTTTAGCTCTGAATAAATCATAGCTATATCCTTTGTATTATAGCCTTTTTTATATTTAATGTTATTAAAAATGTTTCCTTTTAATAAATTTATGACCTCACCACTTGATGATAACTCCTTAAATAATAGCATTGTGCAGTCTTCTAATTGATTAATCACTTCACAAATAAACTTATTAAAATAATTTTCACGATCACCCGTTTTTTGCCATCTAACTTCTACTAAGAAGCATTGTTGTGACTTTAACTTATCGAATGTTAAATCTGTCATATGAAATATACTTTTTTCACATTCGAAGTTAATACCTCCATAATTTACTTGCTTCAATATGACTCCATTACTGTTTATAAGTACAACAAACTTGTGATTATGATAGTTAGGAATCAACTCTACATTGTCTTGTAGACTTTGAATTGACAAACTTGTTTCTCTAACTTTCGTACTTATTTGAATTAACTCTTCTGATTGAAAATCCGAGATATCCTTTATCAGCCATACATAGTAAGTTAAGTTATTTAGAATAATTGGAATGCAAATATCAACATATGAATGAAAGCATTTTAGATAGTGTTCATATCCTACTATTAGTTCTAATGCTCCTGTCTGGGCAGATAAATGACATGCCAAAGTACCACATACCATTTCATCTAAAATATCACCTTTATCAATTCGAATCGAACTAATTTCAGCGCTAGATTCAAGTTTATGAAGTACTTTAAATCTTTCATTAAGAAGCATAAATTGATAGCCATTTAAAATTGTCCATTCATCAAACGAATCACCTAGTGTTAAATAACCTTCATTGATGTCTTCGTTTATGAATTCTAAGTTATCTCTGTTTTCAGATAAACCAGATAACCTGGACCGTGCCCAACTAAATGCGATCTGATCTCTAAGTACCTCTCGCTTAAGCATACCCTTTTCAATGAACAACTTCCATGCTTCTCTCACTCGAGAATCTTCATAAATTATACGATGATTCATTAGACCTCCACAAGTGCTGTTTAAGTGGTTTTTACAGCCGTCTTGACATTAGTATAACAAAAGCATAAAAACAGCTTAAAACAACTTCTACCCAGTCACGATATTTGCTATTTTTAAATCTGATTTACCAATTATAACCATATTTGTTTTCTCTAATTCCCCATCATAGTTTACTAATTGCTCACCTGATAAAAATGTTATCTTTATATAACTAGTTAATGTTGATTCTGCATAGGATGAATAAACATGTTTTCCAGTATAGATAGTTGGCAACAGTAATAATAGTCTAAAACGATTCGTCTTTCTCACAATCACTAAATTAAGTAGATCTGATTCAGGAGACCCTATAGGTGTTATATTCATTCCATTGCCGTAGAAATTACCATTACCTGCAGCTATTAAGTAGAATGAACCTTGATAATGCGATGAATCCGTCTCTATTAAGTATTCTCTTGGCTTATAAATCATAAGTGTGAAAATAGTACTTATTAAATATGATAAAGGTCCGAATAAAATCTTTTTAAGTGCTAATCGGTTTCTGACAATTGCAGCATCAATTCCTGTGCTCACAACATTTGCAAAGTATTTTCCGTTGCAAATTCCCAAATAGTATTTTTTCTCTTTTAACGATAATGCTAGAGATAGTGCTTCATAAAAATCTAAAGGTATCTTCAATGATTTAGCAAAGTCATTACCTGTACCAGCTGGAATTATTGCAAGAGGACAGGGCCAATTTGAAGATATCAAACCCTCTATTGCTTCTTGAATAGTACCATCTCCACCTACTACTAGAATCTTTGTAGATGATTTAGCCAATTCGCTAGATAGCAATTTTATATGACCTTTAAAATCTGAACAAAATATTCTATACTCAACACTCTCTTTATCAAAGAAACTTATGAGTGCATCTATTTTTTCTTGCTTTATACCTTTACCCGCAGTTCTATTTATTAATATTGTAATCATATATATTACCTTATCTATACTTTTTATAGTAACTACTCTACTACATTCATACATCAAGATTCGAGAATTGAAAAGTCTTTAAGATGTTTTGTGTAAAGTAGAATTTCTTTTATCATTCTATTACGATAAAATGGAAGTTAATCATGGTTTCAAAGAGAGAGCCCTGCAATTCAAACAGTAGTAAAAATCTTTTCTATGAACGACAAATTAGAATTACTCTGACGCTCGAATAGTATTCTAGTACATTATTTCTGGTATTCTTGAAAAGATGTTAACTTCTAAACTAGACTATTTTTATTGACCTATACTATGCACTCAGTAGATAGATAGAGTGCCATTTGTCCAAATGAACGGTACAATGAAGCTATTTTATCTAACTGTTTCTCTAATTAATTATGCTGTCATATTGAGTCTTTGCCGCTTGGTGTCACTGTTACTCGTTTAGTATCGATATAGAGAGCAGAAGAATGTTCAGAATGTTTCTTCTGTTGTCCAATCGCTTAAGGATGTCTTTACTTTATTTAAATGAGAGCTCACTAAATTGGATAGGTAGTCATTTTGTCTTAAATACTAGGAATTTAATAATTTTTTGAAGTTAAAAATGTTATGAACTCGTTGAAAAAAGTACTTTCTACATATCTCTAAGAACTATCAGTACAGGATATAAGGTCTGCAATACGAGATATTTATGAAATGAGTCCTGATGAAAACTCTTAAAGTAATTACTCAAATTTCATTATAGGATCAAATTTAAATTACTGAAATCCAACTTTTATAAACATAAATAAACAAATCGACTATGCACCATTTTTTTTCGTTTTTTACTATAAACTTTAATGTTTTTTATACAAAGAGACAGCTGAAGATTCTAAAGAACCCTCAGCTATATAAGTTGATAAGAATAATAGTAAGTACAAATTTTATATCATTTTTTCTAGTTGATTTATCAAGAAAAATATAAATCAATGTTCCACGTGAAACACTCTTCAGAGATTTGAAAGCCACCTCTATTAAAAATTTCATGCATTACGAAATAAACCGAAGGTGCACACCTAAAATATCTTTGATCAAACGTTAATTATCTAAGCATTACATGTTTCGACTTTGTAGTTAGATCTCTAACACACTAATAAAGATGAAGATATGTTTCACGTGAAACATATCTTCATTTGGTTAATGGATAAGTGAAAGTATTCTTTCCAAATCATCCTCAGAGTAATATTCAATCTGAATTTTACCTCTATTAATACTATGCGAAATAGTAACCTTTGAACCGATAAAGTCAGTTAATTTTTTTTCTATTTCTTCAATGTAAGGGTCAGATTCTGTAGGTAATTTCGGTGTTACAGTTTGAGCCATTTTTTTTATAAGTGATTCAACATCACGTACACTTAAATTTTCTTTAACTATTTTTTCAGCAATAGCTAACTGCTGTTCTTCTTTGAGCGGTACAAGACACCTCGCATGTCCCATACTCAGCTTACCGTCAATCACAAACTCTTGAACTCTATTTACAAGTTGAAGCAATCTAATTGTATTAGTAATATGAGCCCTACTTTTACCCACTACATCAGACACTTGTTGTTGCGTCATATTGTATTTTTCAATTAGAGCTGAATATGCTAACCCTTCCTCAATTGAATTTAAATCAACTCTTTGGATATTTTCAATTAATGAGATTTCAAAAAATTTTTCTTCAGATTCATTCATGATTAAAGCAGGGATAGTGTCCATATTAGCTAATTTCGATGCGCGCCATCTACGCTCCCCAGCAACAATTTCATAACCTTGATTAATCCTTCTTAAAATTATTGGTTGTAATACTCCATGTCTCGAAATACTAAGACTAAGTGCGTATATTTCTTGTTGATCAAACTGCTTTCTTGGCTGAAATACATTCTGCTTGATATCATGAATACTTACATTCTCTAAAGTATACCTAGACAAGTCTAATGTATCTTCTATGTTATCAGGTATCAAGGCCCCTAATCCTTTTCCAAGTGCCATTTTTTTAACGCTCATTTTTCTGTCCTCTCAAGAATTCCTTTGCTAGTGCTAAATAACTTTCGGCACCTTTTGATTTCTCATCATAATATATGATAGGTTTGCCGAAACTAGGAGCTTCAGCGAGTTTTATATTTCTTGGAATTCTTGTTTTGTATACTTTCCCTTGAAAATATTTTTCGACTTCATCAACGACTTGCTGAGATAAATTTGTACGACTATCATACATACTAATTAATACACCTTCAATTTGTAGATTTTTATTAAGATTCTTCTTCATCAATTTAAATGTGTTAATTAATTGCGATACTCCTTCTAATGCATAATATTCACATTGAATAGGAACAAGGATACCATCAACAGCCACTAGTGAATTGATTGTCAACAATCCAAGTGAAGGGGGACAATCAACAAAAATATAATCATACTTTTCCTTCAAAGCATCCACAATATATTTCAATCTAAATTCGCGTTTTTCTAAATCAATCATTTCAATTTCAGCCCCAGCTAATTGAACATTCGATGGAATAATGTCTAAGTTCTCATAGCCAGTCTTCATTATTGCATCTTCTGGGTTTATATCACTTAATAATAAGTCATATAAATTGAAAACTGTAGCACTTTTATTGATACCGAGCCCGCTTGTTGAGTTCCCTTGTGGATCATTATCAATTATAAGAATCTTTTTTCCTAGAGTTGCTAAGCATGCGCTTAAATTAATGTTAGTAGTAGTTTTACCAACGCCACCCTTTTGATTAAATATAGCAATCGCTTTACCCAATTTATCACCACCCTTATATAGTGTAACAAAATAAAAATAAAAAAAAAGCCCTACTTGTAGGAAAAGGGCCTTTTGTATCAAATAAATATATATTATTTACTTATACATACTTTTTAGTTAGATTTTACTATAGGTTCTTTGTTTGGAGTTCCAGCTTTTCGAGGAAAGTTTTGTGGGGTTTTTTTTGTTTTTTCAATGATAATTAGCGTTCTTTGTATATTATCAGGATTTTCTAACGTAATAACATTAACAACCTTACAACCTAATACATCCATCGCTTTCTCAGCTTGTTCAATTTCAGCTACAGTTTGCTTCGACTTTTGTGCAATAAGAATACCACCAACTTTTAAAAATGGAATCGTATACTCTATAAGAACATTCAAGGATGCAACAGCTCTTGCTACAACTAAATCATAACTCTCTCTATGATTTGGATCCTGCCCATAATCTTCAGCTCTTCCATGAATAACGCTTATATTATCTATAGACCCTTGATCAATAACAGCTTCTAGAAATTTTACTCGTTTATTCAAAGCATCTAGTAAAGTCATTTCGCATCCTGTGATAATAGATATAGGTATTCCGGGAAAGCCAGCTCCAGTACCAATATCGATAACCTTATGATGCTTTTGAATATCAAAACCCTTCAGTAAAGATGCGCTGTCGATAAAATGCCTTTCAAGTATACCTAAATCATCATCTACAGCTGTTAAATCAATATTTTTATTCCATTCTTGTAGAATTTTCATATATAAGTCAAATTGGTTTACCTGCTTGTTCGTTAATATAATGCCCATGCTATTAAATCTGGCTTGAATAGTTTCTTTCATTTAAGACCGCCTTTTTCTTTGTTCTAAATAAACCAGTAATACAGAGATATCAGCAGGAGATACTCCAGAAATCCTAGATGCTTGGCCAAGTGATGAAGGTTTAATCAAATCAAGCTTTTGTTTAGCTTCATTCCGTAATCCTGTAAAAGAATTATAATCAATATCATTAGGAATTAGTCTTTTTTCCATTTTTTTGAATTTTTCTACTTGCTCCAACTGCTTCTTAATATAGCCTTCATATTTAATATTAAGTTCAACTTGTTCAATGACTTCTTTACTTAGAATTGGTCTATCTATATCTAGCTTTTCAAGAAGAAGATAATTAATTTCAGGTCTTTTTAGGAGTTCCGATAGGTTTAACCCTTGGCTAATAGGAGCTAAATTCAACGATAATAACAAATTATTTACATTTTCATACTTAACCTTAACAGTCTTAACTCGCAAAAGTTCTGATTCTACTTTTTTTCTTTTCTCGTTGCACTTTTCCATCCTTTTTTCAGTAACTAAACCAATTTTATAACCTAAAGATGTCAATCTTTCATCAGCATTATCTTGTCGCAGTAGCAGTCTATATTCACATCTACCCGTCATAATCCGGTATGGTTCATTTGTTCCTTTTGTTACTAAATCATCAATTAGAACACCTATATAAGCTTCCGACCTATCAAGTACAAATGGAGGTTTTCCTTGAACTTTCAAGGCTGCATTAATCCCCGCTATTAGTCCTTGGCTAGCTGCTTCTTCATACCCACTTGATCCATTAAATTGTCCTGCGCTATAGAGCCCATCTATTCTCTTGAACTCTAATGTAGGAAGTAATTCTAAAGGATTTATGCAATCATATTCAATAGCATGAGCGGGTCGCATTATAGAGCAATTCTCCATTCCGACTATACTCTTCATAAATTCTAGTTGAACGTCTTCAGGTAAACTTGAAGACATTCCTTGAACATACATTTCATCTGTATCTAGTCCTTCAGGCTCAATAAATAATTGATGTCTCTCTCTATCAAAAAAACGATGTATTTTATCTTCGATGGAAGGACAATATCTTGGTCCTATGCCTTCTATGTCTCCTGAATACATTGCACTTTTATGAATGTTATCTCTAATAATATTATGAGTGTTAATATTAGTATAAGTTAAATAACAAGGTAATTGCTCTATACTTAGTTTTTCAGTCATAAAAGAAAATGGAACAATTTCATTATCACCATTTTGTTCTGTCATCAATTCTAGATTTAAAGAGTTCCTATTTACTCTAGCAGGTGTACCAGTCTTAAACCTTCTCATATCTAATCCATTATCTCTTAAAAAAGTAGATAGCTTTATTGAATTACTTAATCCATTAGGGCCACTTGTAAAATTGGCATGTCCTATAAAGATTTTTGAATCTAAATAGGTTCCTGTAGCCAATACAATAGACTTCGTTCTGTAGATTGCACCTGTTGCAGTGATTACTCCTGATGCAATCTGGTTTTCAATCATTAATTCCACTACTTCACCTTGCTTAAGTGTTAAATTTTTCTGACGTTCAATTGTCTTCTTCATCTCATGATGATAACGATATTTATCAGCCTGAACTCTTAACGAGTGTACTGCTGGACCCTTAGTCAGATTTAGCATTTTGCTTTGTATCATAGTCTTATCAGTATTAATAGCCATTTCTCCGCCAAGTGCATCAATTTCTCTTACTAAGTGACCTTTTCCAGTTCCACCAATAGATGGATTACACGGCATCATAGCGATACTATCTAGGTTCATGGTTAATATTAAAGTTTTACATTCCATTCTAGCACAAGCTAAAGCAGCTTCACAACCTGCATGACCAGCACCAACTACAATTACATCAAAATAACCAGCTTCATAAGTATTCATAATATCACTTCCCTAAGCAGAATTTTTCAAAAATCCTATTAATTATATCTTCATTAGCTGACTTTCCTGTTATTTCTCCTACATAAGCATATGCATTCATTAAATCAACCTCAACTAAATCAAGTGGAAATTGATTATTTAGTGCATTTAATGCAGATTTGATAGCTTCATTTGCATTTAAAGCGGCTTCAAATTGCCTTGCATTTGTTAAAATAACTCCAGATTTACTAATTAACCTGCCAGAAAGAATAATTGATTCTATAGCATCTTCAACTGTACTGATTCCTTTTTCAAAAACTAACGAAGTTTCAATAATATATGCATTTGGCAACAAAGTCCTGACTCTATCTATATCAATAATAACATCTAAATCTACTTTATTTACTATTACCAGATTCATTTTATCTTTAACGATAGCAATTATATCTTCATCTTCTTGTGATAGTGATTCTGATGCATTCAAAACTAAAAGTGCCATGTCAGACTTATTAAAAAATATTTTTGTTCTTTCAACGCCTATTTTCTCGATCATATCTTCTGTTTCGCGTATACCTGCGGTATCGATTAATTTGATTGGTATTCCCTTTATATTTAAAGATTCTTCAATAATATCTCTTGTTGTGCCTGGTATATGCGTTACAATTGCCCTACTTTCACGTAATAATGCGTTCAACAATGATGATTTACCGACATTAGGCTTTCCAATTATGACTATACTAATACCATCTCTTATAATCTTTCCTGTTCCATAACTTACAATGATATTATTTAGTTTCTCTTCAAGCTGTTCTAATAATATTCTTATCGACGTATTTGAAATTATTTCAACATCCTCGTCGGGATAGTCAATTAATACTTCTATTTGAGCCATTAAATTTGTCAAAACTTCACTAATATCATTAAGATAGTTTGTTATGCTGCCTTCCATTTGACTAATTGCAATATCAAACCCTAATTTTGTTTTTGCACTTATAAGATCCATTATTGCTTCCGCTTGTGATAAATCAATTCGTCCATTCAAAAAAGCGCGTTTTGTGAATTCACCAGGTTCAGCCGGAGATGCTCCTTTACTTATAAGTAAGTTTAATATTTCTCTTAACGATATACTACTACCATGTGAATATATCTCAATCATATTCTCACGAGTAAAAGATCTTGGCCCTTCAAAATAACAAATCATCACTTCATCATATTTTTTTTCATTATCGATAATATGACCATAGATCATAGTTCTTTGAGGGTACTGATTAACTAACTTTTTAGAGCTAGACTGAAATATAGATTGTGCTATTTCTAGACATTGTTCACCACTTAGTCTTATAATGCCGATAGCACTTTCTCCGGGAGGGGTAGCTATTGAAACAATTAACTTACTCATAAATTACCTCCATACATTACTTTAAATATAATTAAAACCCAGTATTTAACTGGGTTCATAAAATACCATTATAATTATTTTAGATATATAACTACTTTTCTATTAGGTTCTTCGCCTTCACTACGTGTACTCACATGTTTATGCCCCTGCAATGAAGCATGAATAATTCTTCTCTCATATGGATTCATCGGTTCTAAAATAATATCTTTTCTAAACTTCTTAGCTTTGTATGCTAACTTATTAGCTAATTTAACTAATGATGCTTCTCTTTTACTTCTGTAATTCTCGGTATCTAATACTACCCTTAAGTAGTCTTCATGTCCCTTATTGACGACTAGACTAACGAGATATTGCAAAGCATCTAAAGTTTGTCCTCTTCTTCCAATAACTAAAGCCATATCCTCACCACTAACATCTAGAGTAAGTGTTTCTTTTGTTAAAATCGACTCTATTGTACAGTTTATCCCCATATTTTTCAGGATTTCACTTAGGTAATTAGTAGCAATATCTTCAATTGTTTCTTTAACCGTCGCGACAACACGAACCTCTTTTGATTTCAAAAATCCAAACAAACCTTTTTGAGCTTCTTCGAAGATTTCAATATTTACTTCATCAATACTGACCTTTAACGCGGAAAGAGCCAATTCAATTGCTTCATCTGCTGTTTTAGCTACAACTTCATATGATCTCATTATTTACTGGCCCCCTTAATGTTTTTTGGCTTTAATACCATTTGCTGTATCATTTGAAACAGAGTACTAACAACCCAGTAAAGTGTAATACCTGCTGACATACCACTACTAGATATTAGGATGATAAATGGAAACATAATTTTCATGTTTTTGTTCATGCTGTTAGCCATTTGATTATCCGTCTGAGGTGTACTAGCAGTCATTTGATCAAATTGAAAATATGTTAGTATTGCTGCTAAAAATGGCAATATACCAGGTATTCCACCTGCCCAAGTGTAATCCAAAATATTACTTAATTGATCTGGTGCTGAAAAATCTGAAATCCAAAGAAATACTTGACTAGTAGCTATATCAGCTAATCCTTGATTTCCCCCAAAAACATACTTTAGTGGATCTTTTAATACTGCAAATAAGGCAAATATTATAGGCATTTGAATTAATAAAGGAAGGCAACCTTTCAGAGGATTTACTTTATGTTCTTTATAAAGTTCAATAGTTTTTAAATTTAATGTTTCTTTGTCATTCTTATATTTTTTCTGTAATTCTTGCATTTGTGGTTGAATAGCAGTCATATTACTTGTCGATTTTAACTGAGCTAAAGTTAAGGGTAAAATAAGTAATTTTACGAATATTGTTAACAATACAATTGATAAAGCATAATGATTTGTTAATATAAAAATTTGTCCCAATATCCAACCGATACTTGTATTAATCATATCAAAAATAAACACTAATAAGCCCCCTAATCAATTCATTCATTTTAAAGGATCATGACCGCCTGGATGAAAGGGATGACATTTTAAAATTCTCACAATCCCCAAGAAACTTCCCTTTATTGCACCATATTTTTCGATTGCTTGAAAAGTATACGTAGAGCATGTCGGATAAAATCTACAACTTGGCCCTTTAATAGGCGAAATGTATTTTTGATATCCTTTAATCAATATTAAGAATAACTCCTTCAATAAATCACACCTTTTTTAATTGTTTTATAAGATAGAATAAGTTTTTTTCAATATCTCCATAAGAAGCAGTATTTGCCCTTACACGTGACACTATAACATAATTATATCCCACAGGAAAATAATTTTGATTTAGCCTAATATATTCTTTAATAAGCCTTCTCACTCTATTTCTCTTAACAGCTTTTCCAATTTTCTTGCTGACAGTTATACCATACTGATTTTTATCACTGCATTCGCTTTTTAGCGCATAAATCACTAAATATGCCCCTACGAATGAATTTCCCTTTTTATATACTTTTCTAAAATCTTCATCTTTATTTAAAGTATCAATACGCATCTAGTCACACATTCCATCAAGTCGCCAATTACGACTCATCGTATTTTATCCTGAATTGTAAAAAAGACCACAATAAATGCGGTCTTAAGCAGATAATTCCTTTCTGCCTCTTGCTCTTCTTCGTTTCAATACATTTCTTCCAGCAGCAGTTTTCATACGCTTTCTGAAACCATGCTCAACTTTACGTTGTCTGTTCTTCGGTTGATAGGTTCTTTTCATAACTAGTACACCTCCTCCAGCTTATATAGAGCAATCTATATAAATGTAATTCATGACCATTCGGCTACGCTAAGTTATTATATCCTTGTATAACAGTGATGTCAATATTTAATTGTTATTTGAATTATTAAAAATACGCACTTAATTAGCAAAAGGTTATTATAAAATTCTACAAATTCTAATAACTCAACTTTCGTAGAATGCTTCACTATTTTAATAGATATATCATTTATAATTGAAGACTAATAGATTAACTTTCTCATATAAAGAAGAACACAAAGTATTTTTCACTTAACGGTTAAGACAGAACTTTAGAGATATTCGATTGATAGTTTTAAATTATTATTGAGATAGCTTAGCATTACTTTGGTTATATAAGTAAATTTTCTAATTTTTCTTGGTAACTCAAATAGGCTCTTTACATAATTATAATTTTGGATATTCATAAATACTCAAAATTCAATTACAACTTTTTTACCTCCAATATTTATTGTACTAAATATTTTAGACTCTATCTGACCAAATACTGATAAAGTCGTAACAATAATAAACATGCAGTCTTCAGATACTCATAAATATATTATTTTGAAGGTTATCCTAGTTTTTTTATTCTTTATATCACTATATCAAGCTGCATTGACCGATTTAAATTTAAAGAAACTTATCACTCTCTGAATCATTCAATTTTCAAAATTCAACATATCTTCAAGGGTACCAGAAAAACTTATATTTAAATCTTATAACTTTTAGTGTCTATTTTTAAAGCAATGCTTAGTCAAAATCTTTTTTCATATAACGATAATCGGTATTATACTTTACACAAAGTATCTTGGTGGACTAAACGAAAGTTGGTTTATCAATAATTATAAATTATTAACTAGATTGACCTGATAAAGTCTAAAAAATAATTCAAAAAGGAATTCAAGGAGTTATGTCGAATTTATATAGGTAAGAAGAAAAAAACTGAGAGGACTCTAACCTATGCTAATACTCGATTATCCTGATTGGAATCAGCCCACGTTGTTTGAAGAATTTATCCCCAAAGTCGTATTTGAAATGACAAAAGAATTGTCCCGCATTGATCAGTTTTTGAAAAATCCTATCTTTGAGGAACCAATTGTAAGTCGGTATCACACTGTTTTGGGTAGACCCACGGTCCCTGTTCGTGTGTATATAAGAATGATGGTTATAAAATTTTATCTGTGCGTTAGTTATGAAGACCTCAGTGAAGTTATTGGAAAAACACCAATGTACAAGCGGTTCTGTCGAATTCCGATGGAGATGGAAGTGCCCACACCAACAGCTCTTATGAAGATCACTAAGAAGTATGGCGAAGAAATCGTAAAAGAACTTAACGACAACTTCATTATGTCGCTTAAAGATCAGAAAATCATAAAAGGCAGAAAACTTCGCGTGGATACGACTGTAGTTGAATCCAACATTGCCTATCCAACAGATGCAGAACTCCTTTACAAAGGAACCAAGCAATTAGATGCAGCAGTCAACGATGCAATGGAGCTATGCGGTCAAGTAAAACCAAAGAAAACTAAAAAAAAAACTAAGACACTGAGAATCAAGCTACTGTCAATCAATAAAGTGGTCCGTAAGCGTACCGCTGAGACGTTTAAAGAGGTACGACAGATTACAGGTGAAATGGCTGACATCGCAAAAGAAGTGGTGAAAAAGGCTCGTAAATTTGTTGAAAAGCTTGTACCAGAAACAAGTGGCGATAAAATTCAAATCAATAAAGTTCATCATGTCATTCAGACTTTAGAAAAAATCATTACCCAAACAGAATTAGTCAACAGCGGTGGGAAGCCTGAAGATAGAATAGTAAGCATGGATGATATAGATGCAAGGCCGATCACAAAAGGCAAACTTGGAAAGCGTGTTGAGTTTGGACACGTGCTGCAAGTAGAAGAAATATCAGAGGGCATCATCACTGGATACAAAGTCTTCAAAGGCAATCCATCCGATAAAACACTTCTAGTCGATGCTATTGAACATCATATCGATCTATTCGGAAAAGCGCCTAGAGAAGCAACGGCCGATCGAGGATACTATTCAACCTCGAATGAAACGAGTCTAAAGAATTTAGGTGTTAAAAATGTTTGCCTTCCTAAGGTAGGTAAGAAATCCAAAGAAAGAGCCAAATATGAAAGTACCCCTAAGTTCAAAGAGCAAATGCGTTTTAGAGCTGGGGTTGAAGCTCGAATAAGTTGTATCAAACGCTCGTTTGGACAACGAAGAAGTTATTTACGAGGGCATAAAGGCACCTCAATTTGGTGCGGTTATGGGATATTCGCTCATAACCTCTGGAAGGCGGCAAACCAAATTTCAAGCTAAATGAGCTTGGAATGGTGATAATATATCGCCAAAATAGGCCTTAAATCTGAGAAAGGCGCTTGTTTTCTTTCAATTGGGATTTAGTGTTGTAGAAAAAGGTGTTTTATCAGGTCAATCTAACTAACATAAGTCAGAAATAGTTATTAACATCCCATATTATATTTCTTAATTACAAAGCTGTGGATAATTTTTTCGTATGTGATTGAATTCAATCAATAAATTTGTTAAAATGAATAGACCTGTTGATAAGTTGATTTATTGTCCTCCTAATCCACAACTGTGGATTGATTGCGCATAAGTTACTTGTACTAAGGCTATTTTCATCCAGATTGTTATATTTAAAATCATCTAAATGTGAATAGAAATTTTGTTGTATTGTGTATAACTTCTCAATTATTACACTTCTTTTTTTTTATCCACAGTTTCATTAACAGTTTTTTTTTTATGTTTTTATTATTTAATTATTAAAAACACCCTTGGTTATACACAAAATCTGTTTATAACCTGTGGATATAGTAGGAGGAATGCCTTTTGAGCAGTCACAAAGAAATATGGGATAAGACGTTGATCGTCTTAAAAACTGAGCTTACAGAAGTAAGTTTTAACACTTGGGTTCAAACAGTAGAGACAAAAGGTATACGAGGAGAAAAATTTTATTTAGAAGTGCCAAACCAATTTAATAAAGAAATATTAGAAAATCGTTATGCAGGCTTAATAGAAAACGCAATCAAACAAGTTAGTGGTATTGACTTAAAAATTGAATTTATACTTCCAGGCAAGGGTCTTCCTATGGAAACACACTCATTTGAGAGCCTACAAGAATCATTGAATTTACCTCGACTTAATCCAAAATACGTTTTTGAAGAATTTGTTATTGGTAATAGCAATAGATTTGCTCATGCAGCTTCTCTTGCTGTCGCCGAATCTCCTGCTAAAGCGTACAATCCTCTTTTCATCTATGGCGGTGTAGGTTTAGGAAAAACTCATTTAATGCATGCTGTTGGGCATTATGTTTTGCACAATAACCCTAATGCCAAGGTGATGTATGTTTCTTCAGAAACTTTTACTAATGAACTAATAAATTCTATTAAAGATGATAAGAATGAAGCTTTTAGAAATAAATTTAGAACAGTCGATGTTTTACTAGTTGATGATATTCAATTTATTGCTGGTAAAGAACGCACTCAAGAAGAATTTTTTCACACATTTAATGCACTACATGAAGCAAATAAGCAAATTATATTGTCTAGTGACAGACCCCCTAAAGAAATTCAAACATTAGAAGAACGACTGCGCTCTCGCTTTGAATGGGGATTAACAACTGATATCCAAGCACCTGATTTTGAAACAAGAATAGCTATATTAAGAAAAAAAGCAGAAACAGAATATATTGATGTTTCTAATGATGTCTTGAGTTTTATTGCTAAAAATATTAAATCAAACATAAGAGAACTAGAAGGTGCTTTGACTCGAATAGTCGCTTTTTCCTCTTTAACTAATAGATCTGTATCAATTGAATTAGCGACAGAAGCCCTAAAGGATATTGTAAAACCAACACGTCCAAAACAGATTAATGTTGAAATAATAAAAGATGTTGTTTCACAGTATTATAATATGCGTGTAGAGGATTTTGATTCAAAACGTAGAACACGATCCATTTCATATCCTAGACAAATTGCAATGTACCTATGTAGAGAGTTAACAGATATGTCTTTACCACGTATTGGCGAAGAGTTTGGTGGGCGTGATCACACTACAGTTATACATGCATATGATAAAATTACCAATGATTTAAAAGCCGATGAAGACCTTCACAATAAAGTAACAAAAATGATTCAAGAAATTCAAGGTGAGCATTAAATAGTTATACCTCTTATCCCCGTTGATAACTTTTTTTCGATTGTGGATAGTTATATCGAATTGTTATTATCGAATTTACACAATAACATTCTAATAATCAATAAGTTATCCACAGTGAGTTTTCAAGCGAAATTGAGTCTTTTAAACAATCGTATGGCTTACTAACATACTAACAGCCCCTATTACTATTACTCTTTTTATCTTATAATAAATATATGACTTTTTCCCTGTGCATAGCGCATTTATAAGAGGAGGTTTATCCACAGTGAAGTTTACAATCTCACAAAAAAAATTGAATGATGCACTTAATATTGTTCAGAAGGCTATTTCTAATAAAAGTAATCTCCCAATACTTAAAAGTATCTTTATTGAAGCAAAACAAAACTCAGTAAGACTCGTTGGTAATGATTTATCAATCGCTATTGATATTACTTTAGATGCTTTTGTTGATATACCAGGTAAAGCTGCAATAAGTTCAAGAATTTTTGGTGAAATAATTCGAAAATTACCAGATTCTGATGTTTTTATTGAATCTGATGATAATTTTAATTTGAAAATAAAAAGTATGCAATCTTCATTTCAACTTGCTAGTTTTAGTGCAGATGAATATCCTGACTTACCAACGATAGATTACACAACTAAATATTCTATCAATAAAGATATTTTTAAAGATATGATAAGACAAACAATTTTTGCAACTTCTCAAGATGAAACTAGGCCAATATTAACTGGTTCCTTACTTGAAATTGAGAATGGTGAAATGACAATGGTAGCTATTGATTTATATAGAGTAGCTATTAGAAAAGTTAAAGTACCTAATCATTTAGATGCAAAAGCTGTCATTCCTGCTAAAACCCTCAATGAATTATTAAAAATACTAAGTTCATATGATAATAGTGATGAAATATGTCTGACTTATTCTGATAAATATATGAAATTTGAGATTGATAATATAATGATTATTACACGTTTACTTGAAGGAGAATTTATTAAATATAATCAAATAATGCCTAAAGATTACAAATCACTTGTGACTGTTTCAAGAGATTCTTTATATCATGCACTTGACCGGGCTTCTTTATTGGCTCGAGAAGGAAAAAGTACATCTGTTAAATTTAAAGTGACTGACGATGTTTTATATATTTCTTCAAATGTTGAGATAGGTAGTGTTAATGAAATTGTTTCTATAGAATTAGAGGGTCAGGATATTGAAATAGGATTCAATCCTAAATATTGGCTTGATGTACTAAAAATTATTGATTCAGAATTTGTACAAATTGAATTAACGACAAATGTAAGTCCATGTATAATAAGGCCAGTTGGTCAACAAGATTACACATATTTAGTACTTCCGGTTAGAATTTCGCATTAATTATTTAAAGTCCTCTCCATTGAGGACTTCTATTTTATTATTGGAGGCTTAATTTGGAACATTTAATAGCTATAACCACACCTTTTATTAGATTAGATCAACTCTTAAAACACGCATCAATTGTAGGTTCTGGTGGTGATGCAAAATTTTTAATTGTTAATGGGTTTGTAAAGTATAATGGCGAAGAAATGTTAATGAGAGGAAAAAAATGTTTTAGTGGTGATATAATAACAATATTATATGAGGGTAATCAGGACATCATTAAAGTAAAGTAAAACCTCGCAAAAACTTATAGTATAATTAAAAGTTTAATGAAAAGTTTAATGAAATAAGAGGTATTCTGTGTATATAAAACAAATAATTCTTAAAGATTATAGAAATTATTCTGAAGATAATATTAATTTTATTTCTAAATCAAATATTATTATTGGTCAAAATGCACAAGGTAAAACTAATATTTTAGAAGCTATTTATTTTTGTGCATTTGGAAAATCATTTAGAACGACTAAAGATATTGAAATGATTAGGAAAAATTCTACAGCATTCAAAATAAAAATAGTATATTTTAAAAATAATAGAGAGCAAATAATAGATGTAATTTATAGGCAAGACCAAAAAAAACAAATATTACTAAATGAGATTCCTCTAAAAAGTATAATTGAATTAATAGGTTGTATTAACGTTGTTTTATTTTCTCCAGAAGATCTTAAATTAATAAAAGGTGGTCCTTCTGAACGAAGGCGTTTTCTTGATAGGGAAATCTCTCATCTAAGTAAAAGGTATATAGATGATTTGGTAAGTTATCATAAAATTCTTAATCAACGCAATAAATTACTTAAAACTATTTTTTTTCAACCAAATTTAAAAAAATCACTAGATGTATGGGATGAACAATTAGTACATTATGGGGTGAATGTTATAAAAAAAAGAGCAGATTTTATTAATAAACTTGATAATATTGCTCAAATAACACATAAATCATTAACTTACGGAAAAGAAACAATTTCAGTTCAATATTTTAGCTCTTTAATGGCCCATTCTAAGTTCGAATATGATAAAATAGAAAATGAATTTAAAAAACAGCTGGTTAATTCATACGAAAAAGATATAAAATATGGATTTACAAGTATAGGTCCGCATAAGGATGACTTAATTATAAAAATTGATGATAATGATACAAGAAAGTATGCTTCCCAAGGCCAACAAAGAACAGCAGCTTTAACTTTAAAATTATCTGAAATTAAAGTAATAGAACAAGAGATAGGAGAAACACCAATTTTGCTCCTTGATGATGTTATGAGTGAATTAGATTTAGAACGTCAAAGTTTATTAACGCAATCCATAAAAGGAATGCAAACTATAATTACAACCACAGATTTGCAAGGTTTAGATCATAATGAAATAGCACCTTTCCAGTTAATAGAGGTAGAAAAAGGTGCTGTCTTGTCATGTCGGGAGGTTAGAAATGTCGACCAGAATTAATCAAGAGTATAATGCGGAGCAAATTCAAGTTTTAGAGGGCCTTGAAGCGGTTAGAAAGCGCCCAGGAATGTATATAGGCTCGACTAGCGTTAAAGGTTTACACCATCTAGTTTACGAAGTAGTTAATAATAGTATTGATGAGGCTCTTGCTGGCCATTGTGACACTGTTGTATGTACTATTACTAAAGATAATGGGATTATTGTTGAAGATAACGGTAGAGGTATGCCGGTTGATAATCATCCTAAACTAGGAATACCAGCCGTAGAAGTTATCCATACAGTCCTTCATGCAGGCGGCAAATTTGGTGGTGGCGGTTATAAAGTATCTGGTGGATTGCATGGAGTTGGCGCTTCTGTTGTAAATGCTCTTTCTGAAGATATGAGTGTTGAAATAAAAAGAAATGGTAAAATATATCAAATAGGGTTTTCAAGAGGTGCTGTTACTATCCCATTAAATATAATTGGAGAAACAAACGAAACAGGATCTAAAACATTTTTCATGCCAGATAGTCAAATTTTTGAAGTGGTTGAATTTAGTTATGAGACTTTACAACATAGATTAAGAGAACAAGCTTTTCTAAATAAAGGAATTAGAATTGAATTAAAAGATGAACGTACCGGTGCAAAAGATACATTTCATTACGAAGGTGGAATAAAGGAATTTGTTGCCTATCTTAATAAGAATCGTAATCCTATTCATGATTCCATTTTATACTTCGAATCTTCTAGAGAAGGTACTGTAGTAGAAGTTGCAATGCAGTATACTGATGGTTACCAAGATAATGTTTTCACTTTTGCTAACAATATAAATACTCACGAAGGTGGAACGCACCTAAGCGGTTATAGATCAGCATTAACCCGTGTTGTTAATGATTACGCACGTAAAGTTAAACTTATAAAAGAAAAAGAACTTAACCTTCTTGGTGAGGATATAAGAGAAGGCCTAACAGCTATTGTATCTGTAAAAATTGAGGAACCCCAATTTGAAGGGCAAACTAAAACAAAACTTGGAAATTCTGAAGTAAGAGGAATCACAGAATCTATAACTGCAGATTTCTTGACTGCTTATTTTGAAGAAAATCCTATGGATGGAAAAATAGTTATTGAAAAGTGTCTAAAAGCCGCAAAAGCTCGAGAGGCAGCTCGTAAAGCTCGAGAATTAACTCGCCGAAAAGGACTTTTAGACGGTATGAGTCTTCCAGGTAAATTAGCGGATTGTCAAGAAAAGGATCCTTCAAAATGTGAAGTTTATATTGTAGAAGGGGAGTCAGCAGGTGGATCAGCTAAAGATGGTAGAGATAGAAAAACACAGGCAATACTACCTTTACGCGGAAAAATTATGAATGTAGAGAAAGCAAATTTCGCAAGAATTTTTAATTCTACAGAAATTAGAGCAATGATAACTGCTTTTGGTTGTGGTATTGGAGAAGAATTTGATATTGAAAAGATACGATATCACAAAATCATGATCATGACGGATGCCGATGTTGATGGTTCTCATATTAGGACATTACTATTAACTTTTCTGTTTAGATATATGAGGCCAATTATTGAATATGGATACTTGTATATTGCTCAGCCACCATTATATAAACTTACAAAAGGAAAAAAAGAGCATTATGTTTATTCTGAAAAAGAGAAAGATAAAATTCTATTAGAATTTGGAACTGATAGTAAAATTGATATACAGCGTTATAAAGGTCTAGGAGAGATGAATCCTGAACAACTTTGGCAAACAACAATGAATCCTGAGAATAGAACTATTTTAAAAGTTACAATTGATGATGCAGTTGAAGCTGATATGATATTTGATACATTAATGGGGGAAAATGTTGAACCCCGACGTGAATTTATTGAAGAAAATGCAAAGTACGTAACCAATCTCGATATCTAGAAGAGGTGAGCTTTTGAATAATGATTATGAAATAACGGAACGTATACATGATATAGATATTCAAGAAGAGATGAAGCGTTCATACATTGATTATGCAATGAGTGTTATAGTATCACGAGCATTACCAGATGTTCGTGATGGTCTCAAACCAGTTCATAGAAGGATTCTTTTCGCAATGAGTGAGCTTGGTTTGGGATATGATAAAAAATATAGAAAATCTGCTCGTATTGTTGGTGATGTACTTGGTAAGTATCATCCACATGGAGATTCGTCAGTGTATAATGCTATGGTTAGAATGGCACAGGCTTTTTCAATGAGAGCATTATTAGTTGATGGGCAAGGTAACTTCGGATCTGTTGATGGAGATGGTGCTGCAGCAATGCGTTATACAGAAGCAAAGATGACTAAATTAGCTTCTGAGTTATTAAGAGATTTAAATAAGCAAACAGTTGATTTTATACCGAACTTTGATGGTGAAGAAAAAGAGCCAACTGTTATGCCTGCTAGATATCCCAATTTATTAGTAAATGGTTCAAATGGCATAGCGGTCGGTATGGCAACAACTATACCTCCTCACAATCTAGGAGAAGTAATTAATGCTACAGTGGCTTTAATAGAAGATCCATTAATAGATGATGATGCCTTAATAGATAATTTAAAGGGCCCTGATTTTCCAACTGGTGCTACTATTATGGGAGTATCAGGTTTTAGAAAAGCTTATAAAACTGGAAAAGGTAGAGTTGTTGTTAGATCTAAATATCAAATTGAAGAGTTAAAAGGTGGTAAATTTGCAATTATAATTACTGAAATACCTTTTCAAGTTAATAAATCAAAATTACTTGAGGGTATTGCTGACTTAGTTCGTAATAAAAAAATTGATGGAATAACAGACCTACGTGATGAATCTAATAGAGAAGGAATACGTGTGGTCATTGAATTAAGAAGAGATGTTACACCTTCAATTATTGTAAATCAATTATTTAAGCATACACAACTTCAATCAACAGTTAGTATAAACATGATTGCACTAGTTTCAGGGCAACCCAAATTATTAAATTTAAGAGAAATATTAACATGTTATATTGCACATCAAAAAGATGTTGAAACAAGACGTGTAAAATTTGATTTAGATAAAGCAGAGGCAAGAGCACACATATTAGAAGGCTATAGAATTGCAATTGATAATATTGATGAAGTTATTGCAATTATAAGAAGTGCTTATAATGACGCAGAAATCAAGTTAATGAATAGATTTGGTTTGTCTGAAATTCAAGCACGAGCAATTGTTGATATGAGATTAAGAAGATTACAAGGTTTGGAACGGGAAAAAATTGAAGAAGAATATTTAGAGTTACTGACTCTAATTAACTCATTAAAGGAACTTCTCGCTGATGAATCATTATTACTTTCTCTGATACGCGATAATTTAGTGGAAGTAAAATCGCGCTTTGCCGACGAAAGACGCACTAACGTGGAGTTAGACTATAATGAAATTGACATCGAAGATCTAATTGATGAAGAAAATGTTACTGTCACTTTAACACATCATGGTTATATTAAAAGAGTTCCTGTTGATGTGTATGAAACTCAAAATAGAGGCGGCCGTGGTAAAACAGGTCTTTCAACAAGAGAAGAAGACTATGTCATAGATATGTTTATGACTTCGACACATGATTATTTAGTCTTCTTTACCAATTTAGGAAAAATATACAAATTAAAAGCTTATCAAATACCTGAAGGATCGAGATTGTCAAAAGGAACTGCTGTTATTAATTTATTGCCTTTTGAACAAGGTGAAAAAATTACTGCTGTAATTCCAGTAAAGGATTTCCAATCAGGTTATCTTGTAATGATGACTAGAAATGGTATCATTAAAAAAACTCATATTACACAATATGATACAGCACGCAAAGGTGGTATAATTGCGTTAAATTTACGCGAAGGTGATGAGTTAGTTGGTGTTTTATTGACTAATGGTGTAGATGAACTTATATGTGTCACTAATCAAGGAAAATCTATTCGCTTCAACGAATCTGATGTGCGAGAAATGGGACGTACTGCGACTGGCGTAAAAGGAATTGATTTATCTAACAGTGATTACATTGTTTCTTTAGGCAAAATTACCGAAAATGCTCAATTATTAGTTATTAGTATGAATGGTTATGGTAAAAGAACAAAATTAAGCGAATACCGACTTCAAAATAGAGGCGGAAAAGGTATTATTACTTACAATGTTACCGAAAAAACAGGTAATATTGTAGGTGCAGCTATTGTAGAAGAACATGAACATCTAATACTCATAAATTCTGCTGGTGTAATTATACGTATTAAAGTTTCTGATGTATCGTCAATGGGCAGAAGTACTTCAGGTGTAAAAGTAATGAAAATTGAAGAGAATGATTATTTGGTAGCTTTTGCACCTATAAAAGATATTGATGAATCAAATGAAATTCAAGTCATAGAAGATAAAGAATAATTATTAGTGTTTATTATTTAAGCTCTAATTAATCAAATCTATAAAATTAGAGACAACAGTCTCTTTTTTTATAGTTACATAAGATTTATTAGAATAAACTATCATTAAAAATGAATTGCAACAGTATAGTCGATAGGTTAAAATGAAATGTATCGAATAGTCATAATATATTAACAATTATTTTGAAATATAATAATTACTTGTTTAAGTTTTCTGAAATTGGGGAATAGATGTTTAAGATAAGGGGAGGTAAAAAATGGCGCTGAAGCTTAAGAAAATTTTTGATGACAGTTTCAATTCTTGGCATGTTGATATTTCCGGTGAAGTTGATATTCATACTTCTGGCAATTTGAAAGATGTACTCAATAATATACTTAATGATAGAGAGGCCGATATTAGATTAAATTGTGAAGAATTAATGTATATTGATAGTACAGGTCTAGGTGTTCTAATTGGTATTTTAAAGCGTGTTAAAAAAAATGAAAATGACATTATTATTGTTAATGCAAAATCAAATATTTCTAAATTACTTAGTATAACTGGTTTAGATAAGATTTTTGTAATTGGACAGAACAATTAAAGAAGGGTGATTCTAGATGAAGGAAGTTATATCGATTAAATTACCACCTAAACCTGAGTACGTTAGCATTGCACGATTAACAGCTTCCGTAATTGCAAATCAATGTGGTTTTGATTTTGATGATATTGAAGATATAAAAGTAGCTGTAGGTGAGGCTTGTAACAATGTTGTCTTGCATTCAGGCGACAATAATTCGTCTTACAAGGTTAACTATATTGTTTCAGAAAATCAATATGCGATTGAAATAATTGATAATGGAAATGGATTTAATATGCTTGAGTATCATGCTCCAGATTTAGAGCACCCTAAAGTTGGTGGTCTAGGTATATTTATAATGAAATCACTAATGGATGATGTAAGTGTAGTAACTACATTAGATCAAGGCACAGCAATCACGCTGATAAAGAATATCATATAGATTCGTTAACGAAGAAAGATGAATTAGGGGCTGGTGCTATGGCTAAAAAGGGTGGATTCAAACACCGTACGCAGTACAGTGATTTTGAAACTAAAGTATTATTCGTTATGTATAGTGAAGATAAAGCAATCGAATTAAGAAACGAATTAATAGGACGACATTTGTATATAAGTGAGATATTAGCTAAAAAGTATATTAATAAAGGTATTGATTATGAAGATATTTATCAAGTAGCATCTTTAGGTTTAATATATGCTATTGAAAGATTTGATATTGCAAGAGGATTTGAATTTTCAAGTTTCGCTACACCAACAATTATAGGAGAAATTAAAAAGTATTTCCGCGATAAGGGTTGGTCGGTTAGAGTACCGAGAAGAATTCAGGAATTGTCAAAAAAAATAAACGTAGCTAAAATTAAACTTCAGCAAGATTTACAAAGAATACCTAAAATAGAGGATATCGCTCTTTATCTTTCTTGTACTGAAGAACAGATTATTGAAGCAATGGAAGCAAGTCAAGTTTATACGCCAAAATCTCTAGACATAACTTATGATAGTTCTGGAGATGATAAAGATATACAATTAATGGATATTGTTGGTGAAGATGATAAGTATTTTGATTTAATTGAGAATCAAGATTTTATCAGCATGTGCATGGAAAAACTTAATCCAATTGAAATAAAAATTATTAAAGATCGATTTTTCAATAACAAAACACAGATTCATGTAGCAGACGAATTAGGTGTTTCTCAAATGACTGTTTCTAGAATGGAAAAAAAAATAATTAAGAAATTTCAAAAGGAATATAAAAAACTATCTGATATCTAATGTTATAATTAATCAGTTAATAAATTCATTTGAAAAGAATCAAGAATTTTAAAGTTTCAACATTAAGGTTCGTCATATTTATGACGTTCTTTTTTTGTTTAGGTGTTGTTGATTGTCAAGTAAAATTGATGACCCACTTTTTCATTTAAACCTGACCCACCTGTAAGCAGTCAAGTAAAATAGTCCATTTTCCGCCACAAACTATACCACTTTTTTTACTTTCTTTATCTGATGTATATTTCGGAGCTTGAGTATTCCGGGCTAGACTGTACCACCTGTCCGATGTCAGGATACCATCATTCCGATAAACTGATACCGCCGTTCCAATTGGGAGTACCGCTATCCTATAATGAAATTATGCATTGAAAAATGCAAATTTTATTTTAGGAGGTCATAAAATGACCAAGTATCGAGAAATATTAAGGCTTCACTCGCTAAAATTAAGCCAGAGAAACATTGCTTTGAGTTGCAGTGTTTCGAAAACAACAGTTAATCGTGTACTAAAACAGGCTACAGTATTGAATTTATCATGGCCACTTAATGATCAGCAAACTGAATCCGTACTAGCTGAATTATTATTTCCAACCGCTAGTAAAGACAACTCTGAAAAGCGACTTCCAAATTTTGATTACATTCGTAACGAACTATTAAAAAATGGTGTCAGTAAAAAGTTGCTATGGGCTGAATACATGGAAGAATGTAGGCTCAATAGCGAAGGGGCTCTCATGTACTCACAGTTCTGTCGGTACATCCAGTTAGATGAACAAAAGCGTCGAGCCACAATGCATATTAGCAGAAAACCTGGTGAGCAGGTTGAGGTAGATTGGGCTGGTGATCCAGCTAAGATTATCGATCCTGATACTGGTGTAGTTACGGAAGCATTCCTCTTTGTAGGTGTTATGACCTATAGCCAGTACGCCTACGTAGAAGCTTTTATCAATGAAAAACAACGCGCTTGGATAACGGCCCATATTCATATGTACAACTATTTCGGAGGTATTGCTCGAATTCTTGTCCCAGATAACTGCAAAACAGCTGTGGTGCACACAAAAGATTGGTATACACCAAAACTTAATACAACCTATCATGAAATGGCCGAGCATTATGGTACTGCCATTATCCCAGCCAGAGTTAGAAAGCCTAAAGACAAGGCAAGTGTTGAAGGTACCGTCGGTAATATTTCCACTTGGATAACAGCCGCACTTAGAAATGAGCAATTCTTCTCTTTAGAAGAGCTTAATTCTGCAATTCGAGACAAACTCGAAATCTTTAACCAAAAGACTTTTCAAAAAAAAGAAGGTAGCCGTTGGAGTCTCTTCCATCACGAAGAGTTGCCTTTCCTGAGCCCTCTGCCAGCTACCTCTTACGAACTGGCAGACTGGAAACAAGCTACCGTTCAGTTTAATTATCACATATCGCTTGAAGGAATGCTATATTCCGTTCCATATGAATATATCAAGCGTAAAGTTGATGTAAGAATCACTGATAGGGTGCTAGAAGTGTTTTTCAATCACAATCGTATTGCAACCCATAAACGCCTTTATGGCCGCAAGGGCCAATACAGCACAATATTAGAGCATATGCCACCGGACCATCAGAAGTATCTTGAATGGAATGGAGATCGTTTTAAACATTGGGCTGAAAGAATTGGACCTAATACACATAAAGCGATTATTGCCATCTTATCCTCCAGTCGCGTGGAACAACAAACCTATAAGAGTTGCATGGGATTACTCAAGCTAGCTGAAAAACATTCGGAATCACGCCTTGAATCAGCTTGTGGAAAAGCTTTGAGCTATACAGCCAGCCCAAGTTACAAAAGTATAAAAAATATTCTTGTGACCGGGATTAAGGAAGTCTCAAAGCCTGAAACTGAGAAGCCCTCGAAGAACAATTATAGCGTAACACGCGGTGCAAACTACTATGGAGGAAAATACAATGATAAATAATCCAACAATCGATAAACTGATAGATATGCGTTTAACTGCAATGGCTGAGGCCTTTCTTCAGCAACTTGCTGACCCAAAGATGAAAGACGTTGAATTCGAAGACCGCATCGGCATGATGGTCGATATCGAGTATACCAGAAGAAAAAACAATCGCCTGCACCGAATTATTAAAAATGCTGAGTTTGAGCAACCTGATGCCAGCATTATTGGAATCAACTATTCTTCCGGCAGAAAGATCAATAAGGATTTGATAAAACGACTTTCTGCTTGTGAATATATAGCGGAGTTCCGTAACATATTTATAACTGGTGCAACGGGCTGTGGCAAAACATACCTAGCTAACGCCTTTGGGATGGAGGCTTGTAAGCATTACTATAAAACTCGGTATATTCGGCTTCCAGACTTACTTTTAGATCTAGAACATGCAAGAAGTGAAGGCAATTACAAGAAAGTCATGGCGAAATACTCTAATCCAGTTTTACTGATTATTGATGAGTGGCTTCTCTTAAAACCTAATCCAAATGAAGCAAAAGACATCTTTGAACTATTGCATCATCGAAGAAAGCGGTCCTCAACAATCTTCTGTTCTCAATTTCGTCATGAAGGTTGGTATGAGCAACTAGGTGGTGATGATTCACCTTTGGCTGATGCCATACTAGACCGAATCGTACATGATTCATATAGAATCAACATTGAGAGCATTGATCCATCAAAAGACTTGTCTATGCGAGAAGTTTATGGATTAGAAAAACACTTAAGCGAATAATTTTTACGGTATCGTATGTCCGGACAAGCGGTATTCACCGCACCGGACGACCGGTACCGGTCAAGAAGAATATTCACGGAGCTAATGCTCCGCCTGCACGGACATTTGGCTCCAGTGAGTATTCCGTGCCTGTTTGAGCCACCTGTCCGATGTGAGTGAGCCAGTCATAATTTCCTTTATAATGTAAGTATACATCCAAGTGGTGTAAATACTAGTAAAGGAGGTCATCCAATGTCGATGACCAATTATCATGAAATCCTTAGGCTTAAAGGTCTAGGGGTCAGTGAGCGAAATATTGCTCTTAGTTGCGCTTGCTCACGAAACACCGTCTCCAAAGTTATAAAAAGGGCTACTGAACTAGGTGTCAGTGGGATTACGCAAAACAGTAAAACCAATTCAGAATGGCAAGCATTTCTTTTTCCGAAACAAACTGAAACACTTTTGAAGCGAACACCGAACTACGACTACATTCGTAACGAGCTATTGAAAAACGGTGTCAGTAAAAAGTTGCTTTGGGCCGAGTACATGGAAGAATGTAGGCTTAATGATGAAGAACCACTCATGTACTCACAGTTTTGTCAGTATCTACAGTTAGATCAACAAAAGCGTCGTGCCACCATGCACATCAACCGTAAACCAGGTGAACAGGTTGAGGTAGATTGGGCTGGTGACCCAGCCAAGATTATTGATCCTGATACTGGCGTTATAACAGAAGCCTACCTATTTGTAGGTGTTTTGACCTATAGCCAGTACGCTTACGTGGAGGCTTTTATCAATGAAAAACAACGAGCCTGGATTACAGCTCATGTTCACATGTACAAATACTTTGGTGGCGTTGCTAAAATATTGGTACCTGATAATTGTAAGACGGCCGTAATCCACACTAAAGATTGGTTCACGCCAAAACTCAATGCAACCTATCATGAAATGGCTGAGCACTATGGCACCGCTATCATACCGGCTAGGGTTAGAAAACCTAAAGACAAAGCAAATGTTGAAGGTACCGTTGGGAATATCTCTACATGGATAACAGCTTCACTTAGAAATGAACAATTCTTTTCTTTGGGAGAATTGAATGCTGCAATACACGAAAAGCTCGAGGTGTTTAATTCAAAGACTTTTCAAAAGAAAGAAGGTAGCCGTTGGAGTCTCTTCCATCACGAAGAGTTGCCTTTCCTAAGCCCTCTGCCAGCTACCCCTTACGAACTGGCAGACTGGAAACAAGCCACCGTTCAGTTTAATTATCACATATCGCTTGAAGGAATGCTATATTCTGTGCCATATGAATATATTAAACGTAAAGTCGATGTAAGAGTCACTGATAGGATTCTAGAAGTCTTTTACAATCATAATCGTATTGCGACCCATAAACGCCTTTATGGTCGCAAGGGACAGTACAGCACAATATTAGAGCATATGCCACCAGACCATCAGAAGTATCTGGAATGGAACGGAGATCGTTTTAAACATTGGGCTGAAAAAATTGGACCTAATACACATAAAGCGATCATTGCCATCCTATCCTCCTGTCGCGTGGAACAACAAAGCTATAAGAGTTGCATGGGATTACTCAAGTTAGCTGAAAGGCATTCGGAATCACGTCTTGAATCAGCCTGTGAGAAAGCTTTGAGCTACACAGCAAATCCAAGTTATAAGAGTATAAAAAATATTCTAACGGCAGGGACAAAAGAGAACCCTACTCCACCCACAGAACAGCCCACGAAGAACCATTATGGTGTGACACGCGGTGCCAACTACTATGGGGGTAAAAGCAATGATAAATAATCCGACAATTGATAAACTTATAGAAATGCGTTTAACTGCAATGGCTGATGCCTACATTCAACAATTGTCAGATCCGAAGATGAAAGGCTTTGACTTCGAGGATCGCATAGGCATGATGGTCGACATCGAGTATACCCGACGAAAAAACAATCGTTTGGATCGACTCATTAGAAATGCTGAGTTTGAGCAACCAGATGCTTGTATTATCGGAATTAACTATTCATCAGGTCGAAAAATCAACAAGGATTTAATAAAGCGTCTTTCAACTTGCGAGTATATTGTAGAGTTCAGGAATATTTTTATTACTGGTGCGACAGGCTGCGGTAAAACATATCTTGCAAATGCCTTTGGTATGGATGCTTGTAAGCATTACTACAAAACTCAGTATGTTCGTCTTCCTGATCTACTTTTAGACCTAGAACATTCACGCAGTGAAGGTAATTATAAGAAAGTAATGATGAAATACTCTAATCCAATTCTACTGATAATCGATGAATGGTTACTTTTGAAACCAACACCAAATGAAGCAAAGGACATCTTTGAGCTTCTTCATCGACGACGAAAACGTTCATCCACAATCTTCTGTTCTCAATATCGCCATGAAGGTTGGTATGAGCAACTTGGTGGTGGTGATTCACCTCTGGCTGATGCTATTCTTGATCGAATTGTACATGATTCATATAAGATTAACATTGAAAACATCGATCCTAAGAAAGATTTGTCAATGAGAGAGGTTTATGGGTTAGATAAACGACTAAGTGAGTAACTAAACGCATATCGGTGGCTCTGCAGTTCCGGACACGTGGCTCACGCCACACCGGAACCGCGGCTCCGCCGCATAAGAATATTCATCCAGCTTCACGGAGAATTAGCACCACCCTAACGGACACTGAGCCAGTTATCAATTATAACGATTTATCATGAAAGATGCTTTGCCAGTAGAAGGGTGTAAGGTTGTACTTGAACTTCATTTAGAAGCCTTTTATGAATACAGGTTTTAACGGGAGACCTTTGCCCTTTATGAGCAGTTAACCTCTTGATATAGCATTTAGATAAGGATCAAAGACTTCAGTATGTTATACACTGTCACAGCCTAGCTATGAAGTCCGTTTATTCCCTTACTGGCGCATCTTCCGATGAGGTGGAGCAGTTTTTCCGTGACATTGGAGCTAAATCACCGTGCAAGTGGAGCTATCAAGTCGGAATATACATCTGATGAGAGAGTGGCGCTATAAAATTGTTTTTCTGTGCTTTATTCGATAACCATCACCGGACATGTTGAAGACTTCGCACTTAAAAACTAATCGATCAAGTATCGCCGTCGTAATCACCTCATCGCCTAGAAAACTAGCCCATTCACCAAAACTCTTGTTGGATGTGATGACTATGGATGCTTTTTCATGTAAGGCGCTTACAAAAGTGAAGAATAAGTTAGCTTCAGCATTTGAAACGGGCAAGAATCCAACTTCGTCGATTATAATCAGATGTGATTTCATGTGAAAGTTGATTCGTTTTCTTGATGCTGACGAAATTTCAGCCGTTTTCAGCTGCTTGATCAGTACATCGAGTGTGACAAAGGATACTGAGTATCCTTTGTCGAGTGCTTCATATGCGAGAGATGTTGCCAAATGGCTCTTTCCTACACTTGGTGGTCCAAGAAACATGATATTATAAACGTCATCAATCCAGGAACAATCAGAAAGCCTAAGCATTTGTTCTTTGGTAATGCTTCTTTGAAAGCCAAAATCGAATTCCTGAATTGTCTTTCGCCCTGGTAGGTATGAGCGCTTGAGCCTTAACTCATTAGCTCTTGCTTCGCGCAGGCTGACTTGTTCCTTTAAGAAGATTTCGACGCTTTGAAGTGGTGTCAGCCCGTCAGTAAAGAGCTTATGACAATCGATGGGCTTAAGTTGCAACGCCGAAGATAGTTGCTGTATTGACTGTTCCAGTTTATTCATAATGATCACCACCAATCATACTGTATTCCCTGATATCTCGCTTTTGAATGGTGATGTTCATTACATTCGGGTTGCTGATCAGCTCTACTCTAAGTTTGTTTGGCACTTCTAGCAACAGGCTCGGTTTGATACTTGTCATGAGCTTAGAAGCATTCTTCACATCATTAAAGCTATAAAGTTCAAGTTTTTGACAATACTCAATCGCATCTAAAACTATTTCAAGGGCATAAACTTCAAGCAATTCTTCCATTAAGGACAACTGATCCCTGAAATATCTTGGTTTACTTTTTCGTACTTCGCTTAGGAATGGTTTATACTTATCGCCAAGCATGCTGATGGCTTTTTCCTCAAACTTATCCAGAGAATCCTCGCGGTTTCGACTATGGTCTTTCGCTTTAATCAGTTTCCCTTTGTCGTTACTAAGATGATGTTCATAGATCATGTAATCGCCAAAGCCTTGCCAAATCTGGAGTTTGCCATCGGCTTCCTTAAGTCCCACGTCAGGACTTTTCTTAAAGGTCCCTAGGGGTAGTGAATAACGATTACTTTTATAGACTACAGTATTGTCCTTTCGGACACTTCGGATTATACTATTCATGCAGAAGATATTTTGTGGAATAAGTATCGGTCTTAAGTGTTCGCGTTCGAATTCAAACACTTGAGCCGGTACTTTTTTCGTTGTACCGTGTACCTTAGCATTTCCAGTGCGTTCTAACCATGCATAGAAGCATTCGTTTAGCAAATCAGGTTCCATAAAATTACGGTTGACTAAAAAGTTCCGTTTAACGAACTTGACCATGTTTTCAATCATTCCCTTAGATTCAGGGTCAGACTTTCTGCAAACTCTTATTTCAAGGCTGTGCTGCTGTTTGTACTTTTCAAAGTCATAGGTATAGACGATGTCACCGTGGTTCTCACTTACAGTGATTATGCTGTCTTGATCAACTACGATCTCTTTGGTGACGCCACCAAAGTAGGAAAATGCGCCATTCATGGCCGTTATTAAATCACTTGTAGTGAAAGGTCTGTCAATAAAATATCCGTATTTGTATCTGGATTGAGCTAAGACAAACGCTGCAAAGTAGACTTTTTTATGCCCTTTTCGATTTGGTAGCGGCATGTTCTGAACACCAAAGTCCAACTGCATCTGATAGCCCATCGGTCGTTCTTCTACAGCCTCATAATCTCGCTTATAGGCTTGCTTTGGAAGCCCGTAATCTAATCTAAGATCTCTTACATAACGACTGACAGTACGCTCTGAAACGTCAATCTTGTAATGTTCACGTAACCAATCAAATATTTGTGCAGATATCATTCCTGGGTACTCGTGAATCCAGTCGAGTATAATTGTTTCATACTCATCCAGATAACTTTGCTTTCTGATTGTGGTTGCAATGTCTCTGTACTGATCAAGCTGCATTTCAAAGTATTTCTTAACAGTGATTCTGCTCAGACCTAGATGTTTTGCTGTGTTGCGAATGAAGAATCCTTTCTCTTGGAAGTTCTTGATTTGGCTATACATTTTCAACTCCTTCATCTGTCATTCCTTTCTGTTGTATTTTAAGTTCCAACAGAAAGTTTATCATCATTACAGATAAGGGTGGTATAGTTTGTGGCGAGAACTGGACTACTTTATGTGGCTGAAATTGGTATACTTTATATTACTACTTACACCACCCCCTGATTAAATGTAGGTGGGTCAGATTTCAGTATTAATTCTGATTTTCACACTGTGAATTGACCCACCTGAGTATTCCGTGCCAGTTTTGATCCCCGTAGGGGGATGCGGCTCTGCCGCATAAGAATATTCACGGCTCAATAATCGGGCTCAGATAGGCACGGAATACTCATTTTCAAGTGAAGGGAATTTGTCAGAAAAGTTTATTTTAATAAATAAAAGAAAAGTACTTGCATAATGTTATTTGAGATGGTAAGATAGTCAAGTCGCTAAGAGATAAAGGCGAACGAATTTTAAAAATTGAACAATGACAACTAAACAATGTACCCGCTTCCATAAAGCCACCCTGCGAGTA
>CAZFST010000005.1:0-143269 GCA_964522015.1 uncultured Fusibacter sp. | reverse complement strand
GTGGTCCGGTAGTTCAGTTGGTTAGAACGCCAGCCTGTCACGCTGGAGGTCGAGGGTTCGAGTCCCTTCCGGATCGCCATTTTATGCCGATGTAGCTCAATTGGTAGAGCAACTGACTTGTAATCAGTAGGTCGCGGGTTCGAGTCCCATCATCGGCTCCACGCGGAAGTGGCTCAGTGGTAGAGCATCGCCTTGCCAAGGCGAGGGTCGAGGGTTCGAATCCCTTCTTCCGCTCCAATAAGATCCATTAGCTCAGTCGGTAGAGCACCTGACTTTTAATCAGGGTGTCCCGCGTTCGAGTCGCGGATGGATCACCATCTAGTTTTTCAGTAGTTTGCGGAAGTGGCTCAGTGGTAGAGCATCGCCTTGCCAAGGCGAGGGTCGAGGGTTCGAATCCCTTCTTCCGCTCCATATTCATGGCGGCATAGCCAAGTGGTAAGGCAGAGGTCTGCAAAACCTCTATCCCCAGTTCAAATCTGGGTGCCGCCTCCAATTAGACATCTGTTACTTTCTTTTTAGAAAGTAGCAGATGTTTTTTATTGCTTAAAATTGAGGTCGTCGCAATTCAGTGGCGTGGCTAAAAGCTGAGAAACCTACCTCGAATATTAAACGCAAGGTTTACTATAAGTAAACCTTGCGTTTAATATAACCGTGTTCTATAATGTTTACGGTACCTTATTTTATAGGAGGTCGTGGGATGATAGGCACGAAGATTAAGCGTTTAAGGCTTGAAAACAACTTGACTCAAGAGGAATTGGCATCCAGGTGTGATCTTTCTAAGGGGTTTATTTCATTGATGGAAAGGGATTTAACCTCACCATCGATTGCAACACTAGTAGATATTTTGGATACGCTTGGTACGAATCTCAAGGTGTTCTTCAGTGAAGAATATGATGAAAAAATAGTATTCGGACCTGAGGATATTTTCACCACTGAAAATGATGATCAAGGCTTTAAGATCAATTGGCTAATTAGTAATTCTCAAAAGAATGCTATGGAACCCATATTGATTGAGATTGACCCAGATGGTATCTATACTGAAGAAGAATCCCACCAAGGTGAAGAATTTGGTTATGTTATAACTGGTCAGATTGAAATTTTATTGGGGAAGAGAACTTATCGTGTCAAAAAAGGAGATAGTTTTTATTATCGCTCAAATATACATCACCGAATTTCAAATCCATTTAAACGTCCTGCCACATTATTGATGGTCAGCACACCACCAAGCTTTTAGGAGGGTTATAGTGAGCAGAATTATAGAAACTCATGGTTTAACAAAAAAGTATGGCGACGAAACAGTCGTTGATAATTTAAATATTTGGGTCAATGAGAATCAGTTTTTGACCTTACTTGGTCCAAGTGGTTGTGGTAAAACGACTACTTTGCGAATGATAGGTGGATTTGAAACACCCACTGATGGCATTATCAAATTCGATGGTAATACCATTAATCATTTACCACCCTACCAGAGGCAGATAAATACCGTATTTCAAAAGTATGCTCTATTTCCTCATTTGGATGTTTATGAAAACATTGCTTTCGGCCTTCGCATACAGAAAATTGGAGCCCAAGAAATTAATAAGCGGGTTTCGAAGATGCTAGAACTGGTAAACTTATGTGGCTACGAAAAAAGAAAGATAAATGCACTCAGTGGTGGTCAACAGCAACGGATTGCCATTGCAAGGGCTCTGGTCAATGAGCCTAAAGTTTTGCTGCTTGACGAGCCGTTGGGCGCATTGGATTTAAAACTTAGAAAAGAAATGCAATTAGAACTTAAAGCAATGCAGCAAGAAGTCGGTATTACTTTTATATATGTGACTCACGATCAAGAAGAAGCGTTAACGATGTCAGATAAAATTATTATCATGAACAAAGGTATTATACAGCAAATTGGATCACCGACTGACATTTACAATGAGCCCGAAAATGCTTTTGTAGCAGACTTTATTGGGGAGTCTAATATTATTCCGGGAATTATGGAGAAAGATTATTTGGTTTCTTTTTTAGGAAAAACATTTACTTGTGTAGATAAAGGGTTTGATTTGGAGCAAGCTGTGGATATAGTCATACGACCTGAAGATATTCATCTTAGTACTGATAAGACTATCAATACTCAAGGTATCCAAGGTGTTGTTACCTCCACTGTCTTTAAAGGAGTGCACTACGAAATGCTTGTAGAAACTAAAGGATTTACATGGCTTGTACATTCAACCCGTTCTCGTATCATAGGCGATCAAGTTGACCTGCTTTTTAATGCTGAGGACATTCATGTCATGGATAAGGTGCCATTATGATGAAGAGAACTAGCAGTTTTCCCTATGTTCTGTGGATGCTCCTGTTTGTTTTGATTCCACTATTAATGATCTTATTTTACGCTTTCACAGTCCCTGCTGGAAGCGGTTATCGCTTTTCGCTTGAAAATCTTAGTGCTTTGACTGACCCGCTGGTACTGTCGATTCTCTTAAGATCCCTCTCTATGGCGACGATTGCAACCATCGTGTGTCTAATTTTAGGCTATCCAGTAGCCTACATGTTGACAAGATTGCAGGTGCGCACTGAGAAGATTTTTGTCATACTCTTAGTCTTGCCGATGTGGATGAACTTTTTGTTGCGTACCTATGCCATTCAGTATTTGTTAGGCCCCACTGGGTTAATCAATCAAGTTATGCTTGGCCTACATATGCCGACAATGGATTTATTATTTAATGAAAATGCTGTTCTATTTGGGATGGTGTATAACTATATTCCGTTTATGATTTTGCCGATTTACACGGTTATTAAAAAGATGGATCAAAAGCTAATAGAAGCAGCTGAGGATTTAGGTGCAACAAAGAGATTAGTTTTTACGAAGGTGATTTTACCAATATCATTTCCAGGAGTTGTCTCTGGTGTGACAATGACGTTCATGCCAGCTGTCAGTACATTTGTCATCTCATCTCTTCTCGGAGGTGGTAAGTACGACCTAATTGGAAATCTCATAGAAAGGCAGTTTACATTGACCTATGATTGGCATTTTGGGTCTACTTTATCATTGGTACTCATGGTGATTATTCTCGTCTTAATGGGGGTGTTTTCTCGGTTTGAGAGTGATGCAGAAGGAGGGAGCGTATGGTAGCTAAATCTCTTGATCGGATTTATAATTTTTTTGATCACTCTATCATACGCCAAACCTATTTATTTGCGCTTTATTTATTTCTATACGCGCCGATTTTGATTTTGATGGTTTTTTCATTTAACTCTGGAAAGCGTGGCGGTAAGTTTCAGGACTTTACTCTGAAATGGTACGTTGAACTTTTTAAAGATAGCCAAATTATGAAGGCACTCTATTACACGCTTATAATCGCTCTTCTGGCGGCAGTTATTTCAACTGTTATTGGCACTTTGGCTGCATATGGAATTCACAGGTATCGGAGTCAGTGGTTAAGAAAATCAGTTTTAGCGATTAATAATATTCCGATTTTAAATCCTGATATCGTTACGGGTGTTGCCATGATGGTTTGGTTCGCACTTCTATTTAAGGGGTTACTGGGGATTAGAAATGGATTCTTAACTCTATTGGTAGCCCATATTACATTTTGCATTCCCTATGTGGTGCTATCTGTATTACCAAAGCTTAAGTTGATGCCCAAAGATACCGTTGAGGCCGCTATGGACTTAGGTGCTACCCCATTCATGGCCTTTTGGAAGGTAGTTTTACCTGAAATTAAGCCTGGTGTTATTGCAGGCGCTTTAATTGCATTTACACTGTCAATTGATGATTTTGTGATTAGTTTTTTCACGACTGGTGGTGGTGTTCAGAATCTGTCCATATCCATTTATGCTATGGCTCGTAAAGGGATTAGTCCTAAAATAAATGCACTATCCACATTGATGTTTTTAGCAGTTATTATATTGTTACTATTAGTGAATAAACGGAGTCATATTGAAGATGTATAGGGGTCATATTGAAGATATATAGGAGGCTATATGAGAAAAATTGTTAGCGTTATATTACTAATTGTATTTGTTCTTTGTTTGAGTGGGTGCGCTGAAGAAGGCCGTGTTATATATGTCTACAATTGGGGCGAATATATGGATGAAAGTCTGCGAGAGGCATTTACAAAAGAAACAGGCGTAAAGGTAATCTATGAAGAGTTTGCCACAAATGAAGATATGTATGTCAAATTAAAAAACGGTGGTACTCAGTATGATATTGCGATTCCATCAGATTACATGATTGAGAAGATGATTAAAGAAGATATGCTTGAGACCATTGATTATTCTAAATTGAGTAATTTTAAAAACATTGGGAACCAGTATAAAAGTCAGCCCTTTGATCCAGAGAATAAATTTAGCGTGCCATACTTTTGGGGAACAGTTGGTATTTTATACAATACCACTAAGGTTGATGAACCCATAGACAGTTGGTCTGTATTATTTGATGAAAAATATAAAGGTCAAGTATTAATGCTTGATTCGCAGCGTGATACATTAATGGTTGCATTAAAACTCCTTGGGTTCTCCATGAATACCAGAAATGAAGCTGAGTTGGAAGCTGCAAAAGAACTATTGATTGACCAAAAGAAACGGGATATGGTGATGGCCTATGTCGTTGATAATGGGAAGGATATTATGGTATCAGGTGGTGCTACTTTCATGCAAACATGGAATGGTGAGGCGTTAGCATTGAGAGATGAAAACCCGGATTTAGCATTTGCATTGCCTAAAGAAGGTACTAACGTCTGGTATGATGCTATGGTTGTTCCAAAGGGTGCCGAGCATTATGATGATGCGATGCTGTTTATGGATTTTATGATGCGAGCTGATATAGCCGCTAAAAATACAGAATACGTTGGCTATTCGACTCCGAATATCGAAGGCTACAAACTCTTAGATCCTGATCTACAAATGGACAAAGTTGCTTACCCTGATATGGCTGATTTGAAGCAGGCTGAAGTTTTTGCGGATCCTGGGGATTTTTTGGAGGTTTTCAATCGTGTTTGGACAGAGATCAAAGCCCAGTAGTTTAAATAGCTTTAGGGGTTCTCTTAAGATCAGTTCGCACCCTCTAGATGACTGAATTGCATGACTTTTGTTGGGGCTATTGACCATAGCTATATTTACTGGTAAGATAGTAGATGTTCTTGCGTCCTTAGCTCAGTTGGATAGAGTGTCTGGCTACGAACCAGGAGGTCGGGGGTTCGAATCCCTTAGGGCGCACCATCTAAAACCGTTAATCAATTTGATTAGCGGTTTTTATTTTTGATCTATATCAATTATTATTTGTAGGTATATATTTTGGGTAATAATAAGATGCATAATAATTGTTAAAAAAAGGGGTGAGGCTATATGTTTAAGCCAAGTAAAGCGGTTATTGAGATAGTGACAACAAGTGCAATAGCTGTGCTTCTTGTGGCGTTCATTTTTGTGAATTACTATCCGATAAAGGATTTGTTTAGTATTGTGTTTCGTTCTATGAATCCTTTCTATATCGGTTTTGGTATTGCCTATACTTTGAATAGACCTATGACTTGGACCGAAAATAGAATACCTATACCGCGGACTCTGCTGATTCTATTGACTTATGTTGTGTTAATATCCTTGAGTTATCTGAGTTTATACCTTTTGTATCCTCATATGACTGAAGGATTAGCTGCATTACAGAAACAAATTTTAGTGGTAACAGAGGCTGTAGGAACCTATTTAAGAGATCAATCTGCTGTGGGTGGAAACATTGGTGGATTCTTCCAACAACTAAATGGTCTAATCTCTCAGGGGGATATTTATATACAACGGATTGCTACTGATGCGTCTCGGGTGGTGATTGGCACAACTCTGTCTTTGCTAAACATTTTTTTTGGAATCATTATATCAATTTATATGTTAATTGATAAATATAGAATTTTGAAATTTATGAAGCGCTTGATTTATGCTTTTATACAGGAGGAAAGTGCCAATAAGATGATCGTTTTTTTGAGGGAAGTGAATGAAATTTTTTCGCGCTTTTTATCAGGATTGATTGTTGAAGCCATTGCAGTTGGTGTGCTTGCGTATGTGTTAATGCTAGTTATGGATGTGAAATATGCCCTTGTTTTAGCATTGATTATTACTTTTACCGATGTTGTGCCGTACTTAGGTCCATTTATAGGTGCAATTCCAGCAGTTGTATCGACGTTCACTTACGATCCGATAAAAGCACTATGGCTTACGCTGGGAATTTTAATAATCCAACAAATAGATGCTAACTATATCGGCCCTAGAATTATGGGAAGTTACATTGGTATGGCACCAATCTGGGTAATCCTATCCATCACCATCGGAGGTGGTTTGTGGGGGATTATGGGGGTTATCTTGGCAATACCAACAGGGGCCATTATTAAAATTGTGTTCGAGCAAATTATACAAAAGAGAGAGAAAGAAAAAACAGCAATATGATTATTAAAGAATAAGCAAATTTTTTGTTGAAATAAGCAAAAGTTTTGTTGAAAACACTTGCAATATCTATGGTTTTATAGTAAACTAATCTAGTGTTCGGGCGTCCTTAGCTCAGTTGGATAGAGTGTCTGGCTACGAACCAGGAGGTCGGGGGTTCGAATCCCTTAGGGCGCACCACGTAAAACATCAATTCTTAGGAATTGATGTTTTTTATTGATTACGTAATAAAAAAGGGCAAGCTCATAAATGATGATTAGTCATTTATGAGCCTGCCCTTTTGCAAAAAATCCATTAAAAGTTAATCTATAAAGAACCAAGTATCACGAGTATCATTTCTGGGTCTTCATCTTTAAATCGTGTTGGGTCTACAATGACCTCTGATAATTCAAAGAATGCTTTAAGATCATGACCAAGTCCTTCGCGAGGGACGAAAATTCTAGTTTTCATGGTGTGTTCACCATTATAAGTGCCTATATCGCTAACTGTGTAACCAGCTAGTGTCAATGTTTCCTTAGACTTTTCAGCTAAATTCTCTTTGTTGGTTCCGTTAAGAATCTTGATTGTAGTTAGTTTTGAGTCTACAAGAGGCGTTTTATCAGACTCAATAGTTTTCTGTACAATATCAATCAATTCTGCTTTAGGGGGTGGCGATAAATAGTAGATGCCGTCGACTTTTTCGTTTACGCCTGGTAATGTGTGCGAATAAATTCTCTTTAAGTTTGCATCTTTAGCTATTTTCAGGATGCCAACGGCATCTTCAAGTGTTGCATCTGTAGTGACAAAGTCAGTTAGTGAGCCATAGATTTGAGCAATGTTAAAGATTGAGTTAGCAGAGAATATTTTTTTTACATAGGCAGTGAGGAAATATTGCTGCATTTCCATCCGACCAAAATCGCCGTAACCCTTATTTGAGTTGTTTTTTCGGAATCGAACAAATTGTTCAGCTTGATCGCCGTTGAGAGTTTGTAGCCCCGGTTCCAAGTCGATATGAAGGTTTTGTGTAGGATCATCATATTTGAGCTTTTGCGGCACGTTGACCTCAACTCCGCCAACTGAATCGACCACTTGTTTAAAACCATCAATATTGATTAGTACAAGGTGATCTATTTCGATATTTAAGAGTTCTTCTACAGCTTGTGCTGTTAAAGAGGCAGGACTTTCATAATTGGCACTTTTTGCGTAAGAATGAAATTCTGTGAATTTGATAAAATCTCTTTTATAATGAATAAGCGTTTTAAGTTCATCAGATACTGGGACTTTATAATCTCTAGGAATGGAAAATAGTGAAGTCGTTTGAGTGTTTTGGTCATAATGAATCACTAACATTGAATCAGTTCGAAAACCGCTTACGTCGGTTGCCATTAATAGAATATTTAGAGTTTCGTCTGCGAAAGCTGGAGGAATATATGCCTCGTTTTCTTTAACAGCAATTATAGGATGCTGAACTTCAATTCTGTCGGAGTGAAATTTACTATAAAGCTGAGTTGTAAAAGCGTACCCGACAGTAACCACTAGGATAATCACGGTAAGTGTCAGCAATACATATTGAAGCCAATGCTTTTTAAATGTGTTCATTTGTACCCTCTTATCATATGATATTCTCAATTAGATATAACAAAAGATAGCATATCACAGAGCTGAGATTTTGTCATCTATGTTTCAAAGTCTTCATAATAAAGGATGGCCTACTAAAAAAAAAAATTGAAGTTATAACATTTTCCATCTCGAATTTGCTATAATGGTGGTAATACTCCTTATACTATCCTAGCTGAGGTTCCTTATGTCAATGATTGGCTCGTTTCAAGTGATTGAGAAGCTTAAGAGCAATGAACATCGCTCCATTTATAGAGTAAAAGACGCCAATGAAAAAGTTGTCATTCTTAAGCTTTTGCATCGTGTTGGTTATGCCCATTCCGATGGTATAAAAATTAGGCGTGAGTTTGCATTGGCATCTCAACTTTCAGAGGATTATGTGGTTAAGGTCATTGAAGAGGGCTTAATTGAAGGCGCTCCGTTTCTGACTTGCGAAGATTTTTCTGCGGTTGCACTAAAAAAAATTCAAAATGGTAAGCCAATTCCTCTAGATGTTTTTTTTGAGTTGGCTTTAAAAATGGTTTCTTGTATTATTTATTGTCATAGTAAAGGTGTTGTACATCGAGATATAAATCCTTCTAATTTTATAGTCACCAATGATTTAAGTACTGTTAAATTAAATGATTTTGGTATGGCTGAATGGTTGGCCAATATTGACTCTCAAGAAATACAAATGGGAGTCTTACAAGGTACAATTCATTATTTATCTCCAGAGCAGACTGGTCGCATCCAAATTCCAACTGATTTTAGAACGGATTTATATGCTCTTGGCGTTACATTTTATGAGTTGCTGGTAGGTAAGCTACCATTTGTATCTCCAGAGAATGATATATTAGAATTGGTCCATATGCACCTTGCTGCTATGCCCGTTCCATTAAATCATGTAGATTCAATGATTCCTAAAACTTTATCTGATATAGTTATGAAATTAATTCAAAAAAGTCCAGATGAGCGCTATCAGAGTGCTTATGGATTAAAGGAAGATTTGAGCAAATTAAAATTACTTTGGGAACGTCAAGATAGGGTAATGTTTGAAATTGGGACCCGGGATATTCCTGCTTCATTTAAAGTGTCAAAGCAAGTCTATGGTCGAACTGACAGTATCACAACTTTAGTCTCTAAATCCCTTATGGTGAAAAATGATAGTAGACAAAGTCTAATGATTCGTGGGTCAAAGGGCGTTGGAAAAACATTTATTCTTGACTATTTAGAGACTACGTTAAAAAACGAGGGAGCCTTTGTTTTTCATGTGCAGTGTGATGGGTACGATTATCAACAACCCTACTGGGGCTTTTCAGATGCCATCGAGGATTGGGTTAATCAGCAGTTGTGTGAAAGTGACGAATATGTTTCACGAATTGTGGAAGAAATCATCAGAAGTATCGGGCCAAATTTAGGCCTTTTGACACAATTGTTTCCAGCATTGGAGAATTTCGTCGGGATCCAGGTGTATGAAGTATCTGCAAATCCTGTTGAGACCCGAATGCGCTTTAATATTGCTTTTTTTAATCTTCTGATGCTAATGAAAAATGATTCGAGCTCTGTTGTGTTTTCTATTGACAATGTTCACCTTGCAGACGAGTCCACATTGAAACTACTAGCCTATCTTTTGACGGCCACTGAAAATTTGCCATTTATGTTGCTCGGCACAAGCCTAGATGATGAAAACGTAATTTCTTCTCAAGCACTACGGGACTTCTTAACGGATCTTAGCATTACTCAAGTTAGTCTTGCAAGTTTCTCACTTGAAAATTTGACGGACATTATTTTCGATGCATTTAGAATGTCAAAAGCACAAAGTCAGGCATTATCTGAAGTGACCTACTCAAAAACATTGGGAAATCCCCGCGCAGTCATGACTTTTTTACAACAGCGATGTGATGAAAAGCTGCTATACTTTGACTATAAGTCAGGTCAGTGGGTATTTTCTCTTACTGATATTCACGATGCACCTGTAGCTGAACATATTTTCGAGCAGCAATATGCTTTACTAAAAGACTTAGATTTGCCAACAAGGGTACTGCTCAATACGGCTGCAGCTTTGCCGCTTAAGTTTTCTACAAGTAGATTATTAGCGTTACTTGAAATACCTTTTGATGTGTTTACACAAAGTTTATCTTTGGTAGTTGAGCATGGCATTATTAAAGCATCCCATCCCATAAAAGACGCTTTGGTCTTTCAGCAGTTTGAAATTCTTGATCCGCAATTGAGATTTTCAGATTTGACTTTTCGGGATTATTTATTAGCAGCTATACCAGAACTAGACCGTTCCGCATTACACCTACGGATAGGCATGCTTCTTTATCATGCCTATGAAATGCGGGGGGATTTGCTCCATATCGATGAGCTCTTACACAATCTTAATGTGGTTATAGGTTCTGTTGTTGATGAGATGGTAAGATTTCAACTGGCAAGGTTCAATTTGAAAAGAGCACAGATCGCTAAACAATCTGTTGCTTACGATATTGCATTATATAATATTAAACAGGCGTTAGTGGCTTTACCTAATGATCATTTTGAGAAGTCCTATGCTTTAAGCTTCGATATTTATATTCTTCATGCGGAATTATTATATCTTAATCGAGAATTCGAGGCTTCTGAAAGGACATTTGACAATCTATACAGTAAAGCACGGTCAACCATGGATCAGGTTCGGGTTAATCGAATTAAGTTAGTACTTTTTGTGAACCTAGGCGAAACACATCGTGTAGTTGACTTGGCATTTAAAACACTTGCGTTATTAGATTTCAAGTTAACAGATCATATTTCTCTCCCTAGGATGGTGATACAATTAATAGGATTACAAACAGTCAATGTCATTCAAAAGCCAAGTCTAATTTTAGAAATGCCAGTTTCAACCAATGAAAGAGCGATTGTTGCACTTGAAATTTTAAACTTGCTCATCAGTGTTTCTTATTTGGTTTCTAAAATTTTGTTCATTCGCATTATTTTAACAATGTTATCTTTATCTGTTAAGTACGGTGCCATGCGCCTAACCCCATTTGCTTTTGCAACTTATGGCATTGTTGAGGGGGCTGCTTTTGGACGATATCACAAAGCTTTTGAAATTGGAAAAGCGAGCTTAGAAGCGGCAAAACGCAATGGCGACGGGGAAGCGTTAAGCAAAGTAAACTTTACTTTGGGCTTTTTCTTATCTCATTGGGTGAATCATATTTCTGAAAGCATCTCTTTTTTAGAATCTGGTAGGGAACAAAGTTATTATTGTGGCAATATGGTTTACTTTGCTTATAATACTGCCGGTATTTTTTTAGCGCGATTAGCTGCCGGCGCAAATATGTTGGAACTATGCCAGGATTGTGAAAATGAACTTAAAAATCCTGACATTATGATGGATAAGGATGTTTCTAACCTCTTAGTTGCGATTTTACAGTATACACGCGCTCAAAGTTTAGGCACCGCTAGCAATGCTATTGCTATAGAGGCGGCATTATCCCAAGATGATTTTGAACTGGAAGCATTTGAACGGGAACTTAGGGCGAGTAATATGCCATCTATCCTTGCCCATTATTTGATTCTCAAAATGAAATTGAATTTTACATTAGGTTCTTACGAACGGGTACTAGCTTTTTACAGGGAGGTAAAGCCACTACTAGGGGAGTTAATAGGACTTTATATTTCTGTAGAAGCATCCTATTATAGTGCGTTGGCATACCTTGCTTTACAAATGGATTCAGATAATTTGCGAAAAGAGGATTATAAGGGTAGCGTGCCTATTGGCGCCATTAAATCAAGACTGTTTAAGTTGAAATCCCTTAATCCTGCTAATTTTGCTCATAAATACAATCATCTTATGGCGCGAATTTATCAACAAAGGGGGCAAGTTGAGAAGGCACATCAGACTTTTCATCGAGCCATCAAGTCTGCACATGACCATGGATTTTATCAAGAAGAAGCGTTTATTTGTGAAGATATGGCCAATCTATATGATTCAGAAGGTAACGAAAAGTTACGACGTGTATTTTTGAAAGAGGCTTATTTCCTATTTAGGCAACTTGGCTGTTTGGTTAAGTGTCATCTTATGACCATACAATATACAGAAATCTCTTTTGATCAGATTGAAAGACTATTATTTTCTGAAAAGCAGACACGTCAGAGCATGACGCAGTCTCAAAATGAACTTGACACGCTCTATATTATGAAGGCTTCCCAAAGACTATCAGCAGAATTCGATACAAATCGTCTAATGGAAACAGTCCTATTGTTATTGCTTGAAGTCTCAGGAGCTCAAAAAGCAGTTCTAATGCTGAAAATTCAAAATCTAGAGATTGTATCAACTTGCATTAATGGTGTCTATACGATGCTGCCAGAACCAGAAACTATCTATGGCAACGAGATAGTGCCCGTTGCCATTGCGAATTTCGTCAATAGAACTCAAAAAAGTATTCTATTGGACTCAGCATGCGAAAAAGCACAATTTAAAGAGGATGCCTACGTAAAAAAGCATCAATTAAAATCTGTGATGTGTTTACCTTTTTTTTATAAATCTGAGTATATAGGCATGATTTATTTAGAAAACAATTTAATAACAGCTGCTTTTTTTGAGAATCGCCTAGAAGTTATCAATATTATATTAAGTCAATATGCAATTGCTTACGATAATGCTAAATTGTATCGGAATTTTGAATTGTCCCAATCGCAATTGATGGAACATCGTGAGAATCTTACTAATTTAGTGAACGAACGGACACTGGAATTATCAAAAACTAAACTTGCAATTGAAACCCTTTTAGATCAAGTTGGACAAGGCTTTTTATCCATTAACTCTGATGGTTTTGTAAATCCGGCATTTTCTAAAGAGTGTTTGACTATTTTTAGTCATGATATTGCAAATGAATCATTTGTGGAATTATTAAAGACCCATGCACAGGCAATCGATATTTATTTTATAGAGACTGTTCTCAATAAAATATTTGAATTTGATGAAGAGGAAGTTGCAGAAATTTATTTGTCTTTGTTACCTGAAGTACTTACGATTGGTGAGCAAATCATACAATGTCGTTATCGTTACATTAACAATCTGCATATACAGCAAATAACGGTTGTTTTAACCGACATAACAAATCGTGTGACGATGGAGCGTGAAGTTGAAGATGAAAGACGCACGCTGAGAATGGTGGTTAATGTTATACGTTATCAAAATAATGTGCGTAGCAGTATTAAGCGATTACGAGCATTTTTTAATCAAGACTATCATAATATTTTAGCTGGAAAAGCTACAAATGAAAAAACCAGAGAAATCTATAGAATCATCCATACTTTTAAAGGTGATTTTGCACAATGGTCTATGATGAATACTGCTAAACATTTACATGCTGTCGAGAGTGACATATCTGCACTTTTTTTGAAAAAAGAAGATGGGCGATCTAAAAGTATCAAAGATTATTTAGAGAATATTTCTTTAGATGCTATTTTGCATGAGGATTATGCCCGTATTGAAAGTTATTTAGGGACCGATTTTATTGAAGGCAATCAGGTTGTCCAAATCAGTGATGATGATTTTGATAAAGTTCAGCAGGAATTAGTAAGAACTGTGCCGCAAGAGTATCAAAGTAAAGTAACTGGGGTTTTTAGGCAGTTGAAATGGGTTCAATTTGATATTGTTATCTCACAATACAGTGACTATGTTGTTCAATTGGCGTCGTCATTTGATAAAAAAATTATGCCCATTGTTTTAACTGGATCATCATTAAAACTAGATGATGCGATTTATTTAGATTTTCTTAAATCGCTGATTCATATATTTAGAAATATTGTGCAATATGGTATAGAAAATTCAGAAATTCGGGCTTTTGAGCAAAAGGCACTTGAAGGAACAGTTCGGGTAGATGTTACGAAGGATGAAAAACAATTTCAAATTATCATTGAGGATGATGGCGCAGGTTTAGATATGGTTTCAATAGATTCTCGGTTAGCGCTTATGGGCAGCCCATTAATTGATGCAGATGTATGGACAAGGCAGCAAGCTATATTTGACTATGGGTTTTCTACACAAGAAAATTTGACAGAATTAAGCGGTCGCGGTGTAGGGCTAAATGCCGTAAAAAGTGCAATAGAGAATCTTGGAGGACATATTGAAGTTACTTCGAAGTTCGGGGTATTTACCCGTTTCACTTGTACAATACCGATCATTGATTGGCAAAAAAAATCAGACTGACACATTTTCCAACTTAACTTTTGGTTAGAGTGCGTTTTTTAGGGTATCCTCAATGTATCTCTTTATATTAACGATTTATATGTTAGAGTCTAGGGGAGGGAGGATTCTATGCAATTTGAGTTTAAGCCAATGAATGAGCGTTATGCAAACGAGGTTGTTTCATGGAAATATGAAGGTGAATACTCAGTTTATGATGTAGATAAGAAAAAAGCAGATATTGAAGATTTACTGAACTCTGAGGATTATACTTGCTTTGTCGCAGTAGATGATTATGATGAACCTCTTGGCTTTCTAGAATGCACCTTTGATGAAGATATACTAGAACTTGCTAATTTTTTACGGCCTGATTTAACTGGAAAAGGTCTTGGCAGTGATTATGTTTCTGCATGTATTGATTTTCTAATTGAGTACTATGACTATGCAGGTGAGAGCATCAAACTAATTGTTCAAAATTTCAATCGTCGCGCAATTAAGGTATATGAAAGAATAGGATTTGTAATTAGTGATGAAGGTGAAGATTGGATTGAAATGATATTAGAGTTATAAAAAATATTTAATTGCCCTGTGGAGGTTTATTTAAATGAATAATGAGGGGTATGTTCGGGCTATTGATACGCTAAGAACACATTTTACAACGGTTGGACAGTCCTATAAATTATTAGATGAAGACGAGGAATGTTATAAAGTTAGTGATAATCGAGGCAGAGAAAATTGGATTCCTAAACGGTATATGATATTTACAGAAACTATTGAATACGTCCAGGAAGTTCAGAGCAAAGAAGATAAGTAACGAAAGAAGATTAGTAATATAAGAAGATAAGTAACGAAAGCAGAGTAGTAATATAAGAATATAAGTTAGACAAAACAAAAACCAATTTGAAGTCCCTCTTGGACTTTAAATTGGTTTTTTTTAGAAGAAAGTGTGGCGACCGAGGTTAAATCTTTCTTATGCTATTGAGCACTGCTTTCAAAAGAAATGGTTATTGAGCACGGTTTGCAAAGTGAACTCTCTTAAAGAATGCTTTTCATAACTGGGTAGCTATCGTCATCAGTGGTACCACCTTGGATGGCTTTAATACCAGAGTGAACAAAACAAGCTCGTACCAACGCCCCTTGACCAAATCGGCTTCGTAAGTTGTCAATTGTGTGATCTAGGACTCGCATTTTTTCTCCGTCGAGAGGGTCCAGCAGGGAGTATTGGTAGAAATCTTTTGATTTTAGTCCGGAGATTCTTACCCCAAGATGTCTGATGGGATCCCCTATCCAAGATTCATGAAAAAGTTGTTCGGCAACTTTATAAATGGCCATGGTCTGATCTGCATGAAAATCCAGTTGCCTTTGGTGGGATCCATGGGATAGGTCGCTATATTTGATGCTAACGCTAACCAGACTGGCTGTTAGTTGCTCTTTTCGCAGGCGCATGGTGACGCTTTCAGTGAGAGCCAGTAAGACGCAGTGGGCATCTAGAGGATCTGTGACATCGTAGTGGATTGTGGTAGAATTGCCAATGCCTTTAGGACCAGTGGTAGTATCATTTTGGACAAGGCTGCTTTCTATGCCATGGGAATAGTCAAATAGAACAAGCCCATGTTGTTTGAGTTTTGACTCTAAAATTGAGGTTGGTGTATTTGCTAAGTCGCCTATTGTAAAAATGCCTAGCTGCTCGAGTTTGGGCAGTGTTCTGCGACCGACTAGGTAAAGTTCAGAGACGGGAAGGGGCCAAAGTTTAGTAGCAATTTCTTCTGGATATAAAGTGTGAACACGGTCGGGTTTAGAAAAGTCACTGGCGGTTTTTGCTAGTAACTTATTGGAGGAAATGCCCACGTTGCATGTGAAACCCAGCTCTTGATAAATGGTATCTTTTAAGAAGTGGCCGAATTCGGTGGGATCCCTGTAAAGAGCCTGACAATCAGTTAAATCAATGAAGAACTCGTCCACGGAAAAACGTTGTACTTTGGGGACATAACGTTCCAAAAGGGCTTTCATGGCATTAGAACAGTTCATATAGAGACCATAAGTGGGAGATGCAACTGTGAGCTGAGGACATTTTTTGAAGGCGTTATGGAGGGTCTCGCCAGTTTGAATGCCAAATTTTTTGGCAGGTATAGATTTTGCGAGAACAATGCCACGGCGGGTTTTGGGATTACCACCGACAATTGAGGGGATGTCCCGCAGGTCCACTGGATCCCCTTGTTCTAAACGGTGGACAGCTTCCCATGATAGATAAGCAGAATTGACATCGATGTGCAAAACAGTCCGTGTACTCATAAAGGTCCCCTTACATAAAAATCGGAGGTTATCAGGTCTGGCACGACATCTGATGGTGTCCATTGCATAAGAAAGATGTCGCGCAAGACAAGCGGTGTCCATTGCATAAAAAGGATGATGTTGCGGGAGATCGGCAGTAATGGCGTCCGCAGGCAAATTAGATTTTATACAAAACCCAGGTGCAAGTGGCCAAGGTGTATCGGAGTTCATAAAGGCGTCTTTCTCCCTTAATTTCGCTTTCGCAAGTGAAGACAATGGCGTTTTCGCCAGCCCGTTGGGTCTTTGACACGTCAAGTATACGGTCAACTTTAATAACCTGTGGCTGGTCGCCATCTTCAAATTTGAACCGCAAGGGTCGGATCTCTCCGGTTTTAGCAGACCATGCAATGGTGTCAATGGGCTTTGCAATGAGTTTCATACATGTCGACCTTTCAAGCATCACCTTATATTAAGGTGTATTTTTAACCATCATCCCATATTGGGTGTATTTTATAACCACAGTATACACGAACACACGTTCGATTACAAGTGCCTGTGATCCACAATATAAACATTTAAGATTTGTAGTGAAAACGTTTATCATCTGCAATTGCAACGATTTTTTCATGAAAAAAATATTAAAAAAAGTTGTCAGCATTAAAAAATTAGTGTAAACTGAGGTTGGATTCAAATTTATTAGCAAGCTTGCTAAAAAAATTGAAGTCAACTAGAATATCATGTCTATGTGCGAGCTAAGGAGTGATGGTGTGATTAAAAATCTAAGTGAATTACTTGAAGCTGCCAAAAGTCAGAAGAAAATGAGACTAGCAGTGGCGGCAGCAGAGGATGCTGATGTTTTAGGTGCGGTGGTGGCTGCGGCTGCTGAAGGTTTGATTGATGCGATTTTAGTCGGCGATTTAGAGGCAATAAAAGCCCTTGCTAAAGCTGATCATTTAAATTTAGAGGGCTGTGAATTAGTGCCTGCAAGTTCTTTAGAAGAGTCTGCAAAAATTGCTGTAACATTGGTTAGTTCTGGTAAAGCAGATTTCTTAATGAAAGGTCTCATTGATACGGCCATTCTTTTAAAAGCTGTTCTAGACAAAGAAACAGGTTTACGTACAGATAGCCAACTATCACACGTGATGGTTTACGAAGTGCCTTCTTATCATAAATTGATTTATTTAACAGATGGCGGCATGAATATTGAGCCAGATCTTGAAGCAAAAGCTAAGATTTTAGTCAACGCAGTTGAAGTAGCCAAAGCTTTAGGTAACACAGAAGTTAAGGTTGCTTGCCTAGCGGCAAAAGAAAAAGTAAATCCTAAAATGCCAGTGACCGTTGAGGCCCGTGCCCTTCAAGAGCGTTGTGAAGCAGGGGAATTTGGCCAAGGTGTTATTGTTGAAGGTCCTTTGGCCCTAGACTTGGCTTTCTCAAAAGAAGCGGCAGAAGTCAAAAAATTCGAATCCCGTATTTCTGGGGACACAGATGTTTTACTAGTGCCAAATATTGAAGTGGGTAATGGTATTGGCAAGGCGCTGACTTATTTGGCGCAAGCGGAATCGGCTGGTATTATCATGGGGGCTAAGGCGCCTGTAGTACTGGTGTCTCGCGCGGATTCTTACACCACTAAGTTGAACTCGATTGCATTAGGTAGCTTGGTTGCTGCCCATTTAAAATAAACCACTTCACGATTAAACGAGAAGGATTAAAACAATAAGGAGCGTGTCGAATGAAGAAGTTAATGACAGGTAACGAAGCGGTTGCTCGTGGCGCATATGAAGCAGGCGTCACTTTTGCCTCAGCTTACCCAGGAACACCGAGTACAGAAATTCTTGAGAATGTTGCTGATTTTAAAGATGATATTTACTGTGAATGGGCAACAAACGAAAAAGTAGCCATTGAAACAGCCATTGGTGCCTCTATTGCAGGTGCTAGATCATTGGCAGCAATGAAACACGTTGGTGTTAACGTTGCGGCAGATCCCCTGTTCACATTTGCATACACTGGGGTTACAGGTGGTTTTGTACTGGTTTCTGCAGATGATCCAGGTTGCCACTCTTCACAAAACGAGCAAGATAACCGTTACTATGCTAAATTTGCTAAAATTGCATGTATTGAGCCATCTGATTCTCAAGAGTCTTTAGATTTCATCAAAGAAGCCTACAAGATTTCTGAAGATTTTGATGTCCCTGTTCTTTTCAGAATGACAACACGTACTTGCCACTCTAAATCTTTAGTACAAGAGGGTGAGCGTGTGGCTGTTCCTATGGTTGAATACAAAAAACAGGCACACAAATACGTTGCAGCTCCTGCTACAGCGAAGCGACTTCACCCCGTGGTAGAAGATAAACTTGTGAGACTTGAGGCGTTCTCTAATGAGACACCACTTAATAGAATTGAATGGAACAGCAAGAAAATTGGTATTGTAACAGCTGGTGTTGCTTACCAATACGCAAAAGAAGTATTTGGCGATGACGCTTCTTACTTGAAGTTAGGCTTTACATTCCCGCTACCAATGCAAAAAATCGCTGACTTTGCTAAAGAAGTTGAAACACTTTACGTGATTGAAGAGCTTGAGCCATTTATGGAAGAGCAAATGAAAGCCGCTGGCATCAACTGTATCGGTAAAGAAAAAATCTCAAGAATCGGCGAATTGAATCCGGATATCATTGCAAAAGCCCTTCTTGGAGAAGATCGTCCATTTGTCACAATGAGTGATGAGAGCATTGTCGGCAGACCGCCAACCCTTTGCGCTGGTTGCCCTCACCGTGGTTTCTTCTACGCCTTGACTAAAAAGCGAAATGTCATGATTACAGGTGATATCGGTTGCTACACATTGGGTGCTGCTGAGCCACTTAATCAAATCGACACTGTTATTGCAATGGGTGCTTCTATTTCTATGGGACACGGCGCATCACAGGCATTTGCTAAAAATGGGGTTGATAAAAAAGTAGTAACGGTTATCGGTGATTCAACGTTCTTCCATACGGGTGTCAATTCTTTGATGGGGGCTGTTTACAATGGTTCTAATACGGTCAATGTCATTCTTGATAACCGTATTACGGGCATGACTGGTCACCAAGAAAACCCAGGTTCTGGTTTTACGTTGATGGGAACACCTGCAAAGCAAATCGATATTCCTGCTCTTTGTACAGCCATTGGTGTTGAACATGTTGTAACGGTTAATCCCCTTAAGCTTGATGATGTTTCTAAGGCCTTGGATGAAGCCTTTGCTTTTGAAGGTCCTTCAGTCATTATCACAAGATGGCCTTGCGTGCTTAAAAAGTTTACGCCACAGGATTTGGCTGAATTTGACCTTGCTCCAAGCCACTGCCACGTTATTGATGAAAAGTGCCGCGGTTGCCGAGTTTGTACTAAAACTGGTTGCCCATGCATCAGCTTTAATAAAGAGACGAAGCTTGCTTCAATCGATCCAAATATGTGCGTAGGTTGCGAAGTTTGTCTTCAAGCTTGCCCATTTGACGCCATCGAAAAGGTAGGTAAATAATCATGAGCCAAACTAAAAATATCTTATTATCTGGTGTTGGTGGTCAGGGTATCATCCTAGCAAGTAAAATTCTTGCTACGGGCCTAATGAACCACGGTTACGATGTAAAAATGTCTGAAGTCCATGGTATGGCTCAACGTGGTGGTTCTGTTACCACACAGGTGCGATTTGGTGAAAAAGTTTACTCTCCAATTATCGGTAAAGGCCAAGCGGACATCTTGATTTCTTTTGAAGAGATGGAAACTGCTAAGTGGATGGAGTTTGTTAAGCCTGAAGGCACGGTTATCATCAATGCTTTCAGAATCCCTTCTGCACCGATTTTGATGGGTTCAGTGGACTATCCAAACGGCGTGGTTGAAGAAGTTCGTACAAAAGTGAAAAATACGCAAGTATTTGATGCTGCAAAACTGGCTGAAGAGCTAGGCAACATGAAAACCATCAACGTGATTCTAGTAGGCGCTTTGATCAAAGGTCTTGGTCTGGCTGACATTGATTGGGAAGCGGTAATTCGTTCACTGGTTAAAGAAAAATTTGTTGAACTCAACCTTAAAGCATTTAAAATGGGCTTTGACGCAGTACAATAATTAGATCTAAGGATATGTCCCCGTGACATATCCTTTTTTTTAGTCAAAAAATATGGTAAGATGATGGGGTTCTTAAGTTTAAATTCGACTATGAAAAGGAGAGTTTGACTATTTTACTAAAATAATCAGACAAAAAAATATGCGATACTATATCATTACAGGTACTTCAAGAGGTCTAGGGTTGGCCCTTGCTCAAAAATTAATGGTTGCTGGCAATCACCTAATTTGTTTGGCCAGAACAGAAAATCAAGAATTAGGGGCACTGGCTACAGAAAATGGCGCTTTGCTCACTAACATTAGGGTAGAGATGTCAGATGTTCTAGACATAGAAAAAGCAGCAAATCAGGCCATGGCAATTATCCAAATGCCCTGTGAAGGGGTTTATTTGGTCAACAATGCAGCGACGATTCAGCCAATGTCTCTCATTGAGGATTGTGGTGCCCAGGCAATCGCGGACGCCTATTTAATCAATGTGGTGGCCCCAAGTGTGCTTGTTGGTAGCTTGGTCAAGCATACGCAAACATGGGAAGTGCCAAAGCGCATTCTGAATATTTCTTCCGGTGCAGGTAAACGGCCCTTTGAAGGTTGGAGCATCTACTGCGGTACAAAGGCGGCCATTGATCTATTTTCGCAAACCGTAGCAAAAGAGCAGGGCTTAAGAGCGTTCCCTATAGAGGTGGCTTCCTTTGCCCCTGGGGTAATCGATACGGACTTACAAGCTGAAATTAGAGGCACAGGCCCAGAGGCATTTCCAAATGTGGCTCAGTTTCATGCCCTTAAGGAAGATGGTAATTTAAGAGATGCCAAAGAGGTTGCAGCTGTGATTGTGAATGTGTTACATGCAGAGAAGTTTGAGCAAGGCGGCATATTGGATATCAAGAATTTTGCTTAGTGTTTAAGAAGGGGATGGTGAGCTGTGAGGCTTTACTACAGTAATCGAAAATTTTGGACGGTGATGTGCCTTCAAAGCGTGGTGCTTTCCTGTGTTTTTTTCTGCTTTTCAATTGCGGTTTTTCGGGTTTGGCTATTGGCTTTACTGGGTTTGGTCCTGACTGCTTGGTTTGGACTATGGGCCTATCGGTTGTTTTTTCAACCGGAAAAAGTGTATATTGAAATTGGGGAGGGGTCTCTGACTTACACGGAACCTTTTAAGCGCAAGGTGCAAACGGTTTTGTTAAAAGACATTAAACATTTGCAACATTTAAAGCATCATTTGCGTTTAATCATGGGGGACAGCGATATAAAATTAATTTCTCTAAATTATCTCAGCGAAGAAGATATCAAAAAACTCATGCTGTTTATCAAATATGCACCTCAAATAACCAATAAGGTACTGTAATCTCAACATTGGATTGTGAGTTTGACATTCGCTAAGGGTCGCCACTAAGCGTGGCGGTTGATAAAATCTTGTCGCCACTAAGCGTGGCAACTACAAAATACAAGTTGCCACTATTCGTTCCGACTTTTTGAAAGATGCAGTCGTCACTAGTAGTGGCGACTTTTTTTATGCACTGAATGCATAAAAAAAATACTGGTCAAACGCCCCCTGGTGTGGTATATTATCTCTTGATGTTCTGAGGGGGCAATTGATTAATGTCTTTAGGGGTTGGAAATAGGGTGTATATTCTGTTTTTTTAACGACTTCTGATATATCATCGTTTTTTTGAAAGATGGACTTGCAATCTGACGACCATCTGCTATAATACCCTAAAGGCATAAACATACAACGAAATGCATCGTTATTCAAAAACTGAATAGGTCTTGGACCAAACCTTCATTTGAAACGAGGTTTTCAACTATTAACACTGCCCGAGAGGCAGAGATATTGAAAGGAGAATCAACCATGAAAGGTTATTTACTAATGCAAGATGGTACGTATTTTGAGGGCGTCTTAATAGGAGATGTCAAGCATGCTTTAGGTGAGGTTGTTTTCAACACCGGCATGACAGGCTATCAAGAAATCCTGACGGATCCTTCTTATTACAAACAAATCGTGGTGATGGCTTACCCCTTGATGGGCAACTACGGCATCAATCCCAAGGATTTTCAATCAAAACAATCCTATGTTTCTGGATTTGTGGTCAGTCACTTAAACGAAGACTACTCCAACCCAGACTCTGATAAAAGCTTGGACCTATATCTTAAAGAACAGGGTGTGGCCTGCCTAACGGGGGTAGACACTCGAGCACTTATAAAAAAAATCAGAACCGGTGGGGCACTTATGGGTAAAATCGTTTTGAGTCTAGACGATGCCCAGTGGCATGTGGATGACTTAAAAACCACCCAGCTCTATGCTATTGCCCACGATGTCAGTACCACTGAAATTGTCAAAGTATCAGAGGGTTTTCCTCATGTTGCCTTGATTGACTTCGGCGTCAAACAAGGTATTGTGGATTCACTTGTGAAGAAAGGCTGTGCCGTGACACTCTTTCCGTCACGCTCGCTCCCTGAAACCATTGAAGCCCATAATCCAGATGCAATCCTACTATCAAACGGACCAGGTAACCCCCAAGATATGACCGAGGGCATTTATAATGCCCAGTATTTCAGCGGAAAACTACCGGTATTTGGCATCTGCCTAGGCCATCAAATGATTGCCTTGGCCCATGGCGCGAAAACTGAGAAGATGGCTTTTGGCCACAGGGGAACCAATCATCCGGTCAAGGACCTTATGAGAAAGACCATGAGTATTACCTCGCAAAATCACGGGTATCACATTATACCTGAGAGCATGCCCCTGCATTTGATCAAAACCCACACAAATTTGAACGACGCCACCATTGAGGGCATTCAGCACATGAGCCTGCCGGTTTACAGCGTTCAGTACCATCCAGAGGCCTACCCGGGTCCCCAGGATTCCCAGTACTTCTTTGATGATTTAGTGGCCATCACCCTAGTACAAAAGGAGGTGTTGGCATGCAAAAAGTGTTCGTAATTGGATCAGGCCCCATTGTTATTGGCCAAGCAGCAGAGTTTGACTATTCAGGCACACAAGCCATTAAAGCCCTAAAAGAAGAGGGGCTGACAGTGGTGCTTCTCAACAATAACCCAGCGACCATCATGACGGACTTAGACCTAGTGGATGTGCTCTATTCGGAGCCCATGACATTGGCCTCGGCCCAGGCCATTATCGAAAAAGAAAGACCAGAAGCCATTGTTCTTGGCATGGGGGGGCAAACCTCCCTTAACCTAGGGATGAAACTTTACCATGCAGGGATATTGGATCAATATAACATTAAAATCTTGGGGACCCACCCCATTGATATTGAGCGATCAGAAGACCGGGACATCTTTAAGAACGAGATGATTGCCATTTCTGAGCCCGTGATGGCCAGTGAATCGGTGAATACCCTTGAGGATGCCCACAGGGCAGCCCTTAGAATCGGCTTCCCAGTGATTGTTAGACCCGCTTTTACCCTAGGTGGATTTGGGGGCGGCATTTGCAATGACCCCCAGGCCCTGGACATCATAGCTGGTGATGGCCTTAAAAAAAGCCCTGTGGGCCAGGTGCTGATTGAAAAATCCGTGTATGGCTGGAAAGAAATCGAATACGAAATGATGCGGGATAAAGATGGGAACACCATCGCCGTTTGTAATATGGAAAACTTGGACCCAGTGGGGATTCATACGGGGGATAGCATTGTTGTGGCCCCATCTCAAACCCTCAATGACAAGCAGTACCAAATGCTCAGACAATCTGCAATTCGAATTGTAAATCACCTGAAGATTATCGGCGGGTGCAATGTTCAGTACGCACTTTCTCCAACGGACAATCAGTATTACGTGATTGAAGTCAATCCCCGTGTGAGCCGGTCGTCGGCCCTTGCCTCAAAAGCCACAGGGTATGCCATTGCTAAAATAGCCATGCGCATTGGCCTGGGTTACACCCTTGATAAGATTCAAAATCAAGTGACCCAAAAGACCATGGCATGCCACGAACCCACCCTGGACTACTGCGTGGTCAAGATGCCAAGATGGCCCTACGACAAGCTAAAAAGTACCCAGACGGACTTGGGTACGGTGATGCGGGCCACTGGAGAAGTCATGGCCATCGGCACAACCTTTGAAGAAGCCCTTTTAAAAGCGGTCAGGTCTTTGGATTTGGCCCAACATGATCTCTTTGATCCAGCCATGCGTGATTTCACAGATGGGGCCCTCTTTGAGCTTTGCACGGCTAAGGCCTTTAACCGGGTCTTTGCCTTAGCGGAACTGTTTCGCCGTGGCAAGAGTCATGCTCAAATTAAAGAGCACACCCATATTGACTTGTATTTCTTAAATCGTATCAGCAACTGCGTCCAAATCGAAGAGACCCTAAAGGGTGTGTCGGATATTCGCTCATTGGATGGGGAAACCCTCAAGCGCATTAAGCGATTGGGCTTTTCAAATCACAGTTTAGCAACCCTCAGTGGCTCGAAACTGGATGATGTCAGCGACCATTTAGAGGAGCTTGGCATTAAGCCAGTTTACCGGATGGTGGATACCTGTGGGGGTGAATTTGAAGCCCACTCCAATTACCTTTACAGCACCTACCATGGCACCAACGAATCTGTACGCTCAGAAAACAAAAAGATCATCGTCATCGGTTCTGGCCCCATTCGGATTGGTCAAGGGGTAGAATTTGACTATAGCTCTGTCAAGGCCCTAATGGCCATCAGAAAATACGGCTATGAAGCCATTATGGTCAATAACAACCCTGAGACCGTCAGTACGGACCACGATTTGTCGGATAAATTGTACTTTGAACCTATTACAGTAGAAGATGTTATGGCAATTGTAACCCTTGAAAAGCCCTTTGGTGTACTCTTGCAGTTTGGTGGTCAAACGGCTATTAAAATTGCTAAAGCCCTTGAAGATAGAGGCGTTAAGCTTTTGGGTCTAAGTGCCAGTACCATTGATGCTGTAGAAGATAGAGCGCTGTTTTATGACATGCTTGATTCGTTGGAAATACCAAGGGCCATTGGTAACGTGGCCAAAACCGCAGAGGCCGCCATTGAATTTGCCAAAGAGACTGGCTATCCTGTTTTACTGCGACCAAGTTTTGTCATCGGCGGTCAGGATATGATGACCCTTAGGGATGATGGCAGCGTTAGTGCTTATTTTGAAGAGATGCACAGTAAGTATGGGGAAACGGATATTTTAGTGGATCAATACCTTGAGGGGATTGAACTTGAAATCGATGCCATTTCCGATGGGGAAGATATCTTTATACCAGGCTTTATGGAGCATTTGGACCAAGCCGGTGTCCACTCTGGGGATAGTATTTCCCTTTACCCTGCAAGGCTTCAAAAGCAACAAATGATGACCCTTTACACCTATGTGGAGAAAATTTGCCGTCATTTGCAGTACCGAGGCATTATCAACTTTCAATTTATCAAGATGGGAAGTCGCTTTTATGTGCTAGAAGTTAATCCAAGGGCATCAAGAAGTCTGCCCTTTATTGCAAAAGTTACAAAAACACCCATGATTCATTGGGCGGTGGGCTTGGCACTGGGAGCAAAACTTTCAGACCTAGGTGTAACCGCTGGCATGTTAAAGGCCATGCCTTATGCGGCTGTCAAGGCCCCGGTGTTTTCAAATGAAAAATTAATTGGCATCGACTCTCTCTTGGGGCCCAATATGCTCTCCACTGGAGAAAGCATGTTTGTGGCACCAACCTTAACGGAAGCCTTGGATAAGTGTTTAGCAGCAGATGGAATCCATCTTTCGGATATCAATATGCTGATGCATCTGACGGCATCTGAAAAGCAGGCCTATCAGGTGCGGACTGGAAAAACTGTCATGGCCCATCAAGCCCACTGGTTGTCTGAAGACCATATGGATGCCCAGGCGCTTAAAGAGATGATTGCAGAAAAAGGCATTAATCTGATTGTGAGTACAAAGGATTTTGTTGAAGGTAGCAGTGCCCAAGGGGCAGCCATGCGAGGTGTTGCGGTTGAAAAAGGGCTCCCTTGTGTGATGAGTCCAGATAAATTTGAGTTGATTTTAGAGCACCTTGAAAGGGGTCATCACCACTTTGAAATTTTCCCTCTTCAAAACAGTTAAGCAAGCATAAACAGAGATTAAAAATCTGATTTCAATAACCTGAGATCAATAACCTGAGATCAATAACCTGAGATCAAAAATCTGAGATCAAAAACCTGAGATCAAAAATCTGAGATCAAAAATTTGAGATCAAAAATTAAAGTCACCCCCTGATGAGCATGTGGTCAGGGGGTGACTGTGTTTAAAGGGTTGCTACGACTTGGATGGCCCTTGCAATTTTTGTTGAAGCAAGCCAATTAATTTGAGTGCGTATGAATTAATTATTATGGTGAAAGTGTTTGACAAGTCAGAAAACCATGGGTATAATCAGGTTTAACATCGCAGTGGCGGTGGTGCAGACCTTGTCTATGTTGGAGGCTATCATGCTACATCTCATGAGTTCACTCACAACTACATATCTATTTTTCTTCTTTTACTTGGGCTTCTTTTTTAGCGCAGGTTACTTGACGTTTAAAAATAAATATGAGCACTTACCTTCCCATGGGTGAACGTGAAACAAACAAAGGTGGTTTGAAAAAACCATAGGGTCGTTTTTAAAAAACGACTGACAAGTTTGAATCGGCAGCGGCGTATCCAAATGGGTACGCCGCTTTTTTAATGGCCAATATAACAGGAGGAAGAAAAGATGATCGTGACTTTACACCCACTTAATGTAAAATCAATGCATATTTTCAAGGATTTATTAAATCATCATCGAGTTGATTACACTGCCATACCAGAGGGTGAGCGATGCGTTTTTCAAGTGCCCCAATCGGCAAGTGAAGTGATGGGACATGCTGACTTTGTGCCTTTCGTGCGAAACGTCATGGCCATAAAAACGCCCTACCAGCTGGTAAGTCGGGCTTACAAGGCGGAAAACACAGTGGTAAACGTGAGGGGAACCGCCATCGGCGGCTCCATGCCCGTGATGATTGCCGGCCCCTGTTCTGTTGAGAGACTTGAGGATATGCGACAAATTGCCAAAGAACTATCTGAAATGGGGGTTAAACTCTTAAGGGGTGGTGCCTTTAAGCCGCGAACGTCCCCTTATAGTTTTCAAGGTTTAGGGGTTGAAGGGCTTAAGATTTTAAGACAGGTGGCAGATGAATACGGCATGGGTGCTGTGTCGGAGGTCTTGACCGCCAATCAAATGGATGAGGCAGAAGCCTACTTGGACTGTATTCAAATCGGTGCCAGAAGCATGCAAAACTTTGAACTTTTAAAGCGAGCGGGTAAATCTCATTTGCCAATTTTACTTAAAAGGGGACCATCGGCTACTATAGAGGAATTCTTACTGGCTGCAGAGTACATATATGCCAATGGCAACAGCCAAATTATGCTCTGTGAACGGGGGATTAAAACCTTTGAGCCCATGACCCGAAACACCTTTGATATCAATGCAATTGCCCTGTTAAAGCAGCTTAGTCATTTGCCTGTGGTGGCAGATCCCTCCCATGGAACGGGGCTTAGGTCGGTGGTTTTGCCAGTGGGTCTATCAGCTCTGGCGGCTGGTGCAGATGCTTTGATTGTGGAGGCCCATATTGCACCGGATAGGGCCACCAGCGATGGGATGCAAACAGTTGATATGGCGGCAATTTCCAAGCTGGTTAAAATGTTACCTATGATGAAGGAGGTTTACAATGGGATTGCATAATGTACTTGTGATAGGGGCTGGGGTAGTGGGTGGTTCTTACATCCATGCACTATTAGAAAAGCGACAGGATTTAGAGATTAGTGTGGTGGAGAGGTCGATTATGACCCGGGAGGCTATAGAAAACCATGGGTCAGTGAAGATTTATAAAGATATTGAATCGGTGACGGAGGTTTTTGATGTGATTGTCGTAGCCCTACCTGAGGCTCAGACAGTTCTTTGTTTGGCCACTCTTCCCCAGTTTTTATTGAAAGATGATAGCTTACTAATTACTTGCACTAGTTCAAAGCAACAGGTGTCCCGGGTGGCTGTAAAATCTGGTCATGTGATTCAGCATATCGGGATTCACCCTTTATTTGGGAGTGAAAAAAGGGGGTTTCAAGTGGCTTCTTCCCACCTGATTGAAGGGTCTACAGCTGTGATTTGTGTGGACGAGGATGTGTTGCCAAAATACGAAGTCTGCCGTTGTTTGTTGGAGAGCCTAGGCCATCAGGTGCGCTTTATGAATGACGGGCTCCACGACCTTTATTTTGCTAATACAAGTCACTTAACCCATGTGATGGCGATGTTACAAAAGGGACTATTGCCCCTTCAAGATACACAGCTAATGCCCCCCAGCTATCAAGTGGCTGCCAGGATTTCGGAATCGGATCCAGGACTTTGGTCGGAGATTCTTTGGTATAACCGGGATGCCCTTGGCAGTGTGATTGAACAGGTAAGAATGGCCCTTGAACACTTGCAAGTGGCCCTAGAAGAGCCATCTTCTGTACCAACTGAAAAGTGGCTTAAACAGTGCCAAAGTGGGGATATCTTAGGGCTGTTTCGCAATCAAATTGATCAAATCGATTCTCAAATGGTGACACTGCTTGAAAAGAGATTACAGACCGCTAAAGCCCTAGGTCATAGCAAGCGGCGGGACAAGCAAGTGATACTTGATGTCAAACGGGAAAATACAGTTAAGCAAAGTGTTGCCAATAACGTTCATCATGCGCCATTGACACCTGCAATCCTTCAGATTTACGAAACAATTTTCGCTCAGAGCAGAACGGTTCAAGGGGGTTGATATGGAGAGTTTGTATTGCCTTGGGGCAGCGGGCACATTTTCTCACACGGCAGCCTCGACGCTGAAACGAGATGGTGAAGTCTTAAAATATGCCAATCATTTGGTGGGGGTCATCGATAAAGTCGTTTCTGAAGATGCCCAGGGGATTGTGCCCATAGAGAACAGTACAACAGGACTGATCAGACCAGTGCTAGATGCCATTGCCAAAAGACAACTGGTGATTACGGATTCCTATAGCCTGAAAGTAGCCCATCATTTAGTTTACAAGAAGGGTGAGGGGATGGCTAGCTTATCCGATATTACTTGCATTTACGCTCAGCGGGAGGCTTATGACCAGTGTAACGGCATACTTGGCCCCTTGACCAATCAGGTGATTTTAACCCATAGTACCCATTTAGCCCTGGGGTCTCTCCAGTACCATCCAGCTGGAACCGCTTTGGCACTGGTCAACGATCAACAACTAGAACACAGTGATCTTGAAGTCTTTCAAAAAAACATTGAAAACGCTGTGGACAATCAGACGAGATTTGTTCGTATACAGAAGGGATGCTGTCATGACTTAAAAGCTGGTGTGATGTTGGTTGGTTTTTCATTAGATCATCGGGTAGGCGCATTGGCGGGGGCTTTAAATTTTCTTGCGAATTATGGTGTCAACTTACAGGCCATTCATTCCCGTCCCATAGAAAACCGTCTTGGTCATTATCGATTTTATGTGGAAATCGGGATTGCCAATTCAAAGATGGCGGATGATTTGAACCGTGGTTATGGCCGTTATTTGAAAGACTTTAAAATTCTAGGGCATCTAAGTCCCTTGAACAGCTAGCATTGTCAATTAAAAGTAAACTTACTCTTTCGTTTCGATTTGGAATACTCTATAATGTAAATAGAACACATTAGGAGGCCTATAAAGATGACGGAAGCATCAAACACCTTAAGTCTGCAAGCACAAATAGACGCAACTGTTCAGTGGTTGAGAATGCAAGTAACTGGCGCTAATTGTAATGGTTTAGTGGTTGGATTATCCGGTGGCATAGACTCATCGGTTTGTGCAGCTTTAATGAAGTTAGCATTTCCAAACGGGGCTATGGGTGTTATCCTACCGATACACAGTAGTCCGAGGGACCGTGAGGACGGCATTGCCCTTGCCCAGGCCATTGGTATTGATTATATAGAAGTGGATTTATCATCAGAGCACAGTGCTGTCTTTGAGAAGGTCAATTCACAACTGACATTTAAGGAAGAAAACCGCCGTTTATCGGATGCAAACCTACGGGCCCGTCTTCGAATGTCATCCATTTACACAGTGGCGAATTTGATGAACTACCTTGTAGTGGGTACGGATAATGCTGCAGAAGTCTACACAGGGTACTTTACAAAATACGGTGATGGTGGGGTAGATATTCTGCCTATTGCGGAATTGACAAAAGAAGAAGTCTATTTATGGGGTGCCCATTTAGGGGTGCCACAATCGGTACTTGATAGAGCGCCCTCAGCTGGACTTTGGGAAGGTCAAACCGACGAGGCTGAAATGGGTACAACCTATGCTTGTATTGATGCACATATTAGAGGTGAAGTCATCCCAGAAGCGGATCTTGCTATTATCCAAAGATTGCATACGAGATCTGAACATAAGCGTAAGATGCCTCCAGCTTGCCCAAAGTGGCTTTAAGTGATAAGGGGAAATTAATCCAGTGACTAATTCGCGGTTTATGACGCTGCAGGGGAATAATGGGGTTTCTTCAAACGGGATTGCCTTAAATGATGGTTCAGCAAACGGTTTTATTGTGACGGGCAATGCCTATCGTCATTTTTTAACGCGAAATGGCATGAATGGCCTTGTTGAAGAACTGATTACCACCTTGCCACCAGATAAAGCAGCTGAAATCATCTCAAAAAGGTTTGAACAGTCTCGCTATAATAGTGAAGAAATCTCCATTTTGCGAGCTAATTTTCAACAACTTAAAAAGCCAGTTAATCTATATGCTCATGTGGTCTGCAGTGTTACAGGGGAACCTGTTGCTTCATTAGAGACTATGACAAAGCAAGATGTTAAAAGTTTTGATGTCTTTTCAGATGGTATTGTACAAATTTGGCAAAGTTGCTGGCGTAAAGAAAACCTCGAACGTCTTCACTATCAATTAGAGCAGGTCAGTTCCAAAGAGCAAATTTGTCCTAATTTTGAAGTGGTTTTGCGCATTGAAGAAGCCCCCGAACGGCCTGTAGCAATACCAGAAAGTCAAGAATTGCCACAAAGAGTGGCTTCAGTACCGATTATAACGAATCTGAGGCGCCTGCTGACTAAAAAATAACCAAAACCACATTGAGTAACCTTCCGAGGTCTCGATGTGGTTTTTACTTTTTGTAAAGCCTACGGTTGTAAGACTAAAATTCTGGGTATATTATTCTAAATAAATGTATCAATATTTTCGGATTTTCTGATCAAGTGCTAAGAAAGGACTTTGGTTTCGATGACATCAAAAATAGGGACACTACGCAGTAAAATTCTAATGATATTATTAGTGCAGGCCATATTATTGTGTGCTATTGTGATTGCCGTTGTGGATATGGTCATGCTACCCGAATTCGAACGACTTCAACATAAGAACGTTACGGATCATATTAAGCGCGCCGAAAACACAGTTGCCTCAGATGTTTTGAATTTAGAACAAATTGCTTTTGATTGGTCTGTATGGGATGATGCTTATGGTTATATTCAGGATGGAAACGCTGAATTTAAAGCTTCGAATTTAATCCCAGAAACATTTTCAAATTATCAGATTGACATGATGTTCTATATCAATTTGAGAGGCGATGTCATTTACCAGGGGCAGATGGATCTTGTGAATCAAAAAATGGTGCCAGTAGAACCTCAATTTTTAGAGGCCTTAAAGAAAAGGATACTTAACCCTTTGCCAGGAGCTACGGTGGCAGAAAGCGGTCTGTTTGTATTTCAAGAAAAAATCATGTTGTTGGCATCTCATTCTGTATTGCCAAGCTCTGGGCAAGGTGAGCCTAAAGGTTATGTAGTTGTTTGTAAACGTTTAACCGATTCATTAATTGATCAGTGGTCTCAAAAGATTGAGTTACCTCTTAAGGTAACATCAGTGGTGGATAACCAGCCATATGAGAGGTCCGCCGCCCATGTTTTTATAGAAAATATGGATAATCATTTAATCAGGGGCAGTGTATTGCTAAATGATATTAATCTGAAACCAGTGTTGGACCTGAGTTTAACCTTAAAAAAAGAGACAAGTGCAGTGGGCAAGAAAACCATGGAGCAGATTGTGGTTTTTCTGGTGCTGACAATTTCGGTATTTACCGGACTTTTGAGTTGGTATATTGATAAGCGTATGCTATTTAGATTATCACAACTCAGTCATGATGTTAAATTAACTGGCAATCACATCGATTTTGATTTTGAAATGATCCATGAAAATGGTTCTGATGAGATTGGCGTTTTAGTAACAGAAATCAAAAGTATGCTTAGGAAAATTCGACACTACCAACTTGAAATCATTGAAAACGAAAATGCATTAAGAACAGCCAATTCAACCTTAGAAATCGCTGTTCAAGAAAGAACAAGGGCCCTCTCGGATAGCAACCAACGTTTAGTGCAAGAAGTGGACCATAAAAAAAGTATTGAAGAAGAGCTAGTCGGACAATATAACGCCCTAAGTAGACTTGCTCTGCAATATAATGAAGCCAATGAACAGTTGAAAGATGAAATAGAAGAACATCAACATACCATTAAATTACTATTTGAAAGCGAGAGTCGATTTAAGACCATCGTACAGGCGCTACCTGATGTGGTCTTTAGACTCAATGAGGCGGGTATTTTTATGGACTGCGAAGGTGGGGACGCCCATCAATTGCTCAGTGATCCCTCAATTTTTATCGGGAAGCATCTCAGTGAAATACTGCCATATGAAATCACAAAATCCAGTTTGGAAAAAATTAAGGCGACACTGGAAAATAACGAATTACAAATGCTTGAATATGTTTTAGGGGAACAAGAAGAAGCGCAATACTTTGAAGTCAGATTTACAAAAGCAAGCGGAGACGAGGTCTTTGCTATCTTAAGAGATGTGTCAGAAATCAAGAAGAAACAAGAGTTTATAGAATTTATTGGGTACCATGATCAACTGACAGGGCTCTATAACCGACGCTTTTTTGAAGAGGAGCTTAAGCGCCTTGACACAGAGCGTAATCTCCCATTTTCAGTGGCCATGCTAGATGTGAATGGACTTAAGCTCACCAATGATGCCTTTGGCCATTTTGCAGGGGATAAGCTCCTACAAACCATAGCAGAAATCCTAAAAAATGAGTGTCGATCCGATGAGATTGTGGCCCGTGTGGGGGGGGATGAATTCGTACTGCTTTTACCCAAAACCCCTGCAGAGGATGCAAAGAAACTAGTTGATCGTATCTACGCTGCCATTGAAAGTCTTGAAACAACCTGTGTTGTTGTATCCGCTTCTATCGGCCATGATACAAAAAATTCACGAGATCAATTTATGCATGATGTAATCTTAAAAGCTGAAGAGTCCATGTATCGCAAAAAAATTAAAGAAGGACAAGTCATGCGGCAAGAGACTATTGCCATGATTTTGAAATGTTTATTTGATCGCTCCAATGAGGAAAAATCTCATGCTCATAATGTTAGAGCCTTGAGCCTCAAAATGGGTGAAAGACTAATGATGACTCCAGAGCTACTAAAAGATGTGGAAGCAGCTGCTTTTATGCACGATATTGGAAAAATTGCCATCGATCAAGGCGTTCAATTGAATCAAGGCTCTATTTCTTTTTCAGATTATGAAGAAATCAAGAGACATTCTGAGGTCAGCTACCAAATACTCAAACAAGTGGATATCTATGCGCCTATCGCAGAGTATGTGCTTGCTCACCATGAAAGATGGGATGGCCAGGGTTATCCTCGTGGCTTACAGGGTGAGGGAATACCAATAATAGCTCGAATTATTTCAGTAGCCGACGCATTTGATGCCATGACATCCCGCCGTCCATATAGGAAAACTAAGTCAACCGATGAGGCTATTAAAGAATTATACGCCCAGGGGGGGACCCAGTTTGATTTAGCAATTGTTGAAATTTTGGATGAAATTATAGAGGTGGAAGACAATATAGACACACTAGAAGACAGTCAAGAAGCCTAGCCCTAAAAAAGGTATAGGCTTCTTGACGTTTTAATCTCAGGCCACTTGGATTTACACTGTGTTCGTGCTAGAATAATCAAGGGGTACACAGTAAGCCCCAATGTGGCTATGAATCTTTTGGTACCAGCAATTATTGTTGGTCACCGAATCATCGATAAGGAGATTTAAAATGGGCAGAATTGGAACCATCATTCAACGTAAGGGCAAACAGGACGCAAAACGAGCAAAAATTTTCACGAAGCTTGGCCGCTACATCATGGTGGCTGCTAAAGAAGGTGGCGCAGACCCAGAGTATAATGCAGCCCTTGCAACGGCAATTGAAAAGGCAAAGGCAGCAAATATGCCAAATGACAATATTGACCGTGCCGTCAAAAAAGGTGCTGGGGACAATGATGGTGTCATTTATACAGAGTTGACCTACGAGGGCTATGGCCCAGGCGGCATCGCTGTTTTGGTGGAGTGCCTAACTGACAATACAAATAGAACCGCAGCCGATGTTCGCAGCTATTTCTCAAAGGGAAAAGGCAATTTAGGCACCCATGGTTGTGTTAGCTTTATGTTTGATCGCAAGGGTGTCATCGTCATTGATAAGAATGAAACCATAGATGAAGAAGCCCTTGAAGTCGCTGTGATTGAGGCTGGCGCTGAGGATTTCACTGTTGAAGAAGACCACTACGAGGTTTATACTGCCGTTGAGGATTTTGGAGCGGTCAGCCTTGCTCTATCCGAAGCGAACTACACATTTTCCATGGCTGAGCTTCGCTATTTGCCACAAACCATGACCAAGCTAAGCTCAGAAGAAGACCTTAAGAACATGCAAAAACTAGTAGACCTATTTGAAGATAATGATGACGTTCAAAACGTTTATCATAATTGGCAAGAAGAAGCATAAGTTGAATGCCTCCTTTAGTGTTGTTTAGAGAGCTAAATAGCATTCAAGGCGGCTCTTTTTGCATTTGAGAATTTTGTGGGGGAAAGAAGTGAAAAAACGATATTTATTAATTGTGATGATGGTTGCCATCTTAACCAGTTCAATTGGGATTGCCGTGCTATACAAAGAGCCTGTAAATATTCTTCTGTATGGCCTAGAAGGATCGCGAACTGACACCATGATGTTGGTGATGGTCAATCCCGGTGAAGATACAACCCACGTGATCAGCATACCCAGAGATACTTATTATCCAACGGCCGGTCGGGATAAATTGGGACAATCAAAACTAAATGCTACCTATGGTTTTAAAAAAGGTGGGGGCACTGAAGGGCTTGAAAAAGCAGTCTCCGATTTAACCGGTGTCTCAATCGATTATTTTGTAGCAGTTGACTATAAAGGGGTCGCTTCCGTGGTTGATTTAATTGGTGGCGTAGAAGTGGATGTGCCATTTAAAATGGTCTATGACGATCCAACGGCTACTCCGCCGCTTCATATTAATTTTGAGCCTGGTATTCAGACCATCAGCGGTGACCATGCAATCGAATTTTTGAGATTCAGAAAATCTAATGATGGTAAAATTCGTGAGGGTGATGTTCAGAGAATTGCAAGACAGCAACAATTTATAAACGAAGCAGTGGCAAAAACCATGTCTTGGCGCCTGCCAATGGTGGTCACACGGGCCCTGGCCTATGTGGATACGGATTTGAATTTACTGGACGCAGCAAAGCTTGGCATCGGCATGGCGGGTATGACAAGAGACGATTTGTTTTTTCATACCATCCCAGCTGCTAAAACTGGTCGGGGTAAGGATGGCTTAAGCTATTATTTCCATGACCCGAAAAAAACGGCAACCCTTGTTTTGGCCATTCAAGATGGGACTTATGTCAAACCAGAAGAGAAGTAAGACACCATCAACGCAAGACACCATCAAACGTAAGACACCATCAAAAGTAACATCTAAAATCAGAATGCAAAAAAGAAAAAAGGCGGCTAACCCTTGAATTGGGAAATGCCGCCTTTAAAATTTGCAATTGAGGTGAATTCCAGTTTGCTCAGTAGGGATGCAGCTTGCATACTACGATTGCCAGAGGCACACATTAAAACCACCATCTGATTTTTATTGATTTCTGAATGACGCTTAGAAAGTTCGTTTAGGGGTATATTCTTAAAACCTGGTGCGTGATAGCCTTTAAATTCACCTGGGGTACGTACGTCAATCAGTTGTAGGGTTTGATTTTTCTTTAAATCCAGAAGGGCTTTTGAATCAATCTGGGTAATGGTGGCACCAGAACCGAGGTTGGTTCTTTTGATCATTAGGGTTACGCTAAATATGATGATTACAGCTACAAGTAATAGTGTTGTCATGTGAATCTCCAATCTCTAAGTAATAAGGGGGTGGGGGGACTAGAAAGACATGTAGCCCCCTGATAGATTATACAGGTTTTTATAACCGGCGTTTTCTAACATCCGTGTTGCAATCAGGCTTCTTGAACCGGCATGACACATGATGACACAAGTGCGAGATTGATCAATCTCATCAGTGTGATTCATAATATCATCCAAGGGTATGTTGATAAAACCAGCAATTGCGCCACTGTTGAATTCTTGGGGTGTTCGGACATCAATCAGTAATACTTCTGGTGTTGCTTTAATAAATGATGCTAATTCACTCGCTTTTAAATGTTTCATATAGCCTCCTGTATCCCGTGTTCATGTTCTATATACGCAGCTCCAATCCCGCACCCCGTGGGTGGGGGGTGTGATATGTGATAATAATAGCATGTATTTAAAGTTTTAGCAAGTGCTTTTAGTGTCTGAATTTTGAGTTTTTGATTTCAAATTTTAATGGTGAGGCGATGATAATGACGATAAAAACTCCAGTAATATTTGAAGATGTCCTTAAGCAAATACCGCTTCCGTTATTTATACTAGATGAAGAGGGGATCTATACCTATTGTAACGACTCCTATGCGGTTTTCTTTGGATTGACAATTGAAACAATCATCGGTACTCGTATGGAAAATTTATTGTCCCATGACCTTGGCAAGCAATTGTCAGCCTTAAATCAACAGCTAATTCAGACCCAGGGGTCGGCAAATTACGATATCCAGTTGACGGATTTTTCTGGGCAACAGCGCGACTTGGTGGTTTACAAAACAGTGATTGCATTACCTAGTGGGGGTTACAATATCCTAGGGACAATGACAGATGTTACAGAACTCAAGAAACTGCAACGCTATCAGCATACGATGTTCAAATTTTCTGAGATGCTCCTTCGAATCAACCAGTCTATTACGGCCAGCGATTCCATAGAGAGTTTGTTGAATACAATAATGCAGGAACTTCATGAGGCGTTTGAACAGAAGGACTGCGGCTGTATTTTAGTCAATCAAAATGGTCGGCTTAAAATTGCGGCCCACGTGGGTTATGCACAAGAAGCAGTCCCTGCTTTTGATATTGCCTTTGAGGAATCATATTTTTGGCGATATGCAAAGGGTGATTTAGATCACGTTTATCGGATTAATCAAATTGACCTAATAGAAAAGGAGGACTACACAAAAGTTGTTGCCTCCCTTTCGGGTAAAGAAATGATATCCAGCTTGTCTGCCCCCATTATCATCGATGGAGAACTTTTTGGATTGATCAATTTTGATGCTGCCACTAGAGATGCTTTTACGCTTGAACAGGTGGATTTTATGGAATATGTCAGAGGGCAATTGGCGATAGCCATTAAAAATATGCGATTATATGAACGAACAGTCTATTTATCAAGGCATGATCGGCTGACCACCCTTTTTAATCGGCACTATTTTGAAGCGCAAATTTCAAGGCTGATCAAACGAGCAAGACAAGAAGCTAAATCATTGGTTTTAATTGTTGTCGATGCTGATAATCTAAAAAAAATCAATGATGAAATGGGCCATATGGTTGGAGATAAGGTTCTTGTAGCCATTGCCAATGGATTGATTGAAGGGCTACCACAAGATGCAGTTAGCGCTCGCTTTGGGGGTGATGAATTTATTGCAGTCACCTGGGATCAACCACTAGAAAAAATCAAAGCGGATGTCAATGTCATGAGAGATAAATTGCATTTAACAACCTATGGCAGTTATGCAGTAAGCTTCAGCTTTGGGGCTGCTCAACTTGAGCTAGAAGATACCTACAGTAAATTACTTAAACGAGCTGATGATGCCATGTATCAAGAAAAGCGGATGCGTATTGTTAATCGCAGAAAATCAGATTTAACATGAGGTTAAAATTAGGCCATCTTAAGTTAACTTCAGATGGAAAGTGTCATAACAAAATAGCGTGTCAAAACCTAGGGGTTTTGACACGCTATTTTTAGCTAGAGAGAATTTTTACAATATGCAGGTCACTGCGCATAGAAAGGTCGTAAAATTGGTCTTGGCACTTTACAAGTGGTTTATTAGGATTAAATCGGTTGAGATACACAATTTCACCAATGGCATGATTTGATAATTGAACGGCGACCCCAATATAGAGCTTTTGTAGATTTTTAATTAGGGTAGTAGCAGCCTCTGGGTCTAGGGTGTCTAGACTTAGAGTAAAGATTTCATCGCAGGCATGAACAGGTGTAACGCTTGTGCGATAACTCTTATCAGAGGTAGCTGCATGATAGGTATCAGCAACTGCTAAAATCCGAGCAAGGGGATGAATGTCTTTAGCCATTAAACCAGCTGGATACCCTGAGCCGTCCCGCCGTTCGTGGTGTTGCAAAATGGCCTGTTCAATATCGGCGGTTGCAAAAGATGTTTTATGCAAATGTTCAAGGGAAAAGAGACTATGGTCTTTAAGGGTTTGCAGTTCTGTATCACTTATAGTACCTGCTTTAAGCAAGAGGTTTCGGTCGATGCTTAATTTACCGAGGTCATGAAAAAAACCAGCGATAATCAGTGTCTCGATTGTCTTGATATCATGTTCTTGCCAATAGCCAATCATGCCGGCTATTAAGCCCACATTTAGCGCATGATCAAATGTGTAGTCATCAATGGCCTTGAACTGATTGAAGCAATAAAGTGCGTAATCATCTAAAAATAGTTGTTGAACGATATTGAGGACTGGAACTTTGATTTTATCAAAAACATTTCTGGTTAAAAGTCGATAGCTAGATAGGGAATGGGTGATGGCCTCAATGATGAGTTCCCGCTGTTGATCACTGATTAGGGAAGGGGCGACAACTTCAACGTCCTCAACGTAGATGTAATCCAAGGGTAGCTTTTTTAAGCCTTCAAGGATATGCTCACTGACGATATCCCCTTTTGAAGCATAGAGTAAATCAAAGTTACCGTAGATATCTTCGCCTAGTTTCATGCCGACTTGACATTGCTGCACAGTGATTAATTTCATACAATCCTCCGCAAATAGTGGTTGCTGTTAGTGTAACATAGAAACCCGTCTCTAAGCTATGAAATTGACTGAGAATTGTAAAAGAGAATTTGACTGAGAATTGTAAAAGTAGTTGACGAATTGAAGCCGATGGCCTAAGATTAAGAAAAGAATATTCAGTTGCAATGAAAAAGGAAGTAAGGCTACCGATGATTGAGAGAGCATGCTGGTTGGTGAAAAGCATGACGGAGGTAAGCCCGAAATACGACTTTGGAGCAAGTGCGTGAAAGCGCACCGGGCCATCCCGTTAAAGATGATCAAGATAAGCTTACTTTTGAAGTCTAGAAGTAGTTTATAAATTAAGGTGGTACCACGACTTTTCGTCCTTAGCGCGAAAGGTTTTTTTGTTTTTTTGGATTGTAATTTAGAGGAGGATCACTATGTCAGCTTTAGATGTATTAAGAGCAAGAGGATATGTGGGTCAATTGACACACGAAGAAGAAACAGAAGCATTATTGTCAAAAGAAAAAGTCAGTTTTTATATTGGTTTTGATCCTACAGCGGATAGTTTAACGGTTGGCCATTTTATGACGATAATGGCCATGTCCCATATGCAGCGAGCAGGTCACAGACCTATTGTATTAATTGGTGGGGGAACCACCATGGTTGGGGATCCAACCGATAAAACAGATATGCGCAAAATGCTTACAAAGGAACAAATAGACCAAAATGCAGAACGTTTTAAAGCGCAACTGTCACAGTTTATCGATTTCACAGATGAAAAAGCGATTATGGTCAATAATGATGAATGGTTACTAAACCTTAATTATGTAGAATTTTTACGGGAGGTTGGAGTCCATTTTTCAGTCAACCGCATGCTGACCGCAGATTGCTATAAAACACGATTGGAAAAAGGCTTAACATTTTTAGAGTTTAACTACATGCTCATGCAGTCTTACGATTTCTTAGTGCTCCATGACCGTTACAACTGCGTGCTACAAATGGGTGGCAATGATCAGTGGTCCAATATTTTAGGGGGCGTGGATTTAATTAGACGGAAATTGCAAAAACCAGCATTTGGCATCACATTCAATCTTTTGACAACCTCAGAAGGTAAGAAAATGGGTAAGACTGAAAAAGGTGCCGTTTGGTTGGATCCTGAGAAAACCACACCCTTTGAGTTCTTTCAGTACTTTAGAAATATCGCCGATTCTGATGTGATTAAAACCCTGAAGCTATTGACTTACCTACCTGTTGAAACCATTGATGAGATGGGGGCATGGGAAGGCGCACAGCTGAATCAAGCCAAAGAAATTCTGGCATATGAAGTCACGAAAATCGTACATGGTGAAGCTCACGCCACTGCAGCCTTAGACGCTGCAAAAGCACTCTTTAGTGGGGCCAAAGACAGCGAAAATATTCCGTCTTCGGAGATTTCAACTGCTGAAGTAGCAACAGGTATCAGTTTAATGGATGCCATGGTAGAGGCGGGGCTTATCGGCTCTAAGGGGGAAGGCAAGCGACTAGTACAGCAAAATGGCATATCCCTCAATGACCAAAAGGTGACAGATATCAATTACGTTTTATTAGAGGCGGACTTTATCAATGGTAAAGCCTTGATTCAAAAGGGCAAAAAAATCTTCCACTGCTTAATCCTTGTCTAAGAAGATGCCTACCAAGGCAATTTTAGGCAGGCATCAACTGCAACTCATACAGATTATGGGGATTATTGCTTTGATTGATGCCATTACCACACAGCTTTATTTTCGGTTCCCTTTAGGGGGCTTGCAAATTTCCCTGTCGGTGATTCTTTTACCGGTGTTCCTGTATTTTAACCCTAAAATTAACCCTATTATTCAATCCTTTTTTATATTGACCATTGGCTTATTCACCCGGATTATTTTTGGCTGGGCTGACTATCAAGGATTTTCACATGCCTTATCAGCCCAGTATTTTATCGTTTTCTTTGATCTCACCTATGGAATTTTGTACTATACCCTATTTACCAGAAGTAAAGAAAAATCCCTCTCCTATTGGTTTTGTGTGGTTTTAACCAGCGATTTTTTAGCCAATGCTGTAGAACTATATAGCCGTGTCCATTTACTGAATCCGGATTATTTTAAAGCAGTTCCAGATTTGTTTCTAACTGCATGCGTTAGAAGTATTCTAGCCATTGTAATGGTGCTCATTTACAATTACTACCGGATGATGTTGAAGCGGGATGAACACAACGAAAGGTATCAACAGCTGCTGATTTTGGTCAGCCATTTAAGTGCAGAAACCTATCTGATGCAAAAGAACATGCGTCAAATAGAAAATGTCATGACAGAAGCCTATGCCTTATATGAAGGCAGCAGTGATTCAGATCAAGGTATTGGGATTAAGGCTCTGAATATCGCCAAGGATGTCCATGAAATCAAAAAAAGTTATGCTCAGGTGATGCAGGGGCTGTCTCAATTAACAGGGGAGAAAAATGACTTTGAAGAGATGCGATTAAAAGACTTATTCGCAGTCCTGGAGCATAGTCTAAAAAACGACAATAACCCCTCCCATGTGACCTTTAAGACCACGGTCAATCTAAAAATACCACAGCATTATTACATGATGAGCGTCATTCGAAATCTTGTGGTGAATGCCATTGAGGCTGCGGAAACTCAGAGGGAGCCCTTTGTCCATGTTGAAAGTTTCTTTGATCAAGGACAGTTCAAAATTCAAGTATCTGATAATGGCCATGGTATCAAACCCAAAGATTTAGCTTGCATTTTTGAGCCTGGTTTTTCAACTCGGTTTAGCGCCTTAACTGGGGATATGCAACGGGGGCTAGGTTTAACCCTTGTGAAAGATATTATTGAAGAAAAATACAATGGCCATATCAGAGTTGATTCCAACGAAGGTGTTGGCACTACATTTATCATTACCCTACCAAATTTTATGGAGGACGAAGAGCAATGAAATTTTATATTTTGGACGATCACGCTCAAGTCATTCGCATTATTGAAAATATCATTGAAGAAGGTGCTTTAGGTGAAGTGATCGGTACTTCAACTGATGCTAAAGACGCCGTAACTCAGATTCTAGCATTAAACCCTGATATTTTAATCATTGATTTTTTGATGCCCGAAATGGATGGCCCCCGTGTGGTAGCCCAGATTAAGGCATTAAGACCAGAATGCCAGTGCATTATGCTGTCTCAGGTTAGCGCTAAAAATTTGATTGAAAAAGCTTATCATGCAGGGATTTCATTTTTTATCTCAAAGCCAGTGAATCAACTGGAAGTGACCCGAGTGATCAAGCAAGTGACCGAAAAAATACTGATGACAAGAAAGTTTGCCGCTTTACAAAATCTTTTAGGCCATCAGGATACCAATAAGCCCACTGTCATGATGCCAGAAGAAAAATCCCTGCAAAAGATGGCCCTCATAAAACATACCCTTGCTAAGATTGGTATTATGGGGGAAGCAGGGGCAGAAGATATTCTTAAGATCTGTCAATATTATGTTGAAAGCAAACTAAGCACCACACAGGTAAAAGTGAACGATGTTTGTCTGCAGATTTGCGATAATCCTAAAGCCATGGAACAGCGGCTAAGAAGGGCCATTAATAGAGGCTTAATCAATCTTGCCAATTTGGGAATTGAAGACTATATGAATGATACCTTCATTCGATTTTCGTCAACCCTCTATGATTTTGAAAGCATCAAAGCTGAAATGGATTATATTCGTGGTAAAAGGACTTCTGGTGGCAAAATCAATGCGCGAAAGTTTATCGATAACTTGCTATTATTGAATGAAAATTGAATTACGCCCAATTGATAAATTGCGGTCCCATGTGCCAATGAATTTTAATTCATCCCTCTGGGATAAAATCAGCATAAAAATTCATGCAAAATACAAATATGTTACCTAAAAAAAATAAAATAAACGTTTTCACAAAATATTTTCGATTTTTTTTGATTTTTTCTGAAACCACAGTGTATACTGAATTTGTGCCGAGACATCAGAAGATTCTGTTAAATCGGTGACGGCAATTTAAAAGGAATTGTCGGCGACGTATGCTTGCGGTACTCACCGCAAAACTGTCAGAGGGGGAAATAAAATGAATTCGTTGAAAAAGAAAGGCGTTAAAGTCAAAAGAGATGCGAAACTTTGGGAAGCGTTACTGCTAGTAGCCTTCACAATTGGTCTTCTCATGTACACCGTCATACCTGCATTCGGGGTTAATGGTTCTGTGCATATCCCATTGGTATTAGCTGCATTAGCTGCATCACTACTTGCAATTTTTAGATTGGGTTATTCTTGGCAAGAAGTAGAAGAAGGTATTATCGCTAGTATTATGGGTACCATGCAAGCTATTCTTATTCTCGGCATTATTGGTATGATCATCGGTACATGGATCTTGGGTGGTATCGTACCAATCCTGATCTATTACGGTTTACAAATCTTGAATCCTGGAATTTTCTTAGTGGCAGCATGTTTATTATGCTGTGTTATTTCTCTAGCGACTGGTAGCTCTTGGACCACTGCTGGAACAGTAGGTATCGCTTTGATGGGCGTTGCTGCTGGTCTTGGAGTACCCCTTCCAATGGCTGCAGGTGCCATTATCTCTGGCTCTTACTTTGGTGATAAAATGTCACCCCTTTCTGATACAACAAACTTAGCACCTGCTATGGCGGGCGCGACACTGTTTGATCACGTACGTCACATGGTTTACACTACAAGCGTCAGTTTAACCATCGCACTTGTCGGATTTGGAATTTTAGGTTTCCAATTTGCTGGTAAATCAGTTGATACAGCAGCCATTGATAGCATTCTCAAGTTGATGAACGATAATTTTAATTTGAATCCATTATTGCTATTAGTGCCAATCGCAGTTATAACCATGGTTGCATTAAAAGTACCTGCAATACCAGGCCTATTTATGGGTACGCTTTTAGGTGGTGCGGCGGCTATGATTTTCCAAGGTGCTGCATTATCAAGTGTTATGGATGCCATGATGAATGGCGTTACATCAGAAACAGGCAATGAAATCTTAGATACACTACTAACCCGTGGTGGTTTAGATGGTATGATGTATACCATAGCTCTTATCCTTTGTGCATTGAGCTTTGGTGGTATTCTTGAAAAAACACGTATTCTAGAAGTTCTAGCTGGCAGTATTCTTAAGTATGCTAAAAGCACTGGTGCCCTTGTTACAGCCACAATTTTCACATCTATCTTTACAAACATCCTAGCAGGCGATCAGTACCTTTCAATCGTTTTGCCAGGTAAAATGTATAAAGATGAGTATGAAAGAAGAGGCCTTGCCCCACGTAACTTATCTAGATGTCTTGAAGATGCAGGTACATTAACTTCACCACTAGTACCATGGAATACTTGTGGTACGGCAATGAGTACTTATTTAGGGGTTCCAACGCTTGAGTATGTACCATATTGCTTCTTAAATCTTGTTAACCCTGTGGTTTCTATCATTTATGGCTACACAGGCATTACGATGATGAAAGTGGAAGACGATCCATCACATGCTAAGTATGTTCCAAAAAAGAAAACTGCTTAATTAATCGGTTGGATTGATTTAATCACGACTAGAAAACAAACTAAATACACAACTAAAAGAGAACACCGCCTAGGCGGTGTTCTCTTTTAGTTGTGTATTTATGCTAGGTGTTTCTTTTAGATTGCCGCGCTATGGGTGTATCCAGGTTAGATTAGTTTACTGTGTGCTGCATCCACAAGTCTTAAGAGTTTAAGCTTTAAATCCTCGCTGTTACTGACAAATGAAGCGGGTACTTTTTTTGCAACGTGAAAATTAATATCAAGATCCGTGGTACCTTTGCCGTCGTCGTCCATCAACTTTTTAACGATGGTATCAAAATCGTGTTTGCCTTTAATGCCGCCCACCCGCTCTTTGCCAAATCTCTTGGTGCGAACAAAGCAGTAAATCAGAATTTTTTCATCTTGAAGGCCATGGATGGCACAAAATGCAATGTCTTTGATGGCGATATGGGTGGTGTGAAAAAGTCGCTTGATGCTCAGTTTTGTATCGCTTAGGGTAATCTCAACAATCATACCTTGATAGATTAAATGCAGGGTTGGTAGGAGGAAAGCAAGGATTAAAATTTTCACGAAAATCGCTTTAAAAATAAGTACCGTTGCTAACATGAGTATAAAAAATACGAACCATGTTATGGTTAGCTTGACGAGTGTTTCTTTAGAACCTGGATAAGAATTCATATTACCTCCGCATGGTTGTTTTGTTGCTCTTAGTGTTTAATTTGAATGGGTTTGACTATGTTAGTATACCACAAAATCAGTTGCAAGATAAAGTATTACAAAGTTCCCCTAGGTTTGTCAAGTGACACGTCACATGTTACAATAGTCATATGACAAAGATGGCGAGGTACCAATGTTATATCTGATAGAAATCAATGCAAAGTATGTGCATACCAATTTGGCTATGGGCTATTTTGGTAGCCGATTAAAAAACAATGACATAAATTATGCACATAAGCATCTGACCATCAATCAACCCTATCAAGTGGCACTGAGCTATTTACTAGAGGGGCAGGAACCCTCAGAAGATCAGCCAATTTACTTGTTCTCCTGTTATATTTGGAATATAGAGATGATTGAGAAGTTTTCAAGGGATCTAAAATGTATCTACCCTAAAGGGATGATTTTTTTAGGTGGTCCAGAGGTGAGCTTTCATTCACCTGCTTGGCTTGAGCAACGACCTTTTATCGATGGCATTATTGCCCACGAAGGAGAGGGGTTTATAGAAGCCTTAATTGAGGCACATACCTCTGTTAATAACACCGTAAGCTCTTTCTTTCAGTCATTAAAAGGACAAATCACAACTTTCCCACCTGTTGCGATGGACGACTTAGGTATTGGTTATAACCAATTAGAACTCAGTACATTAAAGATTGCCTATTACGAAAGCTCCCGGGGATGCCCATATCAGTGTAGTTATTGCATGTCATCGTTAGGGTCAAAGTTGCGTTTTAAGTCACTTGATATCGTTGAAAAAGAATTGGAGCAGTTGATTGAATCTGGTGTATCGGTGGTCAAATTTATCGATCGTACCTTTAACGCACCGGTTCAAAGAGCCATTGAAATCTTACAACTGGTTGCGAAACTGGATAGGGGAACCACGACTTTTCATTTTGAACTGAGTCCCAATGGTTTGACAGAAAGTTTAATTGAGACCATTGCATCACTTAGAAAGAATCTCGTACAGTTTGAACTGGGCATCCAGTCCACTAACCCTAAAACCCTTCAAGCAATTCGCCGTCATATGCCGATAGAAACATTAGGTGCTGTGGCAAAACTCTGCCAACTGGATAATTGTCACACCCATTTAGATTTGATTGCAGGTCTACCATTTGAAGACTTTGACTCCTTTGAAAAAAGTGTCAATGATGTTTTGAAACTCTCGCCGGACCACCTGCAATTAGGTATGTTGAAGCTATTACATGGGGCGCCGCTTTCAAAAGAAGCCCCTGATTATGGTTACGGTGCATCAAAGCATGCCCCCTACGAATTCTTATACAATCAGTGGCTGACTTATCAAGAAAAGGTCAGACTCATGGGGGTTGAAGAAGGGATGGAACGGGTCCATAATGCGGAGCGGTTAACATACACCCTTAAGGTTATTCACAGCCTTTTACCATCACCATTTCTATTTTACGAGACCGTGGGTCAGTGGATCAACCAGCGACTAATACAAGGGTACCAAGTGAGCTTTGATCAAGTGGTGGAACAAGTGATTGCTACAGCCCTTAGATTGTGTAAAACCCAACCAAATCAAGATTTATCAAAGACACTTTACGACTTGATTGCTTTTGATTCTTGGTATTTGGATGTGAGTTTTCCGAGTATGGTGCAAGGGTATAAAGAACCCATTAGCCATATATGGCATGTGTTTTTAAAGGAAAACCCTCAGTGGCTTTGTGAAGAAGATCAAAATTTGCCTGTGAAGCAAGTGATTAAGCAATTGATAGCCATTCGTATTGACAAGTCGATTCTGAAGATGGTTCTGCCATCAGTATGTGACGCTGCTATCCCCTCAATGAGTGACGTTGGCACCCCTTCAAATAAAGCTCTATTGCTGATCAAAATTAAAGGAAAACCCAATTATACAGTGGTAGATCCAGACATTCACCCACTATTCGCCCCAGTGCAAGGAGTTTAAGATGAAGATACTAACGGATATACTGCATACCAATCTGTTCACCCTTAAAAAAGCCAATAAATTAATTGGGGAACATCACCTGTTGATGTATGTTGGCTTAATCTATGGACCGCTACTTTGGGCCATGCTATTTTTAGCTGCTAGATTGCCTCTGTTTGGCGGTATGATCGAATTTTTAGCTTATGCGCTGGTTTTCTCAAACTACTTTTATCTGATCAACAGGGCAACAGCTGGTTACAGTACCAATTGGCAAGATGTGAAAGATGGCTTTGGTGCCTATATGCGTAAAATTTTCGGATTGCTATTTGTGTTTTGGGTTGCGAATTACGGCGTGAATTTATTTGTTTTTCCCCTATTGGGGCCCTTGATGGGGGGGCTGTTGGGCATTGTCATTTATGGTGGTTGCTTTATCATCTTTAATGCACTGCCTGAAACCATCTATAAAAAGGACTACAGCGAAATTGACAGCATTCGTTATGGCATCGATTTTCTAAAAGGTAATTGGATTGATTGGTTTGTCCCTAATAGCCTACTCATTGGCGCAAACATAGGGATCTGGTTCGGTATATTTAAGGGGCTGCCAATGGTGTTTGGCGCATTGCCTTTTGCAGTTGCCACTGCTCTGACTATAGTTGTTGCCATTTTGGTTCTACAATTAACACTGGGATATACCATGCTCTATAGAGGTTTATTATTCACCCGCTTGGACAGCACAACCCGCCAAAAACGCTTGATGCAAATTAAACCGTAACGGAGTGAAAAACCAATGAAAAGGGTTATGATACACCACAACTACAAACCAGAGAGCTTGAAGGCCAAAAAGAATTTGATACGCCTTTTAAAACTAAATCATTACCATTTGGTGGATCAAAGGCCAGAACTGATTATCGTCATTGGTGGTGATGGCACCATGCTCAGCGCTGTCAGAAGCCACCGACAAAAAAATGTGCCCTTTATTGGCATCAACACAGGGAGCTTGGGTTTTTTACCCACGGTTGGGCCTGATCAAATTGACGAACTCATTGAAGCCCTTAATAAGAAGCAGTTCACCATTCAAAAATACCCCCTTCTTAGGGTGAAATGTACAACCGTCACCGGGGCAGTGGTTGAGAATTTTGCCTTTAACGAGATTCTCATTAAGCACGTGGACCCAAGGTTGATGGAAGCTAAGCTTTTTCTCAACCAGAAGCCTTTCAACTACTTTACGGGAGATGGTTTTATCATTTCCACCCCAATCGGTGCAACGGGCTATGCCATTTGGGCAGGGGGCGTTGCCACCCACTCTGAGCTACCGGTGTTCCAAATTACCCCTTTGAATCCCAATGATAACTCGATTAATAGACCACTTAAACATTCCATGGTGGTGCCTCTGGATACACATCTCAATCTTCAAGTGATCAAGGCCCGTAGCCGGGCGGTTATTGTGGCTTGTGATGGGATAAAAGTGTCAAACGACTACATTGCAGAGCTAGATGTCAATGTGGCAGAGGATTCAGTTAAGATTTTACGTGTTGGCAGTTTTGATTATTTTGAGTTTTATAAAAACAAAATAATCGATAAAAATATCAGTCGCTCAATGGAGATGTAAGGAGGATCCTATGTCAGTCATTTTAAGACCTTTAGAAATCAGAGATATTCCTAAGGTGCTCAGCCTTTTTAGTAAGCTGAGTGTCGAGATGGTGGCAGTGCCTTTTTCAGATGTGGCAGATGAAGAGCAAATCGAAGCTTGGTTAGAGCGGGAAGACACATTTGTGTACGTTGCAGCAGATGGGGATTTGATTTTAGCGGTTATTAGAGCTAAAAGAGGGCTTGATAATAAAGCCCATGCAGCCACCATTGCCTTGGCAGTAGATGAGAGTTTTGGTGGGCAAAAGTTTGCAGCCCAGCTCACGGAATTTTGTGCAAAAGAACTGCAATCAATGGATGTGTCCCTGGTGAGAGCTTTTGTTTTTAGCAATAATACCCAGGCGATTCAGACGGTTTTAAGTTGTGGTTTTGTATTTAGTGGCTCAGTCAGGAAACATCACTTTGACGAACTTAGTGGCAAGTATGTGGATGACTTAATCTTTTATAAGGAATTTGAATAGGTGCGAGATGACTCTTAAGGAACTGTACGACCAAAAAAAAGAACAACTCTATTTTATAGAGCTTAATAAAGACCTGCATTTTGGGGAAATCACCATTCCAAAGGGATTGGATTTGCCTGTGGATCAAGATGTCTTAAAAGATGTGGTAAGAGAAAATCAAGAAGGCTTTGATTTTAAGCGGATACTCAGAGATGTGTGCCTGGTGCTTGGCTTGGATCCGGAATTTGTTCATAATCCGGTCTATCAGTCCCTGGTTGAGGGGATGGTGGCAAAGCCCTTTGATTATTGTATGCACCTTGGTATCAAGGCCAGCGAAAACCGCCAGTGGCTTGAGGCGATTTCGTTTTTCCGTGCAGCTCTAAGATTTGAAGAGCATATCGATGGCTACTTTAATTTAGGTAAAGCCCATTATGCTTTTTACCTTGAGCAAAGTGACTTAAAGGAGGCCTTAAAACTTTCAAAGGTTAACTTTGAAAAAGCCCTCAGCATAGAAAAAAAATCGGTTATCCTCTATTACCTTGCATTTGTGGCCCACCACCAAGAACGGCATCAAGAGGCCCTGCGCCTTGCCAAGATGGCCATCGCTGATGATTTGCCAGAAATCTACGCCCAGGATTTATTACCAAAACTCGGTGTCCTAGAAGATAAAGCCCGCTACGAATTGGGTTATGATTTGATTTTACACGACCGCTTTTTAGAAGGCCTTGAGGCACTATTCTCCATCAGCGAAGACGCTCAGGACGATTGGCGAATCCAGTTTTTTATCGGTCTTGGGTATCGGGGATTAAACCAACTGGAAGAATCTATGTTGCACCTGTCAAAAGCCCGTAACCTCAACCAAACAGATGACCGCATTCTAAACGAACTGGGCATTGTGGCCATGATGCTAGACGACTTTCAAGGGTCAAAGGAATTCTTTATGGAAGGCCTTAGACTAAAACCTTTAAACTACGAGATTCTATGCAATTTAGCCATTCTCTATATCGAAGCCCGTAAATTGGATTTAGCCCGAAAATTTATTGCAGAAGCCATTCTTATTGCACCAGATGATGAAATCGTTCAAAAAACCAAGTCATACTTAGATAAGTTAGGGCCAGCCAATGAAACCTCGTGATACCCTCAATCAAATCCTTGCCGAGTTAGAAACCACCCTTATTGACCAGTGGGATCAAGTCTTTCAAAAGTATCAAGAGATTGACACCCCCATGGTCGTCAAAGGTCTCACAAAATATAAAAATCAGCATCTTAAACACCTAAAGCGGGTTGATCATTTGGCTGGTCTTGCGTCATTTGATCTTGACCATGTCCCAGTGGGGCTTGCGGCAGGTGTTGACGAGGCGGGAAGAGGGCCATTGGCCGGTCCTGTGGTGGCAGCGGCCTGTATTTTAAAACCTTCTCCAGGGCTTATGGGCTTGGACGACTCTAAAAAATTGTCAGAGGCTGATCGGGAACGACTTTTTGAAGTGATTCAAAGGGAGGCCATTGCATTTGGCATTGGGATTGTCTCCCCTGAGCGCATAGACGAGATCAATATTCTCAATGCCACTAAAGAGGCCATGTATCAGGCCCTTGCAGCCATTGAGGGGACTTACGACGGTTTGATAACAGATCATGTGAAGTTGGTGGTGGGAGAAATTCCAGTCCATGCCATTGTAAAAGGTGATCAAAAGAGCCTTTCTGTGGCAGGGGCGTCGGTTCTGGCAAAAGTTACACGAGATCGGATGATGTTAGAGGCGGCTAAATTATATCCTGGATACGGTTTTGAGCAGCATAAGGGCTATGGAACCCCCATGCATTATGATGGTTTGCGAGCTTTAGGACCCACGCCGATTCACAGAAAGACGTTTATCAAGAATTTGAGGTGAGATGGGGTGAGGTCATGGGTATACCTGCAATTGGGGTTGGAGACTTAAATCAGATGAGGCATGAGATGCAGGTCAAGTCTCTTGCTGATGGCAAGGGGGTTGATGTTAAAGCCCTTGACGTCAAAGCGGGGGATATTGTTTCTGCACAAGTGGTGGGTCGCAACCAACAAGGGGTACAAGTGTCCATAAACGGTCAAACCTTGAAATTACCTGGGGACGCCCTCCCTGGGGCTCAAGTTGGACAAAGTATTAAATTAGAAGTGGTTCAAGCACAGGAGCAGCAGTTAACCCTTAGGGTTGTTTCCGAAGGGGATCTGCAAAAGCCTGTACAAGGCAGTGCTGCCCAAGGTGTGCCTGCTCAAGGGTCCCAGGTGACCCTCAAACCTTTTGATGGGATTCTACAAACCCAGTTAAAAGAAATGGGCCTGCAAGCCACTGAGCAAAATATGAGTATTTTAAAGGCCCAGCGGGAATTCGGGTTGCCCATTACCCGTGAAGTTTTTCAGACATTAAAAAATGCGATGCACTTTCTGACAGAAGGGGCTAGCATGCTGGGGGCTGTTACTTCTGGTGCTCCTCAAGAAGGGCAACCCTCTCAAGGGAGTGCACAAGTAGGTACCCTAGCGAGTGCCCAAGCAGGAACCCAAACAAGTACCCAAACAAGTACCCAAGCAAGTACCCAAACAAGTACCCAAACAAGTACCCAAACAAGTACCCAAACAAGTACCCAAGTTGGTCATCAAGGTGGTGCCAATTTAGGTACTCAAGTGGACTGGCGACAGGACCCTAAAGGATTTTTTGAGTCCCTCAGTCAGCTGACGATTTCCCAAGGGCCACTCACTGAAGGGGTAAGTCCTAAAACCCTTGCTCCAACAGGTACAGCCCCGGTTGGCACCTTAGGTGTGGAAGGGGCACCAGCGAGTTTAGAGGTGGTGCCAGCAACTCTCGGCCAGGTGCCAGGGGTTTTAGACGGACCAGATCAAACACTGCAACAACCCCTTACCAAGGCCCAGCAAATTCAAAATGCTTTACAGCAAATTGCCCAGGCCAACCAAGGGGCTAGCTCTGCCACTCCCCTGATGACCGAAAACCTGCTCACCCCAGAGGAGACCCTCAAACCTTTAGGGACTCAAAGTCAAATCACCACAAAAACATTTTTTGAAGGTCTTACTCAAGCCCTATCGGAAATGGTTTCTCAAAAAGAGGCCATGGTAGGGACTTTGGCGTTTATGACGGAACAAAAGATGCCCCTTCAAACCTTGGATATTTTAATCACCCATCAGTTCTTAAAAGGGGCCATGGGTTTAAGTGAAGGGCTCTTTCAGCTATTTGAAGGCAATGGGCTAGATAATCCAATCTTGCAAGGATTAGAGAAGCAGGTAGCCGATTTGAAACAGCACATGCTGCAATGGGACCAGTTGCATCTTGGGTTAGATGGGGATGCTTTAAAATCCCAAACCGAAGCCATAGAAGCCCTATCAAAATCCCTGCAAAATCTAATGATTACCAGCGAAACCGGTGAGAAGGCAGCTCAGTTTGAAGCCACCCAGCGGACCACCCAAGTTTTACAAGACAGTCAGAATTGGTCCATGGTATTTTTGCCAATGGGCCTAAAAGAACGGGTTCAAGATATTGAAATTTACGTGAAGCATCAGGGGCATAAAAAAGAAGCCCTAGACCCTGATAATAGCATGATTTATATTGCTCTAAAAACCAATCACCTGGATCAGATTCGGGTTAAAATCACGGCTAAAAAAGAAACCCTCAGTATTGTGGTGATGACAGAAAACGAAAAGATTGAAAAATATCTTGAAAGTGCTGCTACTGAGTTACTGGAAGCCGTTAAGCCGCTTGTGTCAAAAGAAATCCAGCTGAGTTTTAAATCAGATGAGGAAACACCAAATCTAGCAGCCATGTCCCGTTTGGATGTGAAGCTGACACAATTATTTGATACGTTTATTTAATCTGTTTATTTGATCTGTATGCTTGACGTATCTATTCACAAGAGGTGATCACATGGCTAAGGAACGGTTTGCAGCAGCACTGGGGTATCAAAAAAATAGAGATGCTGCACCGACTCTGCTTGCTAAGGGCAGAGGGTTAGTGGCAGACCGTATTGTGGCACTGGCCCAAGAAAACGAAAGACCGATTTATAAGGATGAGCGCCTGGCAAGACAACTTCAAAATCTCTCATTAGGGGAGACCATACCTGAAGAACTCTATAACGTGGTTGCAGAAGTTTTGGTCTTTATTGCTAAAATGGATAAAGGGTACAAATTATGAGTCGAAAGATTGGACAAATTTACGAAGACCGGGCAAGAGCCTATTTGGAAGCTCAGGGATTTCGGATTTTAGAACAAAATTACAACACCAAATACGGTGAAATTGATTTGATAACCATTGAGGGTGAGACCTTAGTTTTTATAGAAGTGAAATATAGAACTTCAGATACACACGGTAGGGCATATACCTTTGTAACGCCCCAGAAGATAGCTAAGATCAAAAGAACCGCATGGCATTATATCAAGAGCCATGTTTGTCATCTGCCAGACAACTACAGATTAGATGTTGTCGGAATTGACGGTGAAGAAATCACACATTATCGGAATGTGCCGATTAACAAGTAAGTGGAGGCCCTATGTACCGTTATTTATATGGAGAAGTTGTGGAGATGATGCTTGATCAAGTGGTGCTGGATGTTCACGGGGTAGGCTATTTATTAGATGTCACCTCTTACACCCAGTCGGCTATCAAACTGGGAGAACGAGTAAAACTCTACACAAAACAGCTGATTAAAGAAGATGAACACGCCCTTTGTGGCTTCTTTGACGATAATGAGCGGTTGGTCTTTGAGCAACTGATCAGCGTCAGCGGCATTGGCAAACGGGTGGCCATGAGCATGCTTTCAAAGGCCCCTTATGCCCGGATTTTAGAGTGGCTCATAACAGGTGACGAAAAACAGCTGACCACACTGCCAGGACTTGGTAAAAAAACAGCCCAGCGGCTGATTGTGGAGCTACGGGATAAACTGAAAAAGGCTTATGGTGGCAAGGATATTGGTACCGCTGATTTGTCGTTCATGGTGCAAGGTCAGGGTCATTCGGATTTACAAGAAGATGTGTATTTGGCTCTGTCCAGCCTTGGCTTTAAACGGGATGAGATTGCCTTGATGCTTAAAGGGGTGGATCTAGAAAACTTAACAGTTGAAAAAGCCATCAAACTCGCCTTGACCAGTAACAGAGATTAGAGGAGCCTATGGAGTTTAAACGAATTGTAACGCCAGATATGGCCGTTCAAGATAGAGAAGTGGATGTAACCCTTAGGCCCCAGCGGCTTTACGATTATATCGGTCAAGCCAAAACAAAAGAAAAACTCAGCATTTTTATGGATGCGGCCAAGATGAGAAACGAATCCTTGGACCATGTGTTACTCTATGGCCCCCCAGGCCTTGGTAAAACCACCCTGTCTCAAATTATTGCCAACGAAATGGGGGTTAGTGTGAAGATTACTTCAGGACCTGCCATAGAAAGGCCTGGAGATTTAGCCGCCATTCTATCTAACCTGCAGCCTAATGACGTCCTCTTTATCGACGAAATACATCGGCTTAACCGCACGGTGGAAGAGGTCCTATACCCCGCCATGGAAGACTACTGTCTGGATGTGGTGATTGGTAAAGGACCAGCGGCAAGAAGCGTTCGGATTGACCTCCCTAAATTCACATTAATTGGTGCCACAACCCGGGCTGGGATGCTGACATCTCCACTGCGGGATAGATTCGGGGTCATATGCAAATTAGACCTTTATAACAACGATGAATTGGCCACCATTGTGGAGCGGTCAGCCCAAATACTAGGGGTTGCCATTGAAGACCAAGCCACTGGTGAAATTGCCAAACGGAGCCGTGGGACACCCCGGATTGTCAACAGACTCTTAAAGCGAGTTCGAGATTACTCCATGGTCAGAGGGGATGGGATCATCACCGATCGCATTGCCAGAGAAGCTTTGGATTTACTGGATATAGACGCTCTTGGACTCGATGAAGTGGATCGTAAACTCTTACTAGCCATCGCCGAAAAATTCGATGGAGGCCCTGTTGGGGTTGAAACCCTTGCGGCCAGCTCTGGTGAAGAAAAAGAGACCATTGAAGATGTTTATGAGCCATACCTGCTGCAAATTGGATTTTTGGCCCGTACCCCAAGGGGTCGCGTGATGCTACGCCGGGCTTATGAACATATGGGGTTGGTTTTCAAAGAAAAATATATTCTGGATCAAACCCAAGAAGCAATGTCTGAAAACCCATCGGAGCAACTTCGCATGGCGGTTTTAGAGGAGGATTAACATGATGGTTCAAGTTCGCAAATGGTTGATTAGCGTAATACTCATGGGCTTAATCAGTCAAATGGTGTTTTTCGGTGGTGTTTTTGCCGAAACTGTGGCCTCTCCTTTGGTGACTCCGGTGCTTGCAGGTTCGCAAGCACAGCAGTGGATTAACATTGGGTTGATAGAAGGGGTAGGGGCAAAAGAGCTGCAAACATTGACCCTTCCCGGAATATCGGGCCTGGCATTAACAGCCAACCCTCATGTGATTTTAGTGCCCCTTCAAACCCCAGGGGCCCTGCAGTTTAAGATGCTTAAGGGACGATATGCTCTGTCCCAGGAGCCACTGGCCAATTGGGACCTTGCAACGGATTTACAAAAACAATTGACAATTCCTTATGTCAGTCCATCAGGAGTGGTTGCCATGTTGGGGACCCCCATGGCAACCCTTCCAGGGAATAGTCAGAGTTTGAATCTCAATACAATTCAAGATTTAAGCGCCGTTGGTGTCTATCAGGGGGAACGCCTGATCGCTGTAATGGCCCTTAAAGACGGCCTTGTCACTGCAGTCACCGGGGACATCGGTATTTCAACTCAAGTTTATCGCAGTGGCATCTTTTTTGTTGCTGGTACGGGGACAAACACCATTTTGCCTGTGAATCATTTGCCCATTGAAGCTTATTTATATGGTGTGTTACCAAAAGAAATTGGAGCCTCTTGGCATAAAGAAGCCCTAAAAGCCCAAGCTGTGGCTTCTAGAACCTATGCCATCAGCAGTTTAGGGCGGTTTAAATCAAAGGGATACGACCTAGGGGATGATATTATGTCCCAGGTTTTTAGAGGAAAAAAATACGAGGATCCTCGGACTAATCAAGCCATAGACGAAACAGCAGGGATTTGCATCTATTATGGTGATAAGCTGATTCAGGCCTTTTTTCATTCCAGCAGCGGTGGCTATACAGCCAATAGCGAAGATGTGTATACCCAAGCCTTGCCCTATTTAAGAGGGGTTTCTGATCCCTATTCATTGGGGCAGCCCAACGACCAATGGGTGATTAGTTACACCAAGGCTGAGCTAACCAGCGCACTTGAAAAATCGGGCTATGCAGTTGGCCAAGTACTGGACGTTGTGTCCCGAGGTAGCGCTTTGACTGGTCGGGTGACGGCCTTGGAAATTAAGGGGTCAAACAAAAGCGTTGTACTTGAAAAAGAGGCTGCGCGTAAGGTATTAGGCTATAGTACCTTGAAAAGTCAGTTGTTTAATGTCTCAAAAGGTGATAAGATAACGGTGCTGTCTGCAAATGGCTTACAAAATATTCCTATCTCCAACCTAGCGGTTATGGGGGCAGGAGGCCTTGTCAGCACCCCTCAGGCAACTGCATCTAATGGTGCCTTACAAGTAAAATTGGCGGCCACATCAAAGGATTTTAGTTTTGTTGGTAAAGGTTACGGACACGGAGTTGGCATGAGTCAATATGGTGCAAAGCGCATGGCTGAAATGGGCATGACATTTGACACTATCCTGAAACACTACTATACTTGTGTGATGCTAAAATAGTGCAGTAGACTACCATAAATTATAATAAAGATAGGTGACAACATTGAAAACCAGTGATTTTTCATTTGATTTACCAGATGAACTGATTGCACAGCATCCCCTTGAAGACCGTACAGGTTCAAGGTTGATGGTCTTAAATCGCAAAGAAAACAGCATATCTCATCAATATTTTTCATCCCTTTACGATCACTTAAACCCAGGTGATTGCCTAGTTCTGAACAATACTCGGGTTTTACCAGCTCGATTGTTTGGCACAAAGGACACTGGGGCTTTAGTTGAATTTTTACTCCTTGAAAACAGGGGGAATGATATTTGGCAGTGCATGGTCAAGCCTGGGAAAAAAGCAAAGATCGGTACCCATTTCACCTTTGGTGAAGGGCAATTGATGGGTGAGATTATGGACCATGCTGATGAGGGAACAAGGCTTATTCGTTTTACTTACGAGGGTCTATTTGAGACTGTACTCGATCAGTTGGGCACCATGCCGCTGCCACCTTATATCACAGAGCGTTTAGAAGATCAAGAACGCTATCAAACGGTCTTTAATCGGGAGCTGGGATCTGCTGCGGCACCCACAGCGGGTCTGCACTTTACTGCAGAACTCCTTGAAAAGTTTCAACAAAAGGGTGTTACCATCGCATATGTCACCCTCCATGTGGGTTTAGGCACCTTCAGACCAGTAAAAGTGGAAAATGTTTTAGAACACCACATGCATGCGGAGTGGTACCAATTGGACTCAGAAAATGCAGCTCTGATTCGCACCGTTAAAGCAAAGGGGGGGCGCATAGTGGCCGTGGGCACTACCAGCACCAGAACCCTTGAGACCATCGCAACCCACCATGGTGAAATAGTCGAAGCCAGTGGTTGGACGGATATTTTTATCTATCCTGGTTATACATTTAAAGCCATTGATGCTCTGGTCACTAATTTTCACCTGCCAGAATCAACACTATTGATGCTCATTAGCGCTTTTTATAGTCAAGAACGGATTATGGAGGCCTATGAAGTGGCAGTGGCACAGAAATACAGATTTTTTAGCTTTGGAGATGCAATGTTAATTGAGTAAGGATTCCATGTGAACTGCAGTGAACCCATGTGAACAAAGTAATCCTGTAAGAAAAAGGAGAAACCATGGCAATACAATATGAGTTGATTAAAACTTGCAAACAATCTGGTGCGAGACTGGGCCGGGTAACCACCCCACACGGTGTGATTGAAACCCCGATTTTTATGCCTGTTGGCACAAAAGCCACTGTTAAGGCCATGACCCCAGAAGAGGTTAAGGACTTAGGTGCTCAAATCATTTTAAGTAATACTTACCATTTATATTTACGACCAGGCCATGACTTGATTAAAGAAGCTGGTGGCCTCCATAAGTTTATGAACTGGGATAAGCCGATTTTAACCGATAGTGGTGGTTTTCAGGTCTTTAGCTTAGGTGATTTTAGAACCATTAAAGAAGAAGGGGTTCACTTTCAGTCCCATGTAGATGGTTCAAAGCACTTTCTTTCACCAGAAAAAGCGGTGGAAATTCAAACGGCCCTTGGTTCTGATATCATGATGGCTTTTGATGAGTGTGCCCCATACCCTGCAGATCATGCTTACGTTAAGGCATCCCTTGAACGGACCACTAGATGGGCAGCCCGTTGCAAAGAAGCCCATTGGAACACTGATAAACAAGCTTTATTTGGCATTGTTCAGGGTGGTATGTACCAAGATTTAAGAGAACAAAGTGCTGCAGAGCTCATTGCACTTGATTTTCCAGGGTATGCCATTGGTGGTTTAAGCGTTGGGGAGCCAAAGCACTTGATGTATGAAGTGCTAGACTATACAGCCCCCTTATTGCCAGTTAATAAGCCTCGCTATTTGATGGGCGTCGGTAGCCCAGATGCTTTATTTGAAGGGGTTCTTCGGGGTGTTGACATGTTTGACTGTGTCTTGCCAACCCGAACAGCGAGAATGGGAACGGCCATGACATCTGTAGGTCCAGTCACCATTAAGCAAGCCAGATATCAGAAGGATTTTTCATCCCTTGATGAAAATTGCGGCTGTTATACCTGCAAAAATTACACGAAGGCTTATTTGAGACACCTCTATAAAGAAAATGAAATCTTGTCGGCTAGACTCTTTACCATTCATAATTTGTATTTCTTGTTAGAATTAATGACAAAAATAAGAGAATCTATAATGGAAGACCGGTTTTTGGATTACAAAAATGAATTTTTCAAAAAATATGGTTACGAATCATAGTCAGATGCGTGGTTTTTTAGTAGAATGATAGAGGATGCGTATTTAACTTAACTCGAGGAGGCAAACGAATGAATCAGTATACCATAATTTTGATTTATGCAGCGATGATCGGTGGTGCTTGGTTTTTCTTGGTAAGACCACAAAAGAAAAAACAACAAGAGTTAAATAATCTTCGCAACAGCTTAGTGATTGGGGATGAAATCATCACAATCGGTGGTATTGTCGGTAAAGTATCAGTGGTTAAGGATGACGAGCTTCACATCCGCGTTGGTCAAAACCAAGAAATTCTCGTGATTAAGAAATGGGCAGTAGGCACTGTTTCAAAAAAATAGGTGTTAAGCGGGAAACCGCACAACATAGAGTTTGCTTTCAAAAAAAACATAGGAGGTATCGACATGAAACACATTCAAACATTGACTTCGGGCAACTTGAAAGAGGATCTTTCTAAAATCGGTTGCGGCGAATGCCAGACATCATGTCAGTCTGCATGTAAAACATCGTGCACCGTTGCGAACCAAGAGTGCGAGAAATAAAAAAGCAGCGAAAGCTGCTTTTTTATATGAAAGTCCCGTCAAGTCTTTAATTTTAGTGATGCTAATATACAGAGAAACTTGACGCTGATAATAGAAGGAGTTTTAGATGATACATCAATTCAAAAGAGATGGTTGGAACTTTGTTCTAGATGTGAACAGCGGCGCTGTTCATAGTGTAGACGATGTGGTCTATGCCTTACTGGAAGACAAAAATCAACTCTCAGAAACCGATTTAATTGCAAAGCATGCTGTGACTTTTACTGAAGCCGTGGTAATCGAAGCACTTGCAGAAATCAATACCCTGATCACACAAGGTAGTTTAGAAGCTGAAAATACCTATGTCAGCTCAGATAAGTTTTTACACCGTGAACCGGTTGTAAAGGCACTTTGCTTACATGTTGCACACGATTGCAATATTCGCTGTGAATATTGTTTTGCTGCTCAAGGCAATTTTGAAGGGGATCGCTTGTTGATGCCTTTAGAAGTTGGTAAACGGGCCTTGGATTTTGTGGTTTCAAAGTCAGGAAACCGACGACAACTTGAAGTGGATTTATTTGGTGGCGAGCCCCTAATGAACTGGGATGTTTGCAAAGAACTAGTTGATTATGGCCGTACCCTTGAAAAGCTTCATAATAAGGTGATACGTTTTACACTAACCACAAACGGTACTCTATTAGACGATGAAAAAATCGCTTACATTAATGAGAATTTTTATAATGTGGTTTTGAGTCTTGATGGACGTAAAGAGATTAACGACGCCATGCGCCCTACCATTAACGGCAAAGGCACGTACGAAGTCATTGTTCCGAAATTTAAAAAGTTAATCGATGGCCGTGGTGGCAAGTCCTATTATGTCCGCGGTACTTTCACAAGACATAATTTAGACTTTGATCAAGACGTTGTCCATTTAGCAGACCTTGGTTTTAAAGAAACATCGGTTGAGCCAGTTGTCGGTGATCCCCTCGATAATTTCAGTATTAGAGAGGAAGATCTACCTGCAATTTTTGAAGCTTATAACCGACTTTCAAAGGAAATGGTGGATCGCCTAGGATCACCAAAAGCATTCCGTTTCTTCCACTTTACCATTGACTTTAATCAAGGTCCTTGCTTGATTAAACGGGTCTCTGGTTGCGGTGCGGGTTCTGAGTATTTGGCCATTACGCCAGAGGGGGATATTTACCCTTGTCATCAGTTTGTGGGCAATACGGATTTTAGAATCGGCAATATACTTGAGGGTACATTTGACCAAAGTTTGACGGCTGATTTTCAATGTGCACATGTTGAAAATAAAGAAGCTTGTAAAACTTGCTGGGCAAAGTATTACTGCAGCGGCGGTTGTCATGCCAATGCATTCAATTTTAATGGCAATTTATTTGAGCCTTATGCCATCGGTTGTGAAATTGAAAAGAAACGAATTGAAAATGCGATATTCTTACAGGCTGAAAAAGTCACTAGGGGGTAATCATGCTACCATATTTAGGTGTAACGCCCAAGGTTCATGACACCTGCTTTATCGCATCAAATGCAATGGTCATTGGTAATGTGGTACTAGAAGAAGACGTAAATATTTGGTTTGGCGCCGTTCTAAGAGGAGATGTTAATTCAATCCATATAGGCCGTCAAACCAATATCCAAGATCTTGTGGTGGTACATGTTGCCGATGGTTTTAAGTGCCATATTGGAGAAGGTGTTACCGTTGGTCACGGCGCCATTATTCACGCCTGCACCATTGGCAATAATGTTCTAATTGGTATGGGTGCCATTGTTCTTGATGGTGCTGTCATTGAAGATGACGTGATTATTGGGGCAGGTGCTTTGGTGCCACCGGGTAAAGTGATTCCAGCGGGCTCTATGGCCATTGGTTCCCCTGCTAAGGTGGTCCGTGACTTAACCTCAGAAGAAATACTATCATTGCAACAATCTGCAAAAAAATATGTCTCATTGTCAAAAAACTATATCTAGGATGAGTAGGTGAACTAATGACGGGTAAGCAAATTACGATTTTAAGCGTACTATTTTTGACCATCGTAGCACTCTCTGTTTGGACAGGCGTAGGGATTCACGTTGGTGGAATTCAAGTGGATTCTGTGGTGTCAACGTTGAAGTTAGGCCTTGATATTGAAGGCGGCGTTGTGGTTGTTTATGAAGTTGAATCAGATCAAACAGGTGATGAATTAAAGCTTTTGATGGAACAAACGCGGACTATTTTATCTCAACGGATTAACGCTCTTGGATTATCAGAGCCAAATGTTTATATTGAAGGTAAGCAGCGCATCCGTGTTGAACTACCAGGGGTAAAAAATGCACAGGACGCTCTTCGAGTAATTGGTACAACGGCACTTTTAGAATTTGCACAAGTAAAAGATGGCCAAGGCACCATGGAAGGCGAAATGTTTGATGAAACAAAAATGACAATTGTATTCTCAGGTAAGCTTGTCAAGGATGCCAAAGCGGTTGCAGATCAGTACAATCAACCCTCTGTCAGCATGACATTGAATCCTGAAGGCGCTGGTATTTTCAAAGAAGTCACATCACAATCTATTAACTTTACCAATGGTCTAACGGGCCAAAAGAATGGTCAAGTAGCTATTCTTTTAGATAAAAAGGTGATTTCAGCCCCTGGTGTCCCTGTTATCATCAGTGATGGTAGCTGCATTATCACAGGGTCATTTACATCAGAAGAAGCACAGAACCTTGCTCTTTTAATCCGTGGTGGTGCTTTACCAGCAACCTTAAAAGAAGTTCAAACATCGGCAATTGGCGCAACTTTAGGCCGTACTGCCTTAGCATCAAGTATGGTAGCAGCAGCAGTTGGTTTTGCATTAGTGGTCATCTTTATGGTTGGGTACTATCGTTTACCAGGTTTAATTGCCAGTATTTCTTTGGCACTATACAGCGTTTTGATTTTGATGTTTATGGTTGGTCTAAATGCAACATTGACTTTACCAGGTATCGCGGGTATCGTTTTAACACTGGGTATGGCGGTAGATGCCAATGTTATCATCTTTGAACGTATGAAAGAAGAGCTTAGAGAGGGCAAAACCCTTAAAGCTTCACTTGTCCATGGTTATTCTAAAGCCATGCTCACCATCATTGACTCCAATGTCACCACCCTGATTGCAGCGGTTGTACTTTTCAATTTTGGTGAAGGTCCAATTAAAGGTTTTGCAATCACGCTGATGCTAGGAATTCTAATCAGTATGTTTACAGCGATTATCGTCACCCGTATTATACTCGACCAGCTTTCACACTCTAAATTCTTAACTAACAGAAAATTCTATGGTGCCTAGGAGGTGATACCCATGAACTTTATTAAATACAGTAAACTCAATTATGGCATATCGCTGGTCATCATGGCTATTGGCCTTGGTATGTTTTTAATGTTTGGCTTAAACTTAGGTATTGACTTTAGTGGTGGTACTATTATACAAGTTCAAATGTCACAAAAGGTGGATTTGGCTACTGTTGAGACCACAATTGCTGATTTTAAATTATCACCTGACGTGATTTATTCGGGTAAGAACAATGATCAAGTTATTATTAAAACCTCTCAATCCCTTGATAACGAAGCCCGTATCAAAGTCTTTAGTGCCTTAAAGGATAAGTTTAAATTAGAAGACTCAGCAATGATTTCTTCAGAGCAATTTGGCCCTTCAGTCGGCAAAGAAATCAAGAACCGTGCTTTGTTATCGATTATATTATCTGCTATATTTATGATGATTTACGTCACCATTAGATTTGAATGGCGATTTGGTGTTTCGGCAATTCTCGCGCTTTTTCACGATGTATTTATTCTTATTTCATTCTATGCGATTTTCAGGATCCCTGTTAACTCAGCGTTTATTGCAGCAATTCTAACGGTTCTAGGTTATTCAATCAATGATACCATTGTTGTTTTTGACCGAATTAGGGATACGTTGAAATATGCAAAAACAACCAATTACGAGAAAATCGCCAATGAGAGTATCAATCAAACACTTGGGAGAACCATTAATACATCATTAACGACCATTGTTGTTATTATTGCCCTCGCGATTTTTGGAGCATCCTCTATCAAAGAATTAGCAATTCCGTTGTTGGTTGGTATTTCAACTGGTACGTATTCTTCAATTTGTATCGCAAGCCCAATTTGGGTATCGCTTAAAAAAGCGCAAAAGGCGGCTTTAAAAGCATCATAAAGTTAGAGGTAACCCATGAAACCCAAGCGTTGGCAATTAAGTACAGTACCTAATTATGAGATAGCCGGCTTAAGTCGAACTTTAACCTCTGTTCTCCAGAACAGAGGTTTTCATGGCCTTGAGGACATGAGCGGATTTTTAGCTGTCAGTCTAGAGAATCTTGAGTCCCCATTTCTACTACCAGATATGCATAAAGCGGTTTTGCGTCTAGAAATGGCAATCGCTCAAAAGCAAGCCATTTGGATTTACGGTGATTACGATGTAGATGGCATGACCAGTACAGCCATTGTTTATAGAGTTCTTGAACACCTAGGGGCTAATGTTCACTTTTACATCCCAAAGCGACTTGAAGAAGGTTACGGGCTAAATAGTGAGGCCATGAGTTTTCTTGCAAGTGAAGGGGCTTCGGTGATTGTAACAGTGGACTGTGGGATCTCTGCCATTGCTGAGGCAGCACTATGTCAGACGTTGGGTGTGGACCTGATTATCACAGATCATCACGAATGTCAGGACCAGTTGCCACAAGCTTATGCCCTGATCAATCCCAAGTTGCCAAACTGTCACTACCCCTATGAGATGCTAGCTGGTGCAGGTATTGCCCTGAAATTGGCACAAGCTCTGTTGGGGGATCAATTCAATGGTCATACGGGAATTGGACCTAAACTTTTGGCACTCAGTGCCATTGGCACCATTGCTGATGTGGCCCCCCTCACAGGGGAGAATCGCATTATTGCATCCCATGGACTGGCGGCACTTTCTGATTCTAAGATGGCTGGCCTTGAGGCACTGATTAAAGTTTGCAAACTAGATGGTAAACCGATAACAGCAGGGCATGTGGGTTTTATGATCGGCCCCCGTCTCAATGCGGTGGGCCGCCTTGAACATGCACAGGCTGGGGTGGAATTACTACTGACCGATGATCCTGTAAAAGCTTTTGAAATTGCCTCAAATCTAGATGCTCTCAATCAAGAGCGGCAAGAAACCGAAAGAAAAATTCTGGAGGCAGCCCTAAAGAAAATTGAAAGTGAAGCTATTCATATGCAATCGGGCACCATCATTGTGTGGGGTCCCAACTGGCATACTGGTGTTGTTGGCATTGTGGCATCCCGTTTAGTGGAACGATTTTATCGGCCTGTCATTGTTCTCAGTGAAGTAGATGGGCTCTTAAAGGGCAGTGCCCGCAGTATTGCTGGCTATTCTATATTTGAAGCATTGTTGTCACAAAATCAGTGGTTAAAAAAATTTGGTGGTCACGAACAAGCAGCTGGTTTGACCCTGGAATCTGAAAATCTGCCTGCACTGATTGCTGGCATCTCCAAATACAATCAGGACCACTTGACCCCAGATATTTTGATTGAAACCATCAAATGCGATGCCCGCTTAACTTCAAAAGAAATCCATAGCCAATTGGTTCAAGAACTGAGTCAATTGGAACCCTTTGGCATGGGGAATCCAAAACCTGTGTTTCGCTTAGACCATTTAAAAGTGGAAGAGACAAGACGAATGGGCAAAGATCAGAGCCATCTAAAAATCAAGCTAAATAATCATTATCGCCTATTTGAAGCCCTGCAATTTAAGTTTGGGGATAGGACCACACCGATTAAAGGGTGTCGTATGGATGTGGCACTACAACTGGACATCAATACCTTCAACGGTGTTGAAAGTGTTCAGCTACTACTGAAGGATTTTAGAAGTTACGATCCAAATTATCAATTCTTTCAAAAAAAGCTTTATGTTCGGTATATTCAAGCACTTTTTGCTTGGGTAGTAGAGAGACCTCTAGTGAAAATGGAGCAGAACTTTTCCGAGATGATGCCCAATGAAAGGCGTTCAGAAGACACCGCCTTTTGGATTGATTGTGAAGAAACCCTTGGGATTTGGAGCTTTGAAGGGCTTCTAGAAGTCGCATATGCCTGTCATGATATGGGGCTTGATTTGGATGACTTATGGGGCCGTTCTGTACAGGTTTGTCCTCAAGAAATGCTATTTGGTGCAATTTGTGTGGATTTACCCTTTGACAGTGGGCAGGCTGCCTCTGTTCAAACTGTTGGCATGCGCCGACTGGATCACGTTGCGTCAGAGACAATCCTTGGGGAACTCACCTTTGATCGGAGTCACGCAGCCCAATTATTTGGGAAGATTAAAAAAGAACGGATTTTGAATTTGGAACTTGAACTATTAGGTTCCCAGTGGCCTGTAAAGGACCTTGTGACCCTCTTGTTTTTTGAAGAAGCAGGCTTTGTGATTAAGCAAGGGGGCGACTACGTTTTGACGGCTGGTCCCCATCAAAAGATGGCCTACGAAGAAAGTCAATTATATGCCCGTATCGAATTATTATCCCAAGGGATATTGGGTATGATGCAGTATATGAAAAATCATCGCGAATTATAAAGGAGGCTAACCATGGATTTGAAAGATTATATCAGAGAAGTGCAGGATTTTCCAATTGAAGGTATTGGTTTTAAGGATATTACAACGGTTTTGGCTGATGGTAAAGTATACCGATATGCCATTGATCGCCTTGCCACCTGTTTAGAAGGGGTTGAATTTGATGTATTAGTAGGACCTGAGGCCCGAGGTTTTTTAATGGGGGCCCCCCTTGCTTATGCCATGATAAAGCCTTTTGTTCCGGTTAGAAAGCCTGGCAAGCTACCCTATGAAACCATTTCACATACCTATGCTTTGGAATATGGCACAGATACTTTGGAAATGCACATTGATGCCATTAAGCCTGGTCAAAAGGTTGTTATAGTTGATGACCTATTGGCAACTGGTGGCACCATCAGCGCTGTTGCTGAATTGGTCGAAAAAATGGGTGGCGAAGTGGTTAAGATCTTGTTTATGATCGACTTGGCGTTCTTGAATGGCAGAAGTGTTTTAGAAGCTTATGATGTTGAGGCATTGGTGGTTTACGAGTAATTAAGAAGTGTTTACAGTAAAAATAAGTCGTTGTTGTCGAGTGAAATCGACAACAACGACTTTGTCTTTTTTTTGAGGTCTTAAAAAAACACAAGAAGTTTTTTAGGAATCTTTCCTGTTATCCGTGACAAGACTTTAAAATAACTTTATAATGGACTTAGAATCTAGGGAAACGTTTGCAGACAACGTTGGTTTGGGCGTTATTTTAAGCGTTATTTTAAGGGGGAAAAGCGATGGGGATTTTTAGAGCAGAAATGGCGACTTTGAAAAAATATGTACCAGGCAAACCAGTTGAAGAAGTAGCCCGTGAATATGGGATTACTGACATTGTAAAATTAGCTTCCAACGAAAATCCTCTTGGGCCGTCTCCAAAAGCTATTGCAGCAATTCAAGCTGCGGCATGTGAAGTTCACATTTATCCAGATGGTTCAGCCACCGCCTTAACTGAAAAGTTAGCAAAAAAGCTGGGTATCAATCCAAATCAGATTATGTTTGGCAATGGTGGGGAAGAAATCATTAAGATGCTGGCTTATGCCATGATTGATAAAGACGAAGAAGTTATTTTTGCTTGGCCTTCATTTTCACTTTATGATATCGCCACCAGTGTAATGGGTGGCAAATCAGTGGTTTTTAACATGGGTTTAGATTTTAAGCATGATTTTGATGCCTTTATCGGCGCTGTCAACAAAAAAACGAAGATGATCTATGTCTGCAATCCCAATAATCCCACGGGCAATATCATGACAATCGCAGAGCTTGATCACCTGGTGGCCAATATTCCCGATCATGTTGTTTTAGTTTTGGATGAGGCTTATTTTGAGTTCGCTCAGGTGAATCCGGAGTATCCCAATGGTCTTGATATTTTGGCAAAACGCCCGAATACAGTCATCATTCGCACCTTCTCAAAAGTGGCCGGCCTTGCTGGTCTTCGTGTTGGTTACATGATTTCAAACGAGCAATTGGTGGCAGAAATGACGAAAGTCAGAAATGTATTCAACCTGAACCGCATTGCTCAAGTAGCTGGTATCGCCGCACTTGATGATGATGATCACATCAAGAAAACCGTGGAGCTCAACTATATTTCAATCGGTATGATGGAAGCCTTCTTTGATGAGATTGGTTTGGTCTACACCCCATCAAACGCAAATTTTGTTTGGGTCAACACTGGTTTTGATTCACGTATTGTTAATGAAGAGCTCCTGAAACGCGGGGTTATCATTCGCCCTGGTTTCTTGTGGGGTAGCGACCAACACATCCGTGTTTCGACAGGTACATTCGAACAGACCCAACGGTTTATCGATGCCTTTGAAGATGTATTAAATCATTTGAAGATGTGTTGAATCATTTGAAGGGGTAATAAAAAGCAACTAATGCCTGAAGGCTTTGGTTGCTTTTTTTTGATTTTTCGTGGATACTAGGTAAAAGAAAAAGGTTGTTCTCTGGAACGACTTCATTTTGAAGACCCAAGTAACGCCTGGGCGACATCAGGCGCTTGATTACTTAACCAAGAAGGAGTTTGTACATGACTGAAAAAATGGTTCAAACAAAACAAATGGAAACCCTAGTCACTAACGGGCTCGGTGGCTATAGTCTGCTGGGCGTGGCTGATATCGCTTATCGGAAGTATCATAGTCTTTATACTGTGAGCAGAAAACCCCCAGTGGACCGTGTCCATGTGATCAGCAAGTTGGCCTTGTTTCAAGAGGTGGCTGGAGAACTGGTGGCGCTAAATGCAGACCAGTCTAGTGCGCAAAGTGGGTCTGTGCCACAGGTGGCGGTGTCAACCACACCAATTACAAAAGAAACTTGGCACTATGATGGACTGGAAATCAATCGGACCCGTGCTTTTAAATATCAGACCCATGACCTTGGTCTTCGCTACCAATTTACAGCAAAGACGCCGATGACCCTTCGGCTCTATCCCTACTTTAATTGCCGTGACCATCACGATGCAATCCCTGTGGCGCCAAAGGACTACGCTTTTGGCTGGTATAAGGAAAGTCATCAGCTGAAGATGCAACACCCTTTGATTCAGTGTGCCATTCAGAGCACTTTACCTTTTCATATGGCGCTTGCGCCGACGGCTGTTTCATATTACGCCATCGAGACTGAGCGGGGCTATCCTGATATGGAAGACCATATTACCCCAGGGTACTATGCTTTGACCCTGCCAGAAGGGGAAACGTCCATTGATTTTCTGATTAGCGATGAGTCGCAACACGGGAGAATATCTGGCAGTGACGAGAGCGTTGCTGCGAAACTTGCTCACAGTCAAGCCTCGAAAGTGGCTCACAGTGAGAAGACCATTTCTGCATACATTACCGAGATATTTGAAGCCCATAAGGCCCGCATATTGGCACTGGAAGCCCAAACTACCCTTTTGGATCAGGCGTTCAAGCCTTTAGTCGCCGCTTCCGACCAATTTATCGTGTGGCGGGAAACCACAGACAAGAAGAGCATCTTGGCCGGTTACCCATGGTTCACGGATTGGGGCAGGGATACCATGATCGCCATTCCAGGCCTGTGCCTTGCAACAGGACGCTACGATGATGCCCTTGAAATCATTGAGACCTTCATCGCCCATCAGCACAAGGGAATCATTCCGAATAATTTTCCAGATGCCGGAGAAGCACCCATGTACAATACGGCAGATGCCACATTATGGCTGTATCAGGCCTTCTTTGAATATTACAAGAAAACCGATGACCTCAAGGCTGTGGCGCGTCACTTCGAAGTGCTTGAAACCATGTTGAATTACCATCTGAACGGCACCATCAACGATGTTTTTACAGACACAGACGGCCTTCTTTCAACTGGAAATCCCACCACACAATTGACATGGATGGATGTCAAAGTGAATGGTTGGGTTGTCACACCGAGACATGGCAAAGCGGTAGAGATCAATGCCCTATTTTACAATGCCCTGTCCATCATGGCTTATTTTGCCCAGTTGCTTAATCGCCCATCGGATGCCAAGGCCCATGCGGAAAAACTCAAAGTCGCCTTCAATCAGAAGTTTTGGAATTCGGAGAAGGGTTATCTCTATGATTTGATCATTGACGGTGAGGCCATTGATATTTTAAGGCCCAATATGCTATTTGCCATTAGTCTGCCTTTCCCTGTACTCTCCAAGGAACATTGGGGTGGGGTGGTGGATAAGGCCACTGAGGCCCTTGCCATCCCTTATGGCTTACGGAGTCTGGATCCTTCTGACCCAGATTATCATGGGGTCTACACGGGGGACCTATTAGCAAGAGACGGGGCCTATCACAGAGGCACCGGTTGGGGCTGGCTAATCGGGCCCTATTTAGAAGCCCATTTTAAGGCGTACGGGGACCGAGAATTCGTCAAAAATGCCTTAATGGCAACACTCCCACACTTGAAAGAGGGGGCAATTGGCAACTTTGCGGAAAATTTTGATGGGGATGCGCCTTACAATTCAAGAGGTTGTTCTGCCCAGGCCTGGAGCGTCGCAGAAATTTTGCGCATCATGACGATTATTTAGGGGAAAAGTGACTTAGGGAGAGAGCCGTGCACTTGAGTCGATTTTATTCTAGGTGTTCGCTTATCAATTTCAGTGCCTATTTCTCATTACGGCCACTTACTATAATAATCTATCATCAGTACTCTTATACTTGTCTTTGCTCTTGCTCTTTTGGGGGTCGTACTATGTTTCCTGATCTATCAGGATAGAGAGCTTACTTAGGCAACCGCACGTTTAGCAGAACCAACTGAAGATTAATCCTTTTCGTTGAATCCTTTTAATTGCAATTCGACTATAATTAACCTTTTTACCTCGGAAAATAATGTAGAATAATGTATAATAATGTAGAATAATGCAGAATAATGCAGAATAATGTAGAATAATGTAGAATAATGTAGATAGTGTTGTAAATGTAAATTTACTTTAATATGATTGAATTGTAAAAAACAAAAATCATTGGAGGTAAAAATGAAAAAGAGGGTTTTATTGCTAACTGTTTTGCTCATTGTTGTCTTAAGTAGTTCATTAACTGCATTTGCTGGCTCCCATGTTCATAGCTATTCTAGGAGTGAACAAGAAGTATGGGGTTCAGAAACTCATAAGTTTGTTTGGTGGGATCCACTAACTAGCTGGCCAATAACTATGTCGTGTACAGAAGATGTATCTCGTATGTATACACTATCTGTGTGTGACGAATGTGGTTATAATTACTCACAGTACAAGTATACAATCAGATGGGGCAATCACAGCAACAGTCTTTGTAACAGATAGCATAATTGTAATTCTATAATTAGAGAAACCAGCTACTCAATTTTGATTGTGGTGTTGGTTTTTTCTTATTATGGATAATGCGGTTTTAAGTTCAAGACCGGGCGTTTAGCAGGTTTATATTGAATAGAATTGTTGTGGGTATGAATTTTACGTGTATTGTATATATTGCTTAACATTTGCCCTTAATGACTAACAATCAATACTTATCAAATTGTGTTATTGGTATTGCGCATGAATTTTATATGGTAGCATTTGGGGGTGTTGCTGTGGCAACACTGCTTGTACGTAACAGCTTTGCTCCCTATTGGGTGCAAGTGGGGACACATCTACCGAAACAGGCATACTTCTGAGACGTAGATGAGGCAGAAAATATAAATTGACCTTTTTTCTGAATTTTGGTATTCTTGAACAAATGACGTAACTATTTAAATCTATTTTGATGGTTACTGATTTTGGTTAATAATGGCCAGATTTTGAATATCAAAAGGGGGATTGTATGCATATCGCAAACTGTGGGTTAGACTGTTCCGGTTGTAAGGTTTTTCAGGCAACTGCACTGCCGCTTGGAGCAGACCGTGATGCTGCTCAAGAGGCAATCGCTTTAAAGTGGCATGAGCAATTCAAGTATGACTTCAAACCAGAAAATATGGTGTGTGAAGGGTGTCAATCGGAAACACTCTGTGGCTATTGCAAATCATGCGAGATCAGAACCTGTGCTAAAGAGAAGGCCATTGAGTTTTGTAACACCTGTGAGGAATTTCCATGCGAGAAAGTGACCACATTCCAAACGAATACCAAGGCGGCAAACCCAACTATGACATTCGCATTTTAAACCATTATTATCCCAATGACCTAAGTCATTTTTGATGGTGACCTATGGCTAGGTTATGGTGACTTAGTCTAGTACTTAAAAAAGGGGTTTTACGTTATGATAAGACTATCAAAGAAAGCACGCTAAGTAGGCGGCTCAATTAGGAGGCAAAATCATGACAAACTTTTTCCAAAACCCAATCCGATTCGCATGTGCAGTAGTAATTTTGATGGTGGTAGGGTACTATCTCATATCCGCCTTTACAGGTGTTGCACACAGTTTGTTGGGACCTTTTCCTAATTACTTTGTATCTGCCATATGGGCGCTGGTTTCAGCAGCCTACGCCCTGAAATACATGTTTAAAAAAGACGGGGAATCATAGGATGGCTAGAATAATTAAAATAGCAAAAATGTTTAAAAGAGAAAAAACGAGCACACCTCAGGTTTTGATACCGAAGGGGTGCTCGTTTTTTCTCTTTCAGTTGAAACGGGGCCGTGGGCTGTGAGCTGTGAGCGCTACTAATTGAAAGTGGCTCACGGTGCACGTCCCCCTGAGTCACTTAAGGCTTCACCTCAAAAAGTGCGATGCCGAATGCCGGCATATCCAGGTTCGCTGTATTGCCTTCACGGACCAGTGCAGCTCCGACTTTTGCCTTGATACTACTTTCGGCCACGGGTGTAAATTCAGAGCCCACCACTTCAAATGAAACCTTGCGGGCTTTTGTATCAGTATTGAGCACCACTAAAAGCTGTGGGCTCACATCATCCTTTTGCACTGTATAGGCCATAAACTTATCATCATTTGCAACCCAAGTGATCTTACCTACATATTTTTGACGGATGTTGACAAGTTCACGGACATATGCCAAAGTCTCATTTTGACTAGCGGTATTGGTTTGTGCCCAGTCCATCATCCGGCGGTTATCGGGATCTTTGCCGCCGGCCATACCGATTTCTGTACCGTAGTAAAGTAGTGGGATGGAAGGGTAAGTGTACAGAAACGTCAAACCAAGGTGCAAATAGTCAAGACCAAAGGTGGGATCTGTTGACACAAGACGAGCATTGTCATGATTGTCTAGAAAGAGGCCGCTAATATCTGGACGGCTCAATGCTTGGTCTTTTTCAACAGCTTTAGCCAAAGCCTTCACATTGCCACTTCTTGATAAGGTCTCTGTAAGTGGTACAAAGAGGGGGTAGTTCGTCAAGCTATCAATCCCCACTTCCCTGTAGGGTTCAACCACACTGGTATGTTCACTCCAAACTTCGCCCAACAAGAAAAACTCAGGGTACCGGGCTTTGATGGCACCGGAAAAATCATTCCAAAATACCTTAGGGACATGTTTAACCGTATCCAGTCTAAAACCATCAACCCCAGTTTCACCAATCCACCAAAGGGCATTGTCGATAAAGAATTGTACCACTTCTGGGTTTTCAGTATCAAGGTCTGGGAGGCCAAAAATCCATCCGTTTTCGATTTGCTGTTGGTTATTCCAATCGGTGATATTCTTTTTAGGGTGAAACCACTGTTTCTTTTGGGGGTCATTGAGCCATGGGGTATTATAACCCGTATGGTTCACCACATAATCCAAGATCACTTTCATATCCCTTTTGTGGGCCTCAGAAACCAGTGTTTTCAAATCCTCAAGGGTTCCAAGATGGGGATCCACGGTGTAAAAGTCATGAATCCAATAACCGTGATAGCCATCCGGTGCATTTGTCATCACTGGTGTCAGCCAAATGGCAGTGGTTCCAAGGGATTTAATATAATCCAAGGATTCTGTAACCCCTTTTAAGTTGCCGCCGTTATATGCCTTCGGATCACTTGGATCCACATCAGGCAAACTCACAGTCCCCGCACCTTTTTTATAGCGGTCGGGCAAAACAAAATAAATCAAATCTTTTTGGGTAAAGGCCCCGCCATCGTTATCAACCTTAGGTGAATCTTGTCCTTGGAGCAAGGGCTCCGTAGCACAATTTTCGGTTTGAAGACTGGAGTCAACCACTGCTACTGTGGTAGTCGGCGGTAGTGAGGAAGTTGAAACCCTTGGAGTGCAGCCAAATAACATCGTGCACGAAAGTGCTAAAGCAACTGCGACCTGCATTTTTTTCTGAGAGAATCCCATAAATGTTCCTTTCTGTTTAGCAAATAATCGGTTTCGGTTTCAAAAGGTTTGTTGAGTAATCTTAGTTATCCTGATTATCCTAGTTATCCTGGTACCAACAACAAGGACTCAACCCACGGCTATTGAATACAGTTTACAATTAAGCCGCAAATTAAGCAAGCGCTTGCACAACTAAGCCCCTGATTTCCCATACCTTTATGGTGTTTTTATCTTAACGACAACACTTATTGCGTAATTCATGAAAATGTGGGTAAGAAACCATGTGTTAATAGTTATCTGAAGATGCGATTATCAAGTTGACTTCTTAATTTACTCTAGACTATAATAGATTGATGCAATCGGTTGCACTATACTTTCAGAAAGTGATCAGGTGAATCATATGAACCATATGAAACATTGGCGTATCGGCAATCCCATTTACACAGGGGCCATTCAAACTGACATTCCCCTCCAGCCAACACTGGACCAATTATCTGGCAAATTAATACTCACTGCCCAAAAAAAGTCCCTCGCAACTTTAGAGTCAGAAGCGCCAACCATTACCCTATCGTACAACCTAGCACCAGCAGATATGGTCTATGGCCTGGGACAAAATCTTGGGGGCATTAACAAGCGGGGCAGAACCTACACCTCCTATTGCACAGATGATCCACACCATACAGAAGACAAAACCGCCCTCTACGGCGCCCATAATTTAATCGTCATCGTCGGAAACACCGCAGAGTTAATCTATATTGATTTTCCAGGGGCCGTAACCTTTGACGTTGGCTTTACACACCCAAGCCAGCTAACCATCACCGTCCATGGGGATAGCACAGATCTTTACACCATGAGCGCCAAGTCAGCCAGCCAGTGTTTTCAAGCCTTTAGACAAATGATTGGCAAGCCCTACATGCCACCCAAATGGGCATTTGGCTACTTTCAGTCCCGGTGGGGTTACAAATGCCAACAAGATCTTCTGGATGTCCAAAAACAATTTGGCGACAATCAAATCCCCCTAGAGGGCATTTACGTGGATATCGACTACATGGAGAGGTTCAAGGACTTCACTGTAGACACTGAAAAATACCCTGATTTTAAAGGGTTAGTGGGTCGCTTTAAGCAGAACCATCAATATCTCATCCCCATTATCGATGCAGGGGTGAAAATTGAAAAAGGGTATCCCGTGTATGAAGAAGGGTTACAAGGGGATCACTTCGTGATGGACCCAACCGGAAAACCTTATGTGGCAGCTGTTTGGCCAGGACGGGTTCACTTTCCTGATTTTCTAAGACCAGAAACCCGGGCTTGGTTTGGAGATTGGTATCGCTTTTTAATTGACCAAGGGATAGAAGGTATCTGGAACGATATGAACGAACCAGCCATTTTTTATGACGAAGTCGGTTTGGCCAGTGCCATCGACAAAGCCATTGAAAGCAAAGACAAGAATTTGGATATAAACTCGTATTTCCAATTGGGAGATGCCTTTAAGGGCCTAAGCAATCAAGAAGCCTATTATAAGCGGATGCATCACCAATATGAGGGGCAAGTGGTGAGTAACCATGCCGTTCATAACCTCTATGGTTCATATATGACCCAATCCGCCTTTGAAGGGTTTGCAAAACACTTACCAAACAGGCGGCCCCTGATTTTATCAAGGGCCTCCCACACTGGCATGCACAAGTATGGCGGCATTTGGACAGGGGACAATAGTTCTTGGTGGTCTCACTTGGCCCTCAATATTCGTATGATGCCTTCTCTAAGCATGATGGGTTTTCTGTACAGCGGCGCTGATACAGGTGGCTTTGGGGGCCATGCCTCTGCAGAACTGCTCAGCCGTTGGCTTCAGTTTAGCCTCTTTACGCCGCTACTAAGAAACCACGCGGCCTTAGGCACCAGAGCACAAGAACCCTATGAATTCACAGCAGAAGCCACTGCCATCAACAAACAATTAATCTCAATCAGGTACCGACTATTGCCATTTATCTATTCTGAGTTTTTAAAGGCTTATCACCAAGATGAGTTGCTGTTTAAGCCCCTAAGTCTCATTTTTTCGGGGGAAAGGGCTGCGCAAATTGAAGATCAGATTATGTTAGGGGACAGTGTGATGTTAGTGCCTGTAATTGCTCCCAATCAAAGGGGGCGTCTGGTACATTTGCCAGAGCCAATGGATCTGGTTTGCCTCACAGAAACTGGGGAAAGCATCACTTCTTATAGTGCAGGGGATGTGTATATCCCTTATCCAATCAGCGGAGTGCAGTTTTTCTTAAGACAGGGGCATATGGTTCCAATTGTGCCCACGGCCCTTAACAGTGCGGGGCTGAGTAAATCCAATATTTCTTGGTTAGGTGCCCTTGACCATGGTGTACAAAATGGCGGAACTCTTGCCTATACTTGGTTTGACGATGATGGCATCACCCAAGATGGCTTAATGGTTGGGGCCCAGTACGAACATTGTCAGGTAGAAATCAACCCGGATGGTGGGGTTATTTTGAAGGTCAGCGCCTCTGAGCATTTTGATCAGACACCAAACCTGGTCTCGTGCAGAGGCTCGGAGCATCATTTAGTCACAGCTAATAGCCCTAAAAGGGGTTTGAAAATTACCGATGGATGGAGGAATTAGTATGAAAGAACGATCAAGTGGTATTTTAATGCATCTCTCGTCTTTACCAGGACGTTATGGGATCGGTGATTTTGGTCAATGTGCCTATGATTTTGTGGATTTTCTTAAAAATGCTAAGCAAAAGGTGTGGCAAATACTGCCAATCGGCATTACCGGTTATGGGGATTCTCCTTACCAATCATTTTCTGCATTTGCAGTGAATCCGTATTTTATTGACTTAGAGGCCCTGGTGGCCCAGGGATTTCTGAAACGTGAAGAAATCGCTCAGCAAGACTTGGGCAAAAATCCTCTAGAAGTGGATTACGAAAAGCTTTATTTTCATAAAATGCCACTGTTGAAGAAGGCCTATGACCGTGCAAAGGGTCAGTGGCAGCAAGAACTCAAGGATTTCTACCGCCAGCACATCGATTGGCTCGAGCCCTTTGCACTCTACATGTCCATCAAGGCCCATCATGGCAATCGGTCATGGCTTGAGTGGCCAGATACCTACGATGCGATTCACAAGCCTCAAGTTAAAGTATTCGCAGCTCAGTACACTGATGAGGTCTACTTTTGGGTCTTTACTCAGCTTGTAGCATTTGACCAATGGGCGACCCTCAAAAGATATGCTAATCAAAAGGGCATTCGCATTATTGGCGATTTGCCAATCTACGTGGCAGAAGACAGTGCTGATGTCTGGTCTGAACCCCAACTTTTTAAACTAGATGAGAAATTCAAGCCAATTTCTGTAGCGGGATGCCCTCCAGATGCTTTTTCGGCCACTGGTCAACTCTGGGGAAATCCAATTTACGACTGGGAGTACATGGATAATCACAATTACCAGTGGTGGGTTAAGCGCATCAAGCACAGTTTTGAGCAGTATGATATCGTTCGTATTGACCACTTTAGAGGGTTTCAAGATTACTGGGAAATTCCATATGGGGACCCAACGGCGGTCAATGGTAAGTGGGTAAAGGGCCCGAGCATGCGCCTGTTCAATGCCATTAAAAATGCCCTTGGTGACATTGATATTATCGCAGAAGATCTTGGTTTTATGACAGATGACGTGGTAAAACTCAGAATCGATAGCGGTTTCCCCGGCATGAAAGTTCTCCAGTTTGCCTTTGATTCCCGTGTAGTAAGTGACTACCTGCCCCATAACTACGACAAAAACTGCATCGCCTATACAGGAACCCACGATAACGACACCGCAGCCGGTTGGATGACCACCGTGGCAAAAGATGATTTGGCCTTTGCGGTTGATTATTTAAAACTCAGCAAAGAAGAAGGGTACCACTGGGGCCTTATTCGGGCAGCCTGGAGCTCAACGGCTTATCTTGCTGTTGCTCAGATGCAAGACTTTTTAGGCCTAGACTCAAAAAGTCGCATGAACATTCCTTCAACCTTAGGTGGAAACTGGGTTTGGCGGGTGGAGCCAAAAGTATTGACACCAGAACTCGCTAAAAAAATCGCAGCCATCACCCACTTATACCGCCGATAGGAGGCCAGCCGTGGAGAAGTTAATCAATAAAACCAATGTCAAGGTCCTGGGTTCCATTATCAAGATGAATCGCATGCGCCAGAATATGTCGCAAAAGGCCTTGTCGGAGGGGATTTGTGTCAACTCTTACCTGAGCCGTATTGAAAATGCAGAAATCACCCCTTCGGAAGAAGTGATCCACGATCTTTTTAAGGCCCTCTCAATTCTCTACCAAGATGATGAAACCTTTGTAGAAGAGGGACTTCAGGATTTTAAGGCCTTTCTCGACGAGTTGATGTTCAACGAGTTCGACCAGTCCCATCAATTATTTATCGCCATTGAGGCCAGGGAAGAAGAATTCATTCACTCCCCCCTGATTATCGATTACTACATTATCAAGCTGGCCTACTACTGCACCCAGGAACGGGAGATTTTCAACCAGACCAAGGCCCTGTTGACTTCGGTCAAAGGGCTGATGACTCGGGAGCAGTTGTTCAAGTTTTACTTGTACTCAGGTATCGACACATTGAAGGTGGCTCAGGATATCAAGCTGGCCCTTAATCAGTTTAACAAGGCCAGTGAACACGGCGAGAACGGTCATATGTATAAATGGCTTGGTTACGCACTTCTCGCGCAAAAGAGGCCCATTGAGGCCTACAAAAACTTTCAAAAATCTCTGGCATACTATTTGAACGAAGGCAATTTGACCAGTGTGATCGGCTCGTACGAAATGATCGGATTAACCCATTTTGTCTTAAGTGAATATGATGCGGGGATTGAAGCTTACGAAACAGGCCTACGCTATGCAAAGACCATTGACAACGACTACAACCGCATTAATATCACCAATCAAATCGCTTGGGGACATATGCGCCTGGGTAACTTTGACCAGACTTTAGCCCTTTTGATTGACGACCGTTACAACAGCGACTTAACTGTTAATGCCAGCGTAACCCGGTTTCTGATAGCGTTTTATAGAAAAGATCAAGAGACCCTTCATAATCTGCAGAAAGACTTTGCTTATCGCAACAAGTCCTTCCACAGAATGATCTACAGTGTTTTATCTCTAGAACAGTGCTTTGATGAAAAAGGCCAATGGTGCTTGGAAGAATCAGATGTCAAGTCTCTGTATGAAGTCGCTGCGGCGACACACTTTGAGCTTAAAAAGGCTTTTTCTGAAATTTTGGTTGACTACTATAAATCCCACCGTAAATATAAAGAGGCTCTTGAAATTATTTCAGAACGCATCTAACTAGGAGAACAGCATGAATTTAATCGGCATACACCATGAGCCCAAATCTCAATATGCTTATGCAAAGGACGGGCAGACCATCCATCTAACCCTTAGAACAGTGAAAGATGACGTGGCTAAAGTAACCTTGCTTTGGGGGGATCCCTTTGATTGGTCCCCTAAATTAGAGGAGCAACCTAATGTTGAGACGGGTAGTCTAGAGGAGCTAGAACAGCAAGAGGAGCAAGAACAAGGAGAACAGCAACAATGGATCTGGCAAAGAGGGCAGGCCTTTGAGCAAACTTGCATCAAGGCGTACAGCGATGGTCTTTATGACTACTGGTTTAGCAGCATCCAACCAGAATGGAAAAGGGCTCGGTATGGATTCTTGCTTCAAGATCCATCAGAAACTCAAGAGGTGATCTTTGGTGCCCGAGGATTTTTTGATTTGACTCAAAAGCCTGAAAAGCGCTATGCCATTGGAGATTACTTCAATTTTCCCTATATCAATCAAGAAGATGTTTTTGATGTACCTGAATGGGTTGCAGACACAGTTTGGTATCAAATTTTTCCAGAGCGATTTGCCAATGGAGATCCTACGTTAAACCGGCCGGGTACTCTGACTTGGGGGAAACACCAGGTGGTTTCTAACGAAATGCTCTTTGGTGGTGATTTGCAAGGGATAATAGATCACTTAGACTATATTGCGGACCTTGGCATTACAGGAATCTATTTCACACCTATATTTGAAGCGACTTCAACGCATAAGTACGACACCATCGATTACCACAAAATCGATCCTTCTTTTGGAACAAATAAAACCTTTAAAGAATTAGTAGATAAAGCGCATCAGCTAGGCATTCGAATCATGTTGGATGCCGTATTTAATCACTGTGGCTTTAAGCATCCCTTTTTTCAAGATGTGCTCCAAAAAGGCCGGGCTTCAAAATACTACGACTGGTTCCATATCTTACAAGACCCTGTGGTTAATTTTCCAATGAAAGATGGTTTCCCAAAGCCACATAGCCACCAACTAGCTGGTAAGTTGAATTACGAAACCTTTGCTTTTACACCAATGATGCCAAAGTGGCGTACGGGTCACCCAGAATGCGAAGCCTACCTACTTGATATTGGCCGGTATTGGATTGAGAACTACCATATTGACGGGTGGCGCCTGGATGTTTCCAACGAAGTGAGCCATGATTTTTGGCGTAAATTCAGAACGGTTGTCAAAACGGCTGATCCTAACTGTTTCATACTCGGAGAGAACTGGGATGATGCAACCCCGTGGTTACGTGCGGACCAGTTTGATGGGGTTATGAATTACGAATGGACCACACCCATCTGGCGCCTGCTTGCAGATGCTTCACAAGTGGACTCACCTTATAATCTGACAGAGTTTAAAAATGCGGTCTCAAAACTCATGGGGACCACTCCAAGTACAGTTGCAAAGACCATGTTTAATTTAATTGATAGCCACGACACTTCGCGGGTGTTGACTTTAATGGGGGGCAGTGTCCCTAAGGTTAAAATTGCATTTTTATTGCAAATGGTCTTTGCTGGGTCTCCTAGTGTTTATTATGGCAGTGAGCAAGGCTTAACTGGGATAGGGGATGGTAACAGGCAGTGTATGGTATGGGACCACAGCCAAGGCAATCAGTCCTTACATCAACATGTCAAAACATTGATAGCCATTAGGCGTCAAGAACCCCTCACTAAGGTTGTGGATTTGGCATTTCAAGATTGGAAAGGTGATGAGGCACCACTTGTCATCACGAAGAATGTACAAAATCAGCAATTAGTGATCATCGTTAATCTTAGCAGTGCTGAAAATACAGTTGTCGTACCAGCTGATATGGTAGGGAACTACCAGGATTTATACCATCATCAGTCCCTTTTATTGACGCAAAAATATAGCCTAGAACCCCTTGGTTTTAGATTGTTAAAAAAAGTGTAAAAACCCCTTGTAAGGTTACAAAATTGCAACCTATTTGCGCAAATGTTCTGTTTACTGGCCAAGAAATGGGGTAAATAGAGCACGAATGGTGTTTGTAGCCCTTAGATTAGTGCTAACGGTTGCACATACATAGCCCGATTTGAAGCTGAAAGTACAATATCATGCTTGCAATTGTTAAGAAAACGTTGTACAATTAGCCTGAATGAGTGGCAAACGATGTCATTTTGTGCAAACGCGTGCGCACGTGTTTGTAAAAGATGAACCAAGATGCACAACTCGCGGTATTGCGTTGGCTACATAAAGCAACGTGGTCAATCAAACATTTATCTGTATAGTGTAGGAGGAAAAAAGATGAAGAAGTTGTTAAGTTACTTATTGATCATCATGTTGATGTTTTCTGTTGTGGCTTGTAAGCCAAAAACGGCAGAAGTCGAACCAACAACAGAAGCTCCAGTTACAGAAGCACCAGTAAAAGAACTTGAAGCAACCATTTCAGTTCAAGTAGAAACAGGCTGGCTACCATATTACGAAGCAGCAAAAGCTCGTTTTGTAGAAGCTAACCCTAAAGTGACTGTCAATTTCATCGAAACTGGTTCATTTGACCATTTAGATGTTCTTGATCAAACAGATGTTACTAACCCAGATGTTGCTGACGTATTTGCTTTACCAGCAGACAGAATTTATGGTCTTGCTAAAAACGAATCACTTGCTTCTTTAGATGCAAAAGCAATGGCTGATAAAGTTGGCGGCTTTGCAGATTACGACGCTGGCCTTGGCGGTAACTTCAAAATTGAAGATAACTACCTTGCATTCCCAATGAACATCGAATCATTGATCAACTTTGTTAACAAAGCAAACGCTACTGCAAATGGCGTTGATATTACTAAACCAGTTGAATTCACAACACTTAAAGGCGAAGATATGCTAGTACCTGCATTTAATGCATGGTTTGGCGTTGCGCTTACAAACGCTGCTGGTATCGAATTCCTTGGTAAAGATGCAGATGGCAAACTTTTCTCTGACTTAACTGCAGATTGGAAAGATCTTGCTCCAGAAAAACAAGCTGTTTTCACTGCTCTATTTAACTACTACCAAACACATGCAACAGCTAAAACTGCTCTTTGGGATAAAGATGCTGCTTGGGGTTACATGGATACAGCCTTCACTACAGGCGGTAAAACTTCAATCAGACTTGAAGGTCCTTGGTCTACAGGTAACTTGTCAAAATTCGCTGGCGAAGGCGCTGATCTTGAAATCATGCCAATCGGCAACGTAACATTGAATGGCAAACCACTTGCACACTGGCAAGGTGGCTGGGGCTTAGGCATCAATGCACGTGTTGAAGCTAACGAAGATCAAATGGCAGCTGCTACAGCGTTTATCGTAGAACTTATGAACCCTGCGTTTGCTGTTGATTTCTTCAAAGTAACTGGTAAAATCATGGAAAACGTAGAGCCTTCTGTTTATGAAGCTTCTGACATGTCAGACGTTGATAAAAAAGTTGTTGCTGCAGTTATCGAATCTTATAAAAACGCACCTGCTCGTCCGCTCTTCACAGAGTGGGGTCAAGTTTGGGGTACTTGGGAAACTGGTATGCTTTCTTGGGCGTCTGTAAAGCCAGCTAATGTTGAAGCTGCTTATGCTGAAATCCAAGCGGCATTTAAAGCGATGATGCTTAATTTCTAAAGTGTTCTTGTGAGAGAAGAGGGTTAGCCTTCTTCTCTTTTTTTCAAAATAAGGAGGGGTTCAGTGCAGGGATTTGTTAAATTACCTAAGCGACAATTTTATACGATTCTAATACTTTGCAGTGTGATTATCATGTTAGCAACACTAGAAGTGATGGTCAACGTAAAAGATTCCAGTCGTTTTTTATTGTGGCAGACCGATATGGCAATCAATGATGCTGCTGGCGCCACCCTTCAACTCTATGTGACATTGCAACTGACACACTATTTTTCTGTGATTGTCATGCCCATGTTTTTTGCCCTTTATACAGTGTTGACTTATCATAAAATAAGATTGAACCAATTGTATGTTTTTATGTGGTCTGTCTTGTTACTGGGCAGTGCTGCCTACAGTCTAATTGGCAAAAGTTTTAATCAGATATTGCTATATTTATTGATAGCGGTATATGGCGCATTATTAGCGACGATTTTTTCATTAAGCGATGTGATTCGTGAAAGTAAATTCAAGTAAAGGTGGGATGGCTTTGAGAAATTTAAGTGTGTCATTATACGATGATATTGGTAATGTTTATGCGAGAAAAAACACCTATCTTGTTCAACTGGCTCAGTTACAATCAGAAGTGAAACAAGAGACTGGTGACAAGCGACGTGCTTTGAAAAAAGCTATTGCAGACCATCAAAAGACTAAAAAACAGCACCCGTATATTATAGCTTTGAGTACATTTCATAAAAATGAAAAACTCTTTTTAACGGAATTAAAGAAAGAAGCGATTGATTTTAAAAATGGTCTACCCAAAGGTTTACCTAAAAAATTAGTCAACCTTGAAATGAGGCTCCACTGTGCCCGGACAAAAGTCGAATTCTATAAAAAATCGAATACCCTTTGTTATGATGCACAACTAGCCTACCAGCAAAATCAACTTCAAGTTGAGCATTTGCCACTGATCATTGAAAATTATAAGCAAGAAGAAAAAGAGCTGCTCAGGGCAAAGCAAGAGGTCAAGCGAGTTGATCCTAAAATAGAATTGAAAGCCCAAGAAGCGCTCAAAGCTTTTAAGATAGAACAGCAGGCCTTGTATGCTAAAGGCGTGCAAGATCTTAAACAGAAGAGACAAGCAGGACTGATTTCAGTCAAAGCCCAACAAAATAGCCTTGTAGAACTCAAACGCAAACGGAAAGAAAGTATCCATATAAAATCCTACAGCTCCCAAAAGAAGGTATTAAAAGAGCTGATTGCTAATAAGCGTTATTTGATAACAAAAGGCATTGATCGACAAGAAAAAATACTTGCATCAAACCTTTCTGATAATCGCCGCAGAACACCTTCTGAAACAGAACGTACCATGGTCATAGCCGCTTATTTGACAGCTTTGATACCAGGTCTTGGGCAATTAATCAATAAGCAATTCTTTAAAGCCTTACTCTTTTTTATTGGTACCCTGTTTATTTATATGATTGCGATCCCTTATGCCCTTGGTTACGGCAACTACCAAGGAGAAGGGCTTAAAGGGTTACTTACACTAGCTGAAAACGGCAAGAAGATAGATAAGTCGCTGATTTTCATGATTGAAGGGGTTGTTGCCTTAGTTCTGGTTATCTTTGCTCTGGGCATTTACTACCTGAGCTTTAAAGATGTCTTAACTGTTGAAAAACAGGCGATTAAAGGTATCAGAACAAGAACTTGGTTTGAAACATTGGTGAAAATTGAACAGGACGGTTTTCCGATTTTGGTATCAGTACCTGCATTTATCGCAACTGTGTTTATTGTATTGGTACCTGTCACTACGACAATTCTTCTTTCATTTACAGGTATGGACCCTCAGCACCAATCAAAGTTTGGTTGGGTTGCTCTTGAAAACTACAAGCTCATTGCAATGGGACAAGGTTTGGCTGGCTCCGTATTTTGGACTATTCTTGGATGGACTTTGATTTGGACCTTGGTTTCATCCACCTTGGCCATACTAACTGGTTTTGCATTGGCCATTATTGCCAATAACGAACGGATAAAAGGAAAAGCATTCTTTAGAATGGTTTACTTGTTACCATGGGCGGTACCTGCTTTTATCACAATCATGTTCTTTAGTATCATGCTTGCACCAAATGGTTCAATTACAGTATTACTAGAGAAGTACTTTAATTGGCAAGTTAATGTGAAGTCCGATGCTAACCTATCACGTGCTTTTCTTATTCTCCTTCAAGTTTGGCTTGGGAGCTCCTATGTATTTTTACTCTCAACCGGCGTTTTACAGGCTATACCAGAGGATTTATACGAAGCGGCTCAAATTGATGGGGCTACAGAATGGCAAAAGCTTAAACGTATCACAGTGCCCATTGTTTTATTCCAAACAGCACCGCTTTTAGTGGGTCAATACACATTTAATTTCAATAACTTCTCCATTATTTATCTCTTTAATGGTGGTGGACCATTTAACCCTTCAGTATATGGCAATCTAGCAGGTAGTACGGATCTGTTAATTTCATATATTTACAAGCTCACCTTGCAAAATCAATATCAAGCGGTGGGCGCTGCCATAACAATTGTAATTTCGATGGGGTTAATGCTATTTGCCTTTATAGGCTTTAAGAATTCAAAGGCTTTTAAGGAGGAGCGTCTCTAATGGGTTTGTTTAAAAAGAAGAATTCCCTCTATTTATCGGATCGACAACCGCTAAGTGCTTTAGGTGTTTTTAATTTAGCTGCGTCATATGCTATTTTATTGGCTTGGTGCCTTGCTATCCTTTGGCCATTGTATCAAATGGTTCTATCTGCTTTTAACGGTCGACAAGAAAGTCGTTTGATGACCAATGATAACTTTTTGTTTTCTACAAAACATTTTAAGTATCTTTTTGAAGAAACCCTTTATTTTACATGGGTAGGTAATACGATTGTCATAGCGATCGCAACTGCTGTTTTAACCCTGATTATCGTATCTTTCACAGGTTATGCCTATTCTCGTTTTAGATTTAAAGGCCGTAAAGCATCTTTAATGGCTATTATGTTAATTCAGACAATACCAACATTTGCTGGTATAACTGCTTATTTCACAATGCATTCCATTGCAGCTGCCCTCGTTCCTGCTTTTACAAGACAAATGATGCTTATTTTGATTTACTCGGCAGGGGGTATAGCGGGTAACACATTTATAATGAAGGGCTATATTGATTCCATCTCATCAGAACTGGATGATGCAGCCCGCATAGACGGTTGCTCTAACATGGAAGTCTATCGTCTTATCATTATGCCAATTGCAAAGCCAATGCTGTCGATTATTGCTCTGTGGTCATTTATTGGCCCGTTCATGGATTTCTTTTTACCGCGTGTTTTATTGACAAATCCCAAGTCCTATACATTGGCAGCAGGGTTATTCACCCTCATGAGTGATATTCGAACCCTGAATCAACCGGCATTTGCAGCAGGGGGACTCTTGACAGCAGTGCCGATTGTCATTATGTTTATGATTCTTCAGAAGCAATTGGTATCAGGACTTGCAAAAGGTTCAGTAAAAGGTTAATCGCGATTTGAAAAAGTGGAGGCGTTTATGAAAGTATCCTTAAAGACAATTGGTAAAAAATACGAAGGCCGCGAGGGCTATACATTAAAAGATATCAACTTAGAGATTGAAGCAAAGGATTTTTGTGTCATTCTAGGGCCATCCGGTTGTGGCAAAACCACACTACTTAGAATGATTGCTGGCTTAAATTCTATCACTGAAGGGGATTTACTCTTTAATGACAAGCGCATGAACAAGGTACCATCAAAGGATAGAGATATCGCAATGGTATTTCAATCTTATGCCCTTTACCCCCATATGACAGTATACGATAATATGGCCTTTTCTTTAGCTATGAGAAAAGAACGGAAACAAGTGATTCACGAGCGGGTAATGGAAGCAGCTAAACTCCTTCAAATTGAAGAGTACTTGTATTCTAAGCCCTCTGATATTTCCGGTGGTCAAAGACAGCGCGTTGCCCTTGGTCGAGCCATGGTTAGAAAACCAAGCGTATTCTTAATGGATGAGCCCCTTTCTAATCTTGATGCAAAACTCCGTGAACATATGCGTGTTGAGCTTGTTAGACTCCATAAATCATTGGGAACCACCTCTATTTATGTCACCCACGATCAAACTGAAGCCATGACAATGGCCACAAAAATTGTTCTGATGAACGAAGGTAAAATTCAACAAGCTGGCAAGCCAGATGAATTTTACAACAAACCAGAAAATATTTTTGTTGCAAAATTCATAGGTTCCCCTACAATGAATATCATTGAGGGTAAATTCATCAGTGGTAAATTCGTTTCTAACAATCAACTGATTACCATTACACCGACCCCTAATGACGGGCTACAACTCAAGGCTTATGAAGGTCGTAAGGTTAGTGTAGGCATACGTCCAGAACGATTTGAAAGCGGCGGCAAGCTAGGCGATACCTTTGATGCTGTGATAGAAGTGGTGGAAATGCTAGGTAAAGAGAAAATATTATATGTTCGCTTAGAAGATCAATCTGAACTGGTGATTTCAACCCCAGGTCACTACGAATATGAAGAAAATGAACCCCATGCATTTGGTTTTGATATTGGAGCCCTTCATTTCTTTGATACGGAATCGGGACTTAGAATCAATAAATAGTAAGGATGTGTAACCCATGGCTGTAACCATAAAAGATGTTGCCAAAATTGCAAATGTATCACCATCGACAGTGTCCCGTGTTATTTCAAATAGTACGCGCATTAGCGATGCAACAAAAGCAATTGTATATCAAGCAATGGAAACACTAGATTATAAACCGAATGCCATTGCCCGTAATTTGGCCAATGCGTCGACAAAGACTTTGGGCTTAATTATTCCGAACAAGGATGAAAATCTATTTAAAAATCCATTTTTCATACAAGCGATGCGGGGTATCAGTATCTACGCTCAAAAGAACAATTATAAAATCATGTTCAATTACAGTGCCAATCCAGAAGATGAATTGCATTTTGTAAGGGAGTTTGTCAATTCCAAATGGGTAGATGGCATTATCTTATTAACAGCTTACGAAAATGATCAAAGTATCGAGTACTTGAATCAGGCTGAATTTCCTTTTGTGGTGATTGGCAGACCTGATAACGTCCACGATATCATGTGGGTTGATAACGATAATTTTCAAGCCACCTACCATGTGGTCAATAATCTAATTCAAAAGGGCTGCCAAGACATCGCTTTTATTGGTGGGCCCCAGCGGTATATTTTTTCAAAAGATCGGTTGGAAGGGTATAAACGGGCCTTGGCACTTCGCAATCTTGCCTATAACGCTGATATGGTCAAAGAAACTTTGGATTTTACAGAGGAATTAGGCTACGCTGCAATGGCTCAGATGTGCCTATACCACTTGCCCCAAGCCGTGGTAACAACTGATGATTTGTTAGCCCTTGGGGTTCTACGGTACATTCGAGAAAAACAATTGACGGTAAAAGTCAGTGGTTTCAACAATATACCACTGTCTGAATACCAGAGTCCAAGCCTGACAACCGTTGATATCCGAGCAGAAGAACTTGGTTTTCATGCTGCTCGTTTATTGATAGATGCCTTGGAAGGCTTAGCTTTACCAGTGAATCACTATATTGTTAGCACAGAACTGGTGGAGCGGGAATCAACCCATTAAAAACATAAAAGCGCGCTTTTTAGCGCTTTTTTTTGTTTTTGTGATTTAATAAAGAGATTTAATGAAATCGATTAAATTTTTCGAAAGCTTAATTGTCTTCTTATGGCGGATAGGCTATAATAGAAGGATAATTTAAATGTTCTTAATACTGACGACCGATGGATAAGTGGGTGATTTCTTGAATCGTGAAATATTTCTTCAAAAACTTCAGGACCTTAAACTCAAAGACATAGATATTGACCGTATTAGCGTAGCCTACGATTTTGGTAATCATGCTCATATTGGGCAGTTTAGAAAATCCGGTGAGCCTTATTTCATCCATCCCGCAGAAGTAGCCATTATATTGGCAGAATTGGATATGGATGATGATACAATTATTGCCGGACTTTTGCATGATGTTCTTGAAGACACAACACATACGTATCAAGATATTGCAGAGGCATTTGGGGATCCAGTTGCCTATTTAGTCGATGGTGTCACGAAACTTGGTAAGATCCATTACGAAACAAAAGAAGAGCGGGAAGTTGAAAATCTCCGCAAAATGTTTCTGGCAATGGCCGAAGATATCCGGGTCATCTTAATCAAGTTGGCAGATAGGCTTCACAACATCCGTACGTTGAAGTTTATGACCGACGATAAAAAGCGGGAGAAAGCCTTAGAGACCCTTGAAATCTATGCGCCAATTGCCCATCGTCTGGGTATTTTTAAAATCAAATGGGAACTTGAAGATTTAAGCTTGCTCTATATTGACCCAGAAGGTTATTACGACCTAGTTGCAAGGGTTAATAAGAAGCTGTCAGAGCGAGAATCCTATATCCACGATGTTATTTCAAGTCTTAAAGAAGAACTGAAAAATGTGGGTATCTATGCTGAGATTAAGGGTAGACCTAAAAATTTTTATTCTATTTATAAAAAAATGGTCTATCAACATAAAAATTTTAATGAAATATTTGATGTTACAGCAGTCCGTGTGGTGGTTGATTCCGTTAAAGATTGTTATGGCTCTCTTGGTATCGTCCACACCCTATGGAAGCCAATCCCTGGGCGATTTAAAGATTATATCGCCATGCCAAAAGCCAATATGTACCAGTCGCTACACACCACTGTTATCAGTGGTCTTGGTGATCCTTTTGAAATTCAGATTCGTACTAAAGAGATGCATGCTGTTGCCGAATACGGTATTGCTGCCCATTGGAAGTACAAAGAAGGTGACGAGGCCAGTGGCAAAGATAGCCCGGACTTAGACAAGCGTCTAGCTTGGCTCCGATCTATGATGGAAAATCAAAAGGACGTTGAATCCCCTGAAGAATTTATGGATTCTCTAAAATTTGAATTGATTTCCAATCAGGTGTATGTCTTTACGCCACAGGGTAAAGTAGTTGAATTACCAGTGGGATCTACCCCAGTGGATTTTGCTTATAAAATTCACTCTGCAGTAGGTAACAAATGCGTTGGTGCAAAAGTGGATGGACGTATTGTTCCCCTCAATTTTGTGCTTGAAAACGGCAAAATTGTGGAGATTATCACCACAAAAACCGCATCTGGTCCAAGTCGGGACTGGCTTAAATTTGTTAAGAGTACTGAAGCAAAAAATAAAATCAAACATTGGTTTAAAAAAGAACGCCGTGAAGAAAACCTTGAAAAAGGCCGTGAAATGCTGGAGAGGGAAATCAGACGAAACGGTTTCCATATGAAAGATTTCTTAAAGACCGATTGGCAAGAGCAAATTTTGAACAGACTGACCGTTAAAACACTGGATGATCTCTATGCATCCGTTGGTTATGGTGGTATTTTAACTGGTCAAGTGATTCCTAAAATTAGGGAGCTCTATAAAGAAGAAGAGAAAAAAAATCGAGAGGCTCATGGCGTTGCACTTGAACAGCATGAGTACCGTAAACCACCTAAAAAGATTGAGAAGGGCAACCAGGGCATCATCGTTGAAGGGATTGAACATACTGTGGTTCGATTCGGTAAGTGTTGTAGTCCTGTTCCTGGGGATCGGATTATCGGCTTTATTACTAGGGGCCGTGGTGTAACGGTACATCGGATGGATTGCTCCAATCTTGAAACCCACGAAGAAGCTAGAAACCGCTATATTGAAGTCTCCTGGGCTCAAGATGAAGTGGTGGGCTATCAATCAGAGGTGCAGATTGTGGCGCAAGATCGCAAGGGCCTATTATCTGAAATTACCATGCTCATGGCAGAAACAAATGTGGTGGTCAATGGGGTCAATGCCAGACGAACCAAAGATGATATTGCTCTAATCACCCTGATTTTAGAAATCAAGAATACTGAGCAATTAACCCGAATCATCAATCGATTTAGATCAATGCCAGATGTTATTGATGTAAAACGTGTGTCAAGCTAGTACTCATAATAGTATTGTGAAGTAGGTGTAGAATCAAATAAAAGTATGGATGGAAATGGTTCTAGTTTTTACTAGAGCCATTTTATACCGTAGGGAGGCAATATGCGGGCTGTTGTTCAAAGAGTTTTAGAATCTGCTGTCACCGTTGACGGACAAGTGGTTGGGCAAATTGGTAAAGGCGTCAACGTTCTTGTTGGTATTCATAAGGATGATACTGAAAAGGATATCGCTTATTTAGCAGAAAAGCTGGTGAATTTAAGGATTTTTGAAGACGAACAAGATGTGATGAATCTTTCCATCCAAGATATTGGTGGTGAAGCCTTAATCATTTCGCAATTTACATTGATGGGTGACGTTAGAAAAGGTAGACGCCCAAGTTATTCCGATGCAGGACGTCCTGAAGCGGCACAGGTGCTTTTTCAAAAGTTTGTGGATGCTGTCAGTCAAGTTGGGATTACAGTTGCCACAGGGGTTTTTCAGGCGGATATGAAAGTTTCAATTGTAAACGATGGTCCAGTGACCATTCTATTAGACAGTCAAAAGCTATTTTGATGATAAGGAGTTAATATGCGTGTAAAGACATTAACATTAGGTGTCCTTGATGCCAATGGGCACCTGTTTTGGGATCCCCAGAGCAAGGAGGCCATGCTGGTTGATATTGGCGGCAATCCTGAGAAAGTGACAGCAATTTTAGAAGAAAAGGGCCTAACCCTTAAGTATATTGTCCTGACACATGGCCATGCAGACCATATTGCAGGGGCTGTGGCATTAAAAAACACCACTGAGGCTCAGATTTTAGTCCATCAGAAAGACCAAGAGATGCTTGAAGATCCCATTAAAAACGAATCCGCAAGACTACCAATGGCTCAAATCAGTTTTGTGGCAGATCAATTTGTCAGTGACGGTGAAATCATCATGTTAGCACAGACGCCGGTTAAGATTTGGCATACCCCAGGGCACACAAGAGGGGGCATTTGCGTAGAAGTTGAGGGTTACCTTGCAACGGGAGACACCTTGTTTCAAGGGAGCATAGGCCGCACAGACCTCTTTGGCGGTGATATGAAAATCATGCGTCAATCCCTTGAAAAGTTATCAAAGCTCTCTAATCAGCTAATTGTATTGCCAGGCCATGGGCCCCAGTCTACTCTAAGAGACGAAAAACGGAACAATCCATATTTAAGTTCCTTTAATAAATAGAGGTGTCATTTGAAAATACAATTAATTGGCCACAATCTGGGATACGATTTTAGAAATATCGTATCCATTTTTATGCCACCGGAAAACTGCATTTTGGAATCGGATTTAGACGATCTCATTATCAATAAGTCTGAGCAAGGGCCGCTAATCACTCCGTTTCTGGTGATCAAGAGCGAACAAGTGGATCAAGGAGAACAGCGAATTCTCCGCACTGAGCTCTTTGACGAAGGGGTTTCCCTTGGCAAGTGGTCAGAGGCCATTGCCATGGACCTTGAAACCATTATTCTAAAAAAACGGTCTAAGCGAATTTTAGTCCGTCAACTTTACGAGGCCTTGATGAGTCAATTGCCACCATTGTCAAAATGGGGTGTACTTGTTGGGGTTAGACCCACCAAGCTTTGCCATGAACTGCTGGATCAAGGACTTTCAGACCTGGAAATTCAAAAGGTATTAAGTGAAGAGTATTATTTAGACGCTGAAAAAATCTCCCTGCTTTTAGAAATTTGTCACCTGGAAAGACCCTATATCTACCCAATGGACGAAAAGCGGTTTTCCATTTATTTAAGCATCCCTTTTTGCCCAACAAGATGCCTTTACTGTTCCTTTCCCTCTTATGCCGCAACAGGTCGGGACAAGGACATCGCAAAATATACTGACCTATTAATTGAAGAAATTAAGGGCAGTGAAGCGGCGATGCGTGGCCTCAAGGTAGACACAATCTATTTTGGTGGCGGAACCCCTGCGGTACTGACATCAAATCAAATAGAGCGTATTGTTGCAGCCCTTAGAGAAAACTATGACACCTCTGACTTAAGAGAATTTACATTTGAGGCTGGGCGCCCAGATGCCATAGACGAACCCCTGTTAGATACCTTGAAAAAACTTGGGATTGATCGGGTATGTGTGAATCCTCAAACCATGGATAATCGGACCTTGCAGTTGATTGGCAGAAAGCACAACGTGGAGCAAACCGTTCGGGCCATGGCGCTGGTAAAGCAAAAGCAATTTGATGCTGTCAATATGGATTTGATTGTGGGACTCCCAGAAGAGACCCTTAGCGATGCTAAGCGTTCTATTGACTCTGTTCTTGCCTTGAAACCTGAGAATATCACCGTCCATACCCTCTCCATTAAAAGGTCTTCAAGACTGAACCGTGAACGGGAAGATTACGAACTACCAGGTGAAAATTTGGTAGAAGATATGCTGCGAACCATTGATAAAAAGGTCCGTGAGCAAGGGTATGTTCCTTATTACATGTATCGCCAAAAATATATGCTTGGCAATCTTGAAAATGTTGGTTACACTTTGCCAGGTAAGGCATCGGTTTACAATATGATGATTATGGAAGAGAAACAGACCATTTTAGCATTTGGAGCAGGGGCTACTAGCAAGTTTTTTTACCCCAGCGAGGACCGTTTTGAGCGGGTTCATAATGTTAAAAGCCTGGAAGATTACTTTGCTCGGTTAGACGAAATGATCGCCCGTAAGAATGATATTTTAAATCAGTAGTGTTTTGTAGGTCCTGTGGTTAGCTCAGGGCCTATTTATCTTTTGAAGATGTGTATTTTGCCTTGACAGAGCACTTTGCACAAGCGTAAAATTAGGTTATGAAACTTGAAAGGAGCAACAATACATGAGTGAATTTTTAGGAACATGGAAACGTAGCCATTACTGTGGCGTATTAAGAGAAGAACATATTGAACAAACAGTGACGCTAATGGGGTGGGTGCAAAAAAAACGTAACCTTGGCGCATTGATTTTTGTCGATTTGAGAGATAGAGAAGGCATTGTGCAGGTGATGTTTGATGCGAAGATCAATCAAGAAGCTTTTGATAAGGCGGATACCTTGTCAAACGAGTGCGTGATTGCAGTTCAAGGCAAGGTTTTTTTACGTGAATCAATCAATGACAATATCCCAACTGGCCGTATTGAAATTTTTGCAGAATCTTTGAAGATTCTTTCAGTTGCTCAGACACCGCCAATTCACATCAACGATGATGACAACGCTGGTGATAACTTGAAGTTGAAATACCGCTATTTGGATCTTAGAAAACCAAAGATGCAAAATTTCCTACGTACCAGACATAAGATTTCTTCAACAGTCCGTGACTTTTTAAATGCTGAAGGGTTTTTGGATATGGAAACACCAATGCTTACAAAGCCGACACCAGAAGGTGCAAGGGACTATTTGGTGCCTTCACGGGTTAACCGCGGTCGTTTTTATGCATTGCCACAATCCCCACAGTTGTTTAAGCAATTGTTGATGATTTCTGGATTTGATAAGTACTATCAAATTGTTAAGTGTTTTAGAGATGAAGATTTACGAGCTGATAGACAGCCTGAATTTACACAAATTGATATTGAGATGTCCTTTATCGATCAAGAAGATATCATTTCAATTAACGAGCGTATGATGCGACATGTCTTTAAAACTGTTCGTGGTATTGAATTGGACGAACCCTTTATGAGAATGACATACGAAGAAGCCATGGAGCGTTACGGTTCTGATAAACCAGATTTACGCTTTGAAATGGAAATGGTCAATCTCAACGATTGGGCCACAAACTGCGGTTTCAGCGTGTTTGAAACAGCTGCAACTGGTGGCCTAACGGTTAAGGGCATCAATGTAGTTGGTGGCGCAGAAGAATTTAGTAAAAAAGGTATGAAAAATCTTGAGAAGTTAGCTAAGACATTTGGCGCTCAAGGTCTTGCTTGGATGCGATTAACTGCAGAGGGCATTGATTCACCAATTGCTAAGTTTTTAAGCGAAGACACACAAGCTGCTCTGCTTGAAACAATGAAAGCCAACGAAGGGGACTTGCTCCTGTTTGTTGCTGATAAAAAATCAGTTGTCAACGTGACCCTTGGTGGCCTCAGACTTGAAGCGGCTAAAAAGCTGAACTTAATTGATCCAAGTGTCTTCAAAGTTCTTTGGGTTGTGGATTTCCCACTATTTGAATACGATGCAGACGATGACCGTTACTATGCTAAACATCATCCTTTTACCAGCCCAATGGAAGAAGATCTCGACATCATTGAGAGTCAACCGGAACAAGCCCGTGCAAAGGCCTACGACCTTGTTGTCAACGGTTCTGAAGTGGGCGGTGGCAGTATAAGAATTTATAACGCCGAGCTTCAAAACCGCATGTTTAAAGCCCTTGGTTTAGGTGAAGAAGAAATACAAGATAAATTCGGCTTCTTAGTGGAGGCATTGAAGTATGGCACCCCTCCCCATGGCGGTATTGCATTTGGTCTAGACCGTTTGACAATGATCTTAACGGGCACTGAAAATATCCGAGATGTGATTGCCTTCCCAAAAACACAAAATGCAACATGCCCACTTACCAATGCCCCTTCTCTTGCAGAATCAAAACAATTGGAAGAATTGGCATTGTTGGTGAATTTGCCAGAAGAGATTACAAAGAATTAATAATATTTTTGACTTTTTTACACTTTTGGTCTTATCAAAATCAATATAACAATTATAATAGTAGAAGGCGAGGATAACGTTTTCTCGCAGTGAGGTGACAAATGAATAGAATGGGTCAGATCACAAAAATTGATGGTGATATTGCAACCGTTTCGTTTAGAAAGCATGGGGCCTGTGGCTCCTGCGGTGGCTGTCATCACGGTGAAGACGACACCGAATCCACCGCTGAAGTACTGAATAAACTACAGGCACCCATTGGTTCTTTTGTAGAAATTGAGTTGCCAGATCGAGATGTTTTAAAGGCTGCGTTTTATGTCTATCTCTTGCCGCTTTTTGTATTACTTTTGGCCATGGCAGGTACATTCATCACCCTTGATTTGTTTTTTCCAAAGCTAAACCCAGAACTGATTTCAGCAGCAGTAGGGATATTCGCCATGTTTCTAACCTATGTGGCCCTACGGTACTGGGAAGCAAAATCCTCGGATTCAGAGCATTACATGCCCCACGTGGTCAATATTGTGTCAGAGGCAATTGATCCATCTGAACCAATCGACTCACCATGTGACATTGAAAAAGAAAAATTGTAAGCAGCGCTTAAGTGGGGGGGACCTCATAAAATAAGGAGGAATGACATGAGTTACAGATTTTTGCAAACTGTTGACCCGGAGATTTACGCAACCATTCAAAACGAGACAAAGAGACAACAAGATGGTTTAGAGCTTATTGCCTCTGAAAACTTTGTTTCTGAAGCGGTAATGGAAGCAGCTGGTAGCGTCTTTACAAACAAGTATGCTGAAGGCTACCCTGGCAAGCGTTACTACGGTGGTTGCTCGGTGACTGACGTTGCAGAGAATTTGGCTATCGACCGTCTTAAAAAGATTTTCAATGCAGATCACGCAAATGTTCAACCACACTCAGGTGCTAATGCAAATTTAGGTGTTTACTTGGCTGCTCTTAAGCCTGGTGACAAGGTTCTCGGTATGGATCTTTCAAATGGTGGTCATTTGACTCACGGTTCTCCAGTCAACATTTCTGGCCTTTATTTCAACTTCGTATCTTATGGTGTTGATCCAGTAACAGAAATGATTGATTACGAAGTGGTTCGTAAGCTTGCTCACGAGCACAGACCAAAGATGATCGTTGCCGGTGCTTCTGCTTATGCACGTAAAATCGATTTTGCACAGTTCAGACAAATCGCTGACGAAATCGATGCACTTCTAATGGTTGATATGGCCCATATCGCTGGTCTTGTTGCAGCAGGTCTTCACCAAAACCCATGTGAATATGCAGATTTTGTTACAACAACAACACACAAAACACTTAGAGGCCCCCGTGGTGGCGCGATCCTTTGCAAAGAGCAATACGCAAAAATGATCGACAAAGCTATTTTCCCTGGTCTTCAAGGTGGTCCATTGGTACACGTGATCGCTGCTAAAGCGGTTTCTTTCCACGAAGCATTACAACCAGAATTCAAAGTATACCAACAGCAAGTGATCAAGAATGCAGCTACACTGGCGCAAGAACTCACTAAACGTGGCATCAATCTTGTTTCTGGCGGTACTGATAACCACTTGATGCTAATCGACCTTGGCGCTGATGGCATCAGCGGTAAAGAAGCTGAGCAATTACTTGGTGATATTGAAATCACAGTTAACAAAAACACTGTACCTAAAGAAACCCGTTCACCATTTGTTACAAGTGGTATCCGTGTGGGTACACCTGCAGTGACTTCACGTGGTTTGGTAGAAGCTGATATGGTTGAAGTGGCTGATATCATTGCTAACTGCTTAAACAAAACTGTAGAACCGGCTGCTCTTAAAGCTCGTGTTCATGCACTTTGCGCCAAATACCCATTGTACGCTCGTTAATCTAAATTCATCATACAAAAGCCCTGTTACTCTCAGTGAAGAGCAACAGGGCTTTTGTTAAGTTCAATTAGAGTTGCTTTTAACGCAATTAGGAGCATAAACTCTTCACCCCTAGAGCGACCAGCCCAACTTTTATATAGAATGGAACTTTTAAGCGGTTGTGATATTCTAACATATTTATTATTTCAAAGCGGCTAAAATTTTCAGATAGGTGGTAGTAGTGAGCTGCTTTTCCATTAAGTCAACAGGGGCAATATACCCCTGGCCCAGAGCATTTTCGATTGCGAGTTTCAGGGATTCTGGCAAGATATTTGGCAAGGGGGCGGGGATGACTTTTAACGGGGATTCAATGAGGTTTTGGCTTAGCTGATCTCTTATGGTATCCGCTTGGTAGAGAATCATCAGTGCTTCTTGCATTAAAATCGGTGATTCAAGTGCGGTGGATACTGTGTAATCCATGCCGCCTAGGCCAATGGATTGAGCATAAGCCATGGGGTTGGTGGCAGGTTCATTTAGAAGTTTCGCTGCCACCACCGAAATAAAATCTGATTTGGTGATGCCATCGTCTAAAATATAGGTGGGCTCCTGCTGATTGACCCGAATGACGCCACCAAGCTTAGTCGCGTAGGCATTAGCTGTTGCTTCCTGGTGATAGTCCCTAATAAAGCGCTGATCTACATATAGATGGTACTGACCTCGTGATTGCTCCTGGCCCCAAACCATAGTTGCGAAAGGCACATATCGGAGTTCAGATAAAACCCGTTTATAGAGGGCAGCAGAAGTGCTATGGTAGCTGTCATTAGAGTCCAAAGTTTCAAGGGTTATCACTGGTTTTTGCATGGTATTGGCAATATAGTCGCTCATATAACCACTGGAAGCCCCCGATGGCTCACCACTGGTTAGTTTGTAACCAGTGTAATTGGAAATCCTTTTAGCCAGTGCGTAGTTAGTTAGGTTAAAACTCCCATCATGCATCCAATGCCGCCAATAAATCACTTCGCCCTTACTGTGCAAACTCACCGTTGCCTGGAAATTAAAGCGACTAATATAAGCCATTAACGCCTGCGTTTCTGGCTCGCTGGCAGGTGTAGGACCTTGATAAAAAGCGAGGGACGGTTTTTTAGATACATACTGATTCACTTTTTTTAGCCATATATTGATCCACGACTTAGATTTTTGATCAAAATACTCATCGGGAAAGTTACGGTTAAGATCCACCCCGTGGGCATTGGATTTCAATGAACTCAAAAATCGCAAACCAAGCTTTGTGGTCAGGGATTTGACAGCCGGTTGCGTCATGGTGCCAAGTCCCCCTTTTGAGAGATCAAAGCCATCTGGATTGGAAAGCGGAATAAAATGCAAAACATTACTTTGAAGCAGGGATTCAACGGGCACATAGGGTAAAACACTGGGATCCTCCATAGCACGAAGGTACATTTCAATCAAAGCCACCATCACAACCGGATTAACAACCTCTCTACCGTGAAGCCCAGCCTCAAAAAGATAGTGCTTACGTGTGGTATAAAAGGCCTCTGGATGCTGTCCAAACAGCTGCGCATTTTGTGACATCACTAAACTGTAAATTGGTTTTTTATCGTGGGAATAGCCAATCACACTGAGATAAGTCCATTCAGGGTAAAGTTGATTGATTTTAACCAATTGGTCCCCTATGGTTTTAGCACGGTAGTAGTAAGGTGTATCAAGAGAGGTGATCTGAGGTATGACAAGGGGAAGAGCTTCCGGAAGAATTTCTGGAAGAACTTCTGGAAGAACCACTTGTGTATCTGTGGCATTGGCAAAGCTCTTAAAATCCAATAAGAAAGCGAGGGAGATCATAACTGTTAGGGATATTAGAATTGACAATCTGAGTTTCATCATCATAGCCTCCTAGTTGGGTGCTTATTTTGACTAACCTTCTATGCGAATCACCTTATTATCCTTGATGTGCAGCACATACCAATCGCCTCTGGCAATACTTTCCCCTTCAGAACAAGTGACGGTATGAACGGTCTGTGCCATTGCTAAAAATTGATGGCGATTGACCCGAGCCACGGCGCAGATGATTTTGCCATCGGCAATAGCCTGATGAAACAAGGCCAAGTGCAGGGAATCCACACCATCAGGGACACTAGACCGTTTAAAACGGTTGCAGCGCATACACGAAGACACTAAATTGAAATAGTCGTAAGAACCACCCTTTGAACGGGGTTGAAAATGATCTAAAGTGACTTGCCCAAGCTTTAAGGTTTTCTGGCAATAATAGCACCGCTGTTTTTCTCTCAAATAGATATATTTCTTATCAAGTGTATTGGGTTTCATGTGTACCTCACAATGGGCATATAGCAATCACTATCGGTTATATACCCAATGTGACTCAACTTAAGCCCTTAAGAATATAAGAAGCATTAAAGGGTGATAACTTTGGCGGTTTGACACAGGTAGCAGACCTTGGTAAACTAATAGGGAACCCATCAAACTATAAAAATTGAAAGTGAGAAGCCCATGTCTCAGTCAGAAACCACTACAACACTATTTCAAACCCTAAAAAACCATGGTCAAGGCCATTTAGTTGACCATTACAATAGCCTAAGTGGCCCCTTGGCAGAGGCATTTTTAAACCAACTCCAAACACTAGACTGCCAATTGATTGACAGACTCTATCAAGACCTGGTGAAAAATCCCCATCAGCATCATTCCAAAAGAGATATATCCCCTTTAAAACCTGATGTCCTGTCGGATTCAGACCGGGCCAACTTTAGAAAAATCGGACTCGAAGCCATTGCAAAAGGCCAAGTGGCAGTCCTCCTATTAGCAGGTGGTCAAGGTTCCAGACTAGGACACGAAGGCCCAAAAGGCACCTTTAAAATTGGCCTGCCAGGTGGGGAAACTCTCTTTGCACTCCAAGCCCAAGCTCTGATGCGAACAGTTGCAGAGTCTGGCAAGGTCATCCCTTGGTATGTGATGACAAGCGACACAAACCATACAGAAACCCTTCAAGACTTTGAAGCCCAAAACTACTACAATTATCCTAAAGAAGCGGTTCACTTTTTTCAACAGGGGATGATGCCTGCGGTCAATTTTGACAATCAGATTCTATTGTCTGATATGGGGCAGCTAGCCCTTAGCCCAGATGGCAATGGTGGGTGTTTCATCGCCATGAAGCGCCACGGGATACTGGACTCTCTGGCGGATCAGGGTGTTAAGTGGCTATTTTTATACGGTGTCGACAATGCGATTGTGGAAATGGCAGATCCTGTATTTGTAGGCTATACCATTGCCTCTGGAAAACCAGCGGCCAGCAAAGTGGTGAAAAAAGCGTCACCAGAAGAAAAAGTAGGGGTCCTTTGCTATGATCACGGAAGACCAGCTATTGTAGAATACTCTGAAATGACTCAAGACGCAACAGAACTTAGATCAGCAGATGGGGAACTTGTCTATCAAAATGGCAATATCCTCAATCATCTGCTCTCCATAGAAGCCCTTGCAGCCTATATGGATCAACCCCTAACATTCCATTTGGCCACTAAAAAGATCCCATTCTGGTCGAATAATGATCTGAACATTCCTGAAGCACCTAATGGTGCTCTGAACATTCCTGAAGCACCTAATGGATATAAGTTTGAGAGCTTTATCTTTGACCTCTTTCCCCATTTTGAAGATATGGGAGCCCTAATGGTTCAACGAGAACTTGAATTTGCCCCGGTTAAAAATGCCACCGGTGACGATTCTCCAGAAACTGCTCGGGCACTTTACAATAAGAAATTCGGTTAATTTGCAATTAGGGTTTGGAGGCAGGGATGAAGAACAATTTAATGATTCAAGCACTTCAAGCACTTTTAGACCATGTTGAAGAAGGGGTTCATATTGTAGATGCCAATGGCATAACTGTTGTTTACAACAGTGCCATGGAATCTATTGAGGGCATGAAAGGCGAAGATGTCCTTGATAAGCACATCCTTGATGCTTACAAAGGATGGCAAGAGGAGAATTCAACCCTTCTAACCGTGCTAAAAACAAAACAACCCCTTAATAGACAAAATCAAAAGTACCTGAATCTCATGGGTAAACTAATCTCTACCATCAATACCAGTATGCCTCTGTTTGACGGTGATCAGCTGATTGGTGCCATTGAACTTGCCCAAAACTATACTGACGTTTCTAACCTTTCCGAAGAGCTGCAAACGCTCAGGTCCCAGCTGTTAAAACCAGACGATGTTAAAACCATGAAAAAACACTATACCTTTGATATGCTCATTGGTAAAAATAAACTCTATTTAGGTGCCATTAAAATTGCCAAACGGGCATCACAAACCAGCTCCAGTGTGATGATAGTGGGTGAAACAGGCACAGGCAAAGAGCTATTTGCACAAAGTATTCACTACGAAAGCACCCGCCGGGATCGGCCATTTTTAGCCATCAACTGCGCAGCCATGCCAGAAACACTTTTAGAAAGTTTACTCTTTGGGACCACAAAAGGGAGCTTTACCGGGGCCTTAGATAGGCCCGGCCTATTTGAGCAGGCCAATGGGGGCACCTTGTTTTTGGATGAAATCAATTCCATGAGCCTTGGACTTCAAGCCAAGTTACTTCGGGTTTTACAAGAGGGCTATGTTCGTAGATTGGGTGGCTTGTCAGAAATTGCAGTGGATGTGCGTATCATTGCGGCCTCCAACCAACCACCAGAAAGCTTGATTGCCCAGGGAACCTTTAGAAAAGACCTCTATTACCGCATCAATGTCTTAGCCATCACTATTCCAAGTTTAAAAGAACGGCCAGAGGATTTGCCCCTCTTAGTGGATTTTTTTATGCGGCATTTTAATGCCAAGCTTCACAAGAATATTTGGATGATGTCAGAAGAAGTGATGACCCTCATTAAAAGCTTTGAATGGCGGGGCAATGTTAGAGAACTTCAGAACTTTATAGAATCTGCCATGAATATGGTTCAGGATGAACATGTGATTCATATGGAGCACCTTGCAGCCCACTGGCAAGAACTGTTTGAGCAAGAAAGCGATCATAAGGCCAAAATAATTCAGGCTGCCATACCCCAAAATACGACTGGAACCTTGAATGAACAGCTGGAATCATTGGAAAAAGCCTTAATAGAGGCGAGGATGATTCATTTTGCAGGCAATGTCACAAAAGTGGCCGAAAGTTTGGGTTTATCCCGTCAGAATTTGCAGTATAAATTGAAAAAGACAAAATAAAAACCAGTCCAATCACAAGCTATTAATTGAATTTTTTGCGTACCGATCCAAGATTGGAGCCGTCAATGGGGCTAAAAAAAACTAAGCATCAACCAAAAGTGAGACTCTCAAAGCAGGAAGTAGCTCAAATAAAGGGAGTCACTGGACTAAAGAGAATATCTCAAATAAGGGGTTTTGAATGGATCACTGTCATCAGTGTGCTGATTCTACTCATGGGTCTGTCGTTTATTTTTCGTGCTAAGCCCCCCCTAATGGTGGGGATTCACACCTTTGTGGGGAGTGAAGAACAGGGAAGGGCCCTGATACCAACCATACCAAAACTCGCGGCACAGGGGATTAATACAATAATTATTGAAGTAGGGTATGATTTTGATTGGGAAACCCATCCAGAGCTCTCCTCTAAAGGGGCTCTCACAGCAAAGATGGCCAGACGGATCTCAACAACATGCAAGTCCTATGGCATACGGGTTATACCAGAGATTAACTGCCTTGGTCATCAGTCTTGGGCGGCTGACAATTATGAGTTACTTAACGTCTATCCTGAATTTGACGAATCCCCGGGACAGTACCCAAATAATAAGGACATCTACTGCAGAAGTTGGTGTCCCCAACATCCTGGTGTCAATCCAATTATATTTGATTTGATGGGGGAATTGATTGATGCATTTAAGGCTGATGCCTTTCATGTTGGTATGGATGAGGTGTTTATTATCGCTTCGCCTCACTGTCAGCGCTGTAGCGGACAATCCCCCAGTGTGCTCTTTGCAAAAGCAGTCAACGACTACCACGAGTTTTTAGTGGACCAAAAGCACGTTGAAATGTTCATGTGGGGAGACCGTCTTTTAGATGGTAGCCTACCGATGCTACAGTACGGTATGTATGAAGCCTCTGAAAACTGGACCCACTATGCCATTAACAATATCCCTAAAGATATCATTATCTGCGACTGGCACTATCAAACAAGAAAGCAGTATGGTTCCGTCCCTTATTTCTTATCAAAGGGCTTTCGGGTATGGCCCGCAAGCTTTAAGGACACAGAAGCTATGGCGGCTCAAATCAACGATTCATTAAAATACAAAGATCAACCCCGTATGCTTGGCCATCTCTTCACCCATTGGGGGGCCACTGACAATAAAAAACTTGCAGAGTGGCCTACTTTGCTAGTGGGGATTGATTTATTAGAGTGATAAATACTTAACACGAGAATTGTTTAATCATGAATGTGAGAAGCGATATGAAAACCCCCACTGCTGAAGAGTAGTGGGGGTTCGTTATTTAGTGCTCTTATGAGGATTTTGCTCTTCTGCTTGTTCTTCACGATCTAGTTCTTCTTTTGACTTGTTTTGCTTAGGAAGGTACTGATTCGCTTCAATTAGACTTTTTAAATCTTTCTTATTAATTTTTAGAGATTTCTTGTTATCAAATAATTCATTTACGAAAGCAGATTCCTGCTCTTTGAACAGGCCTTTGTATAGACCGATAGCTCTGTATACATTTTCATAATCGGGCACATCAATCTTAACCAAGAATAGCAATAGATCTTCATTCTTTTTAGCTAAAGGATCAATATCCGCAAAATCATTTTGGAATAAGATGATATCATCATTTTTTGAAATTAGATTATTCTGGTCCCGATATAAATCCTTTACTTTGATGGTAGTTAAATGATATTTCTCATCATTATAATTTAAAGACTTATGTTTATCGCTTACTTTGGCAGTTAGAATTACTGGAGATTCAATAATCAATCCTTCAATAGTTTCAGGGGTCTCTGCTAGATCTACATTAGAGATTAATTTGTTGCTAACAAATCCGATATACCTGCAATTATAATTGTAAATACTAACAGTGTAAATATTAGTCTTTTCATGATAGCCTTCCTTTCAATTTTCATATACTAGTTCTCCTGTATGTATGAAGCCTTTGAAAACTGGGCCCGCTATGCCATTAACAATATCCCTAAAGATATCATTATATGCGACTGGTACTATCAAAGAAGAAAGCAGTATGGTTCTGTCCCTTACTTCTTATCAAAGGGCTTTCGGGTTTGGCCATCTCTTCACCCATTGGGGGGCCACTGATAATAAAAAGCTTGCGGAGTGGCTTACTTTGTTGGTGGGGATTAATTTATTGGAGTGATAAATGTTTGTCATGAATGATGTTTGATTAAGCGTGTGAAGAATAATAATAAGTACCCCCCACTACCGTTGCGTAGTGGGGGGATGATAAGGATAAAAGCAGAAATGCTTTGGGTGAGTGTTAGTACTAAAAACATAAACCGTTAAAAATCAAAGGTTAAAACCAATGGATTACATTAAAAGGTTTAAGTTGGTGCGATCCTTACTTATTCTTCATACTATTTTTAATAGCGTCATATACCACCCATAATCCAAGAAGAATGGATATGTTTTTTATAACATAGTCAAGTAAATATAGACTTCCCACAGCTCTTGAAGTTACAAATAAAGGTCCAGTTATTATAAAAGGTACAGCCATGATTATAAATCCAATGCCAATACCGATTTGAGTTTGGAATCTGTTCATTATTATCCTCATTATTTCTTTATAAATGGAATTGGTTTAATAAGGGCTCACAGAGTACCTTCCATTAACATAGCAATACTTATAGTGTTGTGTTTGATACTGAATAGAAAAATTAGCTGTTCCGAATTCTTTCACGCCGAATTCACCACCAAATGACATGGTTGTTACTCCGTTATTAAAAAAATCACCATTAACAATCCAGTAGATTGTACCTGCATTTTCTAAATTAGTATAAACAGTACCGCCAAAACCTTTTGTAACAGATACACCATATTGAGGATCATATGTTCTATTCATGTCAACATATTGAATACTTGAAATACCCCAAAAACTACCACCTTCGCTGGTTTTGCAGTAGAAGTTAATTGAAGGCTTATAGAACATGTCCACTTCAAAAGTGACTGAAATATTTCTGTAAGTGCCAGTGGATGTAGGAGAGTATGTTGCCTGTACTTGTTCGTCATTTGAAATCTTATACGGATTCAAAGAGGAAATCGGACTTACTTCCACTTTATCACAAATTTGATTTTGTACTTGGTCTATTGTTAAATTTGTATCGTTGGATATTTCCAACACCATTTGATCATATGTTAATACTTCGCTTACCTTAACATTGGGATCATCAATTGAAATAGTTCCCTTAAATTGTTTGGATTTTACATGTTGAATATCTGTATTAACGATATTCATCACTTGACTATTCGCTGTATTTGCTTCATCTACATTTGCAAACGCCGGAATCATACTGAATAGCATTGTTATTGCAAGTATTAAGGGTAATGATTTTCTCATTTGATGCCTCCTGTTTTTATATGGATTTTGCTGCTAGTTAATTGAATTTACACTAATCGTTATGGTTGATAAAGTTGGAATGCTTATATATTGCCTCCCTAATACTTGAAATCAACTCATCTTTAAGTCGTCTTCTGTTGTTGTTGAAAGATTATCGGTATGATATCATCATCACTTGCTAAGGACCTTGATTTAGCAGTCTCAGAATTCATGCCATTGGCTAATGCCACAAGGCTTAATATCACAGCTAACAAAACTGAATATAATCTTCTAATATTTAACACCTCCTTATAATTTGATGATACAATAGATATTGGAATTAAAATGCCTATTATTAGTGGAGGTTTATGAATTGGAATTCATAGAATATGGACAAACGTTAAAGAAAATCAGAAAAAGTCTTGGCTTTTCTAGAAAACACGTACAAGAGTATGGCTTTGTCTCCATGGAAACCATTCGAAAAATTGAGGAAGGGGTATCTGAGCCTAGGATATCAACCCTATGGGAATTATCCCATTTTTATAAAGTTAACTTAGTATCCCTACTAAACCAACATCGCGGTAACCGTAGTGTATTTTCTGATCAACTGATGAAAGAAATCAGTGTGCTTATGAGTAATGTGGATTTTGAAGGTCTTAAGCAAGTTTTATTAGAGGTTGAAGAAGACTTTAAATTAAACACAAATAGCGGCTTGAAGAATAAGGAGCTGTTTACTGGACTACTAAATGCTATTAAAAATATGGAGACAAGAAAAACAAAAGACTCCGACCGGATGATTCAGGTATTAGAATCACTCTTGATTGATTTATCCAGCCATACAACGTTGATGCTGCATGATCGGTATGTCTATCCAACGGAGTGCTTTGCGGGCCAAATACTCATTACATACTACAGAAGGAATAACAAAAACACTGATGCAATACGTTTATTAAATCGACTGATATCAGCTTTAGAAGAAAATCCGGATAAATCATCACTTAATCGCCGATTGCTGGCTGTCTGCTATTTCAACTTAGCTTACTCCTATCATCGATTTGATAACCATGAAAAAGTAATTTCCGTTTGTGATCAAGTCCTTTCTGTTCAAGATGGGTCAGTGCCACAACATATTCTGTCTGGTTTGCTGTTTAGAAAAGCAATCGCCATGTTTAAACTAGACAATAAAGACTTTAATCATTATCTCTCTGCAGCATTTGTGCTCGCAACGGCAGAAAATAAAAAGATGTATTGTTCGGCATTATCAGAATCTTTGGGATATGCCCACGAACTTTGCATGTTTGAGTGAGCAAATGACAAAGATGGTGCAAAATATTTTGCACTCGTGGTGTACTGATATTGATTTTGCTTGGAGTTGCTCGTGTTAGCCCTAAAAAACGGGTGCTATTAGCACCATCAACCGCAAAATATTTTGCACTTACGTGTGCAAAATATTTTGCGGTTGCTTTTTGACCTAGGAAAGCGATTGCTAAAGATGCACTGACCCATGGAAATTGTGAATAAATATACATGCGATGCATAACCATACACCAATAACTGGTGATGAGACTTGAAAAGTTGGCACGATGCTTGCAATAGTGGTTGGCATAAGTGCTTGTGCTATTTGGAGGTGCGAGTACGTCAATTTAGGAGGTTACGCGATGAAAAGAAATGTAAGAGTTGCAATTTGGGGCTTTGGCGCAATGGGTAGTGGTATGGCTGTGATGCTTGCCGGTAAAAAAGGCGTTGACATCGTGGCAGTATGTGACAGACACGAAGACCGTGTTGGCAAAGACATGTATGACGTGATTGGCATTAGCCGTGGGGACAGACAACCTGTAATCATTGGTGCTAATGTTGAAGAAGTCATCACTGAAGGTTGCTGCGATGTGGTTCTTTGCGCAACAGATTCATTTACAAAATCAGCGTTCCCACGTTTGAAATATTGCTTGGAAAACAAATTGAATGTTATTTCTACTGCGGAAGAAATGGCTTATCCACATGCACAAAATCCAGACCTTGCTAATGAGCTTGACAAAATTGCTAAAGCAAATGGGGTTTCTATCCTTGGCACAGGCATCAACCCAGGTCTGATCATGGACCTTTTAGTGGTTATCTTGACTGGCGCAATGACAAATCTTGAGTCTGTTAAAGCAGAGCGTATCAACTCACTTTCTCCATTTGGCCACACGGTAATGGAAGAGCAGGGGGTTGGCATGGTAGTTTCTGAGTTTATGGAAAAAGTTGAAAACGGTACAATGGCTGGCCACGTTGGTTTTGCTGAATCAATCACAATGATCGGCGATGCAGTAGGTTGGAAAGTTGAAGATATCAAAACACAAATGGCTCCAATCGTGACAGATGTAGACAGAAAATCACCACACGGTTTTGCTGCAGCTGGCCATGTAACAGGTGTTAACATGACTGGTCAAGGTTATGTCGGTGGCGAAGTTCTAATTGACATGTACCACCCACAACAAATCGAGCCAGAGCAAGTTGGCGTCTTCACTGGTGACTACATCACACTTAAAGGTAGCCCAGAAATCAATATGGCAATCAAGCCTGAAACAGAAGGTGGCCTTGGTACAATTGCAATGTGCGTCAATATGATTCCACAAATCATCAACGCATCACCTGGTCTTAAGACAATGCTTGACCTTCCTGTGCCAAGAGCGATCATGGGCGACATGAGAGACAGAATCGAAAACTTGCTTTAAGCCTTAAACATAACGTTCGAGCAGAAAGGGGTCAACATGGCCAAAATTGGAGATTATGTGACCGTCTATGCAGTGGTTCTAACACCAGAAGAGCGTGCGCCGCAAGCCCCAGAGGACACTAGAAAGTGTCCCCTGGAAATGCGTGTACGGGGCTTTTTACTAGCAGACGGTGAACTAGAAGATACTGTTACCATTGAGACCATTACCGGCCGTCATGTGACGGGGGCATTGGTTGAAGTGGCACCGACATACACCCATTCATTCGGGAAACACGTGCCAGAAATATTTCAAATCGGCAAGCAGCTTAGAGCTATGCTTTTTGGAGGTCAACAGTGATGAAAGACATGACATACCAAGGGGTACTAAGCCGCAGAAACGAAATTATGAAACAAGCCGTGGGCATTGACTACGCCACATTTGAAAATGCTGGCATCGGCTTTGATTACGAAAAAATGATGAAGGAAACCGGCTATACACTTGAAGAAATGCAGCGGATTCAAGGGGACACCGGTGTTGGCAATACGCCAATCTTCGAACTCAAAAATATGACAGCACTTGCTCGTCAGCTTGCTGTTCCTGGTAAAGGGGCTCGTATCTTTATCAAAGACGAAGCGGGTAACCCATCTGGGAGTTTCAAGGCCAGACGTGCTGCAAATGCTGTGTATCATGCAAAAAAACTGGGTTATAAAGGGGTTATTGCCGCCACAAGTGGCAACTACGGCGCAGCGGTGGCATCACAAGCTGCTATGCACGGGCTAAAATGCATTATCGTTCAAGAGTGCTTTGATTCTAAAGGGGTAGGTCAACCAGAAATCATTGAAAAAGCCAGAGCCTGCGAGGCTTACGGCGCCGAGGTTATTCAGTTAACCGTTGGTCCAGAACTCTTTTACACCTTTTTATCCCTCCTTGAAGACACCGGTTACTTTAACGCATCACTTTACACACCTTTTGGTATTGCTGGTGTTGAGACACTGGGCTACGAACTGGCTATGCAAATGCGTGAGCGCGTAGGTAGAGATCCAGACGTGGTGGTGTGTACCAATGCAGGTGGTGGTAATTTGACTGGAACGGCCAGAGGTCTCATTAAAGCTGGGGCTCTTGATACGCAAATCGTGGCTGCGAGTGTGGATCTTTCGGGTCTACACATGGCATCAGATCAGCAGTTTAACCGAAAGTCGTTTACAACGGGACATACGGGATTCGGTGTACCTTTTACCACAATGCCAGACCGTTCAGATGTACCAAGATCTGCGGCAAGACCCCTTCGCTATATGGACCGTTACGTACTGGTTAAACAGGGCGAAGTGTTTTATATGACAGAAGCCTTGGCGCAACTTGAAGGTTTAGAGCGTGGACCAGCTGGTAATACAGCACTTGTTGCTGCATTTGCCATTGCCCAGGACATGAACGAAGACCAGATTATCGTGGTGCAAGAAACAGAATACACAGGGGCTGGCAAGCACATTCAGCCACAGTTAAGCTTTGCAAGAGATAATGGGATTGACATTTTCTTTGGCAATCCTGACGATGAGGTCCCTGGTGTGAATATTATTATGCCAGAGCACCCAAGCATGATGAAAGCAAGAGATTTGGATATGGAAAAACTAAAAATCTCTTCTGTTAAAAATGCCATCAAAGATACACCGGTTGCAGATTTAACCGCTGAAGATTTGGCTTACTTGGCAATTGAAGCCAATACGGATGAAGCCCATGTTCGTGAGATTTTAGCTGGGCTATAGAAGCTAAAGCGCCACAAGATAAGCACTTTAAATAAACTTGAGATAGACTCAAGTATTCGATATCAATGGAGGTTAAGCATGAAAGGATTATTAGTCAGAGAAGACGATTTTGAACAAAGACGGTCCCACCTTGCGGACTTGACAGACGAACAACTTAAAGCAAAATTTTGGGATTTGATTGAGCAAATCACAGACCCACTTTTGGACCTTGCTAAAACGCATACATCACCATCTGTTGAACGTTCTGTTCTTTTAAGAATGGGCTTTAGCAGCTTGGAAGTTAAGCCATTGGTAGATGGCGCCATCGACCGCGGTCTTATGGGCAAAGGTGTTGGCCATGTGGTTTACCGCATTGCTAAAGAAAAGAACCTTTCAATCAGAGAAGCTGGATTACAAATGATCGATGGACAGCACTGGGATGATGCAGTAGCAATCTTTAAAGGAGGTCGTGCCTAATGAGCCTAATACCTGAAAACAAAATGGACGTGCGAGAAATACTTCAAGACCTTGAAAGCTACAGACCTACCCGACGTGGTTGGGTATGGAGAGAAAAACAAGAAAACTTGAAAATGGGTAAGTTTGAGTACCAACAGTGCTCTACACCACTTAAAAATGGCATCGGCATTCCAGCTGCTCAATACTTTGACAACTTGGACCCACAGCCAATTGAAACCATCACAACAGAAATCGCTTCTGGTCGTTTTGAAGATGATATACGCCGTATGCGTATGGCTGCTTGGCACGGTGCTGACCATATCATGGTGATCCGTACAGCTGGTCAGTCTCACTTTGATGGCTTGATTGAAGGTTCGCCACAGGGTATTGGCGGCGTTCCAATCACAAGAAAGCAAGTTCGTGCCCACAGAAAAGCACTTGATTTGATCGAAGCTGAAGTTGGCCGTCCAATCAATTACCATTCATATATCTCAGGCGCAGCTGGTCCAGATATCGCTGTTATGTTTGCAGAAGAAGGCGTAAACGGCGCTCACCAAGACCCACAGTATAACGTTCTTTACAGAAACGTCAACATGGTTCGTTCTTTTATCGATGCTGCTGAGTCTAAGACCCTTATGACTTGGGCTGATATCGCTCAAATCGACGGCGCTCACAATGCCAATGCAACTGCAAGAGACGCTTGGAAAGTCATGCCTGAACTCATGGTTCAACATGGTATCAATGCCTTGTTCTCACACAAAGTTGGCATGAAAAAATCAAACATCTGTTTGTCAACAGTGCCGCCAACAGCTGCACCAGCCCCATGTTTGAAGTTTGACTTACCATACGCAGTAGCCCTTAGAGAATTCTTTGATGAATACAAAATGCGTGCACAAATGAACACAAAATACATCACATCTTCAAACCGTGAAGCAACTGTTACTCACGTTATGAACATGGTGATTTCAAGATTGACCCATGCTGATATCCAATCGACAATTACACCAGATGAAGGCCGTAATGTTCCTTGGCACATGTACAATATCGAAGCTTGCGACACTGCAAAACAAACACTTGTTTCTATGGACGATCTTCTTAGCATGGTCGAGCTTAGAAAAGAAGGCTTCTTGCCAGAAAAAGTTCGTGAGTTAAAAGAACGTTCAATCTTGTTCCTTGAAAGCATGATTGAAATGGGCGGTTACTTTGAATCAGTTGAAAAAGGTAGCTTTGTAGACTCTGGTATGTTCCCAGAAAGAAACGGCGACGGTATCGCTAGAAAAATCGACGGCGGTATTGGTGCAGGTGCTGTTTACCTAAGAGACGAAGATTACATGGCACCTGTTACTGCCCACTACGGCAATAACAACGTGGCTCAGTATGACCCATCAGCAGTTGCTAATCCATCTGCCCTTATTGGCGGTTGTACACTTGAAGATCCAGACAAAATCATCTTTATCGATGAGCTTGACGAAACAGACAATGCTAATGTCCGTATGGCTGAAACAGAGGCTTACCGCAATACCAACATGCTTAAGCCAGAAGTAGAATGGTTGGCTGATGGTACTGTAACATGCGAACTGTTCTTGCCAACAGATCAGCGTACTGCTGAATTTGCAGCTCTTGAATTTGCTAAGCACATGAACATGAAAGACCCAGAAGTGATTCACTCAGAAATGATGCACCCTTCTGAAGGTACTAGAGTTCAAGTAAAAGGCAAAATTGATTTTGCTGTGGATATGAACAAATTGGTGATTCCACCAATCCCAGAAATCCTTAGCGATGATGAAATCCGTGCATTCGTTAAGAACCAAGGTTTAAAAGTTGTTGCTGCTACTGTTGGCCAAGATGAGCACTCAGTTGGTCTAAGAGAAGTTATCGACATCAAGCATGGCGGTATCGAGAAGTTTGGCATTGACGCTGAATACCTTGGCACATCTTGCCCAATTGAAAAATTGGTAGATGCTGCGATTGAGCACGATGCAGACGTTATTCTTGCTTCTACCATCATCTCACACGATGATGTTCACTACAAAAACATGAAGCGCATCCACGAGTATGCCATCGAAAAAGGCGTCCGTGATAAGCTGATCATTTGTGCTGGCGGTACGCAAGTATCTCCAGAAATCGCCCGTGCTAACGGCATGGACCAAGGTTTTGGTCGTTACGACAAAGGAACACATGTTGCGACATTCCTAGTGAAGCGTAAAATGGAAATGTTGGGAATGAAATAAAAAATAATAAAAAACAGTGGGCGCCTAATTATAGGCGCCCAGTTTTTAAGGCTTTCTTGAAAAACGGGGTGAGCAGATGTTGAAAATCGACGTACTCGTTGCAGAAATCGGCAGCACAACCACGGTGGTTAACGGATTTACCGGCATTGGCACCGATAGTCCTCAGTTTATCGGTCAGGGTCAAGCGCCAACCTCAGTACTGGATGGGGATGTGACAATAGGGTTAAAAGCTGCCATTGATGATTTTACCTTTAGACAGGGCAAATCCCATATTGATTACAAGGAACTATTGGCAACCAGCTCAGCGGCTGGGGGTCTTAAAATGACCGTCCATGGACTTGTTTATGACATGACAGCCAAAGCAGCTCAAGAAGCTGCCCTTGGTGCCGGCGCCAATATTCACTTTGTAACCGCAGGGCGCATGCGCCGAACAGATCTTCAAAAAATAAAAGAAATCAACCCCAATATCATCCTTATAGCTGGTGGGGTTGATTTTGGTGAACGTGACACAGCTCTGGACCACTGCGAAAAAATACTCAGTCTAGATATGGCTGTTCCCGTGATCTACGCTGGTAACATTGAAAACCATGAAGAAGTGCTATTGTTATTTGAAGAAGCGGGCAAGTTAAACCTCCTTCATATCGTAGACAACGTCTATCCTAAAATCGATGTGCTCAATGTTGAACCCACGCGAAAAGTGATTCAGGATGTTTTTGAAGAGCATATTGTTCATGCACCAGGCATGTCTAAGGTTAGGGACCTTGTCAATGGCCCGATTATTCCAACTCCGGGGTCTGTGATGGAAGCGGCAAAGCTTCTTAAATCTGCCATTGGGGACCTAATCGTATTTGATGTGGGTGGTGCCACAACGGACCTGCACTCTGTTACGGAGGGGTCTGAAGAAATCAATCGAATCTTATTGAGTCCTGAACCCACTGCCAAACGGACAGTTGAAGGTGATCTAGGGGTTTATATCAATATGCGCAACATTGTAGAACTTATTGGTATGGAGCGTTTGGTGAAAGATCTAGGGCTAGAAGAGTCTGAGGTCCAGCACCTAATTGACAATCATGTACCCATTCCAAAGTCCCATCAACAGAGAATTTTTGTTGAACGGCTTACTAAAGAAGCGGTATTACGAGCTGTTGAGCGTCATGCTGGTGGCTTTAGAAAAATGTACGGTGGTTCCACTAAAACCCTAGCAGTCGGCAAAGACCTGACCAGCGTCAAGTACATTGTCGGTACAGGTGGTGCCCTGACCCGCTTACCAGAGCGAAAAGCCCTTTTGGAAGGGGTGGCCCTGGCTAATAAAGGGGACAGACTCTACCCAACACCAGAGGCGCAAATCCTCATTGATGACGACTATATTATGGCATCACTTGGGGTGCTGAGCAAGGTCCATCCAGAATCCGCCCTGAAGCTGATGCTCAAGAGTTTGGGCATGTAGAGGCGAAAGCAAAAACGAGCCACGGTGCACGTCCCCCTGGCTCCCCTAAAAAATGGAGGTAATCATGTATCCACAACTTTTAATTAATGCAGAGAAATTGACACAGAATGTCCGTGTCTTGACTGATAAATGTCATGCCAAGGGATTGACTGTCATGGGGGTTTCCAAGGTTTTTTGCGCCGATTCAAAAATAAGTGCCTGCTACGCCAATGGTGGGGTGGACTTTTTCGCTGACTCACGGATTGTGAATTTAGCCAATTTGGCTAGTTTCCCGCAACCTAAGGTACTATTGAGATTGCCTTCGATTTCTGAGGCGCAAAACGTGGTTCGTTACGTGGATATCTCTTTGAACTCTGAAATTGCAACCATTACAGCCCTTAATCAAGAAGCTGCAATCCAGGGTAAAACCCACAAAATCATCTTGATGATCGACCTTGGTGACCTTCGTGAGGGTATTTGGCCAACGGATTTTGATGCCACTGTAACTGCTATCCTAGCTCTCAAAAACATCGAAATCTACGGTGTGGGCGTTAACCTAACATGCTACGGCGGTGTTGTGCCAAAAAATGAGAATTTGAGTCAGTTGGTCACATTCGCTAAAAGGTTGCAAGACCAATATGGTGTGGTAGTTTCAATGGTGTCTGGGGGGAATTCCTCGAGTCTTTATCTCTTGGATCAACCAGAGGGACAAGGCCTGCCAGAAGGGATCAATAACCTACGCTTAGGGGAAGCCTTGGTACTTGGCCGTGAAACCGCCTACGGTGATGTAATTGAAGGCACCTTCCAAGATGCATTTCAATTGGTTGCTGAAATTATTGAATTAAAAGAAAAACCGTCTATTCCAATTGGAGAAATCGGCATGGATGCATTTGGAAATAAGCCAACCTTTGAAGATAAAGGCCTGCGTAAACGGGCCATTTTAAGCGTTGGCAGACAAGATGTCAACGTGTCTAATCTTATCCCTGTGGATTCAAGAATCGAGATTATTGGGGCTTCTTCTGACCATTTGATTATGGATGTGACTGACGCACCTGGTCTTGAAGTGGGGGACACAGTTACCTTTAATTTAGAATACGGTGCACTCTTATCCCTTGCGACATCCCCTTATGTTAGACGGGTGATGATTTAATAGTCAGGATGCAAGAAACTTTGTGATATAATAGAAGCGCTGGTGGGGAAACCTGTCGGCGCTTTTTAACGTAATGAAAAGGGAGTCAACTATGATGAATATGTTGGATTTAGTAGCGAGTGCCCAGGCCACCAGCAATGCGCCCCTTGCCCAGCGAATGAAGCCTATCAACTTAGATGAGTTTGTTGGACAAGAAGAGATTTTAGGGGAGGGGACACTGCTTAGAAGGATGATTAAGGCTGATCAGCTGAGGTCTTTGATTTTTTACGGGCCAACTGGTGTTGGCAAGACCTCCATTGCGCAGATTATCGCCAGCATGACAAGTTCCGAATTTTTAAACATCAATGCGGTGACTGCAGGGATTAAAGATATCAAAGAAGCCATTTTAGAGGCTGAGAATAATTTGTTGGGTGGCCGTAAAACCATTCTTTTTGTGGATGAAATTCATAGGTTTAATAAATCTCAGCAAGATGCCCTATTGCCATATGTGGAAAAGGGCACTGTGTGCTTAATAGGCGCCACTACAGAAAATCCCTATTTTGAAGTCAATGGCGCTTTAATTTCCAGGTCTATGGTTTTTAGGCTTGAGGCACTTAGCGAAGAGGCGCTTGTCACAATAATAAAGCGTGCCATTGTGACAACCGGCCGCGGCCTTGGGGACTATTCACCAGTGATAAGCGATGAGGCCATTGCCGGGCTGGTGCGCTTTTGTGCTGGGGATGCGAGAAAAGCGCTGAATGCGCTGGAACTGGCAGTTCTCTCCACAGACCCCAACTACAAAGGGGAAATCGAAATTACCATGGATGCGGTTAAATCCTGTTTTCAAAGGCAGCATCTACGCTATGACAAGGGAGGAGATTCCCACTACGACGTAATCTCCGCCTTCATCAAATCCATCAGAGGCTCCGATCCCGACGCCGCGCTCCACTACATGGCTCGTATGCTTGAAAGTGGGGAGGATCCCATGTTCATTGCACGTCGTATTGTGATTAGCGCCTCCGAAGACATTGGTAACGCTAATCCCATGGCGCTGGTCGTGGCCACCGCCGCAGCCGATGCAGTCCGCCTCATTGGCCTGCCAGAAGGCCGCATTCCCCTGGCACAGGCGGTTACCTATTTAGCAGCCTCGCCAAAGTCAAATCGGGCCTACGAAGCCATCAACCAAGCCATTTCCGATGTGGGCACCCGGCCCGTTGGCGAAGTGCCGATACACCTAAAAGACAGCTCCTACAAGGGCGCCCGTGCCTTTGGCCATGGGGTGGACTACAAATATCCCCATGCCTTTGAAGGGGCCTATGTCAAACAGCAATATTTGCCCACGGCCCTGGAGGGTACTCAATACTACAAACCCTCAGAGAGAGGCGAAGAAGCCATATTAAAAGCCTATTTAAAAGGAAAAAGAGACGATTAATCGTCTCTTTTTCCATATAATCATTTTCATTTTCATTTTCATTATCTTAATCCTAATCTAAATCTTAATCTTAATCTTAATCCCAATCTGTATCTTTATCCTTTTTCTTTTCTGTTCTTTTCTTTTCTTTTCTTCAAGTTCTCATCCAGGCTAGCCGGCAGTTCTACTCACCGCCATCCAATCTTTTGTGTCATACGATTGACTTGGCCATTGAGTAACAGGACACCAAAACTATCATATGCCTTGATTGAAACACTAAAATACTTGTATAAATCCCCTAATTTATTTTCGGTAGGTGCATCATAGCCTTTGATACTATTAAGTTCTATCAATAGACCGTCAACCGCCTCTTTTGCTTCATCTTCAGAGACTGAAGGAGCTAAAAACACAGCCAAGTCAATATTTTTTTCTTCAACAGTCAGGACATAATCGTTTATAATATAACTCTTCTCAATTTGTTGTTCTAAGGTGTCAAGTTCTTCAGAAGAGATATTAGTCACTTCTTTTTCTGTGGGCTTCTTTTTAGTAACTGGCGCAGGTCCCTCAAGGACTTCTGCAGTTGTTAGTTTATAAAATTCACCATTCCAAGGGAATCTAACCCAATCTGGAGGCGGTACTAATGCAGCTGAACCAATTGTTAAGATGATTGAAACAATTAAAAACATGATCTGTAATCGGATGAGAATGTTTTTCAGTGCATTTCGAATCACATCAATGACAAAAACCACAGTCGTACCAGTAAAAATGATAAAAGTAAATTTAGGATACTTATCAGGAAGCGATAAAATCAAGGCTGCCACACAATATGTAATGATTAGAGCGACAATCGTTTTGCTTTTCAAAAATGTTGGCACTGGTGAATGGGGCTTAATGATTGTTTCTTTTAGTTTATCTTCTATGCGATTTAGACGTTGTTCATAAAAATTAGTATCACCTTTAATATCCTTTGAACGGATTTTTTCCAGTGCTTTTACACAAATTTGACGAGCCTGTTCAAAGTCTCTTTTTTTCTCAAGTAGGGTTACAGCCCGTTCATATGCATTGTCAGTATCCGGAGAAAAACTGTCGATAATTTGTAAATAAATTGTCAATGCTTGACTGTCAAAGCCAAGCTTTTCTTGATTTTTTGCCTGAGTTAGCATTAAATAATACTCATCAAATCGATCTTTACCCATCTCACTTCTCCTTAGCATATAAAAACACTGACATCATTATCGGCATAATTGCTTTTTAGATTTACTCTGATTATACCCGTGACTACTTAAGAGTCAACTAAAATCTGATAATTCCTATAAATGTTCTGATAATTTCTATAAATGTTAATTAACACTGATAGACATCGACTTCCCGTAGTTGTAAATAATAAAAAAAGTCATTCTCCATAGAGAATAACCTTTTTTTGATTATAACGTTTTAATCTTAACATCACCAAGGATGACAGATGCATTGATGACCAAGGTTTTGCCTGTGGTTCTTGGGGATTGGTAATGGTCGGTCACGGTGGAGACACCATAAAACTTGTGGCCTAGAAAATTTAAATCTCCAAGGGTGACAGATGCGTTTAAAGTGATATCCATGGTGGGTGGGACCAAAAGCACGACTTCACCAAATAAACAAGACAGGTCAATGGTATTGAGCCCTTCTTTAAAGTCAGAATCCGTAAAAGTCAATTTTTTCGAGTTGAAAGTTGTTTGATACATACGGGTATGTGACTTTGGCGTTTTAGGTGGTGAGAAGTCGGTATCATTGGAAAACTCAGGTGATGATTTAATATGAATCACATGATCCGTTTCTGTTTTTTGCTGTGGTACAGTCTGGGGTTGTGCTTCTGTTGTAGGAATCTGGTTTGCAGTCATCACTTGGCTATTATCCAGTGCCATTTTAACGGGTTTGACCTCAGGTTCTGGAATTCTCACCGTGGTAGAAAGAGGATCAGGTGCTTTAGACAGACTGACTGTTCGAATAACCGGTTGTTCTTTGATAACTTGGTCTTTAACAGTTTCCGTTAGCGCAGGATGCTCTTTAGTCCCTAGATCTTCTGGAGTAGATGGTGTAGTTTGAATAGTTTGATCTGCTTTTGCTAAGGCTTCCTGTGCTTTTTCATCGGCGTAAGGATCTACTAGGACCTGGCTGTCGATGGTTTTTTGAGAGAAAAGTCGTTCTGTTGTTGGTAGTGTGGGTTGTTGTGCTGCTTGATCTTGAATTTGCACTGTTGTTTGTTGTTTTGTTTGAGATTGCGCTCGAGATTCGTCACGTTCTCTGCGCTCTTCAGATGAGCGCCGTGAACCTTTTTTACTTTTAAAGGACTGTTCACTGGCACTGGCTACTTTTGGTGGTGCCACCATAATATAAAGGCCAAACAAGATAATTGAAGCTGGCCAAATTAGATTGGTGAAAGGCGACAAGAAAGGCAGATACTCTGCGAGGTTGTCAATCATAAAATTGACACCGAGCAAGGAGAATATGGCACCAACCACATAGTTCCGTTTTGAAAGTGCATCTAATCCCCAACCAATCAATAGCATTGGCCAAAGTAGGGCAATCAGATCACCAAAGTCAAAATCTGTGACGATTGGTAAGCCAAGATTTGAAGCTAAAAAATATAGTCCGACAACAATGACGATGACGCCAAATATTGACGATGAGTTACGCTTTGACATATAAATCCCTCCCGTTGGCACAGCTATAATTTTAGCATTCTTGCTAGAAGAAAACTAGTTGTTTTTTTTATTATAGCACGAACCACGGGAGGAAAAAGGGTCCTAGTCAATCTATAATGAAACTCTAATAATGGGACAGGGGGACGTGCACCATGTCTTACTATTTATGAGTGAGACACAATAGAGTCAATCAATTCAAAAGACTCGCGGTGCACGTCCCCCTGTCCCGCTTAGCTTTACTTCCAGGTAAACTGCTCTCTAAGGGCCTGGCCGGTTGTGGCAAGTTGATGTTCTCTTGCAGCAGCCCGTTTGGCGTTAAGACCCACCATGCCACCGCTGACTTCGTCCATCCACTGTTTAGCAAATTTGCCGGTCTGGATATCCTCTAAAACGGCTTTCATATTGGTTTTAACGTGTTGGTCTACAATCCGATCCCCTGCGTAAAAATCTCCGTACTCTGCAGTGTTACTAATGGAATCCCGCATTTTTTCAAAGCCACCTTCGTAGAGTAGGTCTACAATCAGTTTGACTTCGTGCATGCATTCAAAGTAGGCAATTTCCTTTTGGTAGCCAGCATCCACAAGGGTTTCAAAGCCCGCCTGGATCAAAGAGGTTAAGCCACCACATAGAACAGCTTGTTCTCCAAATAGGTCGGTTTCTGTTTCTTCTTTAAAGGTGGTGTTTAAAACACCTGCTCGTGCAGAACCAATGCCCTGTGCATATGCCATGGCCCGTTCCCGAGCAGTGCCTGTGGCATCTTGTTCAATGGCAATCAGTGCAGGCACCCCTTTGCCCTCTTGGTAAACTCTGCGCACCAAGTGCCCAGGACCCTTTGGTGCAACCAGCACCACGTCTACTTCTGGTGGTGCTGCGATATAGCCATAATGAATCCCAAACCCATGAGCAAACAAGAGACATTGACCCGGTTTAAGATGTGGCTTAACCATTTCTTCATAAATCTTAGGCTGACGCTCATCTGGCAATAAAAATGCGATGATATCTGCAGATTTAACGGCTTCTTCAACGGTTTTCACGGTCAATCCTTGAGCTTGGGCTTTAGCAATGGAAGGGGACCCAGCGTAGAGGCCGACAGTGACTTGGTGGCCAGATTCTTTGAGATTGAGGGCGTGGGCATGGCCCTGGGATCCAAATCCTAAAACGGCTACCTTTAATGGTTGTGGTGCTTCTTGTCCCTGGTTTGTGCTTGCTGCTTTTGCGTTTGTGTTCATTTTGTTCTCCTTTTGAGTTAGTGGGTTGCATTTATACTTTTGTTGGAATTGCAATGATACTTTTGACGCTAAATGAGGGTTGACTAAATAATCATATCGCCCAAGGATTTACCAGGGGGTACAATTGGGTAAACACCTGCATTTTGATCAATCATAATCTCAATATATCGGGGGCTACTAATGGTGTTTTGGGCCATCCCCGGCAATTCTGCCATTTTCGGCAACTCCTGCAGTTCTACCAGTAAGGCCTTAAGCTCATCCGGTGTATGAACCCTATGGCTGGGTATCCCCATCCCTGCCATCACCGCACACATATCCACTCCATCGTCAATGGCGGTTTCGCTAAATCGGTGTTCCTGAAAAAGCGCCTGCCACTGCCGAACCATACCTAGGGTCTGATTGTTAAACATCACAACCGTTACCGGTAGCTTGTTCTGCTTAATAGTCAGCATCTCCGCCATATTCATGCGAAAACTCCCATCTCCAGTAATCAAAACGGTGGGTTGATCCGTCGCAAGGGTAGCCCCAATAGCCGCTCCAAGCCCAAAACCCATGGTCCCAAGTCCACCAGAACTAATCCACTGACGGGCCCTTTTAAAGGGATAAAACTGCGCCGTCCACATTTGATGTTGACCAACATCGGTGGCAATGGTAGCCCCTTCAAAATGCTCATCAAGATATTCAAAGTAGGTTTTAACCGTCTGCGAAACAACCGGCAGGGGCTGTTCAAACAGCTGGATTTCACGGTGCCAATGGGTATGCTTTTGCTGGTCAAACCGCTTGATAATACACTGTAGGGCCGACTTCACATCCATCCGAAGGGCATAATCTTCACCAATATTCTTGCCAAATTCCGTAGGGTCAATATCAATATGAACCACGGTGGCATTGGGGGCAAAGGTTTGGGGCTTTCCGATAACACGATCACTAAAGCGGACACCGCAGGCAATCAATAGGTCTGTATGGGTCATGGCCATGTTGGCGGGCACTGAGCCGTGCATGCCCACGAGACCCAGGGAAAGGGGGTGGGTCCTGTCGATGGACCCAAGGCCCATCAGAGAATTCACCACTGGGCAATCTAACTTTTCTGCTAACTGGACAATCAGGGCAGAAGCATCGCTATGGATGACGCCGCCCCCTGCATAAATCAAGGGCTTTTTAGCTTTTAAAATAGCGTCGGTGATCCGAGCCAATTGATAATAGTTTGGAGAAAAGGTGGGTTTTTCATGGGCTGGCACCGGTATTAGATAGGGGGACTGGCTACACTCAGGGGCTAGGGGAAGGAGTTCAATCAGTACGTCCTTTGGAATATCAAGGAGTACAGGACCCTTACGACCAGTTGTGGCAATGTCAAAAGCCTTTCTTATCGCATAGGGGATTTCCCTGGCGCTTTTTACAATCATGGCGTGTTTTGTGATGGGTGTAACCACCCCGGTGATGTCGATTTCTTGGAAGGCATCTCTGCCCATTAAGTGCCTTGGCACTTGACCTGTAATCACCACCATGGGGATTGAGTCCATATAAGCAGTGGCAATGCCAGTGACTGCATTGGTAGCCCCAGGGCCACTGGTGACTAGGGCAACGCCCACTTTGCCACTGGCCCTGGCATAACCATCCGCTCCATGAACTGCATGTTGTTCGTGGGTGGTGCGGATATGCTTGATGGCTGGATAATCATAAAGGGCATCGTACAGTGGAATCACAGCGCCACCTGGATAGCCAAATAGTTGGGTAACCCCTTCTAGTAATAACTGTTCAAGAACAAGCTGTGCACCATTCATTGGGCCCCCCTGTGTAAATTGTATTCAAAGTCACTGCCCGTTTCACTGACTACAAACTCGATGCCATCCAGTTGCTCAATCAGAAGTTTTACAGAATAGGGATTGCTATCCTGGCTTTTTTCAACTGTGATAGTGAGGTCCGATAGATGAGAGGCTTGTCGTTTAACTAGCTCGATTTGGTGGATTTCAAAGGCCTTTCTTCTCAGGAGGCTCATCACTCTAAACATACTTTCGGTGCCGTCGTTGACCTGTGCATAAACTCGTTCTTTCATGGTAACCTCCTATCCGTTGATGGTTGAGCTTGTGGTTGCATTAAGTGTTGTAAAGCCACTAAAGGTTGTGAACTATTTGACTGTTGTGAAGTATTTGACTGTTGTGAAGTATTTGACTGTTGTGGACTATAATTGGGCTGCTCGCTCCGGGTTTGGCATAACTGGATGGTTTCTGAGATTAACGACCCATCGATATTGCCCCCCGTCACCAAGCAACAAACTTTTTTATTTTGAGGCTGCAATGTTCTAAGGGCTGCGACTGCTAAGGCTCCAGCATATTCAACCACCAGTTTCTCGTCTCGCATCAGTTGCCAGACCGCTTCTTCAATGGCTTCTTCTGAAACCACAACGATCTCATCACATAGACATCGGATGATATCAAAGGGCTTAGCGCCAGGATTCTTAACGGCGGCACCTTCTGCCCGGGTGTTGACTTTTTCAAGGTGATGAAGGGTGCCACTGTAAAAGGATTTAAACATACCAGCGGCGCCAAGGGGTTCTACGCCAATCACTCGTACTTTAGGATTATTCAGCTTAACAGAAGCCAAGACCCCGGCCAAGAGACCGCCACCGCCAACAGGCACTAAAATCACATCACAGTCCGGCAGTTGCATCATCACTTCGGCACCCACAGTACCTTGACCGGCCATGACCTGGTGATCGTCAAAGGGATGAATTTCTGTCAAGTGATACTGCTCACAGACTTCTTTTGCTTTCTTTTGGGCCTCATCGTAATTGTCCCCAAAGAGTAAGACATGAGCTCCCATTTTTTTTGCAGAGGCAACCTTCACTTGGGGAGTACGCAGGGGCATCACAACCGTTGCAGGAATCCCCATCATGCTAGCGGCATAGGCCACACCCTGGGCGTGGTTGCCGGCAGAGGCACAAACAACACCATTTTCAAGGGCCTCTTTGCCCATGGATAACATTTTATAGAGGGCACCTCTGACTTTAAAAGCCCCTGTAAACTGTAGATTTTCAGCCTTTAAAAAAACTTGATTACCACAGCGCTGGCTTAAGGTGCTGGCGTGGATCAGAGGGGTACAGCGGACATGGCTTGATAGCATTTGAGTGGCTTTTTCAACCGATTGGAATAGTGAAGTTGGCATGATAGTCCTCCTAGAAATAATAAGAATGTTTTATTAAACATTTGACACTATCAAGTAAACGCATCCTGAGGGTTTTGACGGGCCGCTAAAGGAATAATAGGTACAAAAAACCCGCCCTTAAGCTAAGCTTAAGGGCGGGTCTATTCCCGCGGTACCACCTTAATTGTGTTAAACAACACCTCTTCGACTCTAACAAGTCTAAGTCTATAACGTGACTAATCGGTTGCACTTAGGGCTAATGGCTTATGGTCCACTAGCGCTTGGGTGAACAGCTCGGGAGGGATGATAATCTTACTGCAGTACCGAATTTCCAGCAACATCGGCTCTCTTTGTCTGCGTACGTAAAACAACTGTCTCCGTCATGGCTTACTATGATTTGAAACTAGTGTACAAGAATGGGCATCTTCCGTCAATACAATTTTCAGAATTTTAAAATGTTTCTTGCATTATAAAGGGTTTTGGCAAAAAAAACGAATAAAATAATGTGGAAAACGCTTCGCAAAAACGTCCCCCTGGCTCGCCCCGTCTTGGCTGTTAAAATATTGGAATTTGTGCTACAATTAATGGCAGATTAAATAAATCCTCGTACATATAAGGTGGTGCGCCATGATAATCGGTATAGATTTAGGGACAACCAATAGTTTGGTCTCTTATTGGACCCAGAGCGGGTCCGTGATGATTCCAAATGCATTTAATGAAAATTTAACGCCTTCTTGTGTCGGTGTAGATGATAATGGGCATATCCTCATTGGAAAAGTGGCCAAAGAATATCAAATGACCCGTCCAGACCGGTGTGCGTCAATTTTTAAGCGTTACATGGGCAGTCAAAAAACTTGGCAATTGAATCAACAGGTCTTTTTACCAGAAGAACTGTCCTCTTTGATTATCAAATCCCTCAAGGCCGACGCTGAGCACTTCTTGGGCATGGAAATTACCGAGGCCGTAATCAGCGTTCCCGCCTATTTTAGCGATACCCAAAGGAAAGCCACCCTCCGTGCAGGGGAGTTAGCTGGCCTTAAAGTTGAGCGAATGATTTCTGAGCCCACTGCAGCAGCCATCGCCTATGGCATCCACGAACGCCATGGGGATACCCGGTTTTTAGTGGTGGATTTAGGGGGTGGCACCTTTGATGTGTCCATCCTGGATTTATTCAATGGGATTATGGAAGTTCGGGCAGTGGCGGGGGACAATTTTCTTGGTGGAGAAGATTTTACCGAGCTTATCGCCCAACATTTTTTACGGGTTAGCCAAAAACTCAAGCACCAGTTAACAGCCATTGAATTAGCAAAACTCAGAAAAGAAGCTGAGGTGGTTAAGCGCCAACTGGGGCTTACCGATACCGTCACCATGTCCGTTGAAATAGAGGGGACCCCATTTTCTACAGAGCTTAGCCTTTCTCAATTTGAGGCCCTTGCAAAACCCCTGCTCAGTCGGATTAAGACCCCAATAGAAAGGGCCTTACGGGATTCCCAGCTAAACGTAGCAGAACTGGATGGTGTGATTTTAGTGGGTGGTGCCACAAAAATGCCCATGATTCGTACCTTTATTAGTAAATTATTTGGTAAAATGCCCTATATCACAATTGATCCTGACCAAGTAGTTGCCCAAGGGGCGGCTGTTCAAGGGGCCCTAAAAGGGAAACATGCACCGATTCAAGAGGTTATTTTAACAGATGTCTGCCCGTATACACTGGGGACTAACGTCAGCAAATCCCTTAGAAATGGTGGCTACGAGTCAGGCCACTTTCTGCCGATTATCGAGAGAAATACCACCATACCTGTCAGTCGAGTGGAAAGGCTAAATACGCTGCACGACCTGCAAAAGGAGCTTCGGATTCAAATCCTGCAGGGTGAATCTCGGCTCTCAAAGGATAATATTTTGTTGGGGGAACTCTTGGTGGCAATCCCTCCAAAACCCGCTGGACAAGAGTGTGTTGATGTACGGTATACCTACGACATCAACGGGATTTTAGAGGTGCAGGTCCATGTGCTTTCCACTGGATACAAACGGATTGAAATGATTTCAAGGACCCTCGGGGGTATGACCACCGAGGAGATGACATCAAGATTTGAAGCCCTGTCTCACCTGAAAATCCACCCACGGGAAGCTCAAGAAAACCTATGGCTGATTGCCAGAGGCGAACGGCTTTACGAAGAGTATAAAGGGGAGATGCGGGAGCAGATTGCCCGTGTAATCTCAGATTTTGAAGCCGCTCTAGATACCCAAGATTTATTGCAAATAAGAATCCAACAAAAGCGCGTGACTGATTACTTTAATCAAATTGATTGTGGGGGCGACTTTTAATGATCTGTTTTGAGAAACTAAAAATTGAAATCACCAAGGATACAAAAGCCATTCGTCAGGCCTACTCAAATCTATTGCCTTTGTATTCTCCAGAGAAAGATCCAGAGGGCTTTCAGCAGCTGCGGGAAAGCTACGAAAATGCAATGAATTATGCAAAATCCCAAGTGGATCAGGGTGCTGAAGTGGACGTTGTTACCGTAAGCACCGTTACCTTAAGCACCGTTGAAGGTTTTTTGATGGCCGTCCAAAACCTCTATCAAGATTTTGGTAAGCGGATTGATCCCCTTCAGTGGCGAGGCTTACTAGAGCAGGGAATTTGTCATCATATCGATACTGCTGGTGAAGTGGCCACAAAATTATTGGATTTTTTGATGTCCAATTATAGAATGCCCCAGGGTGTCTGGCAAGAACTGGACAGCGTTTTTTGTTGGACTGAGCAAAGGGAAACCCTGCTGGTGAATTTGCCAGAGGCTTTTGTCAATCACCTATTTGATTGCATTCGGGAGATTCATACCATTGAATACCGTGAAATTGCCACACTGGGAAAAGGCGCTCAGGCTTTCCTTGATGATCTCTTAGTAGCGGAAGATGCTTTTGAGAAAAACCGCTACGACCGCTGCCAGACCCTATTAGAAGTGCTAAGTGCACAATTTCCAGAGCAAACCAATGTAGGGGTCTTAAGCGCTAGATGCCATGGGGCCCTGGGACACTTAGACCTTGCCATCACACAATTTGACCAATGTGCACAAGTCAACCCATCAAATCTGGATGTGTTTTTTTATCGTGGGGAGCTAAACTTTAGACTGGGTCATATGGCTGCTGCGGCTCTTGATTATGAACGGGCCTTGGCTATTAAACCCACTAGTCAGGGCAGTCGTTTTCACTTAGGTAGGGCTTATATGTCCCTTGGGCGCTTTGCGGAGGCGGTTGGGGCATATGAAATTTTAGTTAAGCATTTTCCTGGGAATCAAGAGGTTGAGAGTCTGTTAACTTGCAATCGGACCTATTACCTCAAGCAATTGGAAGGGGAGCTTGCCCTGGAGCCTGATTTTGATAAGGAAATGTTGGTTTTGGACCTTCGGTTTATGACCAATCAGATTGCGGATGAGGATGTTGAGAAAAATTTGGAAACGATTCTTGCCAACCATCCTGAAGATGGGCGGGCTTGGTTTAGGCAGGCGGACCTTTATCATAATCAGGGGGCCTTTGAAGAGGCGATTTTGGCCTACCAACACACCTTGCTTTACCATGAAGCTGATCCTGTGCTATTCAATAATTATGGTCATGCGCTGACAAAAGTGGGGCGCTTTGATGAGGCCATTGAGGTTTGTAATGAGGGGATTGGTCTATTTCCAAATGCCACGTTTATCTTAAAAAACCGTGCTTTGGCTTGGTTTGGACTGAATGAGTTTGAAAAAGCGGTGACAGATGCCCAAAAAACCTTGCAATACCTACCTTCTCTTGAGGCTGCTTACGATGTTTGTTTTCAGGCTTTAATGGCCCAAGGGTTGTATTCGGAGGTCCATAAGCTTTATCAAAAGGCCATGGATCATCAGGCTCATTCGGTGAAGTTTGCCCTTTATAAAGCTGATGCCTTTAGATACGACCATCAATATGAACAAGCGCTTTCTGGCTATGAATATATTTTAGAGCAAGAACCGGGCCATGGGGAAGGGGTCTTGTCACTGGCCAGATGCCATTACATGCTGGAGGGGTTTCAAGAAGGGGTGGACATCTTAGTGCCCCACGTTGAAACCGCCGGTAAGGATTCGGATTTGTGTTTTGACTTGTTGGGGGATTGTTATACTAGGCTGGAGCAACCTAAACTGGCTGCGGATGCTTACCTGAGAGCCATCCAACTGAATCCAGACCAGTGGCGTTATGATTATGGTTATGGCCATGCCCTGTCGGATTTAGAGGATTATCATGGGGCCATCGCCGCCTTGAAAACGGCCATGGAAAAGGATGAGAAAGCCTTGGATCCGCTAATTTGTATCAGTTATTGCTATTACCAATTGGCCGATTACCCACGGGCCATCGGGGCTTGTGATAAAGCCCTAGGGATTGATAGTCAACTGGAAATGGCCCTAAGAAATAAGGCTTGGTCCCTTTATATGCATGGGGACCTTGGTTTGTCCCACGAAGTTTGCGATGCATTTTTGCAGCTGTATCCGGATCAAGAGGTGATGCTGTCCTTGAAAGTTCGCCTGTATCAAAAGCAGCAACTAAAGCGGGAGGCCCGTGGAGTTGTGGAACAATGGCTCAAAAAAATGCCAACCAGTGAGAAAGCCAAAGAACTGAAGGCTGAACTGGAAGGCACGGTACTAACCCGCATGAAGCAGTTTATAAACACTATATGACACAAATAAAAAACCGCCCTCAGAGATGATAGGCGGTTTTTTGAGCCAGGGGGACGTGCACCGTGGCTCGTTTTACTCCCAGGTTTTCCACACTTCAGGCACAAAGCCCACAGTTGCTAGCTTGCCGTTTCGGACAATGGGCGTTTTTAGCACTTCTGTGTAGTCCAAGAGTATTTTGGTGATGGTTTCTGGATCTCGGGTATAGCCAAGGTCACTTTCTTCGTAAAAAGGAGAGGTCTGATCAATTAGGTTTTCAAGACCGATGCGTTGGGCCACAGCCTTTAACTCACCGGCGCTGATTCCCTTATCCAGTAGATCGATCATCTGCACTTTAATGCGTCTTTCTTTAAAGTATCGTTCTGCTTTTTTCGTTTCAAAGCACTTTTTTTTGCCAAAAATTTGAATGTTCATTTGGGTGCCTTTCTTTTAGAAAATCTGGATTGGTCTATAAACTAGTTTACCACCAATTCATAAGTGGTGAAATGATTTTTAAAAATATGTTAGGCAACTTTCAAACCCATTTAACGCCATTTACTCAACTTTAAAATACCTTTTGAGCCCCGTACATTATAGGTCCCACAGGTACCGAATTCTGTGGTAAACTAGGATGACGAGCGCAAAATAGGAGCAATAAATGGATCTTAAAAACCGTATTTTAAATATGCAGCGGTGGCAAATCAACCTGGTGGTTCTTTGGATGGCACAGGTGGTTTCCCTAATTAGTTTTGGATTCGGATTACCCTTTATACCTTATTACATACAAGAGCTAGGGGTGACAGATCCCGTGGCTATTAAGCTCTACACCGGTATTTTAAGTGCGGCCCCGGCCATTACCATGGCTATGATGTCCCCGATTTGGGGCATCCTTTCTGACAGGTTTGGGCAAAAACTCATGCTTCAACGGGCCATGATCGCAGCGTTTTTTATTATCGGGGCAATGGGTTTTGCACAGCAAATTTGGCACCTGGTGCTGCTCCGTTTATTCCAGGGTCTATTTACCGGAACCGTAACAGCGGCATCGGCATTTGTTGCGGTTAACACCCCAAATCGCCGTTTATCATTTGCCCTAGGTTTTTTATCCTCATCCACCTTTATTGGTTACTCACTGGGCCCCTTGTTAGGTGGCCACGTGGCAGAACTCTTTGGCTACCGAACCAGCTTTTGGGTGGGTGCCTTTGTCATGATTATCGCTTTTTTAATGGTAACCTTTTTTGTGAAACCAGAAAAAGTTGCTGAGGCTGTTTCTCCAGATAACATTTCTGCTAATGCCGATTCTGTCCCTGCTACTTCACTAGACAAGCTATCAGGTTTAGAAGCATCGTCCCAAGATGCACCAGCAATAGAACCTTCAAAGTCTAAATCCCCTGGTGGCATTATCACCTACACCATAGTGCTAATGCTCCTACTCCTGTTTTTTCAACGGGTGCTCAGAACCGTATTCGCCCCCTTTATCCCCCTATACGTTCAGGAAATCACCGGCACATTGGTGGGGGCCGCATCAACCACAGGCAATATCAATGGTTTTGTGGGATTTGCCACGGCCCTCTCTGGCATAGGCATCAGCTTTCTTGGGGACAAATACAATAAACTATTATTGATTAAATTGATGCTAATCGCATCATTCTTCACCACCATAGCCGTCAATTTCGCCAATAATTTGGTCAGTTTCACCATCGTCTACACCTTGATATTCTTGATTATCGGAGGTGTAGAACCCCTTGTAACCGCCATGACAGCAGAACAAACAGACCCCGGCAAAAGGGGGATGCTCTTCGGTATTCAGGGTCTAGTAGGGAGCCTCGGCTGGATGGTTTCACCAGCAATTGGCACCTATATTTCCATCGAATTTAATTATTCCGCCATTCTTTGGTCCTTAGTGGCCCTGGTAATTCTCAGCTACAGCACCACAGCATTTATCACAATTGCGGTGAATCCACCAAAGTTGTTATTGGAAAAGGACCCAGACTAAAGCTCATAACCTTAGTATTTAGCCAAAAATATTGTTATAAGAATAACAATTCAATCTTGACACTTTAAGTAGGGTATACTATACTTAAGTAGAATTCCAAGTAGACTAGTAGGGATTGGTGACCATATGATTTTATCAACCAAAGGGCGTTATGGACTTAAAGCTATGTTTGTACTGGCTTTGCAGTATGGCAATGGCCCAGTGGCACTGTCGTCCATTGCCGCGTCTCAAAATTTATCCATCAATTATCTAGAACAGCTCTTTTTACCCCTGCGTAAAGAAGGCTTAATTACAAGTGTCCGTGGTGCCCATGGGGGTTATCTACTCAGTAGATTACCAAAAGAAATCACGGTGGGACACATTCTCAAAACCCTGGAAGGTCCCATTTTAGCATCGGATTGTGTGTTAGAAGAAGAATCGGATTGCGGCAATGCAAATTACTGCGTCACCCGCCTGATTTGGGAAAAGATTACGACAGCAGTTGACGACGTTATTGAGTCAATTACATTAGAAGATATGGTGAAAGATCATTTCACTATCGCAAAAATCACTGAGGAGGCATAACCATGTCTAAACGTATTTACCTGGACTATTCCGCAACCACACCCACTAAAAAAGAAGTTGTGGAAGCCATGCTCCCGTATTTTACAGAGCATTTTGGTAACCCATCAAGTGTCCATTCATTTGGCAGAGACGTTAAAAATGCTGTTGCAGATGCAAGAGCAGCCATTGCCAATACCTTCAACGCAAAAGGCGACGAAGTTTATTTCACAGCTGGTGGCACAGAATCAGATAACTGGGCTGTCCGTGGTGTCATGGCTGCAAACGCTACCAAAGGAAATCACATCATCACAACCACAATCGAGCACCACGCCATGCTGCACACCTGCGAAGCCCTTAAAAAAGAAGGGTACGACGTCACTTATCTACCAGTAGACGGAGACGGCCTCATTTCTCTTGATGCCCTCAAAGCGGCCATTAAAGACACCACAGTGATGGTTTCCATCATGTATGTCAACAACGAAATCGGGACAGTACAAGATGTGGCAGCCATTGGCGAAATCTGTCGTGAGCGGGGCGTTATTTTCCATACGGACGCTGTCCAAGCCTTCGGTAACATGGCAATTGACGTTGTCGCTTCAAAAATTGACTTAATGTCCATTTCAGGCCACAAGATTTACGGCCCAAAAGGCATCGGCGCACTTTACATTAGAAAAGGCGTTAAAATTGCCAACATGATCCACGGTGGCGCTCAAGAACGGAAGCGTAGACCCGGTACAGAAAACGTGCCAGGCATTATCGGTTTTGCAAAAGCGGCAGTGATGGCATCTGAAAATTTGGAAGCTCATATCGCACATACCACAGGTCTTAGAGATCGCATGATCACGGCCATTAGGGACCGTATTCCCTATATTAAGTTAAACGGTCATCCGGTCAATCGTCATCCAGGTAATGTGAACTTTTCCTTCGAGTTTATAGAGGGAGAATCATTACTGCTGAGCCTTGATATCAAAGGCATTGCAGGTTCAAGCGGGTCTGCTTGCACATCCGGTTCTTTAGATCCGTCACACGTATTAATGGGCATCGGTTTGCCCCACGAAATCGCCCATGGTTCATTGAGATTGACAGTTGGTGATTTCACCACTGAAGAAGATATTGATTACACAGTTGAGCAATTGGTGTTCATTGTGGATCGTTTGCGACAAATGTCGCCACTTTACGAAGCTGTGACTAAGGGAGGAAAGTAGTATGTATAATGAAATGGTAATGGAGCACTTTATGAATCCTCAAAATGTTGGCGAAATAGAAAACGCTGACGGCGTAGGTCAAGTTGGTAACGTCAAATGCGGCGATATCATGAAAATATATCTTCGAATCACAGAAGACGAAGTGATTGAAGATATCAAATTCAAAACATTCGGCTGTGGCTCAGCAGTTGCCTCATCTTCAATGGCAACCGTGATTATCAAAGGCAAAACCGTAACAGAAGCCCTTGATATCACCAACAAAGACGTACTAGAAGCACTTGGCGGCTTGCCAGCTGTAAAAGTTCACTGTTCAGTGCTTGCAGAGCAAGCTCTAAAAGCAGCAGTTTACGACTACGCACAAAAAACAGGCAAGCACTATGCGCAACTAGATGGCTTTGATCCCCACGAAGAGCATGATGATCATGGTGAGCACGAAAACGAATAAAGAAAAGTGCAAAAGTAGAAGCACAAAAGCAAAATTAGAATACCAAAGACCTTACAACATGCCATTGTTGTATGGTCTTTTTTGTTGCGAAGACCAGCTTTGATTCGGTTTTTACTTGAAAGTGAGCCATGGGGACGTGCACCGAGTGCTCCCCTTAGGTAGCGCTCGGTGCACGTCCCTTTGAGTCATTTGTATTTTTTGTCATCGCAAAATCGATTTATACTCTATTAGATATATTTATTGTTGACGACATGTTGAATATGACATATCATTATCTAGTAAGGTTAATAAGGAGGTTCACCATGAGTGACTTACAGTCATATCTTGATAAAGCACTAAAGGAAGTTCAGTTGGTGGAAACAGATGATAAACCAATATACTTGGATTATGATATTGAAGCGGAAGTTTGTGAATTAATTGTTAGTACTCGCACGCAACTTGGAAATACTCAAAAGCAATTAGCAGAAAAATCTGGAGTTTCTCAAGCAAACATTAGTAAAATTGAAAATGGTAGCTATAGGCCAAGTATTGCAACCCTTAAAAAAATTGCAGATGGTCTTGGAAAACGTTTAATAATTGAATTTGCTGATCATGAGGAGGTGTAGTAATGGCTATTCATATTGAAAGTATTCAGATCGGACATTTTCGGGGAATCCATAACCTTGCTGTTGAGACTCTAAATCATATTAATATTATAGCGGGTGACAATAACAGTGGTAAAACCAGTGTTTTGGAAGCAATACTGCTGCTCAGAAATCCTAATGACTTGACTAATATGTTTAGGCTCGCACGGATGAGGGATACAACAGCATTCTTTGGTGGCACACCAGTATATGAAAGTTTTATTAATTTATTTCCCAAGGATATATCGAAAAACGAAATAGCACTGAGCGGAATTTGCAAGGGTGAAAGTGTCGGATATAGATTAGTAGGCGAGCAGAAAAAGATCATGATGGATCCAGACGATGTCATAAAAAAATTATACCCAGCAAAACGCAGTCCCATAATCCGTGGTATTGACACGGATTTAATCGAGGTGGAAGCTTTTAGTGGTGAAATTAGTTATGAAATCTCAGGTCGGAAAAAAAGCATAGCAGTTGAAATTGACGCCTATGCTTCAACTTCAGGAAGAGAGATTAAGAAGAATAGCTTTTTAAATATTGTTTATCTCTCACCAACTGATCATGTTAGAGGGTTCGTGTTTGATCGTATTTTACGTAATGATGGCTATAAAGAAATATGCTTGAGAATACTGCAATTATTTGATACGGAAATTGTTGATCTTCTAATATTGAAAAATGAAGAAAACGGCCGGTCAACTGAATACATCAAACACACAAAACTTGGAAATATGCCAATATCAACATATGGAGATGGTATAAAAAAGGTTTTGTCTTTAGCAAATGCTGTTGCGCAAGCAGCAGGCGGTGTGCTTCTCATTGATGAAGTTGAAACAGCTATTCACTCAAGATACTATGATGACATTTTCAATTTTTTAGTGAAAGCTTCACTACAATTTGATGTTCAGGTTTTTGTAACAACACATAGCATTGAAGCAATTGATGGATTACTTGCTACACAAGGTTATGAACAACAGGATCAAAGTGACAATATTAGTGTGCTAACTTTTAAAAAGGATAATAGAGAGCTGAAAACCTATTCTAGGGTTCTAATGGGAAGGCATGTTTACGCAAACCGTGAACAATTTGGGTTTGAGGTACGCCTATGAATAAGTTGATTCTGTGTGAAGGTAAAACGATGAAACCAAAGGGGAATCGGTTTATTGGTATCGCAAAGAAGATGAATGTCTTTTGATTTGTGGCGTGGGCGGGAAGGATAATTTCGGCAGTTTCTTTAGAGATAAAATTCAGTCGACTATGGTCGATTCCAGCGCTTTCGCAAAAATTGCGGTTGTTACTGATCGAGATGATAGACAAGAAAAATCTATTAAAACTTAAAGCCTGTTTAGGTGTAACTTGTGCAATTCAATATCCTGAAAAGCTCTTTTCGTTTATTGATGAACAAATTCGTTCAGTGAAGTGGGAAGACTCGAAAGTTCTTGAACGGTCATTTGAACAGCTTAAAAGTATCTAGCTAATTTCATAGGTATACGAGATTTTGAAGCGGGGAAATAAAAATGGCATTAGTTGATGACTATATAACTTCGTAAGATGAGTCAGCAAAAGAGTGGATTTTTTTCGAAGGCGAACCTCAGGGGTGAAGCCTTTCCAGATGTGAAAAGACTTTATGCTCAATTAGATGACTTTGATCCCCACGAAGAGCACGACAATCATGGCGAGCACGAAAACGAATAAGCAAAACATAAAAGTAAAAAAACAAAAATAAAAGCACGAAAGCAAAATTAGGATACTAAAGACCTTACGACATGTAACTGTTGTAAGGTCTTTTTTGTTGCGAAAAACAACTTTTGTTCGTTTTTTTGCTCAGAAACGTCCCCATGGCTCACTAAAATAGAAGTGCTAATACACAACTGTTCATTAATGTCAATATATCCAGTTGTAATAATTTCTTAAATTATCAGATTAATTAACATGTTTCCCCTTGTTTTAACTTGGTTAAATGGTAAAATTGACAAGTGGTTCGTGGATTTTTGTGGAATTGAAACCATTGAACGGCGGAGTAAATATGAATTGCCAAGGAAATTCACTGACATATGGGAGAAAAAATGAACACAACAAAAATGCAAAAGTCACTTAATAGCCTGATTGTGTTAGCACAACTGAATCAAATCGCACTAGACCCAGTTCAAATTAATCACAACTTTGGACTAGGAGACGAAGATGCCACAAGAGATGATTTGCTCCTGATTGGAAAAAAATCCAACCTAAAAATGAAAGCCGTAAAAGTTAAAACAAAAACCCTATCAAAGCAGCCCATGCCATGTCTTATGGGAGATACTGAAGGCGGTTTTGTGCTACTGGCAAAATTTGAAGAGGGTAAAGCCTTAATTTTAAATCCCGAAAACGGGCAGCCAGAACAACTTGACCAGAAAGAACTGCACAAAAGGTTTACAGGAGAACTAATCCTTTGTAAGCATAAAAACATGGCCATACGAAAAATCACTTTTGGTCTTAAATGGTTTATCCCCACCATTATTAAATACAAGAAAGCACTGATTGATGTACTCCTTGCAGCCTTTGCACTACAGCTTATCGGCTTGGCATCGCCACTTGTGATGCAGGTGATTATTGACAAGGTATTGATGCACAAGGGATTCACCACCCTTAAAGTACTAATGGTTGCCCTTGTTATTGCACTTTTATTTGAATTGTTGCTGTCCATTGCCAAGAACTACGTGTTCTCACACACCACCAATCGTATAGATGTAATTTTATCGGCTAGGCTATTTGACCACTTGTTTAAGCTACCCCTTCGTTACTTTGAAGTTAGACGGGTGGGTGATACGATTGCAAGGGTCCGGGAAGTAGAAAATATCAGGCGCTTTCTAACGGGAACCCCACTGTCCACCATTCTGGATGTCTTCTTCCTATTTATCTATATCGGTGTGATGTTCTTGTACAGCCCCATATTAACATGGGTGGTGATTGGTTCATTGCCCTTTTACGCAGCCCTATCCCTGATTATTTCACCTCTTTTTAAGAATCAACTGGAAGAGAAATTCAACACTGGCGCAGACATGCAAAGTTTCCTCGTTGAGAATGTCAGCGGAGTACAGACCATTAAGAGTTTTGCCCTTGAGCCCCTAACACAAAAACGGTGGGAAGATAAAGTCGCCAGTTATGTCAACGCCTCATTTAAGACTAGTATTATTGGGGGCAACGCAGGTGCAGTGGGTCAAACCATCCAACGGGGTACAGACCTGATCTTACTTTGGATGGGTGTTCATCTTGTAATCAGTGGCGCAATCACTGTTGGTCAGTTTATCGCATTTAGAATGCTTTCTAGCCATGTCAGCGGTCCAATCTTGAGAATCGTAAACCTATGGCAAGAGTTCCAACAAACTGCCGTGTCCTTAGAGCGACTGGGAGACATCTTCAACGCCCACCCAGAACCCTATTCAGAAATGCAAAAAATGCGACTGCCAGCCATAAATGGGGCCATTGAATTTCAAAATGTCACCTTCCGATACAGAATGGATGCCCCAGAAGCCTTAAGAAACATGAGTTTTAAGTTGCCACCTGGCAAGGTCATTGGCATTGTTGGCAGAAGTGGGTCTGGAAAAAGCACCCTTTCAAAAGTCATTCAAAGGCTCTACATTCCAGAAGGGGGCAAAATCCTGATTGATGGTGTTGATATTGCCATGGCAGATCCCTACTGGCTCAGACGGCAAATTGGGGTTGTACTACAAGAAAATTTCCTTTTTAACGGTACAATCAGAGAAAATATCTGTATCCATAAACCAGCCGCAAGCATGGAAGACATTGTGTACTGTGCCAAGATGGCAGGTGCCCATGATTTTATTCTAGAACAGACTGAAGGCTATGACACCCAAGTGGGTGAAAAAGGGGCTTCACTCTCAGGCGGACAACGGCAGCGACTGGCAATTGCAAGAGCCCTGCTCACAAACCCCAAAATCCTCATATTCGACGAAGCAACCTCGGCCCTGGATTACGAATCAGAAAACATCATCCAAAAAAACTTAGCCCAGATTTGCCAAGGTCGAACAGTCCTGATTATTGCCCATCGATTATCCACCTTAAGAAGTGCAGATGCCATTATGGTACTGGATAAAGGTAATCTCGTGGAATTTGGACCAGAAAAAGCACTCTTAGCCCATAAGGGCCTCTATGCCCACCTGTATCAACAGCAATTTGAGATGCACGATCAACCTCGCACCCAAGACACATCAGAAGACATTGAAAGCGAGGCCACTGCATGATATTCAAAAAAAGAAAAGACTATCGGGCAGAATTCATGCCCTCAGCCCTAGAAATCATAGAAACCCCTGAATCACCCCTTGGTAAATTAGTGATTTGGTCCATTTTAATCCTTTTAATCACCCTCATTACTTGGTCGATTGTTGGTCAAATAGATGAGGTGGCTACCGCACAAGGGAAGATCATTCCAGATGGCAATATCAAGGTAATCCAGAGTTTAGAAGGTGGCGTGATCACTGCAATCCACGTAGAAGAGGGGCAACACGTTACCAAAGGACAACTGCTGATTGAGCTAGATACCACTATTAATCAGGTAGAACTGGATAAACTCACTTCTGGGCTTGAGATAGCAAAAGTGGAAAGAGCCATCTTAAATGCTGCTGTTGAAGGCAATGTGAAAGCCATAGACAGACTGATTAAAGAAAACAGTCATTTGAACCTGAATGCAGATTCAGTTTTAAGACAAAAGGAACTGGGCGTTTTGATACAGTCCAGCCAATCACAAAAGCAAAATGCCCTGTCAACAAGTATCAATCAAAGTAGCAACGAGCTAGAGATTGCTGTAAAAAATCTGAATCTAACAGAAACCAAACTGAAAATTATTGACGCAGAAATAGTTAAGTTGAAATCCCTGGTTGCCAGTGGGTCTGCTCCTGAAAATGATTTAACGGCAAAAGAAAACGAGCTGCTCTTAACCCAACAAGAAAAAGAGCTCCAATTAGCACAAATTACCCTTTATCAGTCGCAAGTGACTGGCAAGGAGAACGAAAAAACCATGAACGGGGTAGATTACAAAAAGAACCTGATGGGTGAGCTGGTCACTAAAGACAAAGCCATTATGGATTTAGAAAAAGAAATTGAAAAAATCACTAAAAGACTGAGCCTTCAAATTATCACAGCCCCAGTAGATGGGATGATTCAAGGGATTGGGGCTAACACCATTGGCGGCATTATCAGTAGTGAAAAGCCCATTGTCACCATTGTTCCAGATAATACGCCATTAGTACTAGAAGCCATGGTACTGAACAAAGATATTGGCTTTATTCAAGTGGGCCAGCAAGTGGACATCAAACTAGATACCTTTCCATTTCAAAAGTACGGGGCCATACTGGGCGAAATTAGCCATATCAGCCCCGATGCAGTGGAAGACGACAAATTGGGATTTGTCTACAAAATCAAAGTGAAGCCATTAACCACCACTCTAAAAGTCGAGCAAAAGACCATGGCCATTAGCCCAGGTATGACTGCACAGGCTGAAATAAAGACAGGCAAACGACGGATAATTGAGTTCTTTCTACCGGGGATAGAGGAGGTGAAGGATGGGTTTGAGTTGAGATAGGCTGGGTAGTCTTAACTTCTGATCACTAGAATTGACTATGTAATGAATAGTTTGAAGCTTGGCGTTTGTAATGGCATGTATCCAAAGGAGCGATATGAAAATATACACGAAATATAAACAATTAACCCATCGAATCGTTATTGTAACAATGCTTTTAACGGCAATACTTGGCTTGTCAGGTTGTGCACTTTTTAAGGAAGAAAAAGTGGAGCTTACAGCTTTTCAAAAGGAACAATCAAAACGAATCGTTGAATTAGGTGAGTATATGCATAAACTACTCGATGCAAAGTATCCTGATGAAGGTTTTGATGAGGGTGGACCTAGAAGCGTGAGCGATGAAGGTCTGGAGTTTTTCTTTACATCGAGAAAAAGTGGTGTTTTATTTGTACTCGAATATAAAGGGGACTATTTATCTAACAAGTTACCTGATGAAATTAAAGGTAAAATTGAGGATGTTTATGCCTCTCATGTAACTAATGAGCTAATTCATGGATATGTTGATGAAATTTCTAAAAAGGTTTTCACTGGTGTTTTTGGCGAGAATAGATCTTCAGTCTATTTTGAGTGGGACGGAGATGGTGACGGAGTAGCTTTGCAAGGACCTGAAAAGGGATCTGCCGAATGGATAGTTTATGGATGGGACGATGGCTATCAAGACTATTTTGATCTTGATAAGCTTTTGCATGAAAAATCAGACGAGATGACTATTAACTTCACTTTTTACTATTTTAAGGATGTAAATAAGGAGAATGCAGATCTACTATATAAAGAAATATTTGACTTTGTGAATACGTTTAAAGAGCTTGGATTCAAAAGAATTGAAATCACAATGAGTATTTATGATGAAAAGTGGTTGAATGATAAAAGTGTCGATTTTAAAGATTTTGATGGAGAAGATTTTGATTTTAATTTGCCTGAGGGGAATGATCGGAGCGTTACATTTGTGAGCAAGTGGACGAGTTTGGATGAATTCAATGATGTCCAAAGTATGAAAGATTATATTCGAGTAGTGGAAAGTAAAAGTGACAATCTTAACGAATGGATAGGAGGAAGAAAAGATGGCAAGTAATTTTGAACAATTGGTACTTACTGGTCTTAGTTATTTAGATTTAAGGAAATTTAATTTTGATAATAATTATAATAACCCATTTAGCGATGAGTTAATAAAAATCGTTATGTCAAAGATACTGGGAGAACCAGTACAAGAGGGTGGTCCTATTGATGCCGATTTTGATAAGATGAAAGCCAGCTTGAGTAATTGGCGTGTACTTTATTCGACTAATCAAGGCGATCCAAAAGAAATCTTTAACGAAGAAGACAATGGCTTTTATGGTGTTGCGTTTAAAAATGAGTTAACAGGGGAAGTTGTTGTTAGTTTTAGAGGAAGTATTGGACTTGAATCCATTGATGTCAATGATGATGATTATCAAAAGTTGACAAGTGATCAAAAGGAAGAACGAATTAATCAGTGGATAGACGACTGGATTGAGACAAATGCTCAAGAGTTGCCGCTTAGTATCTCTCGCAAAAAAGATATGGTGCGTAGAGACATGGCTGTTGAATTTATTAGAACATTAAAGAGAAAAACTGGGTATGCACCAAATGTAGTGACTGGTCATTCAATGGGAGGTGGACTAGCTGAACATGTAGCACTTGAACTGGATTATGACACGAAAAGCGGTGTTAAGGTAACAACATTTAATGGCGTAGGTGCTTTACATGCAGCAAGTGGTGCGGAGTACAGCGATTTTATAAGTGGTAGATACTCTAATATAACCAATCATGTAGTTGAAGAAGACTTGGTAGGAAATATGGGAAGGAAAATTGATGAAGTATTATCGTTGATTAATTTAAAAAATGCCGATCGAGCTGCAACTGTAGCTATTCACATTACAAATTCTAATCTTTGGGGTGTTGTCATGGGCAAAATTTCAGGCTTTACCCTTGACTATCTAGGTGAAATTAGATCTAAAAACCCTATTGCTTATGATAAGGTTTGTGCTATTTTAGCTAGTGAGGTGTTTAGGACGCGCATTTCTGAAATTATTTATGACGCATTAATGGATTCAAAATATAAGGAACGAGCAATGTCGCATGTAGGAACTGTTCAAGCAATTAACAGCACTCAAGAAAAAGATCATCATGGATTGTCTAGTTTTTATGATAGTTTGAATAGTAATGATCAATTTGTGAGTACTAGATATATAAATCATTTTGGTACAGATTCTGTAGATCACATTCTTGGCTCTGATGGGGATGATAAACTATATGGTATGAAAAATAACGATATACTTCGTGGTGGAAAAGGGTATGATACCTTAGAGGGTGGAGAAGGGAATGACACCTTGATTGGTGGAGAAGGTCTTACTATCGCAAAAGGAGGAGTTGGAAACGATACCTATGTATTTAAAAGTAGTGATGGTTGGCTAGAGATAACAGATCAGAATTTCAAAGCTATTGGTAATTATTTCTATTCCAAATATAAAGATTCTGATGTTGATACTCTAAAAATTGAGGGTCACAGTTTAACTGAAGCAATTATAGAAATGAGGAAAGTTGACAATAAAGAAGTATATTCAATAACTTTTGAGAACAGTAATGATAAAATTGAGTTCCAAAAGGTAAATTTATCTTCAACGGGTAATGTTAAGTTTTTGAGTAACAATGGCTTGTTTACTGTTAACAAAATTATTTTTGACGACGCTATTATTAATATTGACTACTTTAATGATAATAGTTGGATGACCAAGCATACTTACAATTTATCCAGCGGGGCTATCCGACTAGATTTGAGTTCGATAGAAATAAATTACGATGAAAAGGCTAGTAACATAGTAGTGAAAATAAAAGGCACCGATAATGTTCTTCGGTTCAATCAAAGTTTTACTAATGCAGAATATGCTAAAATTAGTATGTTTAAATATGAACATGAAACAGTTAGTTTGAAAAATAGAAAGATTCAAGTGAAAGCCTCTTCCTTTAATAAATCACTACACCTAGACTTGTTATCTGGGTTAGAGTATGAGGTAGTAGCCACTTCACATTCAATACCATCAACATTGTTAGCAAGTAGTCAATCGCTTAGTCTATACGATGTGGGGGCATTTGAGAATACCATTACCGATGATTCCAAAATTTTCTTGAGAGGTTGTAGTGTACAAAGAATAAATCTAAAAAGGGAAGAGAATGACCTTTATATACAAACTTTAAACCAAGATAATAAGTTATATGATGATAGTGTTAAGTTAACTGGCTATTATTTGAATCAGAATATAGTTAAGTACTCAACTTTCGCACACCAATAAACCAAGCAATAACTTGATATGACTAGGCTGA